>NZ_JAXOJR010000001.1:0-808735 GCF_036663855.1 Sphingomonas fucosidasi | reverse complement strand
CGGAACACCGTCTTGAAAGCGGCACGGTTGTCGCGGCGGAAGTCCGCGATGGTCTTGAAATCTGGCTTGAGGTGCCGGAGCAGCCAGATGACCTCGATATTGCGGTGGGTCTCGGTTTCCAGGCGCCGGCTCGACCGGATCCGGTTCAGGTAGCCATAGATGTACAGCTTGAGCAGATCAGCCGGATCGTAGCCCGGGCGCCCCGTCGTCTTTGGTTGCACGCGGACGAACCCAGCCGCACCAAGGTCGAGCCCGTCGACAAAGGCTTCGACGAACCGGACCGGATTGTCCGGCCCGACATAATCATCCACCGCTTCAGGCAGCAGCAGGAGCTGCGAGCGGTCCGTTCCAGACAGATGCGCCATGGCAAAAACATACCATACGCCCCGATCCACGGGAATCCTCAGACCGGGTTTCCACACGCTCTGTTTTATTTTTGCATCAGGAATGTCCGGGATGGGCAGGAAAGCGGACATTCGCGAGATCGCGTGATCGGGGTCCGCTACAATCAGAAGCGGACCCGTGTCGGACAGATCAGGCAGGAAAATGAATTCCGCACAATTTGTTGCCGTCGGGGTCACGGAAATAGGCCAGCTCGATGGTGCCCATTGAAGCAGTTTCGCGCGGTCCGGGCGGAGCTTCGATCGATGTCCCGCCAGCGGCAACGGCGGCATCGTGAAGCTGCTTCACCTGTTCGGGCGAGTCGCATGAAAATGCGACGGTGCTGCCGTTGGCGACGCTTGCCGGTTCGTCGTTGATCGGCTGGCTGACGATGAAGTTCGTTCCTTTGCCGTTATTGTATATCAGACGTGTATGGCCGCTGTCGGCGATGTTCCGCGTCCCTTCCCCTGCACCCAAGGTGCCGAGCACCGTGTCGTAGAAGCGCTTGGACCGTTCAATGTCATTCGATCCGACCATGGTGTGAAAAAGCACAGGCACTCTCCTGAAGACTGATCGACTTCCGATCGCTATTAGCAGTCTCACCTAGCCGGCGGGTGATCCGCAGTCACCCCGGCCCGTGGAGTGTCCGCTATTTGGGCGTAGGCGCCCTGGTTGGGCCTGCTGACAAACGGACGCTACAGGGCTTAAAAGGCGCCATCCGGATCATGCTTGCCGGGCGCCACGGTGCAGGCGATTTCGTACTTCTTCGCACCAAGGGTTTCGGGCTCGTGGCGCTCGCGGCAGCCAGCCCCTCCATTATGCGGACGAAGACACCCCTTTCGCCCCACCGTTTCCACCGGTTGTAGAGCGTCTTGTGGGGGCCATACTCCTGGGGTGCATCGCACCAGCGCAGTCCGTTACGGTTGACGAAAACGATGCCGCTCAGCACCCGCCGGTCATCAACTCGCGGCTTGCCGTGGCTCTTTGGGAAATATGGCTCGAGCCGCGCCATCTGCTCGTCGGTCAGCCAGTACAGGTCGCTCATGCGCGGTCTCCTCACGGAGCCTGAATCAGATCGTGCCTCTCAGATCAATGGGTCCTGATCCTAGCCGACCGGGCAGCTCAGGATCCCGCCGGCGTACCAGTCGCCCGAGTTCCGGCAGAGGCCTGCCGGGTCCTGCGTACCCGAGTTGGATCGCCGCCCCCGGTCCGTTCGGGGTCGGGAAAGCCGGAACGTCAGGGCTCCCCCGGCTCCCCCGACCTGAAGCCGAATGCCACCAGTTCGTCCACGATGCCCTCGTAGCGACGGGCGGCTGTGGGATCCCTCCGCCTCGCCTCCCGGTCCCGCTCTTTGTCGATCCATTCACTCGCCCTGACGAGCAGATCGATCGAGAACCTGAGCCGGACAGTCGCGAGCGGATCGCGCCGATCGCCTTGGTCGACTTCGTCCAGGATGCTGTCGACGTCGCCGCTGCCCGCCCTTGAGACCATGACGGCGCCGCGCGGGAGGAAGCCGGAGCCGATGGCGGTCAGGTCGATGGCGGCCCGGTCGAGGTCGACCGCCGCGGAGGCTGCCGCCTCGTTCACGAACGCCACTCCTCGTCGGGTACCGTCGTACGAAGAGAGTTCCAGATAGTCGCCTCGAAGGCGAGTGTATCGGACCTTGGGATATCTCATGCGGGATTCCACTTCACGAATACTGCGGATGCGTGCGCTACGCCCCCACCTGATGCCGTTCGACCCGTCCGACGGGGTTCGGGTCCCCGTGGACGTAGAAGTGCACCATCGACGCCACGCTCAGCCGCTCCTCGAGGCCGGCCAGGTCGAGCGGACTGCCGTCGTCGAATACGAGATCTGGATTTTCGACGACGGCGTCGATAACGGCTCCGTGTATGCTCCATGCGATGCGGACGAGCTCGTTCGTGCAGCTGTCCAGGAGCGCATAGACGGGCCGGATCATGCCGCGACCGCCGGCTTTGGCCCGGTCCGTTCCGCGACGCGCCGAACAACCTCCGCGGTGGCGGCCTGCCAGTCGATCAGGCGGTTGCTCCGCAGCACCCCCTGCCAGTCGATCGCGTCGAACGTCATCCGGTCGAGAGCTGCCTTGAGCGGAACGATGCTGGCGCCGTCGCCATACCTTCCGCCGACCGAAGTCGGCATGTGGCCGCAGAGCTGATCGAGCACGCGCTCCTGCACGCCCGCCTCGCGGCCCACGTCCTTGAATCGGTGACGGAGCGAGTGGAACACCAGTCTCGGATCCTTGGCGACCGTATTGTTGATGACACGGTTGCAGCGCTGACTAGCGTTCTGCGTCACCTTTCCGAACCGGTTGGCCTGGAGATCCGGAAACAGCATAGTCTGGCCCATCCTCCGTAGGCATTCGACGTAATAGGCGAACCCGAGCGAAAGTGCGCGATCATGCACGGGCACGATCCGGCGCGAACCGTCGTTTTTCACGCTCTTGGTATGCTCGGTGCCCGCTTCCGCCGGGTCGGTCGCATCGTCGATGTCGATGTAGATGATGCCAGCATCGATCTTCACGTCGGCCACGCGCGCCTGTCCGACCTCCTCGATGCGTCCTCCCGATGTCGTCCCGAGCACGAAGAGCCAGTAGAGCGTCACGTCGCTGACCGTCGTGCGCCTGCGCAGCAGAAGGTCCGGACGGAGGAAAAGGTCGCCGGCGAACAGCGTCGCGAGCTCGTCGCTGCGGAAGCTGCGCCGGGTGCGGGCGGTGCGGGAGGCCCGTTCGACCTTAAGGCCGACGCCGACGTTCTCCGGTATCCAGCGTTCTTGGAAGGCGAAGCCGAGGAGGTCCTGAATGGCGCCGACGCGCTTCTTCACCGTCACGCCACTGACGCGTGGGCCCGGACCGTCGGACAGCCGTTCGACACGCTGGCGGAAGGGCAGGGCACGATCCTCGCGCGACATGGCGACCGGCAGCTTCTCCGCCTCGTCGCGGTAGTCCATGAGTGCATCCGACGTGAGCCTTCCGACGGGGATGTTTCCGACATAGTCGAGCAGGTCGAGCACCGCGCGCTCCGCCTCGGCGCAGCTCTGGGGCCGCGGCTTCCGCTTCTCCTTCCACAGGCCCAGAAGCTCGACGAAGCGCAATTCGGGGCGTAGCCGAGGTTTGGATCCCGCCCGGTAGGGCTCCTCCACGAAGGCATGGAACCGTGCGTTGTCCTCGACGAGCCGGACGTTCCACGCATCCGCGATGGCGTGGTCGTTGGCCGGCAGCCTGGAGATCGGCGGATCGGCCGACTCGTAGACCGGCACGAGCACGGTATCCGCGAGCTCCATCCACTTCGAGCGGGGCTGCTGGCGCACGGTCTGGAGCCAGCTGTCGCCGCACAGGCGGCGGTTGACGTACTCGCTGCGGGTCGCCGCATCGTCGAGGCTGCTCATGGGAGGCATCCCGGACGGGATGCCGAAGACCTGCTGCACGGCCTGCTCGAGCCAGTACGTGAGCCCGAACGTCGGCCACCTCGCGTTCAGGTCGCCGGGACGTGTCGTAACGGCGAGATGGCGGGCGACCGCCAGCTGCGCGCGTTCGGCCGTGATCTCGTCGGCGGCGGCGCGCGCCGCCAGGCGCGCATCGGCCGCGTCAAATTCGCGCTGCGAGTCAAGATAGGCGTCGAGGATGAGGCGCTGCGCCTCAGCCAGGTCGCGGGTGCCCAGCGACTTCCGGACGAACTTCCGGCCGATCTCGGCATGGAGCCGCTCGGGAACGGCACGGTTGAGATAGTAGATGCCCGTATCGGGCTTCCGCCAGGGGGTGGAGATTCGCACTGACAACGGCCTTTCTATACCTGTCCGCTATACCTGCGGAGGATGAAAGTGCCGTAAATCCGCGGTTTCCGCGACTTGACCGAAGCTGGTGACCCCTACGAGAATCGAACTCGTGCTTACGCCGTGAGAGGGCGTCGTCCTAACCGCTAGACGAAGGGGCCGTTAGCAGATGCGGGCGTCTACGGAATGGGTCGGTAGCCGTCAAGACGGTCACCGACAATTCTTGCGACGCCCGCGCATTTTATTAGGCGGCGACCTTCTTCCGCTCGGCCATTTCCTCGTTGAGCATTTCGGCCAGCAGGAACGCGAGCTCCAGGCTCTGGCTGGCGTTGAGGCGCGGGTCGCAGTGCGTGTGGTAGCGATCGGCAAGCGATTGCTCGGTCACGTCGACCGCGCCGCCGGTGCATTCGGTCACGTTCTGGCCGGTCATTTCGGCATGGATGCCGCCGGCGTGCGTACCCTCCGCGCGGTGGACCGCGAAGAAGCCGCGGACCTCGGCGAGGATGCGGTCGAACGGACGCGTCTTGTAGCCATTGGCGGCCTTGACGACGTTGCCGTGCATCGGGTCGCAGCTCCAGACCACCGGATGGCCTTCGCGGGTGACGGCGCGGACGAGGCGGGGCAGGTTCGCCTCGATCTTGTCATAGCCGTAGCGCGTGATCAGCGTCATCCGGCCGGGTACGCGGCCGGGATTGAGCGTGTCGAGCATCCTCAGCAGGGCGTCGGGCTCCAAGCTAGGCCCACATTTGATGCCGATCGGGTTGCCGATGCCGCGGAGGTATTCGACATGCGAAGACCCCTCGAACCGCGTGCGATCGCCGATCCACAGGAAATGTGCGCTGGTGTCGTACCAGTCGCCGGTCAGCGAATCCTGCCGGGTTAGCGCCTGCTCGTACTGGAGCAGAAGCGCCTCGTGGCTGGTGTAGAAATGCGTCTGCGCGAGCTGCGGCACGGTCTCGGGATCGATCCCGCAGGCGGCCATGAACTCCAATGCCTCGCCGATCCGGTCCGCGGTCTCGGCATATTTCTTCGACCACGGGCTGCGGCCCATGAAGTCGTGCGTCCAGCGGTGGACCTGGTGGAGGTTCGCGTAGCCGCCCTGCGCGAACGCGCGCAGCAGGTTGAGTGTCGCGGCGGACTGCGAATAGGCGCGGATCATGCGCTGCGGATCGGGCGCGCGTGCCTCGGCGGTGAAGGCGATGTCGTTGACGTTGTCGCCACGGTAGGATGGCAGCTCGACGCCGCCGATCGTCTCGGTGTCGGTCGAGCGCGGCTTGGCGAACTGCCCGGCCATGCGGCCGAGCTTCACGACCGGGAGCTTCGACGCGAAGGTCAGGACGACGGCCATCTGAAGGATGACGCGGAAGGTGTCGCGGATATTGTTCGCGCTATGCTCGGCGAACGATTCGGCGCAGTCACCGCCCTGGAGCAGGAACGCCTTGCCGGCGGCGACCTCGGCAAGCGACGCGGTCAGGTTGCGCGCTTCGCCGGCGAAGACCAGCGGCGGGAAGGTCGCGAGCTGATCGGTCGCCGCGGTCAGCGCTGCGGCATCGGGATAGGTGGGGAGCTGCCGTGCTTCGTGACGCGTCCAGCTGTCGGGGGCCCAGTTCGCGGCCATATCATGTCGTCCGGATGGTGAATTGTGCGGCTGGCCATGCGCGAAAACGCCTTTTCGCGCAATGAAGTAAAGCTTGTAGCCGTTCTACCTTAGACATTCTCGGCACCGGCGTAGCACTGGCCCAGCGACCCGCAACGACCAATGCGGAACGACCACCTCGGTCTGGCGATAAAGTCGGCGTGGCATCCCTCGTCATAATCGGACAAATTAGATATGGCGTGGGGGCTGCCCTTTTGGCATTAACCCGAGATGGATATGCCGTTACGCTTAATAGTCGCGTTTTCAATTATCGCCGCCAGCGTCGTGGTCGGTGTACCTGTTCTCGTGATGCTCGCTCGTCGCCGCCAGGCAGACAAACTGCGGCGGCGTGGTATCAAAAGCTATAACCGCATCCCCCGCGCCTCGTCGGTCGGACCATCGTCGAACGATCAATAGCCTTCGCTCAGATCGGCTACGTTCCTCATCGGCGCTCCTGACCGAAACGCGTCGAGATTTTGGAGGAACAGCGTCGCGCCGCGCTTGAACATCGTCGTCTGGCTCCGGCCGGAAAGGTGCATGGTGACGATCGCGTTCGGTGCTGACCATAAGGGATGATCGGCGGGCAGCGGTTCGGGATGGGTCGGATCGAGAAACGCGCCGGCGATCGATCCATCCGCAAGCGCCGAGCACAATGCCGCGTCATCGATCATCTCGCCGCGTGCGATGTTGATCAACCATGCCGAGTTCTTCATGCTCTCAAGCTCGGCCTTGCCGATCATAGCCTGAGTCGCGCCGGTCGACGGGGCCGCAAGAACGACCCAGTCGAACGTGCCGAGCTGGCCGCGCCAGGCGTCCGCTGTCGTCGTACCGTCGCGACCGGTCCGCGTGACGCCGATGACGTCGACGCCGAACGCGGCAAGGCGATCGCCGATCAACCTGCCGATCGTGCCATAGCCGATGATCAGTGCCTTCGTGCCGTCGAGTTCGACCTTGCCCGGCGCATCCTTGAGCCATTCGTGGCGGTCGTGCGCGCGCAAGACCGTATCGAACCGCTTGGCCGCGACCAACACGCCCATCACCGCGTATTCCGCAACGGTTACCGCATTGATGCCGGCACCGTTCGTCAGGGTAACGCCGTTGGTCTTGAGAAAGTCGAGCGGGAAGGCGTCCAGTCCCGCATAGATCGTCGAAACCCATTTCAAGCGCGGTCCGGCAGCACGGATCGCTTCGGTCACGAGGTGGGTCGGCTGCATGTCCACCCAGGCGATGTCGGCATCGGCGATCATCGCGTTGGCCTCGGCGGGCGTCGAAAACCACGCGACATCGAGCGCGGGGGGAAGATGCGGTTCGAGGAGCGGGCGGGCGGCGGCGGGTAGAACGGCTTTCATAGGTCAAACATCGGCCCGCGACGCGCCCTGTCAAGCACTGCGCGCAACGGCGGCGCGCGATCACACCGCGCGCGGAGCATCTGTCGGGCGGTCACCCGCCCGTCACCGCGGCGACATTGTCGTCGCCGTTGCGGTCGACGTAGAGATTATAGGGGTCGACCCCCGCAAAGGCTGGCTTGCGTTTCGTGATGATGCGGATCGCCTGTTCGCCGGAGCGGACCTGACGACGTTCCTTCAATATGACGTCGTTGGCGGCGAAGCTGCCAAGGCCCGGGCGCTGGTCGAAGACACCGACGTCGATCGTGTCGTCGAGCCGCGCCGGCTTCTCGGCGCCGACGCCATTGGCGTAGAATTTCGCAGCGTCGATCGTCAAAACGGTCTCGTACAGTCCGTCGGACCGCTTGCGCGTCACCGCCGCCTTGGTCTTGAGATCATACACGGTGATCCGGTCGAGGAGATCCAGCACGAGTTCCGTTTCGGCCGGGGTCCGTGCCAGCGAGAGGAAGCCGTCGACCAGATCGAGCGAGCGCGGATACGGCTTGTTCTTGAACCGGTAGCGCGCGAGCAACCCGCGGAGCATCGTGTTCACCCGAGCCTCGCCGAGCCGATCCTGGAGCAGATACATCACCAGCGAGCCCTTGCGGTAATGGATATAGCCCTGGTTCTCGACCCGATCGAGCGGGACTTCCTCGACGACTTCGCCGCCCCGCGAGCGGAGATAGCTGTCGAGCTCGTACTTCAGGAACCGGCGTATCTTGTCGTCGCCATATTGGTGTTTCATCACCATCAGCGCCGAATATTGCGCCATCGTCTCGATCAGCATCGAGCCGCCTTGCATGTCGGCGCTGATCAACTGATGGCCCCAATATTGATGGCCGAGTTCATGCGCCGTGACGTAGCTGATATAGTCGATCTTGGTCGGATCACGGTTGTCGGCGATGAAGCCGATCCGTTCGGAATAGGGGATCGTGCCAGCGAATGCCTGTGCGTAGCTCGCATAGCCCGGATATTCGAGGATGCGGGCATAGTCGAACTGATAGGGTCCGAAATTGGCGCGGTAATAGCGCAGCGATCGCTGCATCGCATCGAGCATGCGGTCGACGTTGAAGGCATGCTGCGGGTCGTAGAATACGGTCAATGCGGTAGCGTCGGCGATCCGGGTCTTTTGCGCGTAGGCAGCGGACTGGACCGAGAAGAAGGCGAGGATCGGGACGGTCGAAACGAACCGCGCGGTGCGACGACCATCGACGACGCTATCGGAGACTTTTCGCCCGGGGGCGACCGGCACCTGGCCCGCCAGCGTCGAGACGGTGATGTCGGACCGGACCCATGGTGCATTGTCGAGCAGGTTTCGATCCTGCGCGCTTCGGTCTTCAAGCTTGGCGGGACGAAGCTCTGGGGACAATCCGTATTTCCTACGCTTGGACCGGTCCTGGAGAAGACCGTCCTTGCTCATGCCGAGTTGCGGGGAGAATTCGGCGTTCTGGAGAAATGTCCCGTTGCCGACTACGCGGGTGTCTTCGCCGTTCGCGACAAGCCCGCGTTGCCAGCGGGTCGCGTGGAACGTCAACGTCCCACGAGCGCCGGGCGCCAGCGGCGTCGCGAACCGATAGATCCGGTATTGCAAATCGGCATCGTTCATCACCAGCGTCGCACCGGGGATGACGACCGCGCCCAGCCGCGTCTTCTCGTCGCGCAAGCGGACGTGGAGGTCGTGGACCGGCGCGCCGGTATCGTTGACGAACGCATAGGTGCCATCGGCCTCCAGTCGGCGCTGGTCGGGATAGAGCGCGACATCGAGTCTGATATCGGTGACCGAGGGCTGCTTGACGCCGAAATAGCGCAGATACTTCTTTTCGTACGCCGCCTGCCGAGCCTCTCCGTCCTCGGTGGTGCGATAGGTGCCGATGACGTCTATCTGGTGATAGAGAAAGGCGCCGGTCGCGACCGCGACGAGCAGCGCGCCGGCGAGAACGACGCCCGGCGTGCCGAGCAAGCGGCGCGGCATCTGCGCCAGTCGAACACGAAGCCGCGTCTCGGTCCCGCGTCGCCACAGCAGGTGTGCGAAAACGCACAGACCGACCGCGATCGAGCCCCAATAGAGTCGCAGCCACCAAGCACGCGGGCCACCGATCTCGGCACCGTTCATATCGGACAGCTGGACCGCCCCGGTGCTACCGTAATCGTAGAGCGGATGTTCGAACCCGAGGTTCGCCAGCGTGATGGTCGCGACCAGATAGACGACCATGATCGCCCAGCCGATATATTTGTTCGGGCTGAGCGCCTGGACGAGCACCGCCAGCACCGCGAGGATCACTGCGTTTACGGTCATCGGCAGCACCCACCAGGCGAAATATTCGCCGAGCGCGAGCGTCATCTGGCCTTGGGCGAGCTGGACGATGCAGGCGGTGACGACCGCCACGACGGAGGTCGCGAACAGCACGCCGGTGATCGCCAGGATCTTGGGCACCAGATACGCCCAGTTGGGCAGCGATGTCGCATCGACGATCTCGTGCATCCCGCGCTCGCGGTCGCGCCAGACGAGCTCGCCCGAATAGTAGATCGCGATGATGATCGGGATGATACTGAACGCGCCCTCCAAGGCCCCGATGACCGCGAAGGTCAGCGGGCGGATCGCGGTGCCGTACATCTCGTTGGACGACAGCAGCGCGGCGAGTGCGTTGAAGATGCCGATCAGCATGAGCACGAGGAACGCCGGGCTGCGGAATACCAGCGCCATCTCGAACCGGCAGCGTTCGCGCAGGCGCGTCCACGCGGCGGCATCCGGGCGTGCGGGGGGCAGGCGGTCGACCAACATCGGCGGGGTCGCGGCGAGCTTCGCGGTGGTGCGCCGTTGCTTGCGCAGCGCGCGTTTCGAGACGCCGCGCTCGGCGAACGAAAAGCGCGCATAGGCGATGCCGATCGCAACGAAGCCGATCAGGATCGCGAACAGCCGGTTCCACACGAGTACGCCGGCGAAGGGCGGCAGCCCGGCATTCGCCTCGCTGGCGGTGAAATAGCGCGTCGTGGTGCCGAACGCGCCAAGCCCGAACGGTTCGAGATAGCTTCCGACCACGCGCCATTCCGGCTTCGCGCGCAGCACCGCGTTGATCGCGAGGTACAGGACCAGGAAGACGATGACGCCGAGATAGCTGTACATCATCGACCGCGTGATCGTCGCGACGGCGAAGAAGATCGCCGACGTCATGAACACGCTCGGCAGCGCCAGCAGGAAATAGGCGTAGGCATAGTCGCCAAGATGGTTCGGCCCGAGCCGCTCGGCATCGACCCACGGCATCAGCGACCCGAGCCAGATCGCCAGCGGGATCGCCGCGAACGCCACCGCCGCGGCGCCGAATGCGCCGAGAAAGCGTGCTGTCAGGTAATCGAACTTGGAGACGCGGGTCGATCGCACCATCGGTCCGAACCCGCTCTCGTCATCGCGGACGATCACGTTGGCGACGAACGCGGTCGTCACGAACATGAAGAAGAGCGACATGATCAGATGGACCTGCGCGATCGCGACCGGGGCGTTCTTGTGGATGTTCGCGCCGCTGCCGATCTGAATCTGCTCGATCGTCATCGATCCGAAGCTCAGCAGGAAGAACAGGATCGCCACGGTCCAGAAGACCGGATTGCGGAGCTGATAGCGTAGTTCGAAGCGGGCGATTTGACCGAACATCAGGCGGCGACGCTCTGCGCGGGCGCCGCGGAACGATTGCGGCGCGACCGGGCCAAGGTCGAGAAATAAACGTCCTCCAGACCGCCATGCGCTGCTGCAAAGCCGTCGCCGGGATCGTCGGTCGACAGGATGTGGATGATCGTCCGCCCGGCAAACAGGCGCGTCGATATGACTTCGTAGCGTCGCTTCGCCTCGTCGAGCTCGTCGCGACCGATCGTCTTCGCCCATACATGGCCGCGGGTCCGCTGGATGAGGTCGAGGGGAGCACCTTCGAGCTGTATCCGGCCCGCGGCCAGCACGGCCATCCGGGGGCACAGATCGGCGACGTCCTCGACGATGTGGGTCGACAGGATGACCACGACGTTCTCGCCGATCTCTGCGAGGAGGTTGAGAAAGCGGTTGCGTTCCTCCGGGTCAAGGCCTGCGGTCGGCTCGTCGACGATGATCAGCGCGGGGTTGCCGATCAGCGCCTGCGCGATGCCGAACCGCTGGCGCATACCACCAGAAAAGCCCGCGATCGCCTTTTTGCGGACCGACCACAAATTGGTCTGGTTGAGCAGCGTCTCGACCGTCTCCTTACGCTCGCGCGCCGAGGCGATCCCTTTCAGGACCGCCATGTGATCGAGCATGTCATAGGCCGAGACCCGCGGATACACGCCGAAATCCTGCGGGAGATACCCGAGCGTCTCGCGCAGCGCCTCCGGATTGGCGATCACGTCGATGTCGCCGAATCGAATCGCGCCGGCGGTCGGGGTCTGCAATGTCGCCACCGTCCGCATCAACGTCGACTTGCCCGCGCCGTTCGGCCCGAGCAGTCCGAACATCCCGTTGGGAATGCTGAGGGTTACGTCGTCGAGCGCGCGCGTACCATTGGCATAGACGTGCGAGACATTGATCAGGTCGAGCATGGAACCCCCGTTCGTTTCGGAGGGCAACGTATCAAGTGTATTGCCAATGTAAAGCAGTACCACGTCGGCGCGTGCGCTTATCGTCGTGATCGCACCGAAACGGCGCGGTGTCCGCCTGGGGCCGCGGTGCCCGACCACGATGATGATCGAGAGCGATACCCGGCGCGAAAGTCAGGGGGGAACGGCGTCTCGGCCATTGCTTGGCTGGCAGGCTGCGGTACAGGATCGGGGTGCAAACCGTTGAGCCAATGCCTTAAGCCGGGCACTCGACGGAACATCGGACCATCGCCGCGGTGCGTGGAAAAGGTAGAAATGCTGTGGGGACGTTCGCATTCTTGGGCGGCGGTAGCGGTAGGGGCGGGGGTGAACTGGCGACGCTCATCGGAGCGTTCGACTGGTCGTCGACCGAGCTCGGGCCGATCGAGACCTGGCCGCAGCCCCTGAAGACCGCGACGTCGATCATGCTGTGCGCGCCGGTGCCGATGGCCTTGCTGTGGGGTGCGGACGGCATCATGCTCTACAACGACGCGTTCGCGGGCATCATCGGTGCGCGCCACCCCGCCACGCTCGGCGCTCCCGTCGAGGAGGCCTGGCCGGAAGCGAGCGCGTTCAACAGGCATGTTCTGGACGTGTGCCTGGTGGCGGGCGAAACCTTGTCGTTCGCGCGTCGCGATATGACATCCTATCTCCCGACCCGCGACGATGCCGTCTTTCTCGACCTCAATTACTCGCCGGTTCTCGATGAGCGGGGCGTGCCCGTGGGGGCGCTGGCGATCGTCGTTGAAACCACCGATGCCGTGCTCGCCGAACGCAGCTTTCACGGCGAGACCCATACGCTGGAGACCCTCAACGTTACCGGCGCAGCGCTCGCCGCCGAGCTGGAACTGGAGCCGCTGATCCAGATGGTGACGGATGCCGGCGTCAAGCTCACCGGCGCGCAGTTCGGGGCGTATTTCCATAACCTGATGGATGAGACCGGCGAGAGGCTCCATCTCTTTACGCTGGCAGGGGCCGAGCGTGCGGCATTCGAGGCGCTCGGGCGTCCGCGCGCGACGGCTGTGTTCGGCCCGACCTTCCGCAACGAGGGCGTCATCCGGTCCGATGATATCCTTGCCGACCCGCGCTACGGTCGCAGTGCGCCGCATTACGGGATGCCCAAGGGCCATTTGCCGGTGCGGAGCTATTTGTCGGTGCCGGTCGCGTCACGATCGGGCAAGGTGCTCGGCGGCCTGTTGTTCGGCCATTCCGAGATAGGGCAATTCACCGAGCGGCACGAACGCCTGCTCGTCGGCGTTGCCGCGCAGGCGGCGATCGCGATCGACAATGCGCGACTGTTCAAGGCCGTCCAGACCATCAACGACACCTTGGAGAACCGCGTCGCGGAACGCACCGCGGAGCTGACGCAGGCGCATGAGGCGTTGCGGCAGGCGCAGAAAATGGAAACGCTCGGTCAACTGACCGGCGGCATCGCGCATGACTTCAACAATTTGCTGACGGTGATCCGAGGATCGACCGACCTGTTGAAGCGGCCCGATCTAAGCGAGAATCGCCGGACGCGCTATATCACGGCGATTGCCGATACCGCGGACCGTGCGACCAAGCTCACCAACCAGCTATTGGCGTTCGCACGACGGTCTTCGCTGACGCCCGAAGTGCTCGATGCGCGGATGATCGTGTGCGGGATGAACGACATGCTCACGACCTTGTCGGGGGCGTTCATCGAGGTATCGTTGCGGCTGCCGGACGAGCCGTGCCGCGTCAATGCGGATGCGAGCCAGCTGGAAACGGCGATCGTCAATCTCGCGGTCAATGCACGCGATGCCATGAACCACCGAGGCCGGCTGACGATCGACGTCGGCGAAGCGGATCGTATCCCGGCGGTACGCGGCCATCCGGCACGGGACGGCGATTTCGTCGCGATCGCCATCCGCGACACCGGCACCGGGATCGACCCCAGCCATATCGATCACATCTTCGAGCCGTTCTTCACCTCCAAGGCGGTCGGCCACGGCACCGGGCTGGGGCTGTCGCAGGTGTTCGGGTTCGTAAAACAGTCGGGCGGCGAGGTGATCGTCGACAGCCGGCCCGGCAAGGGCGCGACGTTCACCTTGTATCTTCCGCGCGAACGCAGCGAAGCGCCGATCGCCACCGACCCGGCGCGCATGGTCTATCCCGAACAGGCGCCCGTCCGTATCCTGGTGGTCGAGGACAACCCGGACGTCGGTGCATTTGCGATCGCGGCACTCGGCGATCTGGGCCATGACATCGTCTTCGCCCGCGACGCCGAGGAGGCGCTGGCCACGCTCGAAGATCTCGCGCCGCCGGTCGACATCGTGTTTTCAGACGTGATGATGCCGGGCATGAACGGGATCGAACTGGCGCTCGAGATCCGCCAACGATTTCCCGAAACGGCGATCCTGCTGACCAGCGGCTATAGCGAGATCATATCGAAGGAGGGGGCGTACGGGTTCGAGCTGCTACGCAAACCCTATTCGATGGAAGAGCTTGCTGCGGCCATCCGTAACGTGACGACGCCGATGGCGGCCGCTGCCACGGCAGGCGCAGCGGACGCCTAGCGGCCGGTCATCCGCTGGCAAGGTCGGTGCAATAAGCCGCGACCATCGACCGAATATCGACCCGCGCCTTCAGCCTGGCGGCCAGCAACGCGGTGCCGCTGATCTTGCGCTGAACGAACAGCGTGTCGATCGGCGGGAGATGCCATGTCTCGCGGTCGCGGGCGATCTCGGTGCCCTGTTCGCGGAGCACGCCGACGAACGCGCGGTCGCCGAAATCGAACGGGCCGGGCTTGGCGAGTTCACCCAGGATCACGTCGATCATCCGGTCGACCAGCGCGCGATGCCGGGCGACCGCCGCCTCGCCGAGGAAGCCCGCGGCGATCGCAGCCTCGCGAACCGCATCGCGGTCGCCCGCCAGTGCGGCAGCGAGCAGGCGGCGATAGCCTTCGCCGGTCTCGGCGGGGAGGGGGCGGGCCGCGCCGAAATCGAGCAGCACGAGCTTTTCGGTATCGGGTTGCCAGCGATAATTGGCGAAGTTCGGATCGGTCTGCATCAGCCGCCAGTCGAACAGTTCGCGCAGAACCAGCGATATCAGATCGCGCACCACGCGGTCGCGCACCTCCTGGGGGGCGGTTTCAAGCGTCTCTACCGGAACGCCGGTGACGAAGCTCATCGCCAGCACGCCCGGCGTCGTCAGGTCGGCGACCAGCGATGGTACCACGAAGGTGGTTTCGCCTGCGAGCAGATCGCCATAGCGCGCCAGCATCGACGCCTCGCGCAGATAGTCGGCCTCCTCGTGAAGCTGGCGCTTCGCCTCGTTCAGCAAAGGCGCGATGTCGAGCGTCTTGGGCAACAGCCCCGACACGCGTAGCAGCGTGGCGACATTGTCGACATCGGCATCGATGCTGTCCTTCACGCCCGGATACTGGACCTTGATTGCCAACTCCGATCCGTCGGGCAACCGTGCGCGGTGGACCTGGCCGATCGATGCGGCGGCGACCGGATGCGCCTGGAAATGCGCGAACCGCCGCCGCCAATCCTTGCCCCATTCGGTGGCGAGCACACGGTCGAGTTGCTGCGGCGGCATGTGGTGCGCGTTGTTGCGCAGCTTGGCGAGGATGGTCGCGAGTTCGGGGGGCAGCATGTCGCCCGCGTCCATCGAGATCATCTGGCCAAGCTTCATCGCCGCACCGCGCAAGTGCGATAGCTGGTCGGCGACGCGCGTGGCGTTGGCGGGCGTCAGCAACAGGTCGCCCATGCTCGGCCGCTCACCGCTGGCCAGACGTCGGGCGCCCTCGGCTACCACACCGCCCGCTACACCACCGGCGAGACGTCCGAAGACGCCGAGACGGGCGAGGCGGCCACTAGGAATCGCGCGTCCTGCGCTGGCTTTGCTGCCGCGGTCCTCGGTCAAATCAGATCCTTCGCGGGGTGGAATTGCTCGCGTATCATATGGGGCGAGGAGAACGGGGTGCAATTGATGTGAGTCACCGCGGATCGATAAGGTCTCGATCCTCCCCCTTCAGGGGGAGGTGGCAGGCGCCGCCTGACGGAGGGGAGGGAGGAGGAACGTACGTTGCGTGTCCTCCCCCTCCGTCGCCTTCGGCGCCACCTCCCCCTGGCGAGGGAGGATCGCTCCGACGCTCTACTCGGCGTCGGTCAGGCGGTTTGTCGGTGGGGCGGCCTGGAGCGGATCCGCAAGTATCGTTTCGCCCAGCGAGGCCAGCACGGCCGCGGCGAGCGCGTCGAGGCCGTACGGCTTCTCCAGCATGATCGCGTCGGTTTCGTCGGCGACCGATGCCGTATCGCCGGTCGCGAAGACAATGCCGACCCCCGGCCTGAGCGCCCGTGCCGTGCGCGCGAAATCCGGTCCGGACACGCCAGGCAGGTTCACGTCGGTCACCAGCGCATCGATCGGCACGGTTTGGAGCGCCGTCATCGCGTCCTCCGCGCTTGCCGCGTCGACCACGACGAAGCCGCTACCCTGCAACATCTCGGCGGTGTTGGCGCGGATCAGCGCGTCGTCCTCGACCAGCAGGACGGTGCGGCGGGCGGGGGTGTCGAGGCGGCGGTCGGCGTCGATCCGGGCATCGCGCGCGGCCTTCGCGGCGGGGCTGCCCGCACGCTGGCGGTTGGCGAGCACCTGACGGAATTTCCGGGCGAGCGCCTCGCGCGTGTACGGCTTCGACAGCAGGTCGAGCCCCGCATCGAGCTTGCCGCCATGGACGATCGAGTTCTCGGTATAGCCCGACGTGAACAGCACCGCGAGATCGGGCAGCCGTTCCTTGGCTTTTCGCGCGAGTTCCGGGCTTTTCAGCGTGCCGGGCATCACGACATCGGTGAACAGGATATCGATCGGCACGCCGCTCTCGACCACGTTCAGCGCACTGGCCGCGTCGACCGCCTTCAACACGCTGTAGCCGAGATCGGTGAGCAGCTCGACGACGGTGCCGCGGACCTCGTCATCGTCCTCGACCACCAGCACGGTCTCGGTGCCGCCGGAGATCGGGCTGGCATCGGCGACGACCTCGACATCCTCGCTCTCCATCGCGCGGGGCAGATAGAGCTTGATCGTGGTGCCTTCGCCGACCTCGGAATAGATCTTCACATGGCCGCCGGACTGTTTGACGAAGCCGTAGACCATCGACAGGCCGAGGCCGGAGCCCTTGCCTTCGCCCTTGGTCGAGAAGAACGGTTCGAAGACCTTTTCGATGATCTCCGGGCTCATGCCGGTGCCGGTGTCGGACACCGCTAGCATCACATATTGGCCGGCTTCGACCTCGTCATGGCCCTGCGCGTAGCTGTCGTCGAGATGGGCGTTGCCGAGTTCGATCGTCAGCTTCCCCTGGCCCTCCATCGCATCGCGCGCATTGATCGCGAGGTTGAGCAGCGCGTTCTCGATCTGCGCGGGGTCGATGAAGGTGTTCCACAGTCCGCCGCCGACCACGGTCTCGATCTCGACGCCTTCGCCGATCGCGCGACGCAGCATGTCGCCCATTCCACGCACGAACCGCGTGACGTTGACGACCTTAGGCTCGAGCGCCTGGCGACGCCCGAACGCTAGCAGTTGCGCGGCGAGCTTCGATCCGCGCGTGACGCCGGCCATCGCGTTGGCGACCCAGCGTTCGGCGCGCTCATTGCCTTCGAGATTCTTGCCGAGCAGCTGGAGGTTGCCGGAGACGACCTGGAGCAGGTTGTTGAAGTCGTGCGCGACGCCGCCGGTGAGCTTGCCGACCGTCTCCATTTTCTGCGACTGGGCGAGCTTGGCCTCGGCCTGGCGACGCTCGTCGATCTCGCGGATGACGCGGGCTTCGAGCGTCTCGTTGAGCTGGCGGAGCTGATCCTCGGCGCGCTCGCGGTGGCGGACCTGGCGGGCGAGCGCCTCGGCCTGGTCGCGCAAGGCGGCTTCGGCAGCGCGCTGGTGGGTGATGTCGGTGTGGACGCCGACCCATTCGAGCACCTCGCCCGCGTCGTCGAGGATCGGCAGGCCGCGCACCGCAAACGTGCGCCACGTGCCGCAATGGCGACGGACGCGGTGTTCGAAAACGAACATCGACTTGCTCAGGACGGCGGCGGTCCAGGCCTTGATCGTCGAGGCGACGTCGTCGGGATGGATTGCGTCGGCCCAGCCGAAATTCTGGTATTCGTCGATCGACTGGCCGGTGAGCGTCGCCCAGCCGGGTTGCTCGCCGATCATCCGGCCGTCCGGGCTGTTGGTCCATAGCACACCGTGGACCGCGTCCATCGCGGTGCGGAAGCGGCCGTTGCTGATGCCGAGTTCGGCCTCGCGTTCGGCACGCTCCTCGACGTCGATGCCGAGCACGTAGATGCCGGGTATCGAGCCGTCCGCGGCGGTGTGCGGTACGTAGCGGAATTCGGCGCGGCGGGGACGCCCGTCGCGGTGCGGGAAGACGGTCTGCGCGATGAAGCTTTCGCCCGCCAGCGCGCGCTCGAACGAGGGACGGCGATCCTGATATACCGTGTCGCCAAGTACCTCGCGAACGGGCTTGCCGATCATCGACTCAGGCACGACGCCGAGCCACTCGTCGTAGTGCGCGTTGGCGAGGCGATAGACATGGTCGCGATCGACGTATGCAATCAGCATGGGCACCGCATCGGTGATGCGGCGCAGTTCGGCTTCGCTAGCGACGAGGCGGTGCTCGGCTTCGACTCGGCCGCTATTGTCCACCATCGTGCACAGGACGCCGCCGACCGTGCCGCCGGCGCAATAGATGGGCGTGTAGAACAGGTCGAGCGTCAGCAGCTCGGGACCGTCGTTGCGCTGGAACAGGATCGGCTGGTCGCGATAGGCGACGGTCTCGCCGCGGAAGCCCGCTTCGAGGACGGCGCGGTTCCAGTCCCAGACTTCGGGGAACGCGGTCACGACCGGGCTGCCGAGTGCGGCGGGGTGGCGATCGCCGGCGACCGCGCGGTAGCTGTCGTTGTAGAGCATGATGTGCTCGGGCCCCCACATCACGACCTTGGCGACGGGCGAGTTGAGGATGTTGGCGAGCGTGACTCGCAGCTCGGCGGGCCACGAGTCGATCGGGCCGAGCGCGGTCGCGGCCCAGTCGCGCTGGCGGACCAGCATGCCGCATTCGCCGCCGCCGATCAGGATTTCGGCTGGCTTCTGCAGGGCGTCACGCGCGCGCATCTGCTCGAGCGCGGTGCGGACGATCGCGGTGGCGTCGCCGTGGCCGGCGGCGGCGAGTTCGTCGATGTAGCTGCCGATGTCGGAGGGCAGGGAGACGGTGCGCGACGAGAGGAGCGACGAGCCTGGATTTGTCATGCCGGACTAGTGGGTTTGTGGGGCACGCGTGTCAATGAATACGCGTGGTTAGGGGGGACATGCCCCGTGCAGCACCCGTCACCCCAGCGAAAGCTGGGGTATCAGATTGGGCGTACGGATCGCTCATCACGGGGATACTCCAGCTTTCGCTGGGGTGACGGATGTTCGAAGGGGCGGCGTTCGGTATTGCAGGAAAACAAGGGGGAGCTGCCGTTCGAGACTGCAGCTCCCGATCTCGGGCCGGTCAGCCCTCGGTACGCGGCAGGCCCAGTGGGTTGCCGTGCTTGACCGCCTTGGGCAGCAGCGCGTCGGGCAGGTCCTGGTAGCAGACCGGGCGCAGGAAGCGCTCGATCGCCGCGGTGCCGACCGAGGTCGTGCGCGGGTCCGACGTCGCCGGGAACGGCCCGCCATGCACCATCGCCGGGGCGACCTCGACACCGGTCGGCCAACCATTGGCGAGAATGCGACCGGCCTTGCGCTCCAGCACCGGCAGCAGCGCGGCCGCATCGGCATGATCGCCCTCGTCGATCTGCAGCGTGATCGTCAGCTGCCCCTCGATCTTCTCGATCACGCTGCGGACCTCGGCGAGATCGGCGCAGCGGACGATGATCGAGGCAGCCCCGAACACTTCGTGCGACAGCGCGGGGTCGGCGACGAACGCCTTGCCGGTGGTCGAGAACAACGCCGCCCGGCCGCGGTTGGCGCCTTCGGCTTCGGTGCCGCGGGCGAGCGTTTCGACCGCACCGTTGCCGGCAAGCGCGGCGACGCCCTTGTCATAGCTGGCGTGGATGCCGGGGGTGAGCATCACCTGCGGCGCTGCCTCGCCCAGCGCGGCGGCAGCCGCAGCAACGAACACGTCCAGATCCGGTCTGTCGACCGCAACGACGATGCCGGGGTTGGTGCAGAACTGGCCCGAGCCCATCGTCAGCGACCCGACATACGCCTTGCCAAGCGCCTCGCCGCGTGCCGCGAGCGCCGCCGGGAAGAGGATCACCGGGTTGATGCTGCTCATCTCGGCATAGACCGGGATCGGCTCGGGGCGCGCCGCGGCGAGCGCCACCAGCGCAAGGCCACCGCCACGCGAACCGGTGAATCCGACCGCCTTGATCCGCGGATCGGTGACGAGCGCGGCGCCGAGTTCGTTGGCAGGGCCCTGAACGAGCGAGAACACGCCCTCGGGCAGGCCGCACTTGGCGACGGCAGCCTGGATCGCCTTGCCGACCATCACCGACGTACCGGGATGCGCGGGGTGGCCCTTGACTACGACCGGGCAACCGGCGGCGAGCGCGGAGGCGGTGTCGCCGCCCGCGACCGAGAAGGCGAGCGGGAAGTTCGACGCACCGAACACCGCGACCGGACCGACCGCAATCCGGCGCTGGCGGAGGTCGGAACGCGGCATCGGCTTGCGATCGGGCTGCGCCTGATCGATCACGACCGAGGCCCAGGTGCCGGCGCGGAGATGCTTGGCGAACAGGCGAAGCTGGCCGGTGGTACGACCGCGCTCACCCTCGAGACGCGGGCGAGGCAGGCCGCTCTCCTGGATCGCGCGCGCGACGAGTGGCTCGTGGATCGCCTCGATCTCGTCGGCGATCGTCTCGAGGAAGACCGCGCGGGCCTCGGGATCGATCTCGCGGAAGGTGTCGAACGCGGCTTCGGCGAGCTTGCACGCGTCGGCGACGTCCGCCTCGCTCGATACCGCGAAGGCGGGTTCGATCTTCGCGTCGGTCGAGGGATCGATCGCCAGGAAGGTGACGTCGCTGCTCACGGCGCGCGCGCCGATCGGGAAGGTGCCGTCCATATCAAGTCTCCAGGTCAGTCCGGGCGCGCCGCATCGTCATCAGGGGGCGGCGCGCGACGCGCAAGCAATATTAGTGGGAGCGGTAACACGCAAGCGCAAGGCCGACCCGCGACATCAGTGCGGTGCCGAATAGTCGAGCCAGCCATACGCTCGCAGCCACGCGACCGCGCTCCTGCAACGGGGCCACTCCGTCGCGATCCCGGGCGAGTTATCGCGATTTCAGTAGCATAGCGGCCGACGCATGGGCGCTATGTCGCGCTGCTTCAGCCGTCAGCGCAGTGTTTCATTTGGCATCGGACGTCGACTGCGCGACCGCTCCAGAAGACGGCTTCGGCTTGACGTAGCGGTTCAGCCAGTCGGTCATCTGCCACAGCGTTTCCTGGGTCGACTCCAGCGCGCGATAGCCATGCGGCTCGTTCGGCAGGACGACATAACGGACGGTCGCGCCATTACCCTTAAGCGCGGCGTACATGCGTTCGGACTGGATCGGGAAAGTGCCACTATTGTCGTCCGCGCCGCCGTGGATCAGCAGGATGGGCGCCTTGATCCGGTCGGCATAGGTGAACGGGCTCATCTCCGTATAGGTCGGCGTCGCCTGCCAATAGGTGCGCTGTTCGGCCTGAAACCCGAACGGGGTCAATGTGCGGTTATACGCGCCCGAGCGGGCAATGCCGGCCCGGAACAGATCGGTATGCGCGAGCAGATTGGCGGTCATGAACGCGCCATAGCTGTGCCCGCCGACAGCCATCCGGGTGCGGTCGCCGACACCCAGTTTGACCACCGCATCGACCGCGGCCTGCGCGTCCAGCTGGAGTTGCTTGATATAGGTGTCGTTGGCTTCCGCGCCGCCTTCGCCGATGATCGGCATCGCCGGATTATCGAGGATCGCGTAGCCCTGGGTCAGCAGGAACAGATGGCTGATGCCGCGTGGACGGACGAAGCGATTACCCTGGTCGACGGTCTGTCCCGCGACCTTCGCGTCGGTGAACTCACCCGGATAGGCCCAGAGCAAAGTCGGCAGCGGCCCGTCGCGCTTCGCGTCATAGCCGGCGGGCAGATACAAGGAACCGGACAGCGGGAGCCCGTCGGTCCGGGCGTAGGTGATCGTGCGCTGCGTCACGCCGGCAAACACCGGGGCGGGATCGGCGAACGCGGTGATCGGCTTGGCGCTGCCGCCCTTCACGCTGCGGATCATGTAGTTGGGCGCGAGCTTAGCGCTCTCGCGCCGGGTCAGGATGCGCTGCGCCTTGTCGTCGAGCAACGCGACGACCGTCTCGTAATAGGGCGCCTTGGCGGTCCATAGCCGGGTCTGCTCGCCGCCCGTCAACGGCATCGTCGCGAGGAACGGGAAGGCGCCTGCCTTGGTCGCTCCCTCGCCGGTGACGTAGATGCCGTCATGCGCGGGCTTGAAGCGCATCACCGGCTTACCCGCGGCATTGTCCTCGAGCATCGGATCGCCGGGATTACCATATTGATCCTGGTAATTGCGCGTCGACACGGTCCGAGTCTGGCCCGGGCGCGATGGTGCGACGGCGAGGCGATGCTCGGTGCGCGACCGCCATTCGCGATCGATGATCATCGCGAAGCCGTCGTCACCCCAAAAGGTCTCCGCATAGCGGGCCGGGGTCATCGCCAGTTCGACGGGAGCCGCATCGAACGGCGCGGCCTGCATCATGACCTTGTCGTGGAACGCAATCTTCGCGCGGGGATTGCCGCCGTCGAGCGCTTCGGCCCAGACCAGCGTCGCCGGTGCATCCGACCGCCATGTCGCCTCGCGCGGACCCTTGACGGTGGCGTCGAAGTCGACCGGCAGATCGTCGGCGAGCGGGCGGTCGACCAACGTCTTCACCGGCTGGCCGTCGATCGTCGAGACGGCGATCTCGGTCGGGAAGAAGCGCGCAGGAAGGAGATACGAATAGGGCCGCTTGAGCCGTTCGGTCAGCAAGTAGCGGCCATCAGGCGAGACGCTGAAGTCGGTGATCAGCGCCGGCGTCCCGATCGGCCGAGTAGTGCCGGCCAGATCGACCCGGACGAGCTGGCCGGTAAAATAATGGTCGAACAGCGCCTCGTCATGCGCATCGCCGAGCAGGTCTTCATAGGTGCGCGCAGCCGATGTCCGACCGGCGCTTTCCTGTACGATCGGGCCGGTCGGGGCGATGCTGGCGGCGGGCGCCGCACCGCGGCCGGCGGGAACGGTGTAGGCGATCAATGCGGCGCTGTCGGGCATCCAGGCGAACGGCGTGCCGAAACTTCCGTTGAGGCCCTTGGCGACCGGACGCGCGGTACCGTCACGATCGGCGATCCACAGCGACAAGCCCTGCGGTTCCTGCGCGTAGAAGGCCAGGCGGCGGCCGTCGGGCGACCAGTCGGGCGCGGCGAACCGCAATCCGGCGGGCAGCTTTACGGTCACGGTCCTGCCGCTCGCCACGTCCTTGAAGCTAAGTGAATTCAGCCACTGCACGCGGACCTCGGCCTGCCCGTTTGTCGCTGGGTCGATGCGATATCCGCCAAGACGCAGAATGGGTTTCGACAAATTGACGATCGACGGCAAGCTTTCCCGACCGAGAATCGCGACGGTACGGTGGTCCGGGCTGATCGCGACACCGGGCGTCGGCGGCGTTTCGAGCGCTTTTGCGATCGCATCCGGGGCTCGGTGATACGGGGTGCCGGGCGTCTGGGCCGTGGCGGTGGTGGCAAGGAGCAGAGCGATCAGACAGGCACCGGCGCGCATTGATATCCCCTTGTTCGATATGCGCGGTTGTTTGGCATGGCGGTCAATCGGACACCAGATCGAACTCCCCGCAGTACGATCTCTATTCAGAGGTTATAGTCAGAGGGGATGGGGGATGGGTGCCCGCTGACCGGTCCGAGAGCGATACGCCCGGTCGCGCCGCAACCGGGTGAGGGATTGCGGCGCGGGTTGGTCAGGCGGGTTGACCGTTGCCACCGGTCGATCCGAAGATCTGGCCGGTCGAGTAACTCAGCGACGGATCGGCTGCCGCCACGTACAGTGCTGCGATTTCCGCAGGCTGACCCGCGCGGGCCATCGGTGAGTCGCCGCCGAAACTTCGTAGCTTTTCGGGCGTAGCGCCGCCGCTGACCTGCAACGGCGTCCAGAACGGACCCGGCGCAACCGCGTTCACCCGGATACCGCGGCTCGCCACCTGCTTCGCCATGCTCTTGGTGAAGTTCAGCACGGCGGCCCGCGTCAGGGCATAATCGACGATGTCGGGGGAGGGGTTGCCGGCCTGCTCGGAGGACGTATTCACGATCACTGCGCCGGCACCCATCCGCTCGAGCGCCGCCTTCGTCAGCCAGAACGGCGCGTAGACGTTGGTCTTCATCGTATCGTCGAAATCCTGGCTGGATATGTCGGCGATACCCGGACGGGTCTGCTGGCGCGCGGCATTGTTGACCAGGATGTCGAGCCCGCCAAGCTGCTCTGCCGCCTGCTGGACCAGTCGGCGGCAAAATCGTTCGTCGCGGAGATCGCCGGGGATCGCAACCGCCTTGCGGCCTTCGGCCCGGATCAGGGCGATGACTTCGCGCGCGTCCGGTTCTTCCGCAGGCAGATAGTTGATCGCGACGTCCGCCCCTTCACGGGCATAGGCGATCGCGGCGGCACGACCGATCCCACTGTCGCCGCCGGTAATCAGCGCGCGCTTGCCGGCAAGCTTTCCCGATCCCTTGTAACTCGTCTCGCCGTGATCCGGCCGCGGCGTCATCTTCGATGCGAGACCGGGCCAGGGCTGGCGCTGCACGGGATAGGGTGGTTTCGGATAGGCAGCCGCCGCCGGTGTCGTCGCGGCGGGTTTGCCGCCATCCTGTGCAGCGGCGTGAGCCGTCGTCGCGACGACCGCGCCTGCGGTTATCGCAGCGCCCGTCACGAAATTGCGCCGTGTCGTATCGGTCATGGTCATAGCTCCCGGGGTGATCGACAGACCAAGCGCTAACCGGTGGAGTCTGTTCCAAAGTCTTTCCTGTTTGGGGAAGTATCCACCTTGTCGTCAGTCGCCGCGCGCTACCCATCGACAGCGAACTGCTCGCCAGACCGACATGGCCGGTCCGACTGGAGGGGCTGGGGCAGACGGGATGACACCCAGAGCCGGGGCGTACGCATGGTTGAGCGAGCGTCGGGTCGCACGTCGTGAACCGGCGAGGGCGTCACGTTGCAATTCGTCCGTTGGTCCTCAGTTATTGCAAGGGTTGCCCTGCGAAAAGTCGGCGACCATTATTGGCCGTTATTTGGCCGAAGACTGGCCGGGCGGTCCGAAAACCTCATGGTTGCACCAAACGACAACACCGCGAAGCATCGGCATCCGCAAGAGGACTCAAGAATAGTTATTCGTTCGGAGCCCTGCAAGCGTTGCGGACGGTGACGGCGCCACCATGTTGGCGTAATGCACGACGATCTGATCCATCTTGGCCTTATCGACGAGGAAGACGTCGTTCTAGACGAGGCCGCGCTGGCGTTGGCTTTGCTCGACCATCCGGAAACCAGCCGCGACTTCTGCCTAGGCGTATTCCGGGCGATCGCGGACAGGCTGGCGACGATTGGCGCCGACGCTAGAGACGCCAGGTCGCAGGCCCTGCTCCTCGCCCAGGTGCTGGGCAGCGAATTCGGTTTTATCGGTGACCGGGTCACGTATGACGACCCCGCCAATAGCGACATGGTCCGCGTCATCGAGCGTCGCCAAGGCTTGCCCGTGACCCTGTCCATTCTCTACGTCGCGGCTGCGCGGCGGTTGGGCTGGACGGCAAATATGCTGGACGTTCCGGGGCACGTCCTCGTGTTGGTGGGCGAGGATGTGGTTCCGGTGATGATCGATCCGTTTCGCGGCGGTGAATTCGTCGATCGCGACCAGCTTGTCGTGCTGCTGCAGACGATGGACCCCGGGCGGGTTGCGGCGACCAGCCACGTCGCGACCATGTCGAACCGGGCAATCCTGCTTCGTCTGCTCCTGAATGCGGCAACGCGGGCCGAAGCCGGGGGGGAGGGGCGGCGCGCACTCACCCTGTATCAGCGCATGACCGTGGTGGCGCCGGGGTCGGGTCATGGCTGGTGGGAGCGCGCGCGTCTCGAACTCATCGGAGGCAACGTCGCCGGCACGCGCATGAGCCTCAGCGCGATGCTGGAAGTCACCCGCGAGCCCGAACTGCGCGCCAAGGTTTCGAGTATATTGACCTCGCTACAGGCGTGATCCCTTCAGGCGAAAACGCGGGGCCACTCGGGCGTCCAGGCGGTGGCGACCGAGGCTTTCCATGAGATGTGTCGCGTGACCGCCGCACGCGTGGTCCGGCGCTAGCCGGGAATACCCCAATTGGCCTCTTCGTCCGCTGCCTTGGCGGTGCGGACGAGATGCTCGACATAGTTCTGGAATATCGGAACCGTGAAGGTGACGAGCGTCGGCTCGCCTTTTGGCTCCTTGAACGTGAGCACGACGAAGCGGCCGCCTTCCTCGTCGAGGACGAGGCCGGCTTCCATTGCGCCGGGGCCACTGGGGGTAATGATGGTTGCGGTCATAAGGCGTCTCTCGGGTGGATCGTCACGAGCCTAGCGGACGCGGCCGTCGGGCAACATGGACTTTGCGCGTGCGTACCATCTTATACAGGTTCGTCGACGTGTCATTGCCGCGAGCGGCCAAGGTCCATGATCAAAGCATCGATCTCGTGCCGGTCGAACGTGTGCGGGCGGACGCGACGGTCGGGCAACGATACGGACAGGCCACGGCGTGCTTCCCGCGGCATTGCCGCGACCGTCTCCACCACGCGGTGGAGCGGACCTTCCTGCAAGATCTCGCGGCTTGCCCCTATTTCCGATGTTCGGTCGGTGACGCGGATCAACGTCGCCAGCTCGCTCCACGGGATGCCCATATTACCCCCTCCCAAGACACAGTCAGGCCGGGAGTTTAGCATCTCGTCCGAAAATCGAAATTGACGTGGCGCAATACGCCCAAGTTTCGAGTCCGGGCGCCACCGTCACCGTGGCCGGCGGCGTCCTAGGGACCGTCGGTGGTCTTGCGCCCTGCGATGCTCGCGAAATGGCGCTGGATATACGCCAGCTTCGGATCGATGTAGCGGCGGCAGAACGGCCGGTTGGAATCGGTCAGACAATAGTTTCTGTAGCGTGCCTCGGACGGTTTGAAGCCGACGAACGGAAGCACCATCGTCCGGGCAGGCATGCCGGACTCTTTGGCGAAGTGTGCGAGCGTTCGTGCCGCCTTATCGCGCTGGTCCGCGTCGAAGACATAGATCGCGCTGCGATACCGTCCCCCGGGCGAGTAGGTTCCGTTCGCCGAATGCGTGCGGAGGTGGACCTCGGCCAGTGTTGGCAGATCGATGATCGCCAGGTCGAACTGCACGATCACGCCCTCCGCCCAGCGGTCCGAAGGAGCCTCGGACCGGATGAAGCCCTGATCGACGTGGACGACGCCGCGCAACGCCTGGAAGACCGCTTCGGTACACCAATGGCAGCCACCGCCGAAACCGATCCTTTCCACCGTCAACTCCTCGTGCGAACCGTCTGGTGATACCGTCCCGGCAAGCGTCGCGCCAACAGACCGCCATCGACAGGCACTATCACGCTCGTCATCGGTAACACGGTCTTATGCGTACCATCCTGCGTAGTTTCCGACGGTGATGCCGGCACGACGCGATCGATAGCGTCTGGTCGACCGCCGTGTTCGGCGAAACCTCTTCGATCGGAATCCACCATGACGACGCGCCGCCTGACGTACAGCCTCGCGCTCGCCCTTATTTTCGCTACCACCGCTTCGGCGCAAACGCCGTCGAGCGTCGACGGCCGGATCGAGCAACTCAAGCCCGGCGAATATCTCTGGGCACCCGAGATCGCGCCCGCCGGACCGGTGACGGTGATCGTCAGCCTCGCCACGCAAAAGGCCTATGCCTATCGCAACGGCGTGGCGATCGGGGTTTCGACCGTGTCGACCGGCAGCGATGGCCATGCGACGCCGACCGGGGTCTTCACCGTGCTCCAGAAGGACGTGGATCACGTGTCGAACCTCTACAAGGACGCAGCGATGCCGTTCATGCAGCGGCTGACCTGGGGCGGGATCGCGATGCATGCGGGCAATCTGCCGGGCTATCCGGCGTCGCATGGCTGCATCCGCCTGCCGCCTGCGTTCGCCAAACTGCTGTTCGGGATCACCCGGCTCGGGATCACCGTCGTCATCACGCAGGACGCGCGCGTTCCGGTGGTGGCCGCCAAGCCGGGCATGCTGACGTCGGCGGGATCGGCGGGCGGGGACTTCGTGTGGAACCCGGCGCTGTCGCCGAAGGGGCCGGTCTCGATCGTGATCAGCGGGCGCGACAAGCGGGTGGTCGTGCTGCGCAACGGGATCGAGATCGGCTCCGGCGCGATCGCGTTCGATGCGCCGATCGAGCGGACTGCCGCGTTCACGCTGCAATCGATCGATGCGGCGGGCGAGCATTGGCTGCGCCTGCCGTTGCCCGGCGATCCGAGAACCGGCGAACTGACCGCCGAGGATCGTGCCAAGGGGCATCTGGCGGAGGGGTTCCGCGCCGCGCTGGCGACCGTGACGACGCCTGGTACGACCCTGCTGGTGACGCGCGAGACGTTGGCGAGTGCCGGCACCGGTACTCCCGTCACGATCATCGAAGCGACCGGACAATGATCGCCGAGCGCCCGATCGACCAGCGGCACGACCAGACGCCCGTCCCGCGGGCATGGCATGCGACGCCTGCAGCACGCGTGATGGCGCTGCTCGATACCAGCGCAGAGGGACTGAACACGAAGGACGCCGCCGCGCGCCTGCTTCGGGACGGGCCGAACGAACTTGCGCCACCGCCGGCGCCCTCGACGCTGCTGCTGTTCGCGCGGCAGTTCAACAGTCCGCTGATCTACCTGTTGATCGCGGCGGCGGCGATCTCGCTCGGGCTCGGCCACCGCACCGATGCGGGGTTCATCGGTGTCGTGCTGCTCGTCAACGCGGCGATCGGCACGGTGCAGGAGAGCAAGGCGGCGGACAGCCTCGCCGCGCTCGGCCGGATGATCGGCCAGACCGCGACCGTCCTGCGCGGCGGCGCGGTATCGGTCGTCGACGCGCGAGCGATCGTCGTCGGTGATGTCGTAGCCTTGGAGAGCGGCATGGCCGTGCCCGCCGATATTCGCCTGTCGTCGAGCAGCGCGCTGCGCGTCGACCAGTCGACCTTCACCGGTGAATCCGTGGCGGTCGCGAAGGACCAGACGGCGGTGTTGCCCGCCGCCACGCCGCCCGGTGAGCGCACGACGATGGTGCTCGCCGGCACGATGATCGAGCAGGGGCGCGGCGTAGGAATCGTCGTCGCGACCGGAGCGGATACCGCGCTCGGCGCGATCGACGCGTCGTTGCGGACCGCCAAGGCGACGCCGCCGCCGCTCGTCGTCCGGCTCGACCGGCTGGCGCGGCAGATCAGCATCGCGACCATCGTGCTGATTATTCCGTTCGCGCTCGTCCTGGTGATGCAGGGCCGGCCGGGCGACCAGATCCTGCTGCTCGCGGTTGCGCTGGCGGTGTCGGCGATCCCCGAAGGCCTATCGATCGCGGTGACCGTCGCGCTGGCGGCGGGGACCCGGCGGATGGCGGCGCGGAAGGTGATCGTCCGCTCGCTGCCCGCGGTCGAGGGACTGGGCGCGTGCACGATCATCGCCAGCGACAAGACGGGCACGCTGACGCGGAATATCCTCTCGGTGGAGAAGATACTGCTCGCCGACGGACGGGTTTTCGCGAGCGCAGACTGGCCTGCGGACAGTCTGGCGGAGATGCGCCGCGCCGCTGCGCTGTGCAACGAGGCATCGATCGGCCCCGACGGTACGCCGGTTGGGGATTCGGTCGACGTCGCGTTGCTGCGGTTCGCGGGCGATGGCGGCGAGGATTTGGCCGCGCTGCATGCGGTCAAGCGGACCGCGGCGCTGCCTTACGAACCGGTCCGCAAATTCTCGACCGTCGCGGTGGCCGACGGGCAGGGCGTCCGCGTGTTCGCCAAGGGTGCGCCCGAGATCATCCGGCAGATGTGTCGTACGATCGACCCCGGCGCGTTCGCCGCCGCGCTGGCGATGGCCGACGAAGGCTATCGCGTTATCGCAGTCGCCGCGTCGGCGGGCGCGACGACCACCGATCCGACCGCGCCGACCGATCTCGTGCTGCTCGGCTGGATCGGGCTGATCGACCCGGTCCGTCCCGAAGTTCCCGCCGCGGTCGCGCGCTGTGCCGAGGCGGGGATCGGCGTGCGGATGGTCACCGGCGATCATCCCGGCACGGCCCTGACGATCGCCCGCGGGCTCGGGCTCGAGGTCACCGAGGAGCAGGTCGTCACCGGCGCGCAGATGACCGATCTCGCGGGCCAGCCCGAGCAACTCGCCGCGCTGGTGCTCGGCGGCCGCGTGTTCGCGCGGATCGAGCCGGTGCAGAAGCTCGAGATCGTCCGCATCCTGGCCGCCAGCGGTGAACTGGTTGCGGTCACCGGCGACGGCGTCAACGATGCGCCCGCACTCCAGGCTGCGCATATCGGCGTGGCGATGGGCGTCGCCGGCACCGACGTCGCGCGCGGCGCCGCCGACCTCGTGCTCGCCGACGACAATTTCGCGTCGATCGTCGCCGGGGTCGAGGAGGGGCGCGTGACCTATGCCAACGTCCGGCGGATCGTCATCATTCTGCTCGCCACCGGGATCGCCGAGATCGGCATGTTCATCGGCGCGGTGATGCTCGGCCTGCCGATGCCGCTGACCGCGGTGCAGCTGTTGTGGCTCAATCTCGTCACCAACGGCGCGCAGGACGTGATGCTCGGCTTCGGCCGCGGCGAGGGCGACGAACTGCGCCAGCCGCCACGTCCGCCGAGCGCGCCGATCCTCGACCGGAGCGCGATCGCGCTGATGATCCCGCCGGCGCTGTTGATGACCGGGCTCGCGCTGTATCTGGTGTCGCAGATGCGCGGTGAGGGGCGCCCGCTTGCTGAAATTCAGAACGCAGTGTTATTAATGACTGTGCTGTTCCAGAACGTTTACGTGCTGTGCATGCGGAGCGAGCGACGGTCGATCTTCCGCGAGCCGGTATTGTCGAATGCGTGGCTGCTCTTGGGCGTCGGCATCGCGCTGGCGTTGCAGGTGACCGCGATGGCGTGGCCGCTGCTGGGCGGAGTGCTCGGTACAGCACCGGTTTCAGCCGCGACGGTGCGGTTCTGCGCCGCTGCGGTAGTCGGGACGATAGTCGTCACCGAAGTGACCAAACTTGCGGTCGCAACTTGGCAGCGCCTTCGGTAGATCGCCAGCGCCGCGGCACTGGCGATGTCGGCATCAGGCTGACAGCGTGAGTCGCAGCATCATCGAAGACGGATCGCCCGGACAGGCGGATGCGACCCAGCCGCGTTCGCGTTCGAGGTCGATCGCCTGGTGATTGTCGCGGCTCTCGATCGATTCAAGCGTCGCGATCCCTTTGGTCCGCGCGAAGGTCGCGACATGGTCGAGCAGGGTCCAACTGATGCCGCGGCGTTTGAAATCGGCGCGGATCGCGATGGCGACTTCGGCGCGGGAGAGGCTGTCGTCGGCCGCCAGCATCGCGGTCGCGACGATCCGGTTGGTCGCGGGATCGAAGGCGAGGAAATTCTCGGTATGCTCGTGATCGACCGTGACCAGCGCACGAAGCTGGTCGTCGCCAACCTTGTGGATTGCGCTGAGAAAGCGGAACCGGAGATCCTCCTTGTCGACATGGTCGAAGAACTCACCAAGCGCGGGTTTGTCGGCGGGGGATGCCGGGCGCACGTGAAAGACATAACCGCCGCGGGTCCTTAGATCGGTCGCTGGCCATGCCGCCGATGGTGCATGCGTAGCACCCGCACGTTCGCTGACGAGGTCGATCATCTTGATATCCTTTGCGACTGGCCATCGCCGATGGCGACGCACTCTGTGACTAGTCGCAAAGCCATCACTCCCGCAGCGTCGGGAAACACGTAGTTTCCGATGCTCGCGTTATCCGGCGATCGGCGCCCTGTGCAGAATTTTCCCATGCAGTCATGCCGGCCCGGTCCGGAACCCGGACCGGAACCCAGTCCGGAACGATGCGAAGTCGTCCGGAGTCTATGCTTTTCCGAACTTGCTTTCCAGCGACCGGTTGGCAAAGCGCACATGGCCTTACTTCCAAATGGATCCTGCCGTGCCGAAAAATGCCTTGAATCGCTGGATCATAGACAGCGCTACCGACTTTGCGATCATCGCGACGGACCGCTGGGGTAAGGTGACGGCCTGGAACGAAGGGGCAAGACTGATAACCGGGTGGAGCGAAGCCGATATGCTCGGCCAGGCGGTCGCGCGAATCTTTACGCCGGACGACAATGCGACCGGTCGCCCCGAGACCGAAATGCACGAGGCTCTCACCATCGGCGTGGGAAACGATGAGCGGTGGCACCTGCGCAGGACCGGCGAGCGCTTTTGGGCCAACGGTCAGATGACGGTGCTGCGCGACGATGCGGGTCAGGCCATCGGGTTTGTGAAGGTGCTGCGGGACAGGACCGAGCAAAAGCTGGCGACGGAGGGTCTACGCGGCAGCCAGACCAACATCCGCCTGCTGCTCGATTCCATGATCGAGGGCTTTTATGCGGTCGATACCTCGGGCGTGACCACCCTGTGCAACGCGGCGTTCGTTCGGCACATGGGCTTCACGCACGAAAGCGAGGCGATCGGTCGCAACCTTCACGGGCTGATCCATCACCACCACCCCGATGGATCGCATTATGACGAGGCCGATTGTCCCATCAACCGATGCGCGCGGGGCGGTAACGCTGCGCATGTGCGGGATGAACTGTTCTTCCCGGTCGACGGCAGCCCGCCGCAATTGGTCGATTACCGCGTGATCCCGATCGTCAGCGGGGGCGAGCACCAGGGCGCGATCTGCACGTTCTTGCCCGTTACCGATGAACGCGACGCGTCCGAGCGATTGAAGCTCGCGCTGGATGCGGGGGCAATCGTCGGGACCTGGGTGTGGGACGTGCCCGCGGACACGTTCATCGCGGACGACCGTTTCGCCGAGTCGTTCGGACTGTGCCCGGAACTCTGCCGGTCAGGGCTTCCGCTCGACCGGGTCACCGCTTCGATCCACGCCGACGACCAGCCCCGCGTCGCCGAGCAGATCCAGGCCGCGCTCGTCCGGGGGGGGCCGTATCGCTGCGAATATCGGGTATCGCAACGCGACGGGGTCTACCGATGGATCGAAGCGAATGGGCGCGTCGAGCTCGACGCCCGTGGCAATGCGCTCAGGTTTTCGGGAATACTTCTAGCTATCGACGCGCGCCGCGAGGCAGAAGCAGAGCGGGACCGGGTGGCAGCCCTGCTGCACACGTTCACCGAAGCGGTACCCGGCGTCATCTATGCGAAGGACCGCGCGGGGCGGTTTTTGGTGGCAAATCGCGGAACGACCGAACTGCTCGGCAAGCCGCCCGAGGCTTATATCGGGAAGACCGACGCCGACGTCCTCGAGGACCAGAAAGAAGCCGAACAGCTCATGGCCACCGATCGTCGGATCATGGAGACCGGCGTCGAGGAACAGATAGAGGAAGATGTCAGACTGCCGGACGGCACGCCGGTGACATGGCTTTCGACCAAGGCGCCGCTGTTGGACGAGGACGGGTCGGTTATCGGTCTGGTCGGATCTTCGGTGGACATCACCCGCATCAAGCGCGCGGAAGCTGCGGTCCGTGAGCTCAATCGGACCTTGGAGCAGCGGGTCCTGGACGCCATTGCCGAGCGCCAGTTGGTCGAGGAGGCGTTGCGCCAATCGCAGAAGATGGAGGCCGTCGGCCAGCTGACCGGGGGGCTCGCACACGACTTCAACAACCTGCTCACGGGCATGATGGGCAATCTGGAGTTGCTCCAGATGCGGCTCGCACGTGGTCGACTGGATGACGTGGAGCGGTTCATCCTCGCCGCGCAGGGCGCTGGCCGCAGGGCCGCCTCGCTCACCCAACGCCTGCTCGCATTCTCGCGCCGTCAGACGCTCGATCCCAAGCCGACCGATGTGAACCGGCTTGTCGCGGGCATGGAGGACCTGCTTCGGCGTACCGTAGGATCGACCAACACGATCGAGGTCGTGGGCGCAGGGGGCCTGTGGACAGCGAACATCGACGCCGGGCAGCTTGAGAATGCCTTGCTCAATCTGTGCATCAATGCGCGCGACGCGATGCCCGATGGCGGGCGGCTGACGATCGAGACGGCAAACAAATGGCTCGATGACCGCGCCGCCGAGGAGCGCGATCTCGCGCCCGGGCAATATCTGTCGATCTGCGTCACCGATACCGGCACGGGCATGCCTGCCGAGACGATCGAACGTGCCTTCGAGCCGTTCTTCACGACCAAGCCGATCGGGCAGGGCACCGGCCTCGGTCTCTCGATGATCTACGGGTTTGCACGGCAGTCGGGTGGCCACGTGCGCATCTATTCCGAGGTTGGAACCGGTACCACGATATGCATCTATCTGCCGCGGCATCATGGCGACGCCGAGATCGTGGAGGTAGACGCCAGCCCGGTCCGCCCGGATGGGGCACAGGGCCAGACCGTTCTGATCGTCGATGACGAAGCCACCATCCGGCATCTGGTCGATGAGGTCCTGGAAGATCTCGGCTACACCGTCATCGGTGCGGCCGATGGTGCGGCCGGGTTGAAGGTGCTTCAATCCGGCGCCCGGATCGAACTGCTCATTACCGATGTCGGACTGCCGAACGGACTGAACGGCCGGCAGGTCGCGGATGCGGCCCGGTCACTTCGGCCAGGCCTGAAGATATTGTTCATTACCGGATATGCGGAAAATGCGGCAGTCGGTAACGGGCATCTCGAACCGGGAATGGAATTGTTGACCAAGCCGTTCACGATGGCGGCACTCGGTAGCAAGGTTGCAGACATGCTTCGGGCGCCGGCTTGAGATCTACGGCGCGACACTGTGTGCAAGGCCCGGCTGAGTCGGCGCGCGCGGTGTCGCCGTCGTGGTGTTGCCCGGATAGCGAGTGCGTTCGCGCCGGGGTAAGACGCATCCAAGACGCTGCAACTAATGGATGAAACGCCGCCTGCGGGGTCCTAAAAGCGCCGTTCCTGCCCCGTTCGTATTGGCGAGCGGCACTACCCACTCCGATATGGAAACGGGCTTGTAGCGGTCCTAAATTTGAGCGACCAAGCCCCATGACCGAACTCAAGCCCACCAAGGTCCGCACCGCGCTGGGGCGCAACCTTACCTACGGCATGCTCGATGCCGTGGGGCGCGCGATCGTCACGGGCCACTATGATGGAAAACGGTTTCCCACCGAGGCGGAACTGGCGATGCAGCATAATGTGAGCCGTTCGGTCACTCGCGAGGCCGTCAAGATGCTGACCGCGAAGGGCCTGCTCTCCGCGCGTCCGCGACAGGGGACCATCATCCAGCCCAACTCCGCCTGGAACCTGTTCGACACCGACGTGCTTCGCTGGTTGCTGGAACGTCAGTTCACGCTGCCGCTGCTCCGCAGCTTCAACGAGTTGCGTCTGGCCGTCGAGCCGATGGCAGCCCAGCTTGCGGCGCTTCACGCGACGCCGCAGGGCATCGCGATGATTGCGGCGGGCTATGCGCGCATGGAGGCCGCGGAGCGGGGCGATGACGATGCGCTCGAGGCGGACATAGTCTTCCACGTCGCGATCCTGCGTGCCTGCGACAACCCGTTCTTCGCGCAGTTCGAAGAACTCGTCTCGACCGCGTTACGAACATCGATCCGCTTTACCAACCGGTTCAAGGGCCGTAGCGCGAGCCTGCCGGCACATAAGGCCGTGCTCGAAGCCATCGCCGCGCACGACCCCGAGTCCGCCAGCGCTACGATCCGATCTATCATCGAGGACGTCATGGTCCTGATCCGCCAAGCCGAGGGTGAGGGTGCCGTGGTCGATCGCAGCGGGGCCCTCTTGGGCTGAGCGGCCCGTCCGATCGGTTACCGTCGAGCGCGCTCGATATCCTTGAGGGCTGGTTACGAGGCACGGCAAGCTAAGCCAGGCCGCGACCTTCGATCTTCAGGACAGGGACGAACCCGTTGCCGGGGTTGGCGGGCATCGTCAGGTGCAGGCCGCGCGCATCGCGGCGGTGCGCCACGCTGCCGCCGCCGAGCAACGTCACGCGCTCGACCACCCCATCGGCGAAGCGGTTGCGTCCCAAGGCGTCGATCGTCACCTCGCCCTGAGGCCAGCCCAGGAACAGCGCGTAGAGTGCGCCCTTGTTGGTGGTGAAGCGCACGTCGCGCGGTGTGAACACGCCCGACGACTGCTCGTTCTGCATCCCGGCCTGCAGCTTGGTCGGGCCTTCGCCGTAGATCCGCCATGGCCGGGAGCCGAAGATCGCCTCGTCGTTGACCGCGATCCAGCGGCTCATGCCGTCGAGGATCTTTTCCTCCTCGCCGTCGATCGAACCGTCGCCGGGCTGCGGTATCGAGAGCAGCAGATTGCCGTTCTTCGACACGACGTCGGCGAGCCGCTGGATGACCTGCTCGGCGGTCTTGTAGCTTTTGTCGTTGAGCCTGGCGACGTTGTAGAACCAGTCGCCGATGCAGGTGTCGGTCTGCCACGGCTCGTCCCACAGATGGTCGGTGAAGCCGCGCTCGACGTCCTGCACCAGCCCGAACCGCGCATAGGGCTTCAACTGCTTGGCGGTCAGCACGACGTCGATCTTGCCGTGCCACGCGATCGAGCGGTTGTAGTAATCCGCCGCTGCCTGGAGCCCGATCGGCCCGAACGGCAGTTCGTAATCGTCGAAATAGCAGAAGTCGGGCTTGTACTTGTCGATCAGGTCGGTCTGCCGCAGCAGCCATTTCGCGGCGTAGCCCGGATCGTTCGGCGGGGGCGTCTCGATCCACTGGCCATTGTTCGCGTCGTGCCATGCGTTCATCGCCGCGATCGTATCGATGCCGTTCGGCAGGACCGCGTGTGCACCGGTGTAGAGCTGTTGCGGATCGAGGCCGTCCCACCATGTGCCGTGGCCATCGGCGGTGCGCAGTTTGAATGCGTCGTATCGCTGGCCCTTCAGCGGCCCGGTCGGGTCATAGCCATAGGCGGTCTGATACCAGTGCCAGCTATGCGCGGCGTGGTTCGAGACGCCGAACTTCAGCCCCGCCTTGCGAGCCGCCTTTTCCCAGGTGCCGACGACATCGCGTTTCGGCCCGACGCGGAGCGAGTTCCACGCGTGATAGCGGCTGTCGTAGCAGTCGAGATTGTCGTGATGATTGGCAAGCGAGACGAAATATTTCGCCCCGGCCTTGGCATAGCGGGCGATCAGCGCGTCGGGATCCCAGCGCTCCGCGGTCCAGCGGTTCATCACCTCCATCATCCCGGTCTTGGTCGGATGGCCATAGGTCTTGAGGTGATGTTCGTAGGCCGGATGGCCCTGCATATACATGAAGCGGCCGTACCAGTCGCCTTGCTCTGGCACCGACTGCGGGCCCCAATGCGACCACAGGCCGAGCTTCGCGTCACGAAACCACTCGGGGTAGCGATAGTGATCGACCAGCGATTGCCAGGTCGGTTGCACCGGACCGCGCGCCAGCCCCATCGGGCTCTGCGCGAGCGCGTGCGTTGCCGGACCCAGTGCGGCGATTCCGGCGAGAACCGAACGGCGGCTGAGATCGATGCTCACTTGGCTGCGACGGTTCGGCGGATCGCGGCGAGGGCGAGCGGGCGCATCACCGCATAGCCGGCGGGGGTCGGGTGGACGCCGTCGCTTGCCAGACCCGGCTTCATCGCGCCCTCGGCCGTGGCGAGCGCGGTGTAATAATCGACATAGGTGAAGCCGTTCTTCGCCGCATAGGCTTTCAACCAGCCATTGAGCGCGCGGATCTGCGGCACCGGCTGCTTGTCCTTGCTCCACGGGAAGGCGGCAGCGGGCGGGGTCGAGGCGAGGATGACCTTGATGCCGTTCGTGCGCGCCAGGTCGGCCATGCTGGCGATGTTGCCCTGGACGATTTCCATCGTCGAGGCGCCGGTGTTGCCGGCGATGTCGTTGGTGCCCGCCATGATATGGACCGCGCGCGGTTTCAGCGCGATCACGTCCTCGCGGAAGCGCACCAGCATCTGCGGCGTGGTCTGCCCGCTGATCCCGCGATCGACCAGTCCGCCGGTGAACAGCCCGGCGTCCGCACCGATCCAGTTGTCGGTGATCGAATCGCCCATGAAGACCACGCGAACCGGCGCGCGCGACGCCTTCAGCTGTTCGTTCTGCGCACGATAGCGGCACAGCTGGCCGAAGTCGCGCGTGAGCGAATGCAGCTTCCACGTTTCCCATCCGGCACCGTCGGTCGGCGACGGATGGGTGGGGCAGGGCGCCGCGACGATCCCGACCGGATCGCCGGCATAAGGATCGCCCGGGACGTTGGTCTGCGCTGCCGCTGGCATGGCAAGCAGCGACAGTGCGGCGACGGCGATAGCGCGCATCACTTCGCGGAGCCGATCGGGGCGGCCACGATCTGGACCAGCGATGCGGCCTCCTGCCCGGTCGGCAGCTTGCCCGACGCGGTCAGCCGCCGGGTCTTGTCGTCCCAGCGCAGCACCGCCTGGCGCCCGCCCTTGGTCCGATAGTCGTTGGTCACGCCGTCATCGTCGTACAGCGCGAAACTCGCATCCGCGCCGGGATAGACCCGGATGCTCTCGAGCGCCTGCGCCGTAGCGGTGCTCGGCACCTGGACGCCCATCGGGATGATCGACCCGGCGCGCACGAACAGCGGGATCTTGTCGATCGGCGCATTCGCGGTGACCGTCTGGCCGCCGGTGAAGCGCTGGTTGGTCCAGTAGTCATACCAGTCGGCACCCGTCGGGAGATAGACCTGGCGGCTGGTCTTGCCTTGTTCTGTGACGGGGGCGACCAGGAAGGCGGGGCCGAACATGTATTCATCGCCCATGTCGGCGACGTTGGGATCGTTCGGGAAGTCCATAAACAACGCGCGCATCATCGGCGCATTGCTCTCATAGGTGCGACGACCGAGCGAGTAGATGTACGGCATCAGCGAATAGCGCAGCTTCAGAAAGTTCGCGAGAACCGGCTCGGCCGCGGTGCCATATTCCCAGAGCGCGGTGGCCGGGCGCTGACCGTGGATGCGCAAGGTCGGCGTGAACACGCTGTACCCGAACCAGCGCGTGAACAGCTCGGGATAATCCGTGTAATCGGGCGCCATCGCGGTTGCGCCCGCCGGATCGAGCAGCACCGGACGCGTCGCCTTTGGCCCGTTCGGCCACTGCCAGCCGCCGATGTCACTGCCCCAATAGGCCAGGCCGCTTGCGGTGAAGCCGAGCCCGGCCGGCACCTGCCGTTGGAGCGCCTCCCAGGTCGACTTGATGTCCGACGACCAGAACAGCCCGCCGTTGCGCTGGGCGCCCAGATAGGCGGCGCGCGACAGGATCAGGTTGCGCATGGTGGGACGATCCTTCGCCGACCCGTCCGCCACGCTCATCGTGTGGAGCAGCGGGAAGACGTTGCGATAGCGGTCACCCGAGCCGATCGAATAGAAGTTGCCGTCGGGCACCAGATCCGGCTCGGTCTCGTCGAGCCAGAACCAGTCGAAGCCCTGGCTGGCGATGTTGTCGCGGATCCGCTCCCAGAACCACTGGCGCGCATCGGGGTTGGTGCTGTCGAGCAACGCGCCCGCGCGATCGGATCGGATCGGGAGGCCGTCGACAGCGTTGCCGTCCTTGTCCTTCAGAAACCAGCCCTTGCTCGACAGCAGGTCGAAATACCGCGATTCCTTTTCGAAGCGCGGCCAGACGCTGATGATCGAACGCATCCCCATCGAATTCAGCTTGTCGTTCATGCCCCTGGGATCGGGGAAATACTTCCGATCGATGTCGAGCTGACCCATCCGCGACCAGTAGAACCAGTCGAGCACCATGATATCGAGCGGCAGGCCGCGGCTGCGATACCCCTCGGCGATACCGAGCAGTTCCTTGTCGGTCTCGTACCGCGCCTTGCTCTGGATGAGGCCGAACGCGGCCTTGGGCGGCAGCTGCGTGGTGCCGGTCAGCGTCGCGTAGCCGGCATAGATCTCGTCCGTGGTGGCGCCGGTGATCACGAAGAACGAGACGCGCTCACCGACCTCCGACTGCCAGTGCGTCGAACTGTGCAGGCCGGGGGAAACGATCGTCGCGGACGGATTGTCCCAGACGATGCCATAGCCCTTGTTGGTGACCATGAAGGGTACGCAGACCGTCTCGCCCGCCGGCGCGTCGTAATTATGGCGGCAGTCGATCGTGCGGCCGCGCAGGTCGAGCTTGCCCTCCTGGTTCTGGCCGAGCCCGTAATAATGCTCGTCGGCGGGCGAGGCGAAGCTGGCCCCGACGCGGAACGTCTTCTCGCCGTTGACGGTGTGCGGCGCCATTTCCCACCCGGTCATCTGCGTCAGCATCATGCCGTCCGGCTTGCGGATCGTCAGCGATACGGGCGGCAGCGACGGCGCGAAATAGCGCTCCATCTGCGTCGGCGCCTTGGGCCAGGGCTTCGCATCGACCGAGAGCGACAGTGCGGAAGAGGCGAAAACATCGGCGCCGGCGTCGTTACGGTGCGTCCAGCCGGCGGCATCGGGCTTTGCGTTGGGGCCGTCGCCCGGGGGTGCATCGACCTGTCCGCGGTCGGTCGAGATCGTCACGCGGACGATGTTGGGGGCATAGGCCTCGACCGAGACGAGGCTGCCATTGCGATCGACCGTCGCGATCGGTGCGGCGATTGCGGCTGAGCCGAGCGTCGCCAGCGAAACGCCCATGGCCAACCGCGCGACCAGCCGCGACGACCAGCCCAATCGCGCCGTGATGCGGGACCGGTCGAGCGACTGCACAACGATATCGGCTGGGAAACTGTGCATCGAAATCCTCTCCACGGGCTTATGCCCTTACGGTAACGCTATCTTGGGCGAAGCGGTAATTTTGTCGTATAATTTCAGACAGGGCATACGGGTCAACCGTATTCGTGTTCAGGCGACACGAAAAACAGCAATCTGGCCGCCCCGCCAATCTGGTCGCCCCCCGGCCTCACCTTAGCAGCGCCACGCCGTACGGCGGAAGGTCGAGCCGGTCGGTATAGGCTTTGCCGGTCAGCGTATCGTGTTGCTCGCCTGGCAGGGTGACGCGGGCTGGCGCAGCGTTCGTGTTGACGTACAGCGTCCGCCCGTCGACGACGCGCGCGACTACCCCTGGCGGGGTGACAGGGCCGCGCTCGATCCCGAGTTCGGCGTAGAGCGAGCGGACCAGCGGATCGAGAAAAGCTGCTTGCGCGGCGGTCGCGAGGTAGATCGCCCGGCCCTTGCCGAAGCGGTTGATGGTGATCGCCGGGCTTGGCTTGGGCGTATTGGTGAACATCGCCAGCGGTTTGGCCGTGCTCGGTTCGAGCACTTCGTAATAGGGATCGCTACCAGTCTGCTCCTTGCCGTCGAACATAACCTTCAGCGGCTGCTCGGCGCGGTAGAATTCATTGGTCCGCACGCCGAACACATCGGTTAGCCGACCGGGCAGGGGCGTCTCGAACCATTTGCCGGTTTCGTCGACCTTGGCGGAATAGCCGGTCATGATCACCGTGCCACCGTTCGCGACATAGCGCCGCACGGCCTCGGCGGTTTCCTTGTCCATCATGTACGCGCTGGGCAGGATCACGAGCTTGTAGCGGTCGATCGCGTCGTGGCCGATGTCGATCACCGCGGTGTCGATGTTGTCGGCGAACAGCGGTTCGAGCGCGGCCTTGGCCTGATCGGGGTAGTTGGTCTTGAAATATTCCTGCATCGTGTTCGGCCCCGGCGGGGGCGAGGTCAGCCAGTTGGTCTGGAACGAATAGGCGATCGCCGCCTCGGGCTTGCGATAGCGCGGGAAGCCCATCGTCTTCAGCTTGGCGAATTCGCTGGCGATCTGCCCGAACTCGCCGACCTTCCACGACGGGCGACCGTCATGATCGACCAGCCCGAACAACCCCTGTTCCTCGCCACCGCTATGCGAGTTGAAGGTCCAGGCAAGGAACGTCTGCGCGTAGTAGATCAGCCCGAAATAGGCCCACATCCGCGACCGGCCCGGCGTGCCGTAATAGCCGCCACCGCCGGCGGTGAACTCGTTCAGCCACATCGGCGTATCGTGCCCGGCGCGGTTGCGCGACACGTCTAGCGCCGCGCCGAGCGGCTCGCCCGGATAGAAGCCCTGGCCGCCATAGGTCGAGACCTTGTCCCATGACCTTAAATAATCGAACCCCTTGGTCCAGGCGTCGGGCCAGAAATTCGACGCGACGGGCAGGTTGGGCGCGTATTGTTTCCGCACCGCTTCGAGGTCGGTGAGCGCGCCGATCGTGTCGTCGGACCAGAAGCGCCGGAGGTCGAGATTGCGCTCGTTCGGCCCCGGGCCATTGCCATAGGGCAGGTCGACCTCGTCCCAGCTGTTGATCCGACGCGACCAGCGCTGCGTCGCCCAGGCGGTGTTGAGCGCCGCGATCGTCCCGTATTTCTTCTGCAGCCAGCCGACGAAGCGTTGCCGATCAGCCGGCGAATACGACATCTGGCCGTTGCCGATCTCGTTGGTGTAGCCGACCGCGATCACCGCGGGGTTATGGGCGTAGCGCCTGAGCATCTGCTCGGCGAGCCGCCGGACCAAGCGGCGATAGTCGGGGTCGCTGATATTGTCCCAATAGCGTGTCGCCGCATTGCGCCGGACGCCGTCCTGCGTGACGAGATCGACGCCGGGATATGTCTTGTGCAGCCATGTCGGCGCCGGCTGGCCGGGAATATCCACGAGCACCTTGATCCCGGCGGCATGCATCTGGTCGAGGATCGCGTCGAACCATTCGAACGTGAAGTGGCCTTCCTGCGGCTCGAACGAATCCCACGACAGGTCGCCCATCCGGACCATGGTGAAGCCGGCCTTCTTCATTATGGCGATATCCTGGCGGATCTGCTCGGGCGAACGGTCGATCGGCTGGTAGCAGGCGCCGACGAACAGGTCGCCGCGGCCCGGCCAGTCGGGATGCCCGACGGCGGTCTGCGCCTGCGCCGGAGCGATGCCGGCAAGCGGTACCGACAGCGTTGCCGCGGCCAGCATCGCAAACCGCAGGGCGCGGATCAGGGGGTGTTTCAAATAGCCTCTCCAAGCTCGTGTTCGATCGACGCGCACATCGTGCACGCGCGGTATTTTCGGTCAGGCGAAATCGATCGCGAACGCGCTCGCGTGACGCGTCGGCAAGGTCGCGGGCAGGTCGATCACCAGAGCCTGTCCGGTCTGGCGAAACGCGATGTCCCTGGGGCGGCCGAGCAGGCGCACCCCGCGTACCCGGCGTCGTTCGTGCGGGTTGGGCTGGGCCAGCGACGTGATTACGGTCTGCCCCCGAGGCGTGCCGAGCGTGATCGCGTACAGCGTCTCGCCCTTGGTCGTGAAGCGGATGTCCTGCGGGGTGTAACTCGTCTTTTCCGCAAACGCGCCAGCGACGGTAGTGGTCGGACCCTCGCCATGAATCTTCCACGGACGCGTGCCGTGGATCGCTTCGCCATTGGCGGCCATCCACGGCGCCAGATCGCTCAGCAACCGGTCGGACTCCGCGGGCAGGCTGCCGTCGCCGCGCATTACGACGTTCAGCAGCAGGTTGCCGTTCTTGCTGACGACGTCGGCGAGCATCGCGACGACCTCGTCGGTGGTCTTGTAGGTGTCGGTCCGGTTGAAGAACCAGTCGCCGTTCGAGGTGTCGGTCTGCCAGGCGTGTGGGTTGATACCCTTGAGGACGCCGCGCTCGACGTCCTGCACCGCCCAGTCCGTGCTGAACGCGCCCGAGCCCGTATCCTTGCAGTTGTAGACGGCGTCCAGCTTTCCGGTGTGCGCCATGCTACTGTTGAAGAAATGCGCGAGCAGCGAGCGTCCGACCTCGCCGAACGGCAGGCCGCCGTCCGAATAGAGCAGGTCGGGCTGATAGCTGTCGATCAGGTCGCGGATACGGTCGAACCACATCGCGTGATATTTGGGGTTGGTCGTGTACCAGCTGGCGGGGGTGTTGATGAACGGCTCGTCGCGGTTGGTGTGATAGAGATCGGCATAGCGCGGATCGGCGCCGTCATAGGCGACCCCGAGCTTGGGCCAGAACTGATCGTAGAGGTGGTTGGGATACCACCAGCTATAGCTTGCGCCGAGATGCTCGGACACGCCGAAGCGAAGCCCGCGCCGCGTGGCGGCCGCCTTCCATTCGCCGACGATGTCGCGCTTCGGGCCCATCGCCACCGCGTTCCAGCGGTGATGCTTCGACCGCCACAGGTCGAAATTGTCGTGATGCACGCCCATCGAGACGAGGTAGCGCGCGCCGGCGGCGGCATAGCGCGCGGCGAGTGCGTCGGGATCGAACTTTTCCGCGCGCCACAGGGGGATGATGTCCTTGTAGCCCACCTTGGAGGGGTGGCCGTAGGTCTTGACGTGATGGTCGTAATGCGCGTGGCCGGGCACGTACATGAAGCGTGCGTACCAGTCGCCCTGGCTCGGCACCGCCTGTGGTCCCCAATGAGCCCAGATCCCGAACTTGGCGTCGCGAAACCAGTCGGGGGCGCGATAGCCGGCGAGCGACTGTGCGGTGGAATCGAACCGGCCGGGCGTTATGGCGCGGCTGGCAGGCGGCGACGGTTTCGTCGCCGCTGCCGATGCGGCGGCACGCGACAGCCCGCCCAAACCCAACGTAGCTGCCAGCGGTGCTCCCAGTATCTCCCGTTTGCTGAACGTCATTACGCTTCTCCCCACACGCGGTTTCGACAGTCCGGAAAGAGCGTCGATGGAATTGACGCCATTATTACGAAGGTCGAGGTTTAAGTCCTACAATTACAATTTGATACGCTACCTTGCTTGAAGCCTACACTAGCACCGCAAGTCAGTTTAGGACCGATTTGGTCAGATATTACCGTGATTTGACGAACCCACCCCAAGTATCGTCATTCCATGTGCGACATTTTTGCCATCATACCGGATGAATTGTCCGCGTAAATCGAATTAGCATATAAATGATCTAAATCATTCGCTAGGCGCCGCTGACGATACGGTAGCGGCGTGGCCGCGCACGATATCCAAGAGTGAACCGCGGGCGGTCCGTAAGGATCAGACCCGCTGGAGGAGAGTGTGATGAAGCGTTCCAAGATTAGCGTTGGCAGCATCAAGGGTCTGAGCACGACCGTGTCGCTGCTAGCACTCGTGATAGTCGGTTCGGTAGCGCAGGCGCAGGTCGCAGCACCGCAGGATGGCGCGCCCGCGCCGGTTGCGGATGCTCAGCAGACCAGCGGTACTGCCGCCCCGAGCGCCGATCAGGGCCAAGCAGTCGATACCGCACCCGTCGCCGCAGAGGCGGGCGACGACATCGTCGTGACCGGCGTCCGTGCGAGCCTTCAGTCCGCCCAGAACATCAAGCGCAATTCGGCGCAGATCGTCGACTCGATCGTCGCCGAAGACATCGGCAAATTGCCCGACCGCAACATCGCCGAAGCCCTGCAGCGCATCTCGGGCATCCAGATCCAGCGCAATTTCGGCGAGGGCAGCTCGGTTGCGATCCGAGGGCTCACGCAGGTCCGCACCGAGCTGAACGGTCGCGACATCTTCACCGCGAGCGGCTCGAGCAACGCGCTGAGCCTCGAGGACGTGCCATCCGAGCTGCTCGCCGGGATCGACGTTTACAAGAACCCGTCGGCGGACCTGATCGAGGATCAGCTCAGCGGCACGATCAACTTCCGCACGCGCAAGCCGTTCGACTTCGATGGCTTCAAGATCTCGGGTTCGGCGACCAACACCTATTACGACCTGATCAAGAAGAGCCAGCCGGCCGCCTCGCTGCTCGTCAGCGACCGCTGGAATACCGGCATCGGCGAAATCGGCATCCTTGCAAGCGCGTCGTATCAGAAAACCAATTTCCGCCAGGACACGATCTCGACCGAGCCGTTCTACACGCTCGACGAAAGCAATCCCGGTGACGCCGCGACCGCCGCGCTGCTCGGGCGGACCGGCCAGACTACGACGCTGCCGCATGGCACCGGGATCGGCGAAGTGTTCGGCGACCGCCGTCGCCTCGGCATCGACGTGTCGCTCCAGTGGCGCCCGACCGACACGCTTGAGTTCACCGGCGAGGTCTTCCGCAACGATTACAAGCTGCGCTCCTATGGCTACAGCTATTTCGCGTACACCAGCGGAGCGTCGATCACGCCGCTGGCCGGCGCGCCGTTCACCTATGCACCGAACGGCGATTTCCAGAGCGGCACGTTCACCAACGTCCCGATCGGCAACAACACCTCGCTCGGTTCGCGGCATTCGGTGACGACGGATTATTCGCTCAACGGCAAGTGGAAGCCGACCGCCAACCTGACGATCACCGGCGATCTCCAATATGTCGATTCCAAGACCGACAACCTGAACTCGATCGTCGGGCTGAGCGGCGTCGCCACAACGCTGACGCAGGATATTTCCGGCGAGATCCCGTCGTTCCAGATCGCGTCCGCCGATGGCCTCGCGAACCCCGCGACCTACAGCAACGGCTTCTACCTGGATAACCTCAACAACTCGAAGGGTACCGACAAGGTCGGCCGCCTCGACGGCGAATATCGCTTCGACGGAGGTATCCTGAGCGCGATCAAGGCTGGCTTCCGGTTCGCGGATCGTCGTAACCGCACCAGCGATACGGGCTATCGCTATACCGGGCTGACCGGCGCTGCGACCAATCTCCGTTATGTCGACCTCGGCGGCTTCTTCCGCGGCCAGGCCGACCTGTTTGGCGACATCCAGGCGTTCTCGCTGCCGACCGTCCTCGACTACGACGCCACGCGGGCGTCGCTCGGCATCGCGACTACGCCGAGCTATGTCCCGAGCGGGACCAACACGCAGGCGCAGAAGACCTACACCGGCTATGCCGCGGCGTTCTTCAAGGCGGACGACCTGCCGGTGCCGATCGACGGCAACATCGGCGTGCGCGTGGTCCAGAGCAAGGTCGCGGTCTCGGGCTTCTACCAGCAGGTCGACCTGATCACCGCGCCCGACGGCACCCAGTCGACCGCGGCTCCGACCTTCACCGAGGTAAACGAGGCGACCAAGTACACGTCGGTCCTGCCGAGCCTCAACGTCCGTGGGCGCCTGACCGACCGGCTCCAGCTGCGTTTTGCCGCGTCGAAGAATATCTCGCGCCCGAACTTCAACCAGCTCAATCCGAGCCTGACGATCACCGAGCCCGGCACCGCGCAGATCGACCAGCAGCACGTCACGTCGACCGGCAATCCCTATCTCAAGCCGATGAAGTCGACCAATTTCGATGCCTCGCTCGAATGGTATTTCGCCAAGAGCGGATCGCTGACGGTCGCGGGATTCTACAAGGATATCTCGAACTACATCCAGACGGTCATCACGCCGCGCGATGTCACCTTTACTGACGGCGTCACCGCGACCTACGACGTCACCACCTACAGCAACGCCGCCAAGGCCAAGGTGAAGGGTGCGGAAGTCGCGTATCAGCAGTTCTTCGACTTCCTGCCGGGGCCGCTCGCCGGCCTGGGCGTGCAGGCGAACTTCACTTATGTCGACTCCGAGGCGCCAAGCCCGGCCAGCGACGGTCCGGTGACGCAATTGTCGCTCGAAGGGCTGTCGAAGTACAACTACAACCTGATCGGCATCTACGAGCGCGGGATCGTCTCCGCCCGCGTCGCCTATAACTGGCGCAGCGAGTTCCTGGTGACGACATCGGCTAACGGCACCGGCAATCTGCCGCAGTTCCAGAAGGCGTCGGGGCAGCTCGATGCGTCGATCACCGCCAACGTGACCCCGCATCTGTCGCTGACGCTGAACGGGACCAACCTCACCAACACGGTGCGGTCGACCTATTACGGCATCACCAGCCGGCCGCGCGATTCGATCATGAGCGACCGGCAGATCAGCGGCGTGGCGCGCATTACCTTCTGATCCGGCAACGCTGGACGTCAGGGCTGGGCTCGATCTTCGGATCGGGCTCAGCCCCTGGCGGGCAGGGAATGGCGGACACTGTTGTGACAGAGCCGCTGGCTTCGGATACGCAAGCGTAAAGCATGGCCGCTATATGCGCGCTTCGGAGGGGGAAACGATGAAGCAGGATCAGCCGACGACCCGGATCAGCCGACGCCTGTTTCTTGCGAATGGTGCAGCGCTTGGCGCGGCGGTAGGTCCGGCTCAGGTCGCGCGCGCTGCAGTGCGTTCCGCCGAACCCGGTGCGGGGGCGCTGCCGATGCCGGCGACGCGCGATGCTCTGCCGCTACGCGCGCCGGTCGAGGATCCCGGCCGGCTGCTACTCGACAGCGGCTGGCGGTTTCATCTCGGCGACATACCGATGCCCGAGATTCGCGGGCATGGCTGGTCCTACAACAGCGCGAAGGCCGGACAGGCACAGGGTGCCGCGGCCATGTATTATGACGACTCGGACTGGCCCGAGGTCGTATTGCCGCACGACTGGGCCATGGCGATGCCCGTCGCCGAAAGCGCCAACGTCTCACAAGGCTATCGCCGCCGCGGTTTCGGCTGGTACCGGCGGGCGCTGCGGCTCGATCCGCAGGATCGCGGGCGCTATCTCGAAATCCAGTTCGGCGGGATCGCGACGAACGCGACGACCTGGTTCAACGGATCGGTCGTCGCGCACAACTGGAGTGGCTACAACTCGGTGTATGTCGATATCACCGATCTCGCGCGCTATGGCGACGACCTGAACACGATCGTCGTGCGCGTCGATGCGCAGACGATGGAAGGCTGGTGGTACGAGGGCGCAGGGCTGTACCGCCACGTCTGGCTTGTGAAGCGCGATGCCACCTACATCGCCACCGATGGTATCCACGCCGATCCGCGGCGCGGACCCGACGGCGCATGGTCCGTCCCGGTGACCGCGACGCTCGGCAATGTCGGCAAGGACGCGGCCGCGGTCACGATCGAAGCGACGCTGATCGATCCCGACGGGCGCGTGATCGCGACGCAAACCGCGGGCGGGACGGTACCGTCGCTCGAGCCGGCCGACGTTTCGCTTACTCTCCCGGTCGCGACTCCCCGACTGTGGTCGGTCGAGGCGCCGACGCTCTACACGCTGCGGACCAGGCTGATCCGCGCGGGAAAGACCGTCGACGAGCGGACGCTCAGGATCGGCTTCCGGACGCTGCGGTTCGATGCCGCGACCGGGTTTTACCTCAACGACCGCCCGCTGAAGATCAAGGGGACGTGCAACCACCAGGATCATGCGGGCGTCGGTGTCGCCGTGCCCGATGCGTTGTGGGAATGGCGGCTCCGGCGTCTGAAGGATCTCGGCTGCAACGCGATCCGGTTTTCGCACAATGCGATCGCGACCGAGGTCCTCGACGCGTGCGATCGCCTCGGCTTCCTGTTGATGAGCGAGAACCGCAACTTCAACACCAGCCCCGATTATATCGCGCAGCTGGAATGGCTGGTGCGGCGTGATCGCAACCGGCCCAGCGTCATCATGTGGTCGGTCTTCAACGAAGAGCCGATGCAGGGCACGCCCGCCGGCTATGAAATGGTCCGGCGCATGTCGCGGACCGTCAAGGCGCTCGACGACAGCCGTCCGGTGACCGCGGCGATGAACAGCGGGATGTTCGCTCCAGTCAACGTCAGCCAGGCGGTCGACCTGGTCGGCTTCAACTACCAGCGCGACCAGTATGATCGGTTCCACGCCGCCAATCCGACGCTGCCGATGATCAGTTCGGAGGACACGTCGAGCTTCATGACGCGCGGCGCATGGACGACCGACCGTGCCGCCCATGTCATGGCATCCGATGACGAGGAGCCGGCCGACTGGGGCAGTACGCACCGCGCCGGCTGGAAATCGATCGCCGAGCGCCCCTTCGTCGGCGGGACGTTCGTGTGGACCGGGTTCGACTATCACGGCGAACCGACACCGTTCGAATGGCCGTCGGTGAGCAGCTATTTCGGGATCATGGACCTGTGCGGGTTCCCCAAGATGGCCTATTATCTCCACCGCGCGCAGTGGATCGACGACGTACCGCTGCTCGACCTGATGCCGCACTGGAACTGGTCGGGCCGCGAGGGCCAGCCGGTCAAGGTGATGGCGCTGACCAATGTCGATACGGTGCGGCTGCTGCTGAACGGCACGGTGATCGGCGAGCAGGCGGTCGATCGCTTCACCATGCCGCAGTGGCAGGTTTCCTATGCGCCGGGGCGGCTGGAGGCGATCGGCTATCGCGGTGGGCGCGAGGTCGTGCGCAGCGTGGTCGAGACGACCGGCGCGCCGGTCGCGCTTCGGATCACGCCCGATCGCAGCGTCATGGCTGCCGACGGCGAGGACGTTCAGCCGTTTACGATCGATGCGGTCGATGCGCGCGGACGCCATGTGCCGACCGCCAATCTTCCCGTCGCATTCGCCGTGACCGGGGGGACGATCATCGGCCTCGGCAACGGCGATCCGATCAGCCACGAAGCCGAACAGGGCGACAGGCGCGCGCTGTTCAACGGGCTGGCACAGGTCATCGTTCGTGCCGAGCAAGGCGCGCGCACGCTGTCGCTCAAGGCGACGTCGGCCAACCTGCGCGGCGCGACGACGATGGTCCGCCTGCTCGCAACCGCACCCCGGCCGAGCGTGCCGACTACCGCGGCGACGCTCCTGGTGCAGGACTGGCGACAATCCCCCGCGTCCGCGACCCGGCCGTCGCCCGACATCGTGCTGGCGGACAACGACATGAACAGCTGGTTGTTCGTGCGCGCTGGCGAAATCCAGGCGGCCCAGGGTCGAGGGACCTGGAGCGTGTTGCGTGCCAAGGTCACGCCGCGTCGGCCGGTGCGGGAGCGCGGCGGGAAACTGGTCTTGCAGGGAGTCGTCGGTCGTGGCGAGGTCTGGATCGACGGCAAACGCGTCGGGACGAAAGCGAGGTTCGCGCCCGCGACGCTGATCGTGCCGATGCCCCCCGGCGAAGGCGAACGGATCGTCTCCGTGTTGCTGGAAAGCGACGGCGCGCAAGCGCAGGGGTTGGGCGGCATCGTATTCGTCGAGGAATGACGTGTTCCTCGCGCATGCACCACACCGCTAGCCGGTGCGGAACGCAAGTATTTCCGTACCGATCGGCAGTGTATTCCCGGTCGGTCCCGCATCGTCAGAAAAGGATTCAGTCATGGTTCGTATGAATAAGATGGTCGCGGGCTTGGCTCTGTCCGCTTCGTTGATCGCCGGAGTCGCTTCGGCACAGACGACGACCGAGGTTCCGCGGATCGTCACCAAGGACGGCCGCCATGCGCTGATGGTCGATGGTGCGCCGTTCCTGATGCTCGGCGCGCAGGTCAACAACAGCAGCAACTATGCGTCCGCGCTGCCGCAGATCTGGCCGATGCTCGACCGGATGCATGCGAACACCGTCGAGATCCCGATCGCATGGCAACAGGTCGAGCCGGTCGAGGGCAAGTTCGACCTGTCGTTTTTGCAGACACTGCTCGATCAGGCGCGCGCGCACGACAAACGCGTCGTGCTGTTGTGGTTCGGGACGTGGAAGAACACGTCGCCCGGCTACACGCCCGACTGGTTCAAGGCGGACAACCGCCGTTTTCCGCGGATGAAGCTGAAGGACGGCACCGACCATTATGTCCATTCGCCGATGTTCCGCGCGACGCTGGAGGCGGACAAGCGCGCGTTCGTCGAGGTGATGAAGTACCTCAAGGCGCATGACCCTCAGAACACGGTGATCATGGTGCAGCCGGAGAACGAGGTCGGCAGCTATCGTTCGCCGCGCGATTACGGCGCGCAGGCCAATGCGGTGTTTGCCAAGCCGGTGCCCGCCGAACTGGCGAAGGCGCTGAAGAAGCCGGCCGGAAGCTGGACGCAGATGTTCGGCGCGCAGGCCGACCGCGCGTTCAACACCTGGCATACCGCGCGTTTCGTCGATGAGATCGCCGCGGCGGGGAAGGCGATCAAGCCGTTGCCGATGTACGTCAACGCGTCGCTCGCCGGACCGTCGAACGTGCCCGATCCGACCGGCGTGGCGAGCGGTGGGCCGCAGCAGGACGTGCTGGATATCTGGAAGGCGGCGGCGCCTGCGATCGATTTCCAGGCGCCTGATATCTACGACCGCGATGCCGGGCACGTCGCGCTATATCTCGATGCCTATGCCCGGCCGGACAACGCGCTGATGGTGCCCGAGATCGGCAATGCGAAGGAGTTCGCGCGGTTCTTCTACGCAGCGCTCGGCCGCGGCGCGATCGGCTATGCGCCCTTCGGGATGGATGACACCGGCTATTTCAATTACCCGCTGGGGGCGAAGGCGCTCGATGACGAGACCGTCGATGCGATCGGGCTGAAATACGCCGCGCTGTCGACGATGGCGCGCGACTGGGCGAAGATCGCGTTCGAACATCAGACCTGGGGTGTTGCCAAGCCCGACGAAAGCGCGGGGCAGTCCGTGGCCCAGTCGGTCACGATGGGCGACTGGACGATCGGCACCAGCTATGGCGAGTGGCAGTTCGGGCAGAAGGACTGGACGTGGATCAAGTCCGAGCCCCCGGTCTGGGCGAAGGAGCCGGTCGGCGGTGTCGCGGTCGCGCATCTGTCGCCGAACGAATTCCTGGTGGTCGGCGATCACGTCCGGCTGAACTTCGGGACGGCAAAGGGTGGCCCCGCGAACGGTTCGGTATTCCGCGTCGAGGAAGGCCGCGTGGTCGATGGGCGCTGGGTGATAAGCCGCATTTGGAACGGCGATCAGACCGATTACGGGATCAACCTGCTCACCCCGGTCATTCTGAAGGTGACGATGGGCCGTTACAAGTAACGACAGTAAGCACGTCCGGCATTCGGGCAGGGCGGACGCTGAACCCTAACGGTTTCAGGATACTGCCCATGGTGTGGGCAGTATCCTGACTCAGACGACTGCGCGCGTGAGATCCGACAAAGCAAGGTTTGCCGGCGAACGCAGGCAAGGCCGGTATGGCGCCCCTCATTCGAGTGCCGGTGGGGTCGAGACGAGGATGCGCCCCTGTGGGAGGCGCGATGTCGAGGCCGACAACCTTGCGTGAAGCGGCCAAGACTGCCATATCCGGCTCGGATAGTCGCCGCTTACCATAGACATGGCGACACCCATAAATTCCGACGACAGATTAGGCGAGGACTTGGAGCAGTAGCTGTGCTCGGTCGTCGGCCTCGTGCTGTCGTGCCGCCTCGCATGCGCTCCTTACGACAACCAGGTGATGGACGATCGCCTTTTCGCCGCTTGAGGGGGGAGGTGCGCGAGCCCAGGCCGCAACGAAAAGGTAGCATGGTGCCGCGCGACATCAACGACGATACGACATTTTTCGAGACCATCCCGACCCCCAAGCCGACCAGTGCCTCGGGCGGCGTGACACGGCGTAACCTGCTCGGATCCGCGATCGGCGCCGGTGTGGTCGGCACGGCGGCGATGATGCCGTTGCACGCCGATGCCGCGGCAACCGAGCGCAATGTCGACGTACTGCTGGTCGGCGGCGGCATTATGAGCGCGACGCTCGCGGTACTGCTGCGCCAGCTCGAGCCAAGCTGGACGATCGAACTGGTCGAGCGGCTGGACAAGGTCGCCGAGGAAAGCTCGAATGGCTGGAACAACGCCGGTACGGGCCATTCCGCGCTGTGTGAACTCAACTACACGCCGGTCAACAGCGCCGATGGTCTGGTCGAGATCAAGAAGGCGATCGAGATCAACGAGCAGTTCCAGGTCACGCGCCAGTTCATGAGCCATCAGGTCAAGGCGGGGATGTTGGCCAACCCGCGGTCGTTCATCAATTCGACCCCGCACATGAATCTCGTCTGGGGCGATGCGAACGTTGAGTTCCTCCGCAAGCGGCACGCCGCGTTGCAGGCCAGCCCGCTGTTCTCGGGCATGGAGTTTTCGACCGACCCCAAGCAGATCGCGCAGTGGGTGCCGCTGATGATGCAGGGCCGCGACCCGACCATGAAGCTCGCCGCGACCCGCTCGCCGCTCGGGACCGACTGCAACTGGGGTGAAGTCACCCGCCAATATATCGCCACGATGGCCAAGCAACCCGGCTTCACGCTGACGACCGGACATGAAGTCCGGTCGTTGGAGCGCAGCCAGGACAAGCGCTGGCGGGTGACCGCACGCGACATGAAGAGCGACGAGAAGCGGATCATCAATGCGCGGTTCGTGTTTGCCGGTGCCGGCGGCGGCGCCCTGCCGATCCTGCAGAAGTCCGGGATTCCCGAAGCCGACGACTATGCCGGCTTCCCCGTCGGCGGCTCGTTCCTCGTCACCGACAAGCCCGCAGTCGCGACGCGCCATATGGCAAAGGTGTACGGCAAGGCTGCGGTCGGATCGCCGCCGATGTCGGTGCCGCATCTCGACACCCGCTATCTCGATGGCAAGCAGGCGCTGCTATTTGGGCCGTTCGCGACGTTCTCGACCAAATTCCTGAAGGAAGGCTCGTATTTCGACCTGCCGGCGTCGGTGACGCTCGACAATTTCCGGCCGATGATCGCGGTCGGCTGGGACGATTTCGACCTAGTGGAATACCTTGCCGGGCAGCTCATCATGTCGGATGCCGATCGGATGACCGCGCTGCGCGAATATTTTCCCGGTGCCAAGAATGGCGATTGGCGACTGTGGCAGGCGGGTCAGCGCGTGCAGATCATCAAGCGTGATCCCGAGAAGGGCGGCGTGCTCAAGCTCGGCACCGAGATCGTCGCGTCGAAGGACGGCTCGATCGCCGCATTACTGGGCGCGTCGCCGGGGGCATCGACGGCACCGTCGATCATGCTCGATCTTTTGAAGAAGGTGTTTGCGAACCATCTGGCGACGCCAGCGTGGCAGGCGAAGATCCGGGAGATCGTGCCGAGCTATGGCACCCTGCTCAACGATAACCCGGACGCGATCGCGCCGACCTGGGCATCGACGGCGGAGACGTTGCAACTGACCGTACCTTCGCCTGCGGTACAGGTCGCCACCCAGCCGAAGCCCGCGGCAACGCGCGTCAAGGTGGATCGCAGCCCGGATCTTGCGCTGTAAGCTGGGCGACGACCCATCGAGACGCCTCCGCATCCTCGATAGACGTCAGATGGCGGATAGAAAAAGGGCGCCGCCGATCGATTCGGCAGCGCCCTTATTCATGTCGGTCGTGGCTAGCGGGTAGCGGCTAGCCGCTACCCGATTTTGTCCCGCTCAAATGCGGCGGCGCGTTGCTGCCGTTGCACCGAACGCTGCGGCTGCGGCGCCGATGAGCAGTGCGATCACGAGCGTGAACGACGTACCGGCGGCGGCACCTGCGGCCTTGTCAGTCGCGGTCTTGGCCGTCGCGACAGCCTTGTTCTTCGTCTGGACGAACTGTGCCTTGGCGCGCGTCACCTGGGCCTGGGCCTCCGGACGGCTGATCTTGCGCTGGGCGGCGACGATGTCGACGATGCGGCTTTCAGCCTGAGCGCCTTCCTGTCCACCAGCAGCAAGCGCCGGCAGTTCCTGGGCGATTTCCTTCTGAGCCTGCTCGGGAGTCATCTGGGCAGGGTCCGAGGGAGCGGTCGCAAGATACTGGGCGGCCTCTTCGCGAACGTCAGTGACGTCGACCCCGGCCACATCGGTAACCTTGGGGGCTGCTGCGCCGATACCCGTACCAGCGGCGGATGCGACCGACCCGACGGTGCGGAACGCGCCACCGATGATGCCGCCCACTGCCGACGTGAGCAGATATAAAGTGAGGATAAGTGTAACGCCCCAGACGACAAGACCGTGGACGAGACCGTCGAAGCGGTCACGTACGCCGGCAACGCGGGCGGCCGCATAGCCACCGGCACCAAGTGCGATTACTGTGGTAATCAGCCAGTAGATACCGGCGCCGATGCCGAATCCGGCTGCGCCTGGCGTGGTGCCCTCTACCGGGTCGACCAAGCTGAGGCCGATACCCGTGCCGAGGATGCCAAGCACGAGCTGGACGGCGATCGCGATAACGACGCCGGCAAAGATCGCACCCCACGAGACGCGGGTGACGGTCTTCGCATAACGCGCGTCGTCGGCCGGCACATAGCCGGGGGTAACGTTGGTGGTCATAGTCGCTCCTGTTGATACGGTAATTGGTCGACAGCGTCAGTCTTCGCCGTCCTTGTGCCCGCCGTCCTTGGTCACTGAGCTTGGCTTTGCAGGTGCTGCAGACCTGGACTTCGGGGAAACCTGCGTGCGTGGGGCGGTCGACTTGGACCCCGACTTGGCGCTCTCCCCGGCCCCGGCGGCATCGATGTCGCGGGCGCCGGCCTCGCTTTCGCTCGCGCCCTGCTGGGCAACCAGCACGTCGCCGATCAGTTTGCCGATCGCTTCCTGCACGGAACCCTTCGCCTCGCGGGCGCGGCCCTTATCGGATTTCTGGTTCATGCGGCGATCTCTCTGGCAGTCTGGTCGGTGGAGATGACGACCGAGTCACCATCGAAACCGCGTGCCCGCGCCCAGGCCGCTGCAGCGTTCCGACGGTTGACGCCGATCTTGGAATAGATCCGCGCGACGTGGTTGCGCACGGTATTGGACGAGACGTCGAGTGTCCGCGCGATCGACTTGTCGTCGAGGCCACGGCAGATCAGTGCCAACACCTCACGCTCACGGTGAGTAAGCTCGGCAAGGCCGACCCCGGTCGGCTCCGACTGGGGGGTCCGGATGCGCGCCAGCTTTTCCATGATCGACCTGCTGAGCCAGCTGGTATCCTGCATCACCGCCTCGATCGCATTGACCAGTTCGCGCTCCGATGCCTTGCGCGTCGTGATGTCGCGCATCGCCCACAAGACGCAGGCCTCGTTTTCGAGCGTGATCGGTTCGGTCGAAACGATGCAGTCGAGCACCGAGTCGTCCTTCAGCCTGATGCGGACTTCGCGATCGCGGATCGGTCGTTCGGCTTCGATCTCGGCTTCGAGGTCGTGACGCACCGCTGCCGTTTCCCACAACTCGATCTCGCCGAGCGGCCGGTTCGTGATTTCCGATGCCGCATAGCCGGTCAGCGCGGTAAACGCTTCGTTAACGTCGCACAGTCGGTGGCCGTCAAGCGTACCGATCGCCAACGCCACCGGTGCCAGCGAAAAGGTCCGCATGAAGCGCTCTTCGCTGTGGCGCAGTTCCGTCTCTGCCTTGCGGCGCGGTTCGAGATCCGCGAACGTGAACAGCATGCATGGCTGATCGCCCATGTCGATCGGCTGACCGGCGACGATGACCAGCTTGGTCGTGCCATCGGGGAGCGCGAGTTCAGCCTCCATCTGCGGTATCGTTCGACCTTCGGCCAGACGTTCCTTCGCCAGCTTGCGCTTTTCGGCCCGGTCGAGCACGTCGATATCGTACAGCGTCCGCGCCAAGACCCCATCGCGGTCATGGCCGGTCATGTCGACGAAGCCCTGGTTCACCTTGACGAAGCGCAGGTCGCACAAGCGACAGATCACGGCCGGGGCTGGATTGGCGTTGAAGGATTGCTCGAACCGGTCTTCGGCTTCGAACCGCGCCGATACGTCCTGAATGATCATCACCAGGCATTCCGGCTCGTCCTTGTCGTCGGTCAGGACAAGGCTGCGGACCTGATGCACCCAACGTGGATCGGCTTCGCCTGCGACCGCCACTTCGACGACGACTTCGGAGAACGCCTCGCCGGACACGACACGCTCGATCGGATAATCTGCGGAATCGAGCCGGTGGTTATTGCGATATCGCAGCTGGAAACGGTCGCGATACTCGTCGACCGTTTCCCCGAGCTCGGCCATCGACTCGACTCCGTGCATCCCCAGTGCGGCCGTATTGGCCCACAGGATGCTCTGATCCGGGTCGATCAGAATGACGCCTTCATCGAGCCCGGCGATGATCTGACGCAGATGCATCAGATCAGCCGAGTCACGAAGCGACTTCAGGACAGTCCGCGTAGCCAAGGGTTTAGTCGCGCGAACCGTGGACGAGCCAGGCCAGACCGTAGCCGATTGCTGCGGCGCCGGCTGCCCAAAGCAAGGGCGCGTCCTTAGCAGAATCCTGCGCGGCCAACGCGCCGCGACGTGCGGCTTCGGTTGCCCGATCGGCCGCGTGGCGTGCATCGTGGTTCAGCTTGTCGGCAAGCTCCGGGGCACCGTCGACCAGATCGTCGACTGCCGACTTGGCACGGCCGTAGAGGTTCTGGGCGCCGCCCGCGACCTGGTCGACAACGCCGTCGACCTGCCAATCGCGGCTGCCGACGACATCGCCGATGCCCTTCTCGACCTTGCCACCGACATAGCGTGCGCCGCCCTGAAATTCGTCCTTGTTCACGATCTTTTACCTTCGCTTGAGTTCTTATCGTCCGGAACCGACCCGCTCGGCGGTGACATGACAAACGCCGACAGGCGCGACGCACTTGCTGCGGCAACGACGGTCGTAAGAGTATCGGCGCTGGCACAAATCATCGTCGGGGTTCCGCGAGAACCGTCCGTTTCAATACGTCCGGTCTGGACGCATAAACCCAGCCCTGCCGACTATGTTCCTGGTATTTCTGACGAACTTCCTAGGTTAAATGTACCAGATCAGGCCGTCTAGCTCAGGCCAGCGCCCGCGTCTGATACATCTTGGCAAATCGCAGATGAAGCTTCTGCGTGCTGGAGTCGACTGCCAGCTGCGCACGGGTTTCGTGCCACTGCGCGCGGATAAGGAAGTAGCTCTTGTCCTCGTTCGAAGACTCGATCCAGCGGGTTTCATCTTGCGTCACGCATCGCACTCTCATTGACTATCGCTCTTTATACGGCGTGCGACGAGCGGCGAGTGATCCGAAAAGACTAGTTGATTCAGTAGAATACTCAGCGGCGGTGGGAAAGTTTGATACCTCGGGGTACCAAAGGTATCGGTGTCCAACGTGGCCTTGATGCGACAGCGGGGTTGGCGCGCCCGGAGGGGTTCGAACCCCCGACCGAGGAGGTAGAAGCTCCTTGCTCTATCCAGCTGAGCTACGGGCGCGCGCTGCGGCGACGACTAGCGCGGATTGTGCGGGCTTGGAACCTCGATCATAACCCATGAGATGGATATTGACGGGAATGGGGAGCGGGGGCTCGAACTGGTAGCCGCGAACGCGGTGAGCGGCGGGCATTTCCGCTATTACGACTTCGTGATGGCGGCGTTCGTCACGATCCTGCTGCTGTCGAACGTGATCGGCGCGGGCAAGCGGGCGGTGATCGACCTGCCGTTCGTCGGCGCGTGGCCGTTCGGCGCGGGAATCCTGTTCTTCCCGGTCAGCTATGTGATCGGCGACGTCCTGACCGAGGTGTACGGATACGCGCGGGCGCGCCGCTGCATCTGGGCGGGGTTCGGCGCGATGCTGTTCATGGTGTTCATGTCGGCGATCGTCGTCGCGTTGCCGCCCGACAAGGGGTGGACCGGGCAGGCGGCGTACGAATCGGTGTTCGGGCAGGTGCCGCGGATCGTGTTCGCGTCGATCTGTGCGTTCTGGGTGGGGGAGTTCGCCAACAGCTTCGTGCTCGCGCGGATGAAGATCTGGACGCAAGGGCGGATGCTGTGGACGCGGACGATCGGCAGCACGGTGGTGGGGCAGGCGTTCGACAGCCTGATCTTCTATCCGCTCGCGTTCTACGGCGCGCCGGACTGGCCCGTCGAGGCAATGCTGATGGTGATGGTCAGCCAGTTCTTGCTGAAGGTGTCTTGGGAGGTTTTGCTGACGCCGCTGACGTATGTGGCGGTGGGGTGGTTGAAGCGTCGCGAGGGGGTCGATGTTTACGACCGGGGGACGGACTTTTCACCGTTTCGGACGCGGGTCTAGAGGGGCTCCGTCATCCAAGCGAACGCTGAGATGCAGAGCCAAAGGCGGATGCGTTCGTGGCTCTGGATCCTGGGTCGAGCCCAGGATGACGATTCAGGTGACGATTCAGGTGACGATTTAGGCGTTGACCACTTCGAGCAGGCCCTCGAACAGGCGCCGGCCGTCGGTGCCGCCATGTGCAGCTTCAATACGACGCTCCGGATGCGGCATCATGCCGAGCACGTTACCCTTGTCGCTGAGCAACCCGGCAATGTTGCGCGCCGAACCGTTGACGCTCTCGGCATATCGAAACGCGACGCGGCCTTCGCCTTCGAGGCGGTCGAGCGTCTCGCTGTCGGCAAAATAATTGCCGTCGTGATGCGCGACCGGGAAGGACACGCGCTCGCCGGCCGTGTAGCCCGACGTGAAGGTCGAGCTTGCGGTCTCGACCGTCAGCGCGACGTCGCGGCAGACGAAGTTCAGGCCCTCGTTACGCATCAGCGCGCCGGGGAGGAGACCTGCTTCGGTCAGCACCTGGAAGCCGTTGCAGATGCCGAGCACGGGCAAGCCCTTGCCAGCCTGCTCGACGACCGCGCGCATAATCGGCGACCGCGCGGCGATCGCGCCCGAGCGCAGGTAATCGCCGTAGGAGAAGCCGCCGGGGACTGCGACCAGGCCAATATCCGCCGGCAAGTCAGCATCCGCGTGCCAGACCATGAGCGGCTTGATGCCGGTCACCGCCTCCAGCGCGACGGCGATGTCCCGGTCGCAGTTGGAGCCGGGGAAGACGATGACCGCAGTTTTCATGCGCGCTCGATCCGGTAATTCTCGATCACCGTGTTGGCGAGCAGCTTGCGGCACATGCCGTCGATCGTCGCGTCGTCGGTATCGTCGGCGACTTCCAGTTCGATCAGCTTGCCCTGGCGGACGTCCTGCACGCCGTCGAAGCCGAGGCTGCCGAGCGCGTGGTGGATCGCCCGGCCCTGCGGATCGAGTACGCCGGGCTTCAATGTCACGAAAACCTTGAGTTTCATTTACTTGCCCCGGTTCTTGCGATGCTTTTCGAGGTCGAGGACCGAATTGTCGCCGCCTTCGGGCAGCAGCCCCAGACGCCGTGCAACCTCCTGATAGGCCTCGACTTCGCCGCCGAGATCGCGACGGAAGCGATCCTTGTCCATCTTCTCGTTGGTTTCCATGTCCCACAGGCGGCAGCCATCGGGGCTGATCTCGTCGGCGAGGATGATGCGGCCGAAATCGTTGTCGAAGATGCGGCCGAATTCGAGCTTGAAGTCGACCAGGCGGATGCCGACGCCGGCGAACAGTCCGCACAGGAAATCGTTCACGCGGATCGCGAGGTCGGCGATGTCGTGCATCTCCTCCTGGCTGGCCCAGCCGAACGCGGCGATGTGTTCGTCGGAGATCATCGGATCGCCAAGCGCATCGTCCTTGTAGTAATATTCGATGATCGTGCGGGGCAGTTTGGTGCCCTCCTCGATCCCGAGGCGCGTCGAGATCGAGCCTGCGGCGACGTTGCGCACGACGACTTCGATCGGGACGATCTCGACCTGGCGGATCAGCTGCTCGCGCATGTTGAGACGGCGGATGAAGTGCGTCGGCACGCCGATATGATCGAGCAGCGTGAAGATGTGCTCGGAAATCCGGTTGTTGAGCACGCCCTTGCCGTTGATCGTGCCCTTTTTCTGGGCGTTGAACGCGGTCGCGTCGTCCTTGAAATACTGGATCAGCGTGCCCGGCTCGGGACCCTCGTAGAGGATCTTGGCCTTGCCTTCGTAGATCTGGCGGCGGCGAGCCATGCGCGGTCCCCTGGAAATCGAGCGGTGAAAATCGAGCGGCCCCAGCCTACGCGAAACGGTTCGCGAAGCCGAGGCCGGAATAGGCCGCGCCTATAGGCGAAGGGTGCGGGGGGTGCAATCGGATCGGTGTGCCTTGCAGAACCAAAGGAAATTCGAACCCGGGGCGCGCGACGCGCTCTTTTTGGGAAGGCCGATGGCAAGGAATGGATCGCCGCTGCTTTCCTCCGCAGGATCAAGCCGATAGGGACAAAGGGATGGAGCCACTCATTCGCGATCGCCAAGACGAGCAAACGCGCGCTCGACCCGATTGCCATCAGGCGATCAGCATCCTCGATCTGTTCACGATCGGGATCGGGCCGTCGAGTTCGCACACCGTCGGGCCGATGCGCGCCGCGTGGCTGTTCGCCGATCTCGTCGCGGACGATCAGCCCGTCGCGGTGCGGGTCGATCTTTATGGATCGCTGGCGCTGACGGGCCGCGGGCATGCGACCGATAGCGCGGTGATGCTGGGGCTGAGCGGTGCTCAGCCCGAGACGATCGATCCCGACCTGATCCCGGTGCGCCTCGCCGCGATCCGCTCGAGCGGGCGGATGATGCTCGCCGACCGGGTCAAGATCGGCTTCGAGGAGAGCCAGCACCTGCTGTTCCACGCGCAGACCTTCCTGCCTGGGCATCCGAATGCGGTGACCTTCACCGCCTCGTTCGGCGACGGGCGGAGCGTCGAGCGCACCTATTTCTCGATCGGCGGCGGGGCGATCGTCGAGGCGGGGTCGGGGCCGGTCAAGGCGAACATCCTCCTGCCGCGGCCGTTCTCGTCGGGCGCGGAGCTGCTCGCGACGGGTGACGCCACGGGCATGACGATCGCCGAGATCGTCCGCGAGAACGAAATCGCGTGGCGGCCGGATAGCGAGACCGATGCGTTCCTCGACGCGGTTCGCGCCGCGATGTTCGCGTCGATCGATCGCGGGTGTCGGCAGGGCGGCATATTGCCGGGCGGGCTGAAGGTGCCACGCCGGGCAAAGGCGCTGTTCGAAGGATTGCAGGCACGCGATACCGCCGCCGACCCGTCCGCGGTGTTCGAATGGGTGAGCCTGTACGCGCTGGCGGTGAACGAGGAGAACGCCGCGGGCGGCCGCGTCGTTACTGCGCCGACCAATGGCGCGGCGGGCGTGCTGCCGGCGGTGCTGCGGTTCTACGAGACGTTCACCAAGGATCCGACACCGAAGGGCGCACACGACTTCCTGCTGACCGCGGCGGCGATCGGCTTCCTCTACAAGAAGCGCGCGTCGATCTCGGCGGCGGAGATGGGGTGCCAGGGCGAGGTCGGCGTCGCCTGTTCGATGGCGGCTGGCGCGCTGGTCGCGGCGCTCGGCGGCACCAACGAACAGATCGAGAATGCGGCCGAGATCGGCATGGAGCATAATCTCGGCCTGACCTGCGATCCGATCGGCGGACTTGTGCAAATTCCGTGCATCGAGCGCAACACGATGGGCGCGATCAAGGCGATCAACGCCGCGTATCTGGCGCTGCGCGGCGACGGTCGCCATATCGTCAGCCTCGATGCGGTGATCGAGACGATGCGCCAGACCGGTGAGGACATGCGCTCGCAATATAAGGAGACGTCGCTTGGAGGCCTGGCCGTCAACGTCGTCGAATGCTGAAGGATTTCCCATGACTGCCCCGACGAACCCGCTGCTCGATACGCTTTCGCTGCCCCGTTTCGCGGAACTGTCGCCCGATCAGATCGCGCCTGCGCTCGACGAGGCGATCGCGCGGCATGAGGCGATGGTCGAGGCGTTGACCACCGCGCGGCCGACCGATTTCGCGGGCGCGTGGCTGCCGTACGAGCGCGGGAATACCGAGATCGGCGCGATCTGGTCGGCGGTGTCGCATCTGCACGGGGTGGCGGACACGCCAGAGCTGCGCGCGGCGTATTCGGAGGGGCAGAAACGGCTCGTCGAGAACGACTTGAAGGTCGGGCAGAACCGCGATCTGTACGACGTGTTCGTGGCGTTGAGCGTGTCGCCTGAGTTCGCTTCGTTGTCGGATGAGGACCGGGTCGCGGTCGAGCAGACGATCCGCGACTTCAAATTGTCGGGCGTGGCGCTGGAGCCGGAGGCGCGCGAACGATTCAGCGAGATTTCGGTCGAGCTGTCGGGCCTGTCGAACGAGTTCGGCAGCGCGGTGCTGGATGCGACCGATGCCTGGTCGGAACTGGTGACGGACGAGGCGGATCTTGCCGGAGTCTCGGACGCGGACAAGGCGATGTTCGCGGATGCCGCCAAGGCGAAGGGGCTGGAAGGCTGGCTGGTCACTTTGCAGCAGCCGAGCGTCAACGCGGTGCTGACCTTCGCCGAGAACCGTGAGTTGCGCGCGCGCGTGTACCGCGCGTTCGCGACGCGGGCGTCGGACCAGGGGCCGAACGCGGGCGAGTTCGACAACAGCGCCCGGATCGCGCGGATCCTCGAACTGCGGCATGAGGGCGCCAAGCTGCTCGGCTTCACCGATCCGGTCGCGTGGTCGCTGGAGACCAAGATGGCTCCGAACGGCGCCGAGGTGATCGCGTTCCTGCGCGATCTGGCGCGGCGTGCGAAGCCGGCGGCAGAGCGTGACTTGGCCGAACTGAAGACGTTTGCCGCTGAGCAGCTCGGGATCGCTGATTTCGAGCCTTGGGATGCAGGCTTCGTGTCGAACCGGTTGCGGCAGGATCGCTACGCGGTCGATGCACAGGTGGTGAAGGCGTATTTCCCGGTCGAGCGCGTCATGGAAGGCTGGCAGACGCTGATGCAGCGGCTGTTCGGCATCACGCTCGTCGAGCGCGACGACGTTTCGCTGTATCACGACGATGCGCGGTTCTTCGACGTGGTGGACGAGAGCGGGACGGTGTTCGCGGGACTCTATCTCGACCTCCACGCGCGTACCGGCAAGCGTGGTGGCGCATGGATGGCGCAGGCGCGGCCGCGGTTGCACGACGGTAATACCGTGGCGGTGCCGGTCGCGTATCTCGTCTGCAATTTCGCGCCGGATGGCGGCGAGACGCCGTCGCTGCTGAGCCACAACGACGTGACGACGCTGCTGCACGAGACCGGGCATTGCATCCACCTGCTCTTCACCAAGGTGAACCGCCCGAGCATCGCCGGCACCAATGGCTTCGAGTGGGACGCGATCGAGCTGCCGAGCCAGCTGATGGAGGATTTCGCCTGGGACAAGGCCGTGCTGACCGGCATGTCGGGCCACTACAAGACCGGTGAGATGCTGCCCGCCGACCTGTTCGAGCGGATGGTGAAGGCGCGGCATTTCCAGGCGGGGATGTTCATCCTGCGCCAGGTCGAGTTCGCGCTGTTCGACCTGCTCCTCCATCTCGGCACGATGGGCAGCGATCCGATCGAGGTGATCGAGGCGGTGCGCGACGAGGTGGCGGTGATCCGCCCGCCCGCATGGCACCGCTTCCCGCACGCGTTCAGCCACATTTTCGCGGGCGGCTATGCATCGGGCTATTACAGCTATCTTTATGCCGAATTGCTGGCGGCGGACGGCTTCGAGGCGTTTGCGGAGGCTGGCCTCGTCGATCGCAAGACCGGTGACCGGTTCCGCGAGGAAGTGCTCGCGCGCGGCGCGACGCGGCCGGCTGCGGAAAGCTTCCGTGCGTTCCGCGGGCGTGATCCCGAGCCGACCGCGATGCTGGTCCGTCACGGGCTGCAAGGATGACGAAACGCGTCGACCGGCGCTGGTTGTCGGACGCGGTGCGGCGGATCGAGGCGGACTATAACCGGTCCGCCGACACGCATCTGATCCGCGTCGATTTGCCGCGGTACCCCGGCATCGTGCTGTACCTGAAGGACGAGAGTTCGCATCCGACCGGCAGCCTCAAGCACCGGCTCGCGCGGTCGCTATTTCTGTATGCGTTGTGCAACGAGTGGATCGGGCCCGACACGACGGTGATCGAATCCTCGTCGGGATCGACCGCGGTGTCGGAGGCGTATTTCGCCAGGATGGTGGGGCTGCGCTTCATTGCGGTGGTGCCCGCGACGACCGCGGCGCCGAAGCTCGACGCGATCCGCTTCCACGGCGGCGAGATCCACATGGTCGACGATCCGCGCACCGTCTACGCGGTCTCGCACCGTTTGGCGGCGGAGACCGGCGGGCATTATCTCGACCAGTTCACCTATGCCGAGCGCGCGACCGACTGGCGCGGAAACAACAACATCGCCGAAAGCATCTTCGCGCAGATGGCCGAGGAGGAGCATCCCTGCCCGTCCTGGATCGTGTGCGGCGCGGGGACGGGCGGCACGTCAGCGACGATTGGGCGCTTCATCCGCTATTGCCGGCACGACACCAGATTATGCGTCGCCGATCCGGTCCACTCAGTCTTCCACCGCCATTTCGCGGATCGCTCGGTTACCGCGCTGCCCGAGGGGTGCGCGTCGCGGATCGAAGGGATCGGTCGCCCGCGCGTCGAGCCGAGCTTTTTGCCCTCGGTGATCGACCGGATGATCGCGGTCGAGGACAGCGACAGCATCGGCGCGATGCGCGCGCTGTCGGACCGGCTCGGGCGGCGGGTTGGCGGTTCGACCGGCACCAACCTCTGGGCCTGCGCGCAGCTGATCGAGGAGATGGCAGCGGCGGGGCAGACGGGGAGCATCGTCACCCTGTTGTGCGACGGCGGCGAGCGCTATGGCTGCACCTATTATCACGACGCGTGGCTTGACGAGCGCAACGTCGCGTGGACCGATGCGGCGGCGCGGATGACGCAGTTTCTGGGCTGATTGACCGATGACCGCATGGCAGTTCTGGATCGACCGCGGCGGCACGTTCACCGACGTCGTCGCGCGGCAACCCGACGGGCGGATCGTCACCGCCAAGCTGCTGTCGGAAGATCCCGAACGCTATGATGACGCGGCGGTCGAGGCGATTCGGCGGCTGACCGACGGCGCGGACGTACCCCTCGAACTGCGGATCGGCACGACGGTCGCGACCAACGCACTGCTCGAGCGCAAGGGGGAGCCGACCTGCCTAGCGATCACACGCGGGTTCAGCGATGCGCTGTTGATTGGTCACCAGGAACGGTCCGATATTTTCGCGCGCGACGTGAACCGGCCGCCGCCTTTGTTCGCGCATGTCGTGGAGATCGACGAGCGGGTCGGCGCGGACGGCGATGTGCTTCGTCCGTTCGATGCGGAGGCGGCCCGCGCAGGCTTGCAGGCGGCATTCGAGAGCGGGCTGCGCGCAGTCGCGATCGTCCTCATGCACGGCTATCGCTTCACCGCGCATGAGGAAGCGCTGGCGGCAATCGCTGCCGAGATCGGCTTCACCCAAATCTCGGTCAGCCACCGCGTCGCGCCGTTGATCAAGCTGATCGGGCGCGGCGATACGACCGTCGTCGATGCGTATCTGTCGCCGGTCGTCGGTCGCTATGTCGCAGGCCTGAACGACGCGCTGGGGCAGGGCGCGCTGTTCATGCAGTCGTCGGGCGGACTGGTCGACGGCGCAGGCTTTCGCGGCAAGGACGCGATCCTGTCGGGTCCGGCTGGCGGCATCGTCGGCATGGCCGCGACCGCGCGTGAGGCCGGGTTCGAGCACGTCATCGGCTTCGACATGGGCGGCACCTCGACCGACGTCTCGCACTACGCCGGCACGTACGAACGTGACACGGAGACGCTGATCGCCGGCGCCCGCATCCGTGCGCCGATGCTGCGGATCCATACCGTCGCGGCAGGTGGCGGCTCGATCTGCCGGTTCGATGGCGAGCGGCTGATCGTCGGCCCCGAGAGCGCGGGCGCGGTGCCGGGGCCGGCATGCTATCGCCGTGGCGGACCGCTCACCGTCACCGATTGCAACTTGATGCTGGGCAAAGTGCGCCCCGAATTCTTCCCCGCGCTGTTCGGACCGGCCGGCGACGAGCCGCTCGACGCCGAGGCGGTGGCAGCGCGGTTCGCGGAATTGCCGCTCGATCCGCAGGTCGCGGCGGAAGGGTTCGTCGCGGTCGCGGTGGCGAACATGGCGAATGCGATCCGGACGATTTCCGTCGCGCGCGGGCATGACGTGACGCGCTATACGCTCGCGTGCTTTGGTGGTGCTGGGGGGCAGCATGCGTGCCTCGTCGCCGATGCGCTGGCGATGGACCGGGTGATGATCCACCCGCTGGCCGGCGTGCTGTCGGCATACGGCATGGGGCTCGCCGATCGCCGCGTGCTGCGCGAGGCAACGTCAGGCGCGGCGTTCACGAATTACGCTGAGATCGTCAAAGCGTTGGACAGGCTGGCGGAGACCGCGCGCGAAGCGCTCGTAGCGCAGGGCGTCACTGCCAGCGACGTTCGGATCGAGCGGCGCGTGCATCTGCGGCGAGGCCAGATCGACCACACCATCGAACTCGATCTTGACGAACCGCCAGCGATGATCGCCGCATTCGACGCCGCCCACATCGCGCAGTTCGGTTTCGCCAGCGAGGCACCGTTGGTCGCCGACCGGATCGTTGCAGAGGCGATCGCCGAGAGCCCGCCGATCGAAGCCGCGCTGGTCACGTTCCCGGACGAGCCGGCCGTGCCGCTATCCATTACCCCCGTCTGCATGGCCGGCGCGTGGCACGACACGCCGGTACTGGCGCGCGAAGGCCTCCCCGTCGGGCACGGCGTCGACGGTCCCGCGCTGATCCTCGACAGCGTCTCCACCACGATCGTCGAGCCCGGTTGGCGTGCGCGCGTCCACACGGTCGGCAACCTGATCCTCGACCGTATCGCACCGCGCGTCGGCGCCAGCATCGGCACCGAGTCCGATCCCGTCCGGCTGGCGATCTTTGCCGGCTTGTTCATGAGTATCGCCGAGGAAATGGGGGCCGCGCTCCAGCGCTCTGCCGCCTCGGTCAACATCCGCGAACGCCTCGACTTCAGTTGCGCGCTGTTCGACGCGCGCGGCAACCTCGTCGCCAACGCGCCGCACATCCCGGTCCATCTGGGCTCGATGGGCGAGAGCATCCGCACGGTCATCGACGCGCGCGGTGGCGGCGCGGACGGGCGTGGTATCCGTCGCGGCGACGCCTATGCGCTCAACGCCCCTTATCGCGGCGGCACGCATCTGCCCGACATCACCGTCATCATGCCGGTCTTCGCCGATGACGCCGAAGCTGCCGCCTTCTTCGTCGCGGCGCGCGGGCATCACGCAGACGTCGGCGGGATCACGCCCGGTTCGATGCCGCCCGAAAGCCGCTCGGTCGAGGAAGAGGGCGTGCTGCTCGACGACGTGCTGGTGGTCGACGAAGGACGCTTCCTCGAAGCGGACATGCGTGCGCTGTTCGCTGGCGGGCCCTATCCCGCCCGCAACATCGACCAGAACATCGCCGATCTCGCCGCCCAGCTCGCGGCCTGCACGAGGGGCGCGACCGGCCTCGTCCGGCTGGCCGGCGAGTACGGCGCGGACGTCGTCGCAGCCTACATGGAGCACGTCCAGGCCAACGCAGACGCCGCCGTCCGCCGCTTGATTGCGACGCTCGACGACGGCGATTTCGCGTACGAGATGGACGACGGCGCGGTGGTCCGCGTGGCCGTTCGCGTCGACCGTGCCGCCGCGACCATGGACGTCGATTTCGCCGGTACCAGCGACCAGCGCCCGACCAACTTCAACGCCCCCGTCTCGATCGTCCGCGCGGCCGTGCTCTATGTCGTCCGCGCGCTGATCGACGAGGCCGTGCCGCTCAACGACGGCTGCCTGCGCGGCGTCAGGATCCGCGTGCCGGAAGGCTCGATGTTGAACCCGCGCTATCCCGCCGCGGTCGTCGCGGGCAACGTCGAGACCAGTCAGGTCGTCACCGACGCGCTGTTCGGCGCGCTCGGCGCGATGGCGGCGAGCCAGGGGACGATGAACAACTTCACCTTCGGCAACGCCACGCACCAATATTACGAGACCATCGCGGGGGGCGCAGGCGCGGGCCCCGGCTTCGACGGCGCGTCGGTGATCCAGACGCACATGACCAACAGCCGGCTGACCGACCCGGAAATCTTCGAAACGCGCTTTCCGGTACTGCTGGAGGAATTCTCGATCCGCCGCGGCTCGGGCGGGGCCGGCGCGCACCCTGGCGGCGACGGGGCGACACGGCGCGTGCGCTTTCTTGAGGACATGACCGCCTGCATCCTCGCCAACCGCCGTCGCGTGCCGCCGTTCGGGATGGCGGGCGGCGAAGGCGGCGGGCTCGGCTCTGCGACGGTCGAGCGCGCCGATGGCCGTGTCGAGCCGCTCGGCTCCACCGCGAAGGTCGACATGCACGCAGGCGACGTGTTCGTGATCGAAACGCCCGGCGGGGGCGGGTTTGGGAGAGTCGAATGAGGCATGGGATCGACCAGGCGACCGCGGCGCGGTTCGCGACGCTGACATTGGGACATCTGACCCGCGAATGGCCGTACAAGCTTGACCAGACGCTGGGCGGTCCGGGCGATCTTGCCTTGCCCAAGACGCTGCATCCGATCTTTCACGGCAGTTTCGACTGGCATAGCTGCGTGCACGGCTGGTGGCAGGTGATGCGCTTGGCACGCCTGTTCCCAGCCATGCCGGAGGCCGCGGCGATCGAGGCGCTGGCGGACCGGATGCTCGTGCCTGACCTGGTAGCAGGCGAACTGGCCTATCTGTCACGCCCGACGACCGGAAGTTTCGAACGGCCCTATGGATGGGGATGGCTGCTCGCGTTGCACGACGAACTCGCAGTGCGGGCAGACCGTCCGTGGGCAGCGGCACTCGAGCCGTTGGCGCGTGCTTTTGCCGCGCGGTTCACCGCGTATCTCCCGAAGCTGGTCTATCCGGTTCGCAGCGGTAAGCACGACTGCACGGCGTTCGCGCTGGTTCATGCGCTGCAATGGGCACGGACGCATGACCCCGCGCTGGCGACGCTGATCGAAACCCGGTCGCGCGACTGGTACAGAGCAGACCGCGACTGCCGCCCCTGGGAACCTAGCGGTGAGGATTTCCTGTCCGCCACCCTGTGCGAGGCGGTGCTGATGCGCGACGTGCTCGGCAGTGAGTTCGCTGCCTGGTTGACGGCGTTCATGCCGGATCCTTTCGGCCCCACAATCACGTGTTTGCGAACCCCCGCAATCGTTAGCGATCGGTCGGACGGACGGCTTGCGCATCTCGACGGTGTGAATTTGTCGCGCGCCTGGGGATGGCGGTCGATCGCCGACACATTGCCCGACCCGGCGCGTGCGCGGTCGGTGGCGGACGATCATCTGGCCGAGGCACTGCCGCATCTCGCGGACGACTATATGGGCGAGCATTGGCTCGCGACGTTCGCCTTGCTCGCATTGGCCGCGTAATGCGCAGTCATGCTTACCGACCAACCGGCGAATCGTCGGGTCACCAGTATTTTTAGGCGACCATAATCGTTTCGCACTCGAAATGGACTGATCTTCATTACGTTCGCCATCGTTGGCCGATCTGCAATGGCATAGGTGATCTGGTCCGCCGGATCCGGGTTTGTCATGCCGTGGCAACGACTTCGGCCGCGGTCTTTCCTTCCCGAGCGCCAAGCTGTGCATTCTCCGGTTTGAACACTGGCTTACGGGGAGAGCGATCGGCGATTGACCGCTAGAGGCGAGCATGAAAGCGTCCGTCCAAGGAATGTTGCAGGAGGCGGCCATGCTAGTTCTCGCTCTGGTTCTCGGCATCGTCGCCGGATTGCGCGCCATGATCGCCCCCGCAGCAGTCGCGTGGGCCGCCTCGATGGGCCTGATACCCTTGCAAGGAACGTGGCTGGCCTTTCTGGGATGGCGGTTCACGCCCTGGGTGCTGTCGATCCTTGCGGTCGCCGAACTCGTCACCGACCAGCTGCCGTCGACGCCAAGTCGGACGGTGCCGGTGCAGTTCGGCGTGCGGATCGTCTCGGGCGGCGTATCGGGTGCCGCGGTCGGTTACGCGTCCGCTTCACCGCTGTTCGGCATGGTGCTCGGTATCATCGGTGCCGTCCTGGGGACGCTTGGCGGTGCGAGGTTGAGGGCACGGTTGGCGGCGTCGCTCGGAAGCGATCGATCTGCTGCCTCGATCGAGGATGCGCTCGCGATCGGCCTCGCAGTCCTGGTCGTCGCGCTGTTGTGATGCGGCGGCTCGATGCGATCATCGTCGGCGCCGGGCAGGCCGGACCGCCGCTGGCGGGACGATTGACGGCGGCGGGAATGACGGTGGCACTGATCGAGCGCAAGTTGGTCGGGGGTACCTGCGTCAACACCGGCTGCATGCCCACCAAGACGCTCGTCGCCAGCGCGTACGCCGCGCATCTGGCGCGCCGGGCTGCGGAGTTCGGCGTGCGGACCGGTGAAGTCGGCATCGACATGCAGGCGGTGGCGGCGCGTGCGCGAAAGGTCGTCATGGACGCGCGAACCGGGAACGAGACGTGGCTGGAGGGGATGGCGGGGCTTACGCTCCTGCGCGGCCATGCGCGGTTTACCGGCCCGGGGACGATCGCGGTCGATGGCGAGGAACTCACCGCACCGCGCATCTTCCTCAACGTCGGCGGGCGGGCGAGCGTGCCCGACATGCCCGGCGTCGGCGACGTTCCCCATCTCGACAACACCGACATGGTCGCGCTGCAGGCGGTACCCGAGCATCTCGTTGTCGTTGGTGGAAGCTATATCGGGCTGGAATTCGCGCAGATGTATCGCCGGTTCGGCGCGGCGGTGACGGTGGTCGAGCGCGGCGAGCGGCTGATCGCGCACGAGGATGCCGACGTCTCCGAAGCGGTCCGCGCGATCCTGGAGGAGGAGGGCGTAACGGTGCGGACCGGGGCGAACTGCATTGCCTTCGCAGCGCACGGCGCGGGGGTCGCGGTATCGGTCGATTGCCATGCGGGGGAGCCGGTCGTGGTCGGCAGTCACGTCCTGCTCGCGGTCGGTCGGCGGCCCAATACCGACGATCTCGGGCTTGAGCTGGCCGGGATCGCAACCGATGCGAAGGGGTACATCATCGTCGACGAGCTGCTCCAGACCAACGTGCCGGGAATATGGGCGCTGGGCGACTGCAACGGGCGCGGCGCGTTCACGCATACCGCGTATAACGACTTCGAAATTGTCGCCGCGAACCTGCTCGACGGCGACGATCGGACGCTGAGCCAGCGGCTGGTCGGCTATGCGCTTTATATCGATCCGCCGCTCGGCCGAGTGGGGATGACGCAGGCGCAGGCGGAGCAGACCGGGCGCGCTATCCTCGTCTCGAAGCGGTCGATGTCGCGTGTGGGGCGCGCTATCGAGAAGGGCGAGACCAAGGGTTTCATGAAGATCGTCGCGGATGCGGAGACGCAGCGAATTCTCGGCGCGGCGATCCTCGGCACGGGCGGCGACGAGGCGATCCACGGCATCCTCGACATGATGAACGCGGACCAGCCGGTGTCGGCGCTGCGCTGGGCGGTGCCGATCCACCCGACCGTGTCCGAACTGATCCCGACGCTGTTGCTCGGCCTCGAACCGGTGGCGCCGCGATGACCCCGGACGACAGCGTCGCGTCGCGCGAGCATCAAATGTTTCCGGTGCTGGACGCCGAGCAGGTTGAAACGGCAAAGCGGTTCGCGAGCGGTCCGGCAAGAACCTTTGCGCCCGGCGCGCAGATCTACGCAATCGGTGAACAGGCTGTGCCGGCGTGGTTGGTGCTCGCGGGATCGATCAAGGTCATCCGGCGTGACGGGCTGAGCCACGAGGCACCAATCACCACGCATTGTCCGGGGCAACTGACCGGCGAGGTCAATCAGCTCGCCGGTCGCCCGTCGATCGCCGGCGGGCGCGCCGGCCCCGATGGCTGCACCGCGCTGCCGTTCGATCCGGCGCATCTGCGGGCGTTGATGGTCGGTTCGGCGGATGTCGGCGAGATCGTGATGCGCGCGTTGATCCTCCGCCGCGTCGGGCTGATCGAGCAGGGCAGCGGTGGCACGGTGATCGTCGGCGTGCCCGGCAGTCCGGACATCGTCCGGCTGCAGGGCTTCCTCACGCGATCGGGCTATCCCAACATCGTGCTCGATGCGGCGTCGGACGAGGAAGGCCGCGCCCTGGTCGACCGGATCGGCGTGCTGCGCGGCGATCTGCCGCTGGTGGTCTGTCCGAACGGGACGGTGCTCAAGCGGCCGACGGACGTCGAGGTCGCGGCGTGCCTGGGGATCACGCCCGATCTCGATCCGGACATAGTGTACGACGTCGCGATCGTCGGGGCGGGGCCGGCGGGGCTGGCGGCGGCGGTGTATGCGGCGTCCGAGGGACTGTCGGTGGTCGTACTCGACGAGCGCGCGATCGGCGGGCAGGCGGGGGCGTCCGCGCGGATCGAGAATTATCTGGGGTTTCCGACCGGTATCTCCGGGCAGGCGCTGGCGGGCCGTGCCTTCAACCAGGTGCTGAAGTTCGGGGCGGAGATCGCGGTGCCGCTGGAGGTCGCGCGGCTCGACTGCGATGACGCGCGGCCGGCGGACGATCCGCTGGTGCTCGCGCTGACCGGCGACAAGCGGGTCCGGTCGCGGACCGTGATCGTCGCGACGGGCGCGCGCTATCGCCGTCCCGACATCCCCGATCTGGCGATTTTCGAGGGCGCAGGCGTGTCCTATTGGGCATCGCCGATCGAGGCGCGGCTGTGCGAGGGCGAGGAGGTCGCGCTGGTCGGCGGCGGCAATTCGGCGGGACAGGCCGTGGTCTTCCTCGCCCCCCGCGTGAAACACATCCATCTGATCGTGCGACGGCCACTCGCGGCGACGATGTCGAAGTACCTGATCGACCGGATCGCGGCGCTGCCCAACGTCACCCTGCATGTCGGCACGGAGATCGTCGGCCTGGAAGGCGACCGCGCGACCGGACTGACCGGGGCGGTGTTTCGCCAGCCGGATGGCGCGATAAAGCCCTGCGCAATGCGTCACCTGTTCCTGTTCATCGGCGCCGATCCCAATGCCGGCTGGCTGCAGGGCTGCGTCGATACCGACGACAAGGGGTTCATCGTCACGGGCACGGCCGCCCTTGCGTTGCAGACGAGCCGGGCGCGTGTCTTCGCGATCGGCGACGTGCGCGCAGGCTCGACCAAGCGGGTCGCGGCGGCAGTCGGCGAGGGCGCGGCGGTGGTCGCGCAGGTCCATGTCGCGCTGGCCGACATGGCCGAACGGGAGGCGTCATGAGTTACGGCTGCACGTATAGGGATACGATCCGGTCGGTCACACCGAGCGCCTAGGGGTGTGAGGACTGCCTGCGGATCGGCAGCGAATGGGTGCATCTGCGGCTGTGTCGGGCGTGCGGGCATGTCGGCTGCTGCGACGATTCCCCGCACCGCCATGCGACCGCGCACTTTCATGCGACGCGGCATCCGATCATCGAGGGCTATGATCCGCCCGAGGGATGGGGTTGGTGTTTCATCGACGAGACGATGGTCGACCTGCCCGATCAGACGGCGCAATGGGGGCCTGTCCCGTGGTTTGTCTAGCGCAAGACTGTGCGCGCCGGAGATGGAGCGCGCGGCCTAAGTGTTCGATCCTCCCCCGCCAGGGGGAGGTGGCGCCGAAGGCGACGGAGGGGGAGGATTGCGAAACGGGCGTTTCCCGTTCCGCCCCCTCCGTCAGGCTGACGCCTGCCACCTCCCCCTGGCGGGGGGGATCGAGGGGTCGACGCTTGCGTCGTCGGATACCGACCGCTAGCCGGCATCGATCGGTAAAGGCGTGAGTAAGCGAAAATGCGGCATTGGACGATCGGGCTTTTGACCGTTGCGGCGCTCGCTACGGCGGGATCTGCGCAAAAGCCGAACCGCGCAGGACCGAAACCCGGCATCGTACGCGTTCGCTTCGTGACCTCAGAGGGGCCGATACTGCTGGCGCTGGACACCCGCCATGCGCCGAAGACGACCGCGAATTTCCTGGCTTATGTCGATGACGGGCGGTTCGACGGGACCGACTTCTACCGCGCGAGCCGTCAGAAATCGTCGCCGAAGCTTGGCTTCATCCAGGGGGGGATCCGCACCGACGCCCGCCGCATCCTGCCGCCGTTCCCGCTCGAGACGACCGCTACGACCGGGATCAAGCATCTCGACGCGACGATCTCGATGGCGCGCGGGATGACCCCGGCGTCGGCGGGCGGCAATTTCTTCATCACGGTCGGCCCGGCGCCGGCGATGGACGCGCGCGCGGGCTACCCGGGCTATGCGGCGTTCGGGCACGTCGTCGGGGGGATGGACGTGGTGAAACGCATCCTCGCTAAGCCGACCGGCGGTGGAATGGACGCGTTCAAGGACCAGATGATCCTGAAGCGCGTCACGCTGGTCAGCGCGCGACGATTGGACGGGGTGGCGAAGCCGACGGGGTTGCCGCGGGCGTGGCTGATCAAGACGAGGCCTGACCGGAGGAAGTAAGCCCTTCGTCACCCCGTACGATCCGGCGCCTATCCGCTTCGAAAAATTGCCGTCGACAGTCGTACGGTACCACGCCCTTCCTTGTTCTCCCGCGAAGGCGGGAGCACAGACTGGATCCCCGCCTTCGCGGGGAAACAAGTCTTACTTGCATGACGGAGGGTCACGCGGTCAGGCTGAGCGCGACCGCCTCCGCGACCTTGATGCCGTCGACCGCTGCCGAGAGGATGCCGCCTGCATAGCCAGCGCCTTCGCCTGCCGGGAACAGCCCGGCGGTATTAAGGCTGACGAAATCGTCGCCGCGCGTAATCCTCACCGGAGACGAGGTGCGCGTCTCTACGCCGGTCAGCACGGCGTCGGGATGATCGTAACCTGGAATCTCGCGGCCGAACGCCGGTAGCGCCTCGCGCAGTGCGGTGATCGCGAACTCGGGCAGGCATTCGGAGAGGTCGGTCATGTGCACGCCGGGCTTGTACGACGGGATCACTGAGCCCAGCGCGGTCGAGGGTCGCCCAGCGAGCAAGTCGCCGATGCGTTGCGCGGGCGCCTTGTAGTTCGAGCCACCGGCGACATAGGCGCGCGATTCCCAATGGCGTTGCAACTCGATCCCGGCGAGCGGGTGGCCGGGATAGTCGCGCTCGGGATCGATGCCGATCACGATCCCCGAGTTCGCGTTGCGTTCGTTGCGCGAATATTGGCTCATGCCGTTGGTCGCGACGCGGCCTTCTTCCGAGGTCGCGGCGACGACGGTGCCACCCGGGCACATGCAGAAGCTGTAGACGGTCCGCCCGTTCTTGCAGTGGTGCGACAGGCTGTACGCCGCCGCGCCGAGAACGGGATGGCCCGCGCAGGGGCCGAAGCGGGCCTCGTCGATCCAGGACTGCGGATGCTCGATGCGGACGCCGATCGAGAACGGCTTCGCCTCGACGTAAACGCCCTTGGCATGGAGCATCTCGAACGTGTCGCGCGCGCTGTGGCCGACCGCGAAGACGACGTGGTTGGCTTCGAGATAGTCGCCGGTGCTAAGGTGGAGGCCGCGAAGTTGGCGCGTACCGGCCTGCTCGATGATGTCGAGACCGTCGACGCGGGTGGAGAAGCGGTATTCGCCGCCCAGCGCCTCGATCGTCTCGCGCATGCTCTCGACCATCGTGACGAGGCGGAAGGTGCCGATATGCGGGTGCGCTTCGGTCAGGATTTCGGGCGGCGCGCCGGCTTTGACGAACTCGGTCAGGACTTTCCGGCCGAGATGGCGCGGGTCCTTGATCTGGCTCCAGAGCTTGCCGTCGGAGAAGGTGCCGGCACCGCCTTCGCCGAACTGGACGTTGGATTCGGGGTTGAGGACGCTTTTCCGCCAGAGGCCCCAGGTGTCCTTGGTGCGCTCGCGGACGACTTTGCCGCGATCGAGGATTATCGGCCGCAGCCCCATCTGCGCGAGGATCAGGCCGGCGAACAATCCGCAAGGTCCCGCGCCGACGACCACCGGGCGCAGGCCCTTGTAGCTCGGACCGGTTTTCGTGACGAAGCGGTACCCTGTATCCGGTGTGCGCTGGACGTGGCGATCCTTGCGGAACCGCGTGAGGACCGTGTCCTCGTTCTTCAGCGTGACGTCGACCGAATAGACCAGGTGGATGTCCATCTTGTCGCGTGCGTCATGTGCGCGGCGAGCGATGGTGTAGCGGATCAGGTCGCGCGGGGTGACGCGCAGACGGTCGCGGATCGCGGCGGGGAGCGCTTCGTCGGCGTGGTTGAGCGGGAGCTTGAGGTCGGTGATGCGGAGCATGCTCGGTCCTCTAGCGCCGCGCGGCGCGATCCGCCATCGGGAGGACGAGAGGATATGATCATGCGGACCGACGACGAGCAGAATGCCAAGAGTGCGAAGCGAAAGGAGGTCCATGACCGGATCGTCGCGAGCAAGACGATCGAGAAGGGCCTGATCATCGTCCACACCGGCAAGGGCAAGGGCAAGTCGACCGCCGCGTTCGGCATGGCGGTGCGGATGATCGGGCATGGGCGGAAAGTCGGTGTGGTGCAGTTCGTCAAGGGCGCGATGGCGACCGGCGAGAAGGCGATCTTCGATGCGTTCCCGGACCTGTGCGAATTCAAGCCGATGGGGGAGGGCTTCACCTGGGATACGCAGGACCGCGCGCGCGACATCGCGGTGGCGCGCGAGGCCTGGGACGAGGTGAAGCGGATGATCGCCGACCCATCCTATGCGATGGTAGTGGCGGACGAGCTGAACATCGTGTTGCGGTATGAGTATCTGCCGGTCGACGAGGTGCTGGCGGTGTTGGCGGCGAAGCCCGAGATGACGCATGTCGTGGTGACCGGGCGGAACGCGCCGGATGCGCTGATCGAGGTGGCGGATCTGGTCACCGAGATGACTCAGGTGAAGCATCCGTTCCGATCGGGGGTGAAGGCCCAGGCTGGCGTGGAGTTTTAGGCCGATCTCACGCGAACGTTCTGCAGGTCACGGCGCTAGCCAAAAACGCTCCGTCATCCTGACGAAAGTCAGGACCCAGAGCCACGAAGGTCGCCGCCCGTTACCCTGGGTCCTGACTTTCGTCAGGATGACGAGCGGATTGGTGGAACTGCTGGCGAGAGCACCTAACGCGCGCCGCTATCTTGCGTCCCCCAAGCCTCCCGCGTATCGCTCGACCCGCGACAGGTTTTCCCGAGGCGGCAACGCTTAGGGAAATGAAATGGGAACGGGAAACACCCGGCTGCCCCTGCAACTGTACGCGGCGAGCCATCGTGCCACATGCCATTGGGATACTCCCGAGAAGGCGGCGCGGACGGCGTTGACCCGCGAGCCAGGAGACCTGCCCGTCGCGGTCGTCTTTCGTCCGGCCAGGGTGCGCCGAACGAACGGGTAACACCCCGAGCGACGACATCGCTTCGCGTTTCGCGGAGGCCGGAGGCGTGCGCCTTTCGCCCTTCGTGCGGTGCGGGTCCGACTGTCCGAAGGGGTTCCTATGCCTAGTATAAATCGTTCTGAGATCGTCCGGGAACGGACATGCTGAAGCCGGTCGAAGACGGCGTCGCGGTGGTTGCGTGCAACACGTGCCGCCATTCCGCCGATGCGCGCGACGACGAGCAGGGCCAGCGCGGCGGCGCAAGGCTGGTGAGCGCGCTGAAAGCGGTGCAGGCAAGCGATCCCGCCTATGCCGACGTTGCGGTGCAGGAGATGCCGTGCCTGTTCGCATGCCAGGATTTCTGCACCATCCACCTGCGCGCACCCGCCAAGGTCGGTTATGTGCTCGGCCGGTTCGAACCGACCGAGGATTCCGCACGCGCGATCCTCGATTACGCGAAGCTCTACGGCGAAAGCGCGTTCGGGCAGGTGCCGTTCAAGCAATGGCCGCAGGGCGTGAAAGGCCATTTCATCACCCGCACGCCGCCCGCGGGCTTCGTCGTCGAATGACCGCGTTCGCGACGCCCGCCGCGTTTCTCGCGGCGTTGCACGGCTTGCCGCAGGCGGATGCTACGGCGCGCTCCGCTGCGGTCGCCCGGCAAGGCCAACTGACCAAGCCAACTGCGTCGCTCGGGCGGCTGGAGGATATCGCGGTCTTCATGGCCGGGTGGCAGGGCAACCCGCTGCCGCGGCTCGATCGCGGTAGCGCGGTCGTGTTCGCGGGCAACCACGGCATCGTCGCGCGCGGTGTGAGCGCGTTTCCGGCCTCGGTCACCGCGCAGATGGTCTCCAATTTCGAGGCTGGCGGCGCGGCGATCAACGCGCTGTCGCGAGCGGCGGGCCTCAAGCTGAAGATCGTGTCGCTCGACCTCGATCGCCCGACCGCGGATTTCACGCAAGCGCCGGCGATGTCGGAGGACGAGTGCCTTGCCGCGTTGAACGCTGGCGCGGCGGCGGTCGCGGATGTGCCGGACTTGGTCGTGCTCGGCGAGATGGGGATCGGCAATTCGACGACCGCCGCGGCGCTGTGCCTGGCGAGCTTCGGCGGGTCGGCGAGCGACTGGGTAGGGCCGGGTACGGGGGTCGATGATGAGGGCATCGCGCGGAAGATCGCGGTGGTCGAAGCCGGGGTCGCGTTGCACCGCGACGCGCTGGCCACGCCGTTCGAGATCTTGCGGCGGCTTGGTGGGCGCGAGTTGGCGGCGATCGCAGGCGCGGTGGTTGCCGCACGGCAGGCGGGCGTGCCGGTGATGCTCGATGGGTTCATCTGCTGTGCGGCGATCGCGCCGTTGGCGGCGGCGTGTCCCGACATTCTCGCGCATTGCCTTGCGGGCCATGTCTCGGCCGAGCCGGGGCACCGTGTTCTGCTTGAGCGAATGGGCATCGAACCATTGCTCTCGCTTGGGATGCGGCTGGGCGAGGGCAGCGGCTCTGCGACTGCGACGTTGCTGGTTCGAGCCGCGCTGGCCGTGCATGCCGAGATGGCGACGTTCGCCGAGGCGGGCGTTTCGGCGGCGTGAGCGCGTACATGCTGCACCTGATGCGGCACGGGGCGCCCGAGGTGGCGGAGCGAATGCTCGGACGGACCGACAACCCGGCAACCGAGGCGGGGATCGCCGCCTGTGTCGCACGCGCGAAGGGCATCGCGATCGAACGGATCGAGGCCTCCGATCTGATCCGCGCACGCGCCTGTGCGGCGGCGATCGGTGAACCGCGAGGCGTTACGGTTGAGGTCGACCCACGCTGGCGCGAACTCGATTTCGGGGCATGGGACGGGCTGGACCCGGCGGCAATCGATCCTGCCGAATTGGCCGCATTCTACGACGATCCCGATGCGTCACCACCGCCGGATGGCGAACGCTGGTCCACGTTGCAGGATCGGGTCGCGCAGGCAGTGGCCGCTATGCCACCGGTATCGACATTGGTGGTGACGCATGGCGGCGCGATCCGGGCGGCGCTCGCGGAATTGTGCGGGTTCGATCGACGGCAGATCTGGGCGTTCGACCTCCCCTATGCCGCGCTCGTCTCGCTGCGCATCTGGCCGCGCCCGACGCGAACCGTGCAGATCGTCGGGCTGGCGACGTGAAACAGTTGATCGTCGCGTTCGGCTTTCTGACCCGCCTGCCGATGCCGCGCGTCGAGGTGACCTCGACTGATTTCGCTGCGGCGATCCGGTGCTACCCTGCCGTCGGTCTCGTGATCGGCATGATCGTCGCGGCGGTCGGATGGCTGGGTGCGCTGGTCGATCCGTGGATGGGGGCCTGTGCTGCCCTGCTGACCTGGATCGCGGTGACGGGGGCGCTGCATCTCGACGGGCTTGCCGACCTCGCCGACGGGCTGGGCGCGGCGCATGGCGATCGAACGCGCCTGCTCGCGGTCATGGCCGATCCTCATATCGGGAGCTTCGGCGTCGTCGCGATCGTCGGTCAGATGCTCGCCAAACTCGTGCTGCTGCATGCGATAGGCATGAACTGGGCACTGATCCTCGTTCCGTTTGCGGCGAGGATGGGGCCGCTCGCATGGGCGAAATTGTTGCCGCCACTGCGGGCCGGTGGGCTCGGCGCAGCGGTTGCTGGTGCGGTACGCGCGCGCGATCTGCTGGGATGGGGCCTGCTGCTCGCGTTCGCCGCGGTTGCGGTGCCGGCGCTCATCGCTCTCCCGCTGCTCGTGCTCGGCATCGCGACATGGTTCCGGCGGACGCTTGGCGGCGTGACGGGCGACGCGCATGGCGCCGGGATCGAGATCGTCGAGACCGGTCTGCTAGTCGCGCTCGCGGTGGCCGGCGCGCTCGCTTAGCGCCAGCAGCGCATCGAGATCGACATGCCGTTCGAGCGTCGCGGCGATCGCATCGAGCGCGGCATCGATCGACGCGCCATGATCGGGCCCGATGGCGGCGACGCCGAGCCGCGCAAGCCACACCGCGCGTTGCTCCGCAAGCCCCAGCAGGCCGTGGACGTAACTGCCCGACACCAGCCCGTCCGCACTCGTGGCGCCTTCGGGACTGCCATCGGCGCGGTGGCCTACGGGACGGGCAGTTGAGGGTCCGGTGGTCGCGCCCATGTGCATCTCATAGCCCTCGAATGCCGCGCCCTGCGCCCTGCCTCGCACCTGCTCCAGCGTCTTGCGGCCGGTGAGGACCGTGTCGACGTCGAGCAACCCGAGCCCGTCGACGTAGCGTGCCGGTCCCTCGATCCCGTCAGGATCGGCGATGCTGCGACCGAGCATTTGATAGCCGCCGCAGAGCCCGAGCACCGGCTTTCCACGGCGGTGATGCGCGTGGATGTCGATGTCCCAGCCCTGCGCGCGGACAAAGGCGAGGTCGGGGATCGTCGCCTTCGATCCGGCGAGCACGATCATGTCAACGTCCGGGATCGGCGAGCCCGGCGGCACCATCACCAGCGTCACGCCGGGTTCGAGCCGAAGCGGATCGAGGTCGTCGAAATTGGCGATCCGCGGCGTGATCGGACAGGCGATCGTGACGCGGCGCTGAGTACTGGCGAGCGGGCGTTCGAGGATTACCGCGTCCTCGCTCGGCAACCGTACCGCGTCTGCAAGCCACGGCACGACGCCGTAACCGCGCCACCCGCTCCGCGCTTCGATCGCGCGATAGCCGTCGTCGAACAGCGCCGGGTCGCCGCGGAACTTATTGATCAGGAACCCGTGGATCATCGCCGCGTCGGCCGGATCGATCACCGCGCGCGTGCCGACGATCGCTGCGATCACGCCGCCGCGGTCGATATCGCCGACCAGCACCACGGGCAAGTCGGCAGCGCGTGCGAAGCCCATGTTGGCGATGTCGCCGGCGCGCAGGTTGATCTCCGCCGGGCTGCCCGCACCTTCGACGACGACGAGGTCGCAGCCTGCCGACAGTCGCTCGAAGCTGTCGAGCACATCGACCAGCAGTCCTTCGCGGCCCTCGCGCCAGCGTGCCGCGGCGAGCGTCCCGCGCACCTGCCCGCGGACGATCAGTTGCGAGGTGCGGTCGCCCTGCGGTTTCAGCAGCACCGGGTTCATGTTGACGCTGGGTTCGACACGACAGGCGATCGCCTGGGTGGCCTGCGCGCGGCCGATCTCGCCGCCATCGGCGGTGACCGCGGCGTTATTCGACATGTTCTGGGGCTTGAACGGACGGACAGACAGCCCGCGATTGGCGAACGCGCGGCATAGCCCCGCGACCAGCACCGACTTGCCGACGTCCGAGCCGGTCCCTTGAAGCATCAGAGCGCCCATGCGATCCCTCCGGCGATGACGAACAGCAGCACACACGCCCGGCGATAGATGCCGAGCGCGGCGTGAAGGTCGGTGGCGGTCGCGTCCGCGCGGCCATCGCCGATATACGGCTTGGCGACGCTCACCCCGTCATATGCGATCAGCCCCGCAAGCTTGAGATCAAGCGCACCGGCCATCGCGGCTTCGGGCCAGCCGGCGTTGGGCGACGCGTGATTGCCCGCGTCGCGCCACATCGTCCGCCATCCGCCGAGCCCGGCAAGGCACAGCAGCACGCCGCTGATCCGCGCCGGGATCAGGTTCGCCACGTCATCGGTCCGCGCCGCCGCCCAACCGAATGCGCGCCAACGCTCCTCGCGGTGCCCGATCAGACTGTCGGCCGTGTTGATCGCCTTATACGCCCACAGTCCCGGCAACCCAGCGACAACCAACCAGAACAGCGGCGCGACGACGCCGTCGCACACGCTCTCGGCAAGGCTCTCGATCGCCGCACGCGCGACGCCGGCTTCGTCGAGCGACGTGACGTCACGGCCGACGATCATCGCGACGCGCGTGCGGGCGGTGGCGAGATCACCCGCCTTGAGCGCGTGCGCAACCGGAACGACGTGATCATGGAGACTGCGGATAGCAAGACCAGGTGCAGCGAACACGCCGATCGCGATCCAGCCGACGGATCCGAACACTGTCCGCAAGGCCGTGTCGAGCGCCAGCGCGACGATCACCACGACACCGACCAGCAGGAGCATTGTCAGAATGCCTGCCGCCCGCCGCGCTGCAGCCGATGATTCTCGAACGTTCCAGCGGGCCTCCGCCAGGCCGATCAGCCGCGCGAAGCCGCCTACGGGATGTCCAATCCTTGCATAGACTGCCGCCGGCCACCCGATCGCGGCGTCGACCAGGAGCGCGACGAGCGCGACCGGCTCAACCATGCGCTAACGCCCTGTCCAGGCGATCGAACGCGACGTCGTCTGCCGGCAGGCCGATCCGCAGCCACCGTGGCTGATAGTCGAATGTACGTGTCAGGATCCCGGCGTGTGCCAGTCGCTCGAATATCGTGGCGGCGGCGTCGCTTTCGATCAGGCGGAACAGCGGGCATGCGCCAACGCCGCATAGCCCGTAACGGGCTAGGACCGCATCGAGCCGCCCGGCCCGGTGAACGCTTGCGATGCGGGTTGCCTCGATCCACGTGGTATCGCGGTACGCGGCCGTGCCATAGGCCACGGCGCATGCCGAGATCGGCCAGCTGCCCAGCCGGTGGCGAATAGCAGCGACATATATCGGTGGCGCGATCATGAACCCGAGCCGGATCCCGGGAAGGCCGAACGTCTTGCCGAACGACCGGAAAACTATCGCGCGATCGGACGGGCCGAGGTGCGGAACGATGCTGAACGACGGGAGCAGATCGACGAAGGCTTCGTCGATGACGAGCCATAGGCCGCGTCGCATCAGAGTCAGCAGTCGATCGGGTGCATCGAGCAGCCCGTCCGGATTGTTCGGGTTCGCCAGCAGCAGTGTGCCTGCCGCGAGCGTATCGATATCCGCCCGCGCCAGCCGATCGGCATCGTCGAACACGTCGGCGTGGGTGCCGTAACCGGGCGTTACGAACCGGGCAGGCCGAGGGAGATCGAGACCGGCCAACAGGCGTAGTCCGATTTCGCTTCCCGGAACCGCGATGACGCGATCGGGATCCGTTCCGAACATCGCCGCGGCCGCCGCTTCGAGCGCGGCAACCGATGCGGGCGAGGGGAGTGCGGCAAGATTCACGGGCGGCAGCGGGTCGGATCGCCACGCATGGGGATTGATCCCGGTCGACAGATCTATCCACGGGGTCGGTGCGTCAGGGTACAGGATGGCGGCGAGATCGACCCTCCCGCCATGCGTATGCAACCCCGTCATGCTATCCTTTCGCTTGATCTTCCGTCGTCCATCGTCATTCCGGAGGCGTGCTGCAAGGGTGTAGGAGAAAGCATGCCGTTACAGGGAACCAGACCATCGTTCGGCAAGAGCCTGTTCGTGCTCGGCGGAGCGCGGTCCGGCAAGAGTCGCCATGCGCAGCTTGTCGCCGAGACCGCAGCGGTGCCGCTTAACGGATCGTTGATCTATATCGCGACGGCACAGGCCTTCGATGATGAAATGCGCGACCGGATCAAGCGCCATCGCGACGACCGCGATGCGCGGTGGCAGACCATCGAAGCTCCGACCGAACTCGCAGCGGCTTTGCGCGGCGCGGACGGCACCAACGTCATCGTGCTGGTTGATTGCCTGACCTTGTGGCTGTCCAACCTGCTGCTCGGCGATGCGGATATCAACCGCGAGGTGGACCGCCTTCTCGCGACCCTGCGCACGATGCAGGCGCGCACGATCCTCGTCTCGAACGAGGTCGGGCTCGGTATCGTCCCCGACAATGCGCTTGCGCGGCGTTTTCGCGACGCGGCAGGGATATTGCATCAGAGGCTGGCGGCGCAGGTCGACTCCGTCGACGTTCTGATGGCGGGCCTCGTCCAACATTGGAAGCAGCCGATGTAGAGCGACCACGCCGTGTTCAGGAATCGCTTCGTCGAGCAGAGCCAGCAACCTTGCCTGTCGGTACCGGAATTGGTTAATCGCTGTCGCTTGCACGGATCTGGCGGGGCTCTGGTAGGAGCGATCACCATGTGCGAAGGGGGCCGGAATGCACAACGAACCGCAGGCGATCGCACGGTTAAAATCGATGGTCTTTTTGATCGAGGAAGCGATGCGGATTGCGGATCAGGGCGACAATCCCTTGTTCGGCGCCAAGCTGAGCGACTGTATCGACTGCCTGCAAAGCGCGCTGGATGAGATTGCCCCCGGGTCTTCGTCTCGATCGTAAACAGACGATTTTGAGCGATCTATTCGGTCGATCGACAAAACAACTCTCGGATCGGGCCAGTATCTGCTACACTGAGGCAAATATCGTCAAAGATACGGGTGCGACCTTCGACCTCGATCTTTAATTCATGTTTATTTCAACGATCGACCATATGTTGCGATCAGCTTGGTCCGAATATGTTATCGTCTTTTACCGACAGCCGATCCTTGGGCGCTGACGGCCGAGAGAGGCATGTGCTCCCGCCCCGATTTGTGCGGGAGAACGCAGTTGAACGATATTCTGATGGACCATAATGCCGTGATTTCGCCGCTCGCTCCGCTGGCTTTGATGGTGCGAAAGCTTGAGACGCATGCGGTCCTGAACGACGCCGATCGGCGTGCCCTGCTTGCCTTGCCCTATACTTTGCGTACCTATGAACCGTCGTCCTATCTCGTGCGGGAGGGCGATGCGCCCGAGCAATGCGCCGTGTTGCTGTCCGGTTTCGCGTACCGCCAGAAGTTGACCGGATCGGGCATGCGCCAGATCGTTTCGTTGCACATCCCAGGTGAAGCGCTCGATTTTCAGCACCTTTTTCTCGATGTCGCGGATCATAATGTCCAGACGCTGACCCGCGCGGAGGTCGCCACGATATCGCGATCCGCCTTGCGCGAACTGGCGCGGACGCGTGCGTCGATCGGCAATGCGATCTTCGTCAACACGCTGGTCGAGGCATCGATTTTTCGCGAGTGGATCCTCAATATCGGCCGGCGTGATGCGCGGTCGCGGCTGGCGCATTTCCTGTGCGAGTTTGCGATCCGGCTCGATATGCAGGGCTTGGTCGATGCCAACGGCTACGAGTTGCCGATGAGCCAGGAACAGCTCGGCGACGCGCTCGGGCTCACCGCAGTGCATGTCAACCGGACCATCAAGTCGCTCGAGGCCGACGGGCTGATATCGCGCAACCGACGTCGGATCAGCTTCCCGCGCTGGGATGCGCTGCGCGAATTGGCGGATTTTTCCAGCCGCTATCTGCATCTGACGCAGCAGAAGGCGTAACGTCTATCGCCCGCGGGCGTGATCGACCGAGTCTATGATCCGTCCGCCAGCCATGAAAACCGCAATCGGGCAGACGGCAAACAGCATCCAGCCGCCATAGCCTGGATATTGCTGGAGATAGTGCATGCCGCGCTCGACCGCGCCCACGCCAAGGCCGTAAATGACGAGAAAGGCCTCGAATTTTGTTTTGATGATGAAAAGGCGGGTAAGGCGAGTCCACATGGGGCAAGCCAAGCAAAAAGCGTGCCAACGGCGAATTGCGGCCAATTATTCCCTAACCTTTGTGGTTAACTGTCAATTAACCCGACAAGGTGAGGGCGGTCACAAGCGTGTGCCGCGCCGTTTCGATCTGGGCGATCAACGCGGGATCGGCGATCTCAGCGGGATCGATGGTCTCCGGCCAGTGCGTTTCGACAATGGCTTCGATGCGGTTGAGCGTGTCGTGGTCGACCAGGAAGCGGGGATCGACCGTGGTTGGGTCGGCGACGACGCGCAGGCGAAGGCAGGCCGGACCGCCACCATTGCTCATCGATTCCCGGACATCCACGACGTGCAGATGCCGGATCGGCCCGTTGCTCGCGACATGCGCCTGAAGCCACGACCAGACCGCGGGGTTAGCGCGCGCTTCCTCGGGAAGAACCAGAGCCATACCGTCGGCGACCGACACGAGTTGCGCATTGAACAGATAAGACGCAATCGCATCCGCCAGGCTTACGCGGTCGGCCGGGACTTCGACGATTTCTACTTCGGGCATCAGGGCACGGAGGCTCGTGTAGAACCGGTGCTTGTCGGCAAACGCATGTTCATGTGCGAACAACACGCGTTCGTTTGCGACCGCGACGACGTCGTTGTGGAACGCTCCCGCGGCGATCGCCGCGTCGGATTGCTGGACGAAAAGCGTTTGCGCGACATCGAGGCCATGGGATCGCGCGACGGCTTCGCTCGCGTCGCAGTGCTGGCGCGCGGGGAATGGGCCACCGGGCAGGCCGTAGACGAAGACCTCGACACCGGGCACATCATGACTCGCGCAGAGGCGCATGTGGTTCGCCGCGCCTTCGTCGCCGAACGGTGCGGGGATGGGAGGATGGACGGCGAAAGCGGGGTTTGCGAACGCCATCCGAAGTTGGGCAAGCGTGCCGTGTGGCTCATGGCTGCGGTGCGGCATCGTCCCAAGATTCGCGACCGTCAGGTGACAGCGGCCATCGCGCGTATCGGGAGCAGGCGAAACGGTCGCCGCGTTCGCCGCCCACATCGCCGACGCCGAGAGCGCCTGCGCTTTCAGGTGATAGGGCGCAGCGCGATAGCTCGTGGACAGCGTCTTCAGCCAGGCGTGATCCGGTCGAGCCAGCGGAAATAGGATCCCCTGAACTAACCCGAGATCGAGGTTCGCCCGCATCTTGGCAATGCCCTGTAATGCCGCCGCGCGCGGGTGCGCTACGTGACCGGCATGGCGGGTTGCGGCGAGATTGCCGGGGCTGAGACCGGCGAAATTGTGGCTAGGACCGATCAGTCCGTCGAAGTTGATCTCGACCAAAGTCATAGCCGTGCCACGTGTGTAACGCCGTCGTTCCGGGCGATGTCGAGGGCTTGAGCGGCATCCTCCGACAGGCCGATGCCGCCCTCGATGTCGCGGACGCGCCCGAATGCCGCGCGAAAGTCCGCGAGCCGGCCGGTCGCAATCAGGGCATCCTTGCCATCGTCGCCGCCGATCGCCACGACGGTGCTATCGCGCGCATCGGCGATAGAGCGGACCTGGTCGGTGCGGGCGGTCATCGTCGGGCCGCCATCGAAGATGTCGACGTAATTCTCGAACGCGAAGCCTTCGTTCTCCAGCATCCGCATCGCCGCGCGACCCGAAGGGTGCGGCAGGCCGATGGCCGCGCGTGCACTCTCGGTCAGCATCGCGGTATAGATCGGGTGTTTGGGCATCAGGTCGGCGATGAACTGATGGCCATTGATCGCATTGAACTGATCCGCATCCTGGAAATTCATCCCGAAGAAGCGACCCGCAAGGCCGTCCCAGAACGGCGAGCCGCCGGCCTCGTCGATCACGCCGCGCAGTTCGGCGAGGATCCGGTCCGCGAAGCGTGCGCGGTGCATCTTGATGAACAGATAGCGGCTGCGTGCGAGCAGCAGGCCAAGACCGCCGGCGCGTTCGCCGGGATGGAGGAACAGCCCGCCGACTTCGCTCGCGCCTTCGAGATCGGTGGCGAGCGAAAGCATATCGGCGCGGAAGGTGCGGTTCAGCTCCTTGCTGTGCTGCGTGAGCTGGCCGATCCGGTAGCTGTAGAACGGGTAGCTTTGTCCCACCTGCGTGAAGATCTGGCAGGTGCCGCGCACCTCCTGCGTCTCGATGTTTTCGAGGATGAGTACGAACAGCTCGTCCTGGACCGGGCCGTCGGTACGCGCGAAGGCGGCGTGGCTGCGCTCGAGCTTGGCGGTCAGCGCGCGTCGGTCGGGCGGCAGGTTGGTGAAGCCGCCCCCGGTGAGCTTTGCCATTTCATAGAGATGCTGGAGATCGGCATCGACCGCCGCGCGGATCCTGAAGCTCACAAGCGGCCCTCCGCAATACGCAATATGGTGACGGCCGACAGCGCCGCGCGCTCGGCCAGACTGTCGGGGATCATGAATTCGTCGGTCGAATGGATCGCGCCGCCGCGAACGCCCATCGTGTCGATGACTGGCACGCCGGCGGCTGCGATGTTGTTGCCGTCGCAGACGCCGCCGGTCGCCTTCCAGGCGATGTCGAGCCCGAGGTCCGCACCCGATGCCTTGACCAGGTCGAACAGCCGCGCCGCGCCCGGGTCGATCGGTTTAGGGGGGCGGTTGAAGCTGCCATGAACCTCTATGCGGACGTCATGCTCGGCAGCGACCATCGCGACGGCGGAGTCGATATGCGACTGCGCGCGCGTGATCTCGTCGAGCGTCGCGGGGCGGAAGTTGATCCGAAGAATGGCGAGGTCGGGCACGACGTTGTTCGGACCGCCGCCCTCGATCCGCGCCGGGTTCACGGCAAGACGCGGGCCGCGCACCTTCGACAGGCGCACCGCGATGTCGGCCGCGGCGACCAGCGCGTTGCGGCCGTCGTCCGGGTTGCGACCGGCGTGCGCGCTGCGGCCATGGACGATGATCGAGAAGTTTCCCGTGCCGCCGCGCGCACCGGCGAGCGTACCGTCGGCAAGCGCGGGTTCGTAGGTCAGGGCTGCGACCTTGCCGTGCGCGGCGCGGGCCAGCAGCGCGGCGGACGAGAAAGAGCCGGTTTCCTCGTCGGAGTTGACGACGACGTCATAGCCGATCCCGGCGGCGAGCGGGCTGGTTTCGACCGCCCGGAGCGCCGCGAGCATGACGGCGAGCCCCCCTTTCATATCCGCCACGCCGGGGCCGTTCAGTCGGCCGTCGTCGAGCCACTGCAGCGACTGGAATGCGTGACCGATCGGGTAGACCGTATCCATGTGTCCGGTGAACAGCATCCGCACCGGCGCGTCCGGCCGCACGACGAGATGCAGGTGCTTGCCGTGCTCGATCGCCGAGACCAGGCCGTTCGCACCGACGCTGTCGACCGGGGTTGGCTCGACCAGCGTGATATCGCCCGGCAGGGTCGCGAACGCATCGCCGAGCAACCCGGCCATCGTCGCCAGGCCCACGAGGTTGCGCGTGCCACTATTGATCGCCGCCCAGGTTTGGACCTGCGCCAGCATCGGTGCAGCGCCCGCCGTGTCGACGGCATCGCGCTCTACAGTTGAAAGTCCCCTCATCGCGCAACCCTAGCGAGGCCGGGCGCGGGTGGGAACAGGCTCAGAAGCTGTAGACGAGCGATGCGCGGCTGGTCGTGTCGGTCGAGACCGAGCCGATCGGCGGTTCGCTTTCATACTGGACGCTGTACGACAGCGCAGCGGAGAGTGGTCCGATCAACTTTGCGTTGAGCGACGTCGTGCCGCTGAGCGTACTGTTATAGCGTTGGACATAGGCGGATGCGACCTGACTCACCGACAGCCCGCTGAGAATACGGATGCTGAAATTTGCCGTCCCACGCGCGGCGATGCTGCTCTGCTCGGTGTCGTCGGTGAATTCGGTATAACGATAGGCCGGTCCGAGTTCGAGATCGAGCTTGGTGCCGGCGGTCTTGATCAGGCTGTAGCCGGCACCGACGGACGTAGAATAGCGGTTGAAATACCCCAGGAACCGGTCGCCTTCATACTGCGCGACGCCATAGATATACGCCCGGTCGTCGATCTTGTAGTTCGGTTCGTAAGACGCAAGGTAATGCTCGCGCGTCGTGACGTTGAGGTTGGATTGGTAATCGGCCTGCGCATGGAATTTCTGTCGCCAGCGAAGGCCCTCGCGGTTCAAATCCAGCACCGCGGTGCCGCCAGCGGTATCGGAATTGCCGGTCGTCAGATAGCCGCCAACCTCCGCCTTGCCGCTCCAGAGATCGAGGAAGCTCGCCTGCCGGATGACCTGCGTGCGCTGCGCGGCGCGATCGGCCTTCCACTTTTCGGCAATCGCCAGCACCGCGTCGCCGCTGAGCGGATCGGCGGCGCGAGCATATTTGGCAACCGTGTTGACGTCCGCCTCGTTCCCCGACTCCAGCGCCGCATCGAGCATCGCGCGGATCGTTTCGGGGATCATCACCGATTGCGGATCGGGCGCGTTCGCCAACAGCAGCGGAGCGGTAAAGATAAGATATAAGCGGCGCACAGCCATGCCGTAACGGCAGCGTAGCGGAATGGGAACTGCTCAGCGCGTACCCGTTGCGCCGAGATGTGGCGCGAAGGCGGCGAGTACCTGTTCGTATAGCGCCTTCTTGAACGGCACGATCAGCCGCGGGAGATCGGCAGGATCGCTCCAGCGCCATGCACTGAATTCCTCGTGCTCTGTGGCGATGTTGATATCGGCGTCGGTGCCGTGGAAGCGGTAGAGGAACCAGCGCTGCGTCTGCCCGCGCCACTTACCCTTCCACACCTTGCCGAGCAGTTCGGGTGGGAGGTCGTAGACGAATTCGCCGGGGGCCGCCGCGATCAGTTCGACCTTGTCCGGCATCACGCCGGTTTCCTCGCCGAGTTCGCGCAGTGCGGCGGCCTCGGCGTCCTCGCCGGGATCGATCCCACCCTGCGGCATCTGCCACGCATCGAGCGGCGAATCGTTGCGCTGGCCGACGAAGATCTTGCCGTCGGCGTTCATCAGCATGATCCCTGCGCACGGACGATACGGGAGGGGCGAAGTGTCGGTCAAAATAGTCTCCGCAACGCAGGTGCTTGGCGCTCGGATGGCTTGGGGGTCGAGCAGCGCGTTCCTACCTACGGAGCATGATCCATGTCGTCCACCATCCCGACTATATCACGCCGGCGCCCGCGCGCTCGACTTATCGCTGGAACAAGAACGGGCTGATTCGCGACCTGCTGCTTGAAAAGGGCGATGCCGTGGCATGGCACCGCGCCGAGGCGACGCCGACCGCATGGTTGGAGGCGGTGCATGACGAGGATTACGTCGCCGAGGTGCTTCGTGCGGAGGTCCCGAAGGAGAAGGAGCGGCGGATCGGGTTTCCGGTGACGGCGGCCGTGGCGTCGCGCGCGGTGATCGTGCCGCACGGGACGTGGATGGCGGCGTGTCTCGCGCTGAAACATGGATTTGCTGCAAATACGGCGGGGGGGAGCCATCATGCGCTGGCAAACACCGGCGCGGGGTTCTGCGTGTTCAACGATCTGGCGGTTGCGGCGGCGCGGCTGATCGACGAGGGGCGGGTGGCGCGTGTTCTCGTGGTCGATTGTGACGTGCATCAGGGCGACGGGACCGCGGCGCTGCTCGCGGGACGGCCGGAGATCGCGACCTATTCGATCCACGCTGAGAAGAATTTTCCGGTACGGAAGGCGCGGTCGACGATCGACGTGCCGCTGCCGGACAAGGTCCGCGACGAAGCTTATCTGGCGATTCTAGGGGCGACGCTGGTGCCGTTACTCGACGAGTTTCGGCCGGAGTTGATCTTGTATCAGGCGGGGGTGGACCCGTTCGAGGGCGATCGGCTGGGGCGGTTGTCGCTGACCATGGACGGTTTGGCGCGGCGCGAGCGGCTGGTCGCTGGCCTTGCGATCGACCGAGGCGTGCCGCTCGCGAGCACGGTCGGCGGCGGGTACGGCGAGGATGCGCTCGCGATCGCCGAGCGGCACGTCGCCGCGATCATGACGCTGGGCGAAACTTTTGCCGCCGCAGGTGACGCCGGACTGCGGGTTGGTGCATTGAACGCGCGATGACGACACCTTCTTTGCTCTGGCTGCGCCAGGACCTCCGCCTTCACGATCAACCCGCGCTGATCGCCGCCGCGCATGCGGGGCCGGTAATTCCGGTCTACGTCCTCGACGACGATGCGCCGGGGAAATGGAAGATGGGCGGGGCGCAGCGCTGGTGGCTGCATCACACGCTCGACGCGTTCGGGACGTCGCTGGCCGACAAGGGCTCGAGGCTGATCCTGCGGCGCGGCGATGCGGTCGAGGTGCTGACGGCGCTGATGGAGGAAACCGGCGCCGGGCAGGTCCATGCGATCCGGCATTATGAGCCGTGGTGGCGCAAGGCCGAGGCAGCGCTCGGCGATCGATTGTGCCTGCATGATGGCAATCATCTCGCGCGCGTCGAGGACGTAAAGACGGGCTCAGGTGGGCAGTTCAAGGTGTATTCCTCGTTCTGGAAGGCGCTCAACCAGATGATGCCGCCGGGCGAGCCCGAGCCTGTACCGCGGACGGTCCCGGCGCCGTCGACGTGGCCGAAGACCGAAAAGCTCGCGGACTGGGATTTGCTGCCGACCAAGCCGGACTGGTCGACGGGGTTCAAGGACTGGACGCCGGGCGAGGCGCATGCGTTGAAGAACGCGAAGGCAATGGCCCCGATCGTCGAGGCTTATGACGTCGATCGCAACATGCCGTCGATCGAGGGCACGTCGCGCCTGTCCCCGCATCTGCATTTCGGCGAGATTTCGCCGCGTGCGGTGTGGCATGCGGTCGACGGGCACGGCGATGCGACCACGTTCCGCAAGGAACTGGCGTGGCGGGATTTCACCGATGGCGTCGTGCTGACGATGCCGGATTACGGCGACACGAACGGGCGGCCCAAGTTCGATAAGCTCCCCTGGCGATCCGGCAAGGAGTCCGATGCGGACTTGAAGGCGTGGCAGGAGGGCAAGACCGGGTATCCGATCGTCGATGCGGGCATGCGCCAGCTTTGGGCGACGGGGTGGATGCATAATCGCGTGCGGATGATCACGGCGAGCTTCCTGGTGAAGCACCTGCTGATCGATTGGCGGGAAGGCGAGCGCTGGTTCTGGGATTGCCTGGTCGACGCGGATTACGGGAATAACGCGGTGAACTGGCAGTGGGTGGCCGGGACGGGCGTGGATTCGAACATGTTCGGACGCATCATGGCGCCGTTGTCGCAGTCGGAGAAGTTCGACGCGGGGGACTATATCCGCGAGTGGGTGCCGGAACTGGCGAAGGTGTCGGGGGCGGCGATCCATGATCCGGACGAGTCGGGGTGTCGGCCAAAGGCATATCCGGCGAAGATCGTCGGGCATCGCGAAGGGCGCGAGCGGGCGCTCGAAGCCGGGCGCCACGCGCGTTAATATACTGCCAAACGCACACCCGTCATCCTGACGGAAGTCAGGATCCAGAGTAACAGGCGGCGACCTTTTTGGCTCTGGATCCTGACTTTCGTCAGGATGACGATAGGAGACGTCCGTCGTCTATCCACCGACATAGACTACTGTTTAACGCCTTCCTCTTTCCTAGCTCGCCCCCCTGTTGCATGGAGCGCCGCGATGACTGCCGTTCCCGCTTTCGACGATGTGCCTGCCGCGCAAGTTTCCCCGGTCGCGCGTCTCGTCGCGCCGATTTTCCACCGCTTGCTAGACCGGATCGATGCGGGGCTTGAGAGCGGCGGGATCGACGCACGGCTACCGGACGGCACGCGAAGGCTGATCGGCGGGCGCGCGCCGGGGCCTTTGCCGGTGGTGACCGTGCATCGCTGGCGTGCGTTGGTGCGGTTGGCGACGGCGGGGTCGGTCGGCTGGTACGAGGGCTGGGCGGCAGGCGACTGGTCGAGCCCCGATCCGGTCCCGCTGTTCGACCTTTTCATGCGCAACCGGCGGTCGCTGGGGGGCGCGGCGCGGTCGGGGGGCGTAGTGCGGTTGGCGGCGCGGGCGTGGCACAGAATGCGGCGGAACGACCCGACTGGCTCGCGGAAGAACATCGCCGCGCATTACGACCTCGGCAACGATTTCTACGAGACGTGGCTCGATCCGAGCCTGACCTATTCGAGCGCGATCTTTGAAGAGCCCTTCGACGATGCCGAGCCGCATGTGGCGGGGCAGACGACCAAGTTGCGCGCGATCCTTGACCGAACCGGCGTGCGGGCTGGTGATACGATCCTGGAGATCGGCTGCGGCTGGGGATCGTTTGCGGAGCTGGCGGCGCGGGCGGGGGTCGGCGTACATGCGCTCACGCTGTCGACCGAGCAGAAGCGGCAGGTCGACGACCGGATCGCCGCGGCGGGGCTCGATGGCGTGTGCGTGGCGCTGACCGATTACCGCGACGTCACCGGGACCTATGACGCGGTGGCGAGCATCGAGATGGTCGAGGCGGTCGGCGAGGAATATTGGCCGGTGTATCTCGACGCGATCGCGCGCGCGCTGAAGCCGGGTGGGCGCGCGGCGTTGCAGTATATCTCGATCGACGACACGATCTTCGATGCCTATTCGCGGAGTGTCGACTTCATCCAGCGTTACGTGTTCCCGGGCGGGATGCTGTTGTCCGAGCCGCGGTTTCGCGCGCTGGCGGAGGCGCGCGGGCTGACGTGGGAGGACCGGCGCGGGTTCGGGCTACACTATGCCGAGACGTTGCGGCGGTGGCGGGTGGCGTTCGATGCCGCGGTGGCCGAGGGGCGGTTGCCGGCGCGGTTCGATGCGCGGTTCGTGGCGTTGTGGCGATACTATCTGATGTACTGCGAGGGCGGGTTTCTCGGCGGCGGGATCGATGTCGCGCAGGTTACGCTGGTGAAGCGCTAGAATCCTCCCCCGCCAGGGGGAGGTGGCGCCAAAGGCGACGGAGGGGGAGGACACGGAAGCTACGTGGTCGCTTACCTCCCCCTCCGTCTGGCAAGCGCCAGCCACCTCCCCCTGGCGGGGGAGGATTCCTTTAGTTCACCCGCTCGAAATGGCCGGGTTCGAAGCCTTCGATTGCCAGCGCCACGATCCGGTCAGCCACCACCGTCGGTTCCTTGACCGAATTCGGATCTTCGCCCGGATAGGCGCGCGCGCGCATCTTGGTGCGGGTCGCACCGGGATCGACGATCGCCGTGCGGATCGCGCTGATCTCCGCCATCTCGTCGCCATAGGCGCCGAGAAGGGTTTCGAAGGCAGCCTTCGAAGCACCATAAAGGCCCCAATAGGCGCGCGGTTTGCGGCCGACGCTGGAGGTCACGCCGATCACGCGGGCCGACTTGGCCTTCTTCAGCATCGTGTCGAATGCCGCGATCAGCGCCGCCTGCGCGCTGACGTTGAGCGTCAGAACCTGCGCCATTTCCTTCGGGTCGATCGCCGGGACCGACGACAGCGAGCCGAGCATGCCAGCGTTGAGTACCAGAATGTCGAGCGCATCCCAGCGGTCGCCGATCGCGGTCGCCAAGCGCCCGATGGCTTCACTCTCCGCCAGATCGAGCGGGGCGATCGTCGCCGAACCGCCGGCCGCGTGGATCGTCGCCTCGACCTCTTCGAGACCGCCTGGAGTGCGCGCCGTCAGGACGACATGTGCGCCCTTCGCCGCCAGCGCGATCGCAGTCGCAGCGCCGATGCCGCGGCTGGCACCGGTGACCAGCGCCAGCCGGCCTTCGAGAGGCTTGTCCGTCATAATCGCTCCGGGATTATCAGATGACGCGTTCGGCGAGCATCGCGAACTGATCGACTTCCGAGCCTTCGTCATGGTCGGTCAGCGTGGTCGGGTAATCGCCGGTGAAGCACGCATCGCAGTATTTCGGACGGACATCCGCGCGCTTCGCCTCGCCGAGCGCCTTGTAGAGCCCGTCGATCGAGATGAAGTTCAGACTGTCGGCATGGATGAAGCCGGTCATGCCGCCGAGATCGAGCTTGGCCGCGAGCAGCTTCTCGCGCTCGGGCGTGTCGACGCCGTAGAAGCACGAGTGCCGCGTCGGCGGGCTGGCGATCCGCATATGCACTTCAGCCGCGCCGGCCTCGCGCATCATCTCGACGATCTTCAGCGAGGTCGTGCCGCGGACGATCGAATCGTCGACGAGGATGACCCGCTTGCCCTTGATCAGCGCACGGTTGGCGTTGTGCTTCAGCTTCACGCCGAGGTGGCGGACCTTGTCGCCCGGCGAGATGAACGTGCGGCCGACATAATGCGATCGGATGATGCCGAGCTCGAAAGGGATGCCCGACTGCTGCGCATAGCCGATCGCCGCTGGCGTGCCCGAATCGGGAACGGGGATGACGAGATCGGCATCGACCGGCGATTCGATCGCGAGCTGCGCGCCGATCGCCTTGCGGACCGAATAGATCGAGTGATCGTCGACGATCGAATCGGGGCGCGAGAAATATACCCATTCGAAGATGCACGGCCGCGCCGCCATCGGTGCGAACGGACGGATCGAGCGGATCTCCGAACCCTGGACGATGACGAGTTCGCCCGGCTCGATCGCGCGGACGAAGGTGGCGCCGACGACGTCGAGCGCGACCGTCTCGGAGGCGAAGATCACCGCATCGCCGAGCTTGCCCATGACCAGAGGACGTATGCCCAATGGATCGCGGCAGGCGATCATGCCCTCGGGTGTCATCACGATCAGCGAATACGCGCCCTCGATCTGCTTCAGCGCGTCGATGAAGCGGTCGAGCAGGGTCCGGTAGTTCGAGGTCGCGACGAGGTGGATGATCGTCTCGGTATCGCTCGTCGACTGGAAGATCGAGCCGCGCCGGACGAGTTCACGACGCAGCCGCATCGCGTTGGAAATATTGCCGTTATGCGCGATCGCAAAGCCACCGGTCGACAGTTCGGCATAGAGCGGCTGGACGTTGCGCAAGGCTGTCTCGCCGGTCGTCGAATAGCGGACATGGCCGCAGGCGACGGTGCCGGGGAGGGCGCGGATCACGTCGTCGCGGTCGAAGTTCCCGGCGACATGGCCCATTGCGCGGTGCGTGTGGAAATTGGCCCCGTCGAAGGTGGTTATCCCGGCCGCTTCCTGCCCGCGGTGCTGCAAAGCGTGGAGGCCGAGCGCGACCAGCGCGGCCGCGCCTTCGGTGGCCGAGACGCCAAACACCCCGCACTCTTCGCGAAGTTTGTCGTCGTCATAAGGGTTTGTCGTCAGCATGCCGGATCTCACGTCGTGCGGAAGCTGCCCTATACGAGCGGTTCGCCGTCTTGTCGCCTGTTTGTAATAACATTGCGTGCTGCTGGTCGCATCGGGGCGGGTTTCGGGTATATCCGGGTTATGACACACAGCCGCGACACGGGCCTGACGCTCGATCCGAAATTCGATTCCGCCGGGCTTTTGACCGCGGTCGTCACCGATCGCGTGTCGGGCGACGTGCTGATGGTCGCGCATATGAATGCGGAGGCGCTGGCGCAGACGCAGGCGACCGGCGAGGCCCATTTCTGGTCGCGTAGCCGTGAGAAGCTGTGGAAGAAGGGCGAGACGTCGGGGAACGTGCTGCGCGTCGCCGAGCTTCGGATCGACTGCGATCAGGATGCGGTGTGGGTGATCGCGGACGCGGCGGGGCCGGCGTGCCACACCGGCGAGCGGACCTGCTTCTTCCGGCGGATCGAGGGGGGCGGACTGGTACCGGCCGAATGAGGCGGGCGCTGCTGCTCGCTTTAATGTTGGGCGGATGTGGGCGAGAGCCGTCCAACGTCGTGGCGGACAGTGCGGGGGCTCGGCTGGAAGCCGCTGCCGAGACGGCGGGCATCGTGCCGGACCCGAACGCGCCGCTGCAAGGATCCTGGGCGCGCGATACCGACCGGGTCTGCGTCGTCGGGACGGACAAGATTGCCCGGATCGGGGTCAGCGTCGATTATGGCGAGGCCCAGGGCTGTACCGCGTCCGGCACGGTCGAGCGCTCCGGCGACGCACTCAAGGTCGCGTTCGGCATGTGCAAATTCGACGCGAAGTTCGACGGCGACCGGATCATCTTTCCGGCCGACATGACGCAGGCCTGCGAGTCGCTCTGCACCGGTCGCGCATCGCTCGCCGCGCTTACCGTCGATCGGATCAGTGGATCGCGCTCGGAGGCCTCAACGCTGAGATCATCTGCCGGGAAGTTGCTCTGCGCTAATTGACGTTGACGTAAACGAGAGTTATCTCGTCGGGGATGGCGACACGAGCATCTCCTTCCCCGGTCTCTCCCGAATCCTACGCGGTGATCGAACCGCGGCATGATCGCGAGAGCTTCACGATCTCCGACCTCTCCGCCGAGTTCGACGTCACCGCGCGAGCTTTGCGGTTCTACGAGGACGAAGGCCTGATCGCGCCCGAGCGTCGTGGGACGCAGCGCATCTATTCGCACCGCGACCGCGCGCGCCTCGCCTGGATCCTGCGTGGCAAGCGCGTCGGGTTCAGCCTCGGCGAAATCCGCGAGATGATCGACCTCTACGATCTCGGCGACGGCCGGCGTGCGCAGCGCCAGGTCGTGATCGAGCGCAGCCAGGCGCGGATCGCGCTGTTGACGGCGCAGAAGCGCGACATCGATCTCGCCATCGACGAACTCACCAGTTTCGTGGCCCTTCTCGAAGCCAGCCGCGCCCAAGACAACCAAGGATAAATCATGCCCCAGTATACGCCCCCCGTCCGCGACACACGTTTCGTCCTCGAGCATGTCGTTGGCCTGCCACGCTATTCCAATCTCCCCGGCTTCGATGCGGCCTCGCCCGACGTCGTCGATGCAGTGCTTGAGGAGGGCGGCAAGTTCGTCGCCGAAGTGCTGTTCCCGCTCAACCTGTCGGGCGATCAGCAGGGTTGCACACGGCATGAGGACGGCTCGGTGACGACGCCGGACGGCTTCAAGGAAGCGTATAAGCAGTACGTCGAGAGCGGCTGGGCGACGCTCGGCAACCAGCCGGAGTATGGCGGGCAGGGCATGCCGCACGTCGTGTCGACCGCGTTCCAGGAATACATGATCTCGTCGAACATGGCGTTCGCGATGTATCCTGGCCTGACGCACGGCGCGATCGCCGCGCTGATCGCCAAGGGTTCAGACGCGCAGAAGGCGATGTACGTGCCGAAGATGGTGTCCGGCGAATGGGGCGGGACGATGAACCTGACCGAGCCGCAGTGCGGCACCGACCTGGGCCTGATCCGCACCAAGGCCGAGCCGCAGGCGGATGGTTCGTACGCGATCACCGGGACGAAGATCTTCATCTCGAGCGGTGAGCATGATCTGACCGACAATATCATCCACCTCGTACTCGCCAAGACGCCGGGCGCGCCGGACAACGTGAAGGGCATTTCGCTGTTCGTGGTGCCGAAGGTCCTCGTCAACGAGGACGGTTCGCTCGGCGCGCGCAACGGCGTCACCTGCGGGTCGATCGAGCACAAGATGGGAATTCACGCAAATTCGACGTGCGTGATGAACTATGATTCGGCGACCGGTTGGCTGGTTGGCGAGGAGACGAAGGGCCTCGCCGCGATGTTCATTATGATGAACGCCGCGCGTCTCGGCGTCGGGCTTCAGGGTCTTGGTGTAGCCGAAGTCGCCTACCAGAATGCCGTCCAGTACGCGCAGGACCGCCGCCAGGGTCGCGCACTGACCGGGCCGAAGGAGCCGCAGGAGAAGGCAGATACGCTGTTCGTCCATCCTGACATCCGCCGCATGCTGATGGAGGGCAAGTCGCTGACCGAGGGCCTGCGCGCGCTGATCCTGTGGACCGCGCTCCAGGCCGATCTCGAGCATCATGCCGAGAGCGAGGAAGAGCGCCAGCTCGCCGGCGACCTGATCTCGCTGCTGACCCCGGTCATCAAGGGATACGGCACCGACATGGGCTATGCGATCGCGACCAACGCGCAGCAGGTCTATGGCGGGCACGGCTACATCGCCGAATGGGGCATGGAGCAATATGTCCGCGATGCGCGGATCGCGATGATCTACGAGGGCACCAACGGCGTCCAGGCGATGGATCTGGTCGGACGCAAGCTCGCGCAGAATGGCGGCCGCGGGATCCAGGCGTTCTTCAAGCTGGTGGCGGACGACGTCGCCGCGGCGAAGGGCGATCCGGCGACGGCGGCGTTCGCCGAGGCGCTGGATAAGGCGAACGGCCAGCTCCAGGCGGCGACGATGTGGTTCATGGCGAACGGCATGAAAAACCCGGAGAACGTCGGTGCGGGTGCGGTCAGCTATATGCATCTGATGGGAATCGTCGCGGTTGGCGTGATGTGGCTGCGGATGGCGGTCGCTGCGGCCAAGCTGCAGGCAGCAGGCGAGGGCGAGGCCGCGTTTCTCGACGCCAAGCTGGTCACCGCACGCTTCTATGCCGAGCGGATCCTGCCGGATGCAGGCGCACTGCGCCGCAAGATCGAGGGCGGTGCGGAGTCGCTGATGGCGCTGCCGCCCGAGATGTTCATGGCGGCCTGATCGGGGAGGGGGTGGGCTACAGTTCGCTCCCCTCGAACGAGCGCGCGTCCAGTGAGTCCGAGCCCCTGTGACCTAATCTAGTCTACCCACCCCGCTCCCCTCCCATCCAGGCAGGGGAGCGGGGTTTTCCTACTTCGTGACCGGCGCAGTCGGCGCGGGCGTCGCTATGGACGCCGACATGGCGTTCGGTCTGCGCCGCACACCGTTCAGTTCGACCGCCGCAGCAGGCGCGTTCGGCGCAGCGGCGGGTGGCGGCGATGCGGCGGTCATTGCCGCCCGCGTCACCATGCACTGGTCCGCATCAGCGCGCTTGAACTGGCGGCAGTTCCACAGCGATCGTTCGTAGTCGCTCCCCCGATCGCGCAGATAGCTGAAACTCAGCGCGGCGGTCTGCGCTGGCTCCAGCGGAATTGCAGTCGCCGTCTTCGTCCCGTCGGTCCACGCCATATACCGACAAAAGGGTTTGTCCCCGCACGCCTGGACCGCAAGCGCAGTGAGGCCGTCGGCGCTCTGGTTGCGCGGCAGCGTCATGAAAATCGTGTCGCTATCCAGCGGCATCACGGGCGCAGACGCCGCCTCGGCGGCCGCACCGAACCCCATCGCGATCGACGCCTCCGCCAGTGCGGCGTCCGCCTCGGCCAGTACGGCGCCGGTCCTGTGCGCGTCGGACAGGGCGGCGAGTTGCGCGATTGCGGGCTCGATCGTCTCGGGATGGCGGCCGAACGCCGGCGGCGTGCCCCACCAGCCGGACCAGCGGAAGAATAGATGCGTCTTGACCGCGGTGATCTTGTCGAGGCTCGACTGCCAATAGGGCACGACCCAGTCGGTATGGTAATGCGTGGCATAGCCGACCTGCTTGAATACCGCGCCGGACAGCGATGCAGCGGCGACCTCGCGCGCACGGCGCCAGGCATCGTCGGTGGGATGCCAGCGGGTGATCGCGCCGTCGCAGCTGAAGCTGAACTGGCACCCGGTCGACCGGTCCTGCCCCTCGAACACCACGCCGCACACGGTCTTCGGAAACGCCGGATGGCGGAGGCGGTTGAGCACGACCTGCGCGACGGCGCGTTCGCCCAGCGTATCGTCGCCGGCCTCGTAGAGGACTCCCGCCGCCATGCAATCGGTCGCACGTGCCAGATCCTCCGGCCCGCCGGCAAAGCGGAACGGGCGGGCGGCCGGGTTGGGCGCCGTCGAGAACGGCACCGTCGCGTTGAACGCGCGCGCATCTTCAAGACTGAGGTCGACGAACTTGACGGGTTCGACCTTCGGGACTTCGGCTTGGGGCACAACCCGGCCCGGCGGGAGCTTCACCCGCTTCGAGACGTGGACGATGGTGGGCGCGTTGGCGACGACCAGCGCAGGCCCGACGATTGCCAGCGCGGAGATGCCGACGAGGGTGGCGCGCAGCACCCGGGTGCCGCGCGCGGAGAGATCGGTCCTCACTGTTCGGGCAGGAAGTCCGGGACCGACAGATAGCGCTCACCGGTGTCGTAGTTGAAGCCGAGAACGCGCACGTTGTCAGGCAGATCGGGCAGCTTCTGGAGGATCGCCGCGAGCGTCGCGCCCGAGCTGATGCCGACCAGCATGCCTTCTTCGGTCGCCGAGCGGCGCGCCATGTCCTTTGCCACACCGGCGTCGACCTCGATCACGCCGTCGAGCGCCTGCGTGTGGAGGTTCACCGGAATAAAGCCCGCGCCGATGCCCTGGATTGGGTGCGGGCCGGGCTGCCCGCCGGCGATCACCGGTGAGGCGGCGGGTTCGACCGCGTAGACCTTCAGCGACGGCCATTCCTTCTTCAACGCCTCGGCGACGCCGGTAATGTGGCCACCGGTGCCGACGCCGGTGATGATCACGTCGATCGGCGTGTCGCGGAAGTCGGCGAGGATTTCCTGCGCTGTCGTAGCGACATGCACGGCGATGTTCGCAGGGTTTTCGAACTGCTGCGGCATCCACGAACCGGGCGTCTGCTCGACCAGTTCCTTCGCGCGCTCGATCGCGCCTTTCATGCCCTTCTCGCGCGGGGTCAGATCGAACGTTGCGCCATAGGCCAGCATCAGGCGACGGCGTTCGATCGACATGCTCTCGGGCATGACGAGGACGATCTTGTACCCCTTTACCGCGGCGACGAGCGCCAGGCCGATGCCGGTGTTGCCGCTGGTCGGCTCGATGATCGTGCCGCCGGGCTTGAGATGGCCGTCCTTCTCCGCCGCCTCGATCATCGCGAGCGCGATGCGGTCCTTGATCGAGCCGCCGGGGTTCGAGCGCTCGGACTTCACCCAGACTTCGGATTCTGGGAACAGCTTCGACAGGCGGACGTGCGGCGTGTTGCCGATCGTGTCCAGGATCGAGTTGGCCTTCATGGCTTGGCTTCTCCGTGCTGAGGTTCGGTTTCCAGGATCTCTGGGGGATCAAAGGTTTTCGCGCGGCCTAGTTCCGGGAATAGTCGCGCCCAGCCGATCGTGATCGCAATAGCACCGACACCGCCGAACACCACTGCGCCGACCGGGCCGAGCAGCGATGCCATCACGCCGCTCTCGAATTCGCCGAGCTCGTTCGAGGCGGAAATGGTGAGCTGCGACACTGCGCTGACACGGCCGCGCATGGCATCTGGCGTGTGGAGCTGGATCAGCGACTGGCGGACATAGACCGAGATCATGTCTGCGCCGCCCGCGACGATCAGCGCAACGAGGCTGAGGACGAAGGCGGGCTGGACCGGGATGCCGGCGATCGTGCCGGGCGCGATGCCGAGCAGATCGACGATCGGCGTGGCGACGCCGAAGGTGAGGATCGCGAGGCCGAACACGACGACGGCGATCAGCATCTTCACGCCGACATTGGTGCTCATCGGCCGGACCGAGAACCACACGGCCGTGATCGCCGCGCCGATGCCCATGCCCGCTGCGAGCACGCCCAGCCCTTGCGAGCCGACGTGCAGGATGTCGCGCGAATAGACCGGCAGCAGCGACGTTGCGCCGGCGAGCAGCACCGCGAACAGGTCGAGCGTGATGGTCGCGAGGACGAGGCGGTTGCGGCGGACATAGGTGAAGCCCTCAATGATCCGGGCAAGCGGGCGGTGATCGGTCTGCGTCGCGGGCTGCGGTACCGGGCCGATCATGAACATGAAAACGAGCGCGGCGAGGAACAGGATCGTCGCCACACCGTAAGCGACCTCCGGGTGGATCGCATACAGCAGCCCGCCGACGCTAGGGCCGGCGATCGTGCCGACCTGCCACGCGATCGAACTGATCGCGATCGCTGTCGGGAGAACCGCGCGGGGGACTAGGTTGGGGGCTAGGGCGGAGTAGGCGGGCCCCGAGAACGCTCGCGCGACGCCGAAAGCCACCGCGGCGACGGACAGGACGCCAAGCGTGAGGTGGCCGGTCCACGTCAGCAACCACAATGTCGCGGCCGTGAGCACCAGCAGCGTCGTCGTGCCCCGGACGATCCAGCGGCGGTCGAAGCTGTCCGCGATAAGGCCGGTGATCGGGGTCAGCAGGAACAGCGGCACGAACTGAGCGAACCCGATCATACCGAGCATGAAGGCCGCTTGGCGGATGTCCATCGTCTCGCGGGCGATGTTGTAGACCTGCCACCCGATCACGATCGACATCGCGCTGACCGCGATCGTGCCGGTGAAGCGAGACAGCCAATAGGCGCGGAAATTGGCGATCCGTAAGGGATGCTGGTGGGGGTCTGTCGTGGGAGCCATTGCGGCTGGCTTTAGGCGGTGGCTCGCAGGGAGGGCAACCGGAGCTTTGCTTGGGGTGGGGATAGTGGCGTGGCTGAACCGTCGGATCACCCGCGCCGCCGTATACCCGCCGTCATCCTGACGAAAGTCAGGACCCAGGATTACTAAGGACAGCGTTTCGTTACTCTGGGTCCTGACTTTCGTCAGGATGACGGCTGTGGGTGAGCATTACTAGGCGAGTCGGATGACTGAGGCATAGGGCAGCGCGGACCCTCCGCCCCCATCCCGCTCCCCCAAAACGAACATACCTTAGACGGGAATTGATGTTCCGCCCCGTCCGCGCCTATAGGCTCCCTCAACTCCCCTACGGAAAACGAGGTTTCCCACATCGTGGCCAAGACCCCCCCACCAGTACGCGCCATCGCCGAACCGCCGATCACCAACCGCGAACGACCGGCAGAACCGAAACCGTACGAGGCGTCGAAGGACGAACTGCTCGAAATGTATCGGCAGATGCTGCTGATCCGTCGTTTCGAAGAAAAAGCGGGCCAGCTCTATGGCTTGGGTCTGATCGGTGGCTTCTGCCATCTGTATATCGGCCAGGAAGCCGTCGCGGTCGGGCTGCAGTCCGCGCTCAACGGCGAGACCGATTCGGTGATCACCGGCTACCGCGATCACGGCCACATGCTCGCCTACGGGATCGACCCGAAGGTGATCATGGCCGAGCTGACCGGACGCAATTCGGGTATCTCGAAGGGCAAGGGCGGGTCGATGCACATGTTCTCGACCGAGCATAAATTCTACGGCGGCCACGGCATCGTCGGTGCGCAGGTGTCGCTCGGCACCGGCCTCGCGTTCAAGCATAAATACTCGAACGACGGCGGCATCTGCATGGCCTATTTCGGCGACGGCGCCGCAAACCAGGGCCAGGTGTACGAGAGCTTCAACATGGCCGAGCTGTGGAAGCTGCCGATCATCTTCGTGATCGAGAACAACCAGTACGCGATGGGCACGAGCGTCAACCGGGCTTCCGCCGAGGACCAGTTGTATCGCCGCGGCGAGAGCTTCCGCATTCCCGGCATCCAGGTCGACGGCATGGACGTGCTGGCCTGCCGCGGTGCCGCCGAGGAAGCGCTGGCGTGGGTCCGTGCGGGCAAGGGTCCGGTCATCCTCGAGATGAAGACCTATCGCTATCGTGGCCACTCGATGTCCGATCCGGCCAAGTACCGCACGCGTGACGAGGTCCAGGCGGTTCGCGACAAGTCGGATCCGATCGATCACATGAAGAAGCTGCTCGACGCGCAGGGCGTGACCGAGGCGGACCTCAAGTCCCTTGAACAGGAAATCAGGAAAATCGTGAACGAAGCCGCCGATTTCGCCGAGCAGACCCCGGAGCCGGATGCTGCCGAGCTCTACACCGACGTTCTGGTGGAGACGTACTGATGGCGATCGAGATCAAGATGCCCGCGCTCTCCCCGACGATGGAAGAGGGCACGCTGGCCAAGTGGCTCGTCAAGGAAGGCGACAGCGTCAAGTCGGGCGACATCCTCGCCGAGATCGAGACCGACAAGGCGACTATGGAGTTCGAGGCGATCGACGAAGGCACGATCGGTTCGATCGCCGTGCCTGAGGGCACCGACAACGTGAAGGTCGGCACCGTCATCGCGACGATCCTCGAAGAGGGCGAGAGCGCGAGCGACCAGAAGCCGGCCGAGGCACGCTCCGGCGATGCGGCCAACGCCGCGCCGAAGGAAACGCCGTCGGACGACAAGGCACCGCCGGTTCCCGAAGGTGCTTCGCCTGCGAAGGCCGAGAGCGGCACGCAGCAGCTCGTCGCCTCGGCGGAGAAGGTCGGCATCTCCGACCCCGCGATCCCCGAGGGCACCGAGATGGTCAAGACGACCGTCCGCGAGGCGCTTCGCGACGCGATGGCCGAGGAAATGCGCGAGGACGACCGCGTCTTCGTGATGGGCGAGGAAGTCGCGCAGTATCAGGGCGCGTACAAGGTCACACAGGGCCTGCTCGACGAGTTCGGCGACCGTCGCGTGATCGACACGCCGATCACCGAATACGGTTTTGCCGGTATCGGTGCGGGCGCGGCGATGGGCGGCTTGCGTCCGATCGTGGAGTTCATGACCTTCAACTTCGCGTTGCAGGCGATCGACCACATCATCAACTCGGCCGCCAAGACCAACTACATGTCGGGTGGCCAGATGCGCTGCCCGATCGTGTTCCGTGGTCCCAACGGCGCCGCGTCGCGCGTGGGTGCGCAGCATTCGCACAATTTCGCGGCGTGGTATGCGAGCGTCCCCGGCCTGATCGTGATCGCGCCGTATGATGCGGCGGATGCGAAGGGTCTGCTCAAGGCAGCGATCCGTACCGAGGATCCGGTCGTGTTCCTCGAGAACGAGCTGATGTACGGTCGCAGCTTCGACGTCCCCAAGCTCGACAACCACGTCCTGCCGATCGGCAAGGCGCGGATCGTCCGCGAGGGCAAGGACGTGACGATCGTCAGCTACTCGATCGGCGTCGGGATTTCGCTCGAAGCCGCCGAGAAGCTTGCCGAAGAAGGCATCGACGCGGAGGTCATCGACCTGCGCACGCTGCGCCCGCTCGACACCGAGACGGTCCTGAATAGCCTCGCCAAGACCAACCGAATGATCATCGTCGAAGAGAATTGGGCGACCTGTTCGATCGCTTCGGAGATCGTGTCGGTGGTGATGGAGCACGGCTTCGACGACCTCGACGCGCCGGTGCTGCGCGTGACCAACGAGGACGTGCCGATGCCCTATGCGGCGAACCTCGAAAAGCTGATGCTGGTCGACGTTGCGAAGGTCGTGACGGCGGCGAAGAAGGTGACCTACAAGTAATTGGCAGTGGGCAGGGGACCAAGGCTGCCCTGCCCACTGCCATTCGGTTCAGCAGGTCGACGCGATCACCCCTGTCGGTTTGACGATGGTGGAAAGATCGCGCCGCTCGCGCACAGCCATCGAGGCGATCTCGGTAATCGTGGCCGATGGCACGAGCGACGCGCTTACCAGCGGTTTGTAGACGTAATAAACCTCGACGAACATCGTCGCACTATTGTCCTGCGCTGTGATCTGGCGCCCGGCGGGTCCCACGCCGGGCAGGTTGCTCGACGGTGCCGTGCCGTATGTCGAGCCATGATTCGTCTTCAGGCCGTAGCAGCGCTGCCACTTTATCTGGAATTTATTGGCATTGGCCGGATCCTGCTCGATATCCGACAGGATTACGCGACCGTTCGTGCGCAGGTCGAGCGAGCCCGACTGGAGATTGGCGCCGACGAACAGGTCGTTGATATCGACCTCGCTGATCGTCTTGGCGGCCAGCGGCGAACCGATCCCCATCCGCGCGGCATTGTCGGCCAGCATCAGCGCGAGCTGGCTGACCTGCATCTTGGTCGTGATGAAATTGGTGATTTCCGCTCCCGTCAACGAGAGCGTGAGGAGCACCGGGAAGACGATCGCAAATTCGAGCAACGCCAGCCCCGATCGATCGTGGCGGAGCCGTCCTGCGCTGCGGATCAGTCGTCGGACCGTGATCATGGGCAATACCTGGTTGCAGTACCGGTCGTGACCTGCTGGTCCGAATACGGCTGGTTCTGCAGGATCGTGGTGGCGGACACCGTCCGAGTCGCCGTTCCACCCGCATATTTATACAGCGGCAGGATAGAGGGGTAGGTCGCGGTGACCGTATAGATCACGCGGTCCTTCGCGCCGCCCTGACCCGCGCCGCCGCCATCGGGGTCCCAGGCGCTGTTGTTGTTAGCATCGATATACGGCTCGCCGGCGTCGCAGGTCTTGTTATCGTTCGTATCGGTATAGGCCTCCGGAATCTTCGCGGCTGCTTGCGTATAGGTGGTGAACGAGCGCCGCGTGAACTTCACCGCCGCGCTGTTGTACAGCAGCCGGACCTGGCTCGTGACGTCGGCGTCGATGACGGCTTGCCGTGCCGTCGATCCGGCGTCTTCCAATGCCGAATCGCGTCCCGTCTTTTGGACGATGCCACGCAGTACCGACTGCATGTAGAGCGTATGCGCGATGTCGAACGCGCCGACGAGGAACAGCACGAGTACGGGCGCGACAAGGGCGAACTCGACGAGCGCCACCCCGCGTCGATCGCCGGCGAGCGATGTCGAGGCGCGACGCCACCTCACTTCGTAAGCCGCAATTGCGAGATCTGATTCGCTATGCTGCTGAATGCAGTCTGCAACGCGGCCGAGCTCGATGCCTTGAAATAATAGCTGCTTGAGGTCGCGCAGGTTTGCAGGCGGCTCTCCGTCGTGGAGTTCGATCCGTCGCCGAACGAGATAACCCATAGCGTGATGTTCTTGTTCTTCACGGCCGTGCACAGCGCAGCGAAGCGGGCGTTGATCTCATCGTTGTAACTGTCGGTGGTAGCGCCCGGGTTCGCCACGTTGCGCTTGTCGAACCATGGTACGCCGTAAGCGCCGTAGTCGTTGAGACGGGTCGCGGTGTCGCCATCGGTCATGAAGATCATATGTCGCTCGATATCGCCGCCCTGCTGAGTAGTCGCGTTCTCGGACTTGAAGATGCCGGTCGGCGACATGAGGCGCGCACCCCACAGGATACCGATGTCGTGATAGGTGTTGCCCTCCGGCGTCAACTTGTCGACATAATCGTCGAACACTGCAGGATCGCCCCAGGCCTGAAGCTTCCGGGCTGGACGTGGGCACGCGTAATAGGAGCCGTTGCCGTATTCGTCCGTGGTGGTAACCGAGTTCCGGTTCCACCCGCCGGTACTGTTCCCGTTGCTCTGCCGGGTGTAGATCACGTCGGGGAGGGCAGGAGCCCATAATGTCGAGGCGTCGCCGGGAACGGGCGCACTGTCTATATCGAGATCTTTCGCGCCAGCCGGTATCGGGGTAAAATTCGTCCCGGACACGGTCGCCCGTTCCTCAATGCATCCATCCCAGTCGATCGTCTTGGCGGTCCCGTTATTACCGATGGGCAACGTAAAGCTGGTGTTCCAGGTTGATCCGTTCTTCAGTCCGGAAATGTCATGGGTAATTTGGCCATAGCGCCAAGTTACCGTGTTGACCCTGTCCTGATAATAATACGTACAGCTCGTATAGATGAAGTATGCGGAGCCCTTAACGACCGAATATTGACGGGTGGCCGTTGATGCCGGAGCCGCAGGACAGTTGGTGCTACCGAGATAGAACTGCTGGTCGTATTGTATAGTGGGACCAAATCCGGAACTTGTCGAGTTAACGGTTCGAGATTGGTAAGGCCAAGAATTCGCGACGAAGTTGGTCGGAAGAAGATATCCGACGTTGACGTTGGTCGCGTAAGGCACGAATCCAAAGCGGATCTGTACCCCGGTGGTCCCTCCAGTTGGCTTGCTCGCCGCGCAGACTGCATCGGTAGGGAGCTTGGCAAGAATTTCGTAGAAGCACTTTACCGCGCTCCGCAGGCCTTGGATCTTGGTCTGTGGATCGGTGTTGACGGCCTTCTGCGCCATCGAACCGGTCGTATCGAGCACGAACATCACGTCGGTGTTGGGCAATCGCATCTCGGCGTCGCAGGTGACGGTCAGCGCCCTGCTGTCGAACCCCATCACCTTCATCAGTGTCATCGGCAGGACCGCACCGACCACGCCCGACACCTTGCCGCCGCTCTCGGAAAAGCTTTTGGTAAGGCCGGTGCTGCCATACGCGCCATCGGCGAAATTGGCGGTGAAAAACTGGTTCGCTGCGGCGTTACTGGTCGCGCCCCATGTGCCGCCACCCATTTGCTTGCGCCCCGCAAGCACGGCTGCATCGCACGCGTGCTGCATCCGCGTCTTGGTCAGCCAGAGCCGGCTCATGTCCATCGCACCGCCAACCATGCCGGTCAGTGGTATCAGCGCTGCCGCGGCGATCATCAGCGTATTGCCGCCGGTGTGCCCGAGGAAACGACACAGTAGAGGAAGCCACGCAAAACTGCGCATGCCGTTGCTCCTTTCCCGTTTCGCTTTATTGGACACTGCCGACCCCGCGGATGATGATGAGGCTGCATCCTTGGGGCCCCGACCGATAAAGGCAGTACAAGCAACATGGTTAAGGCGTCGGAAACCGAACACGTGATCGATCGTGGTCGAGGTCGGGCGCCCGAGCGAAGTCTTTCGCTGAGCTATGCCGATCCCGTCGCACGCCCGGCTCTCGAAGCCCTATTCGCGCTCGACGATACGCTGGGTGCGATCCTGCGGACGACGCGGGAGCCGTTGGTTGGCCAGATGCGACTGACGTGGTGGTATGAGGCGCTGGGGCGGCTGGACATTGCGCCAGCGCCCGCCGAGCCCGTGCTGACCGCGCTCCAGGCGTGCGTGCTGCCGGCTGGCGTATCGGGGACCATGCTGGCGGCGATGACCGATGGGTGGGAGGCTCTGCTGGAGCCGGTGCTCGATGCCGCGGCCGTGGAACGGTTCGCGCGCGATCGGGGGCGCAGAGTGTTCGAACTGGCCGGCACATTGCTGTCGGTGACCGATGCGCGCGTTGGGCTGGCAGGCGAGGGTTGGGCGATGGCCGATCTGTCTCAGCGGCTGACCGACGCGCCGAGCCGTGCGTTGGCGCACGCGCGGGCAGTCGAAGCGCTCGACGCGGCATTGCGGGGTCGCTGGCCGGGCAGGGCACGGGCGCTCGGGGCGATGGCGCTATCGGCGCGGTTCGACGTGTCGGATTCACCGCCGCCACCCGGCAGCCCGAAGCGGGTCGGGCGGTTGGCGTGGCACAGACTGACCGGATACTGACCAATCGGATGGGGATCGTCGCATCCGGGGCCTAGCGTGCAGGCTTGGGCAATGGGGGTGGCGGCGATGTGGCGGTATCTGGCGGGCGGGGCGGCGGTGATCGCATTGATCGTCGCGGGGTTCATGCTGTTCAGCGGAAACGCGCGGCCCCGGCCCCTGCTGCCTGCACAACCGATGTCGCAAGCGGGCAGCGCGGCGGTCCCAACCGATCCGCTACCCGATGCCGCCCCTGAGGCGACAGCCAAGACGCGCGAACAGAAGCGCTTCGATCGCTACGACAAGGACCGCGATGCGCAGATCACGCGCGAGGAATATCTCGTCCAGCGGCGCAAGGCTTACGCGCGGCTCGACGTGGACGGCGACGGGAAACTGTCGTTCGACGAATGGGCGGTGAAGGCGACGACCAAGTTCGCCGACGCGGACCGTGACAAATCGGGCACGATGACCGCGCCTGAATTTGCCACGACCGGGGTCAAGCGGAAGGGGCCAGCTCGGCTGAATTGTCCACCGGTTCAGGCTGTTGCCGAGGAGAGTTGAGCCACTCTGCGAGCGCCGCACGGCCCCGGTCGGTATACATCCGCTTGCGATCGGTCTTCTTCGTCCGGCCGGGGATCGGCGGGAACAGCCCGAAGTTCACGTTCATCGGTTGATACGTCTCGGCCTCCGCGCCCCCGGTGATATGCCCGAGAAGTGCGCCGAGCGCGGTCGCGTACGGAGGCGGCGTCAACGTCTTGCCGGTGAGTTCGGCCGCCGCGAACAGCCCAGCGAGCATGCCGATCCCGCAGCTTTCGATATACCCCTCGCACCCGGTGATCTGGCCAGCGAAGCGGATGTTCGGGCGCGACTTCAGTCGCAGCGTCTCGTCGAGCAACTCTGGCGAGCGGATGAACGTGTTGCGGTGCAGCCCGCCGAGGCGCGCGAACTCCGCATTTTCCAGGCCGGGAATGGTGCGGAACAGCCGCACCTGGTCAGCGTGCTTCAGCTTGGTCTGGAAGCCGACGATGTTCCACAGCGTGCCTTGCGCGTTGTCCTGGCGGAGTTGGACGACGGCGTGCGGCCAGCGGCCGGTCTTGGGATTGTCGAGGCCCACCGGCTTCATCGGGCCATAGCGCAGCGTATCGACGCCGCGTTCGGCCATCACCTCGATCGGCATGCAGCCGTCGAAATAGGGCGTGTCCTTCTCCCACTCCTTGAATGGGGTCTTCTCGCCGTCGACCAGCCCCTGGTGGAAGGCCAGATACTGGTCCTTGTCCATCGGGCAGTTGATGTAATCCTTGCCCTCACCCTTGTCCCAGCGCGACGCGAACCACGCGGTATCCATGTCGATCGAATCGCGGTGGACGATCGGCGCGAGCGCGTCGAAGAACGCCAGCGCCTCGCGCCCGGTCTCTGCCCCGATCCCGGCGGCGAGCGAGGCGGCGGTGAGCGGACCGGTGGCGATGATCGTCGGGCCGGCGGGCAGGGCATCGACGCGTTCGCGGACCAGCGTGATGTTCGGATGCTGGTCGATCGCCTCCGTCACGCTGTTCGAGAAATTGTCGCGATCGACGGCGAGCGCTGAGCCTGCGGGAACGCGGTGGATATCGGCCTGCCGCATGATCAAGGAGCCGAGCGTGCGCAGCTCCTGGTGGAGCAGGCCGACCGCGTTGCTCTCCGCATCGTCCGAGCGGAAGCTGTTCGAGCAGACGAGTTCGGCAAGCCCGTCGGTCTGGTGCGCGGGCGTGCCTTCCCCGCTGCCGCGCATTTCGGAAAGGCGCACCTTGAGGCCGGCCTCGGCAAGCTGCCAGGCGGCTTCGGAACCGGCGAGGCCGCCGCCGATGACATGAATATCGTGGGTCATTCCGGTCAGATAGCGCGGGACAGCTGTCCTGTCAGCGGTTGTCGTGTCGGCGGTGCCATCCCACTTCGCCTTCATGACCCACCCCGCGAAGATCTTCACGATCGGCTACGAGGCCACGACGATGGCTGATTTCCTCAGCGCGCTGAAGGCGGCGGGGGTGGAGCGGGTAATCGACGTCCGCGCGCTCCCGTTATCGCGGCGGCCTGGGTTCTCGAAGACGTCGCTGGCGGCGTCGTTGCGCGAGGTCGAGATCGACTACGTCCACCTGAAGGCGTTGGGAACGCCGAAGCGCGGACGCGATGCGGCGAAGAAGGGCGACGTGGCAACGCTGACCGCGGTGTATGACGAGCAGCTGGAGTTGCCCGAGGCTCAGGCACAGGCGGCGATCATGCTCGGGTTGGCCGCGGAGAAGCCGAGTGCGCTGCTGTGTTACGAGCGCGACCCGTGTCATTGCCACCGGACGCTGTTGTTGCGGGCGGTGGCGGTGGGCGAGGGGGGCGAGGTCGTGGATCTGTTCACATAGGCAACGCTCGCTGTCATTTCGTAAAACCCCGCCACGCCGCCTCGTCCGCTATCCGTCACCCCAGCGAAAGCTGGGGTATCGCTGTTTGGCGCGCTGCATCTGCCTGGAGAGATACCCCAGCTTTCGCTGGGGTGACGGTTACTAGGTGGGGGCATGCGCAAAGTCGCGATTGAGGATTATGCCGACAGGGTAATACAGGCAATTGTTGCAACACAGCACACTCTCCGCTAACGCACCCCCACTCGCTTGGACCCGGTGCAATTCCGGGTGGCTATTCCGGCCGCCGATCCGCCGGACAACGCACCGACGCCTTTATCACGAACCGCCCGCGCAATCGCCGCGGTTCTCGCGTCCTATGCGGATACACACATGACATCACTCTCTCGTTACCGGGCCGAATGGTTCAGCGGCCCCACGGCCGCGCGCCGTGACGTTCTCGCCGGCATGGTCGGCACCTTCGCACTGATCCCAGAGGTCATCGCCTTCTCGTTCGTCGCCGGCATCGATCCCGAAGTCGGCCTGTTCGCCTCTTTCGTCATCGGCATCGTCATCGCATTCGCCGGCGGGCGCCCGGCGATGATCTCCGGCGCGGCAGGGTCCGTCGCACTCGTCGCCGCTGCGCTCGTCCACGCATACGGCCTGCAATATCTGCTCGTCGCGACGATCCTCGCGGGCGTGCTCCAGATCGCATTCGGCCTCGCCAAGCTCGACATCCTGATGCGGTTCGTGTCGAAGTCGGTCTATGCCGGCTTCGTCAACGCGCTCGCGATCCTGATCTTCTCGGCGCAGGTGCCGCAGATGGTCGGCGTCAGCTGGCAGGCCTATGCGATGATCGCCGGCGGCCTCGCGATCATCTACCTCGTGCCACGCATCTCCAGCGCGATCCCCTCGCCGCTGATCTGCATCGTCGTCCTCACCGCGATCGCGATGTGGGTCCCGATGCCGCTCAAGACCGTTGGCGATCTCGGCCGCTTGCCGGATTCACTGCCGTCGTTCGGTCTGCCCAACGTGCCCTTCAATTGGGACACGCTGCGGATCGTCGCCCCTTACGCATTCGCGATGGCCGCAGTCGGCCTGCTCGAATCGATGATGACCGCCAGCGTGGTCGACGAACTCACCGAGACGACCAGCTCGAAGGCACGCGAGTGCACCGGGCTCGGCCTTGCCAACATCGCGGCGGGTGCGTTCGGCGGCATCGCTGGGTGCGGGATGATCGGTCAGACCGTCGGCAATGTCCGCTACGGCGGCACCGGGCGGCTCTCGACGATGGTCGCGGGCGTGTTCCTTTTGATCGTCATGGTCCCGCTGCGGCCGTGGGTCGCGCAGGTGCCGGTCGCGGCGCTGGTCGCGATCATGATCATGGTGTCGATCAGCACCTTTTCCTGGGGCTCGCTCCGCGACCTCGCACGGCACCCCAAGATGTCGAGCGTGGTGATGGTCGCGACCGTCGTCGTCACCGTCGCGACTCACGATCTGTCGCTCGGCGTCGGCGTCGGCGTGCTGCTCAGCGGCGTGTTCTTCGCTTGGAAGGTCACCCGGCTGATGGACGTCGCGATCGATCACGACGTGGCAAGCGACACGCGCATCTACCGGGTAAGCGGACAGATCTTCTTCGCCAGCGCCGACATTTTCGCCGATCGCTTCGACCTCCGCGAGACGGCCCGCGCCGTCCGTATCGACCTGACCAACGCGCATCTCTGGGACGTCACGGCGGTCGCCGCGCTCGAAGATGTGGTCGGCAAACTGCGCCGCCACGGCCGCGAGGTCGAGGTCATCGGCCTCAACACGGCGAGTGCCACGCTGGTCGATCGGCATGCCCCGCTGATGATGGACCCGATCGGGGGCTAGTGCTCGATCTTTGGGGCGGGCGAGAAATACGATGCTGTACGCGCCGCCCCGACGCCCTACGTCGAGGGGGATGACGAAACTTCCAGATACCGGCCCCGTGTCGCTCACGCATCTCCAGCGGCTCGAGGCGGAGAGCATCCATATCTTGCGCGAGGTGGTCGCCGAGTGCGAGCGCCCGGTGATGCTCTACAGCGTCGGCAAGGACTCCGCGGTGATGCTGCATCTCGCGCGGAAGGCCTTCCACCCGTCGCCGCCGCCATTTCCGCTGCTGCACGTCGATACGACGTGGAAGTTCAAGGCAATGTACGATCTGCGCGACCGGATGGCGGCGGAGAGTGGCATGGAGCTGCTCGTCTACAAGAACCCCGAGGCCGAGGCGCGCGGGATCAACCCGTTCGATCATGGCGCGTTGCACACCGATATGTGGAAGACCGAGGGGCTCAAGCAGGCGCTCGATCTGCACGGGTTCGATGCGGCGTTCGGCGGCGCGCGCCGCGACGAGGAGAAGAGCCGCGCGAAGGAACGCGTCTTCTCGTTCCGCGCGGCGCATCACCGCTGGGACCCGAAGCAGCAGCGCCCCGAACTGTGGAACCTCTACAATGCGCGGAAGGCGAAGGGCGAGAGCATCCGCATATTCCCGATCTCCAACTGGACCGAACTCGATGTCTGGCAATATATCCAGCTCGAGGACATCCCGATCGTCCCGCTGTATTTTGCCGCGCCGCGCCCGACCGTCGAGCGCGACGGGATGCTGCTGATGGTCGACGACGATCGCTTCCGCCTGGAGCCGGGCGAGGTGCCGGTCCAGCGCTCGATCCGCTTCCGCACGCTCGGCTGCTATCCCCTGACCGGTGCCGTCGAGAGCGAGGCGGCCAGCCTGTCCGCGGTGATCCAGGAGATGCTGCTGACGACCACCAGCGAACGGCAGGGCCGCGCGATCGACCGCGACGCGGGCTCGGCGAGCATGGAGAAGAAGAAGCAGGAGGGCTATTTCTGATGGCTACGCGCACGCAGGAATCTGCCTACCAAGTGCAGGACATCATCGCCGAGGACATCGATGCCTATCTGCTCCAGCACCAGCATAAGAGCCTGCTCCGCTTCATCACCTGCGGGTCCGTCGATGACGGAAAGTCCACACTTATAGGGCGCTTGCTGTACGATTCTAAGATGATCTTCGAGGATCAGCTTGCCGCATTGGAGAGCGATTCGAAGAAGGTCGGCACGCAAGGCCAGGAGATCGACTTCGCCTTGTTGGTCGACGGGCTTGCCGCCGAGCGCGAGCAGGGCATCACGATCGACGTCGCCTATCGCTATTTCTTGACCGAGAAGCGCAAGTTCATCGTCGCCGATACGCCGGGGCACGAGCAATATACGCGCAACATGATCACCGGCGCGTCGACCGCCGATCTGGCAGTGATCCTGGTCGATGCGCGCAAGGGCATACTGACGCAGACCAAGCGGCACAGCTATCTGGCGCATCTGATCGGCATCCAGCACCTCGTGCTAGCCGTGAACAAGATGGACCTCGTCGGCTACGACCAGGCGACCTACGACCGGATCGTCGCGGACTATGCGGCGTTCGCGGAGTCGATCGGGATCGCCGGCTTCACGCCGATGCCGATCTCCGGCTTCAAGGGCGACAACATCACCGCCCCGAGCGTGAACACGCCCTGGTACGAGGGGCCGACGCTGATCGATCACCTCGACACGGTGACGCTCGACGTCAGCGGAGATCAGGCGGGCGCGTTCCGGATGCCTGTGCAGTGGGTCAATCGTCCCAACCTCGATTTTCGCGGCTTCTCGGGGCTGGTCGCGAGCGGATCGATCGCGCCGGGCGACGCTGTGCGCATCCTGCCGGGCGGACGCACCTCGACGATCGCCCGCGTCGTCGCGTTGGGCGGTGATCTGCCGAGCGCGGTCGCCGGGCAGTCGGTGACGCTGACGCTCGCGGACGAGATCGATTGCTCACGCGGCGACGTGATCGTGGCTGCGGACTCGCCGCCCGAGGCTGCCGATCAGTTCGAGGCGACGGTCGTGTGGATGGCGGACGAGGAGATGCTGCCGGGACGGCCCTACTGGCTGAAGCTCGCCACGCAGACCGTGACTGCGACGGTCCAGCAGCCGAAATACCAGATCAATGTCAACACGATGGAGCGGCTTGCTGCCAAGACGCTCGAACTGAATGCGATCGGGATTGCGAACCTCTCGACCGACCGGCCGCTGGTGTTCGAGCCCTATGCGGACAATCGCCAGCTTGGCGGGTTCATCCTGGTCGACAAGATCACCAACGCGACCGTCGCGGCGGGGATGCTGCACTTCTCCCTCCGGCGTGCGCAGAACGTGCATTGGCAGGCGACCGACATTGGCCGTGAGGCGCACGCGGCGTTGAAGAACCAGAAGGCGGCGGTGCTGTGGTTCACCGGGCTGTCGGGCGCGGGCAAGTCGACGATCGCCAATCTCGTCGAGATGAAGCTCGCGCGAATGAACCGGCACACGTTCCTGCTCGACGGCGACAATGTCCGCCACGGCCTGAACCGCGATCTTGGCTTCACCGATGCGGACCGGGTCGAGAATATCCGGCGTGTCGGCGAAGTCGCCAAGCTTATGACCGACGCCGGGCTGATCGTCATCACCGCGTTCATCTCGCCGTTCCGCGCCGAGCGCGAGATGGTGCGGCAGATGATGGCGCCGGGCGAGTTCATAGAGGTACATATCGATACGTCCCTCGCCGAGGCCGAACGGCGCGATGTGAAGGGGCTGTATGCGAAGGCGCGGGCGGGCAAGCTGGCCAACTTCACCGGTATCGATTCGCCCTATGAAGCGCCGGCGAACCCGGAGATCCGCATCGACACGACCGGCATGACCCCGGAAGAGGCGGCCGACGCGATCGTCGCGATGTTGATCCCATGAGTGCGATGACCGACGGCGAACTCGCCGCGCATCTGGCGGAGACGGCGGGGCGGTTGCTGCTCGAAGTGCGGCGGTCGGGCGTGTTCTCGCCGGGCGCACTCGGCAAGGCAGGCGACGAGACCGCGAACGCGTTCCTCGTCCATGCGCTTCAGGACGCGCGGCCGGACGACGGGCTGTTGTCCGAGGAGCGCAAATGCGACGGCACGCGCAATTCGATGTCGCGCGTGTGGATCGTCGATCCGGTCGACGGCACGCGCGAATATGGCGAAGCGCGCGACGACTGGGCGGTGCACGTCGCGCTCGCGATCGATGGTGTCGCGACGGTCGGCGCGGTCGCGCTACCGGGACTGGGCTTGGTCCTGCGCTCGGACCGGCCCGTACCGGTGCCGCCACCGGGCTATCCGCTACGGATGGTCGTCAGCCGGACGCGACCCGCGCCCGAGGCGGTGAAGGTCGCGGAGGTGCTCGGCGCGACGCTGATCCCGATGGGCTCGGCGGGCGCAAAGGCGATGGCGGTGGTCCGCGGCGAAGCGGATATCTACCTCCACTCGGGCGGTCAGTATGAATGGGATTCCGCCGCGCCGGTCGCGGTCGCGACGGCATTCGGGCTGCATTGCAGCCGGATCGACGGCTCGCCATTGGTGTATAATTGTCGGGATGTCTACATGCCCGACTTGCTGATCTGCCCCGTCCCGCTGCGCGACCGGGTGATGGCAGCGATGGCGGCGTAAACGTCCGTACGATCTTCCCCCGCCAGGGGGAGGTGGCACCGAAGGTGACGAGGGGGAGGGAAGGAAAACCGCTGTTGCGTGTCCTCCCCCTCCGTCAGGCTACACCTGCCACCTCCCCCTGGCGGGGGAGGATCGTAAATACCTTACTGCTGCGGTTCGGCGTCGTTCTCCACCGGTACTTCATCGCGCGTCACGCGCGCCGTCATCCCCGTCGCATCCGCATCGTCGAGCATCTGCTCGTCCGGCGCGATTGGCTTTTCGCGCGGCGGTTCGACCACGGCTGGCGCAGGCGTGGCCGCTTCGACCGGTGCAGCCTCGACCGGGGCAGGGGCTGCCTCGGACTCGGTCACGCCGGTATCCTCGACCATGTTGGTATCCGTCGGCGGCTGCTCGGGCTCGGAGCTCGAACAGCCGGCTAGCGCCATCGCGGCAAGCAGGCCGCCGGCGATGGCGGTACGGGTACGGGTGGACATCGTCATGGCGTTTCTCTCAGCGAGCGGCGATCGTCTGGCGTGCGGTGCGCGCCTCGATCTTGGAAGCGAGGATGCCGTCCCAGTCATAGGGATCGGCGCGGAAGTTCATCTGGCCGTTGCCGCTGGCAAACGCGGTCCAGTAGAGCAGGTAAACCGACACCGGCTTCACGAGGCGCGCACGCACCGTGTCACCCTTTGCGACCGCGGCGTCGACCGTCTCGGGCGTCCAGGCGGGATCGCCCTTGAGCAGCAGGTCGGCAAGTTCGCCCGGCTTTTCAAGGCGTACGCAGCCATGGCTCGAAAGCCGACTGAAGCTCGCGAACTTGGCACGGCTCGGCGTGTCATGGAGGTACACTGAATATTCATTGGCGAAATCGAACTTGAAGCGGCCGAGCGCGCTCTGGTCGCCGGCCTGCTGCTGCAACCGCTTACCATCAATCACCTTGAAGCCGTTGCGCTTGAAGTAACCGGGGTTCGCGCGCTCTTTCGGCCACAACTCCTTCGTCGCGATCGAGGTCGGCACGTTCCACGGCGGATTGATGACGATGCTGTGGATCGTCGAGGAGAGCATCGGCGTCTCGTCGCCCGGCCGACCGGTCACCGCGCGCATCGACTGCACCGGGGTGTCGCCGTCGAACACGGTGAGCACGGCCGCAGCGATGTTTACCTGAATGCGATCACGCGGCAGATCCTGCGGGAGCCAGCGCCAGCGCTCCATGTTCGCCATGATCTGGCGCACGCGATCTTTCGCCGACACGTTCAGCGCGGCGAGCGTCTGGGTCGAGACGATGCCGCTGGGGTTGAGCCCGTAGCGGCGCTGGGCGCGACGGACCGCATCGAGCAGGCCCGCGTCGAACGTGTCGCCGCTGGTCGAGACGTCCTTGTCTTCGGCCGCAAGCCGCTTGCGGAGCGCGATCACCCGCGGGCCTGTAGCACCGAGCGTGAAGTCCGGCCCCGAGGCGAGCGGCGACCAGCCACCGGCAGCGGCGATCGAACGGTAGTTCTGGAGCCCCTTGCGAAGCCCGTCATAGCCTGCATAGGGCGGCGGCAACGACGCGAACCACGCCGCGATCCGGTCGAGCCGGATCGCGTCGGCGAACGCCGGGGTCGGATCGTATGCGGGCGGGCGCAGGCCCCAGTCCCGCTGGAAATCGGCCTCGCTGAGCCGACCCGCATGGACCGCGCGCGCATGGTCGAGCGCGGCGCGGACGAGTTCCTCCTTGGTCGGCGCGGTGGTCGACGCGGTCGCGGCGGACTTGAGGCCCTGCGCGACGATGTCGCTGTTGAGCAGCTTGTCGAGCAACGTCGCCTGCGCATCGCTCAGCGGCGGCACGGTGATGACCGGCGGGGCAAGCATGGGCGCAGCCATCGGGCTGGCCGGGGCGACCGTCGGCGCCACCGGTGGGGGCGTAACCTGTTGCGCGGCCAGCGGCGTTGCCATGAGCAGCGGCATCGCGGTCGCTGTCGCGGCAACCGCGATCGCCGACCGGATCATACCGGCCTTCACTCGTCCATCATCCAAACCGCGCGCCATACTCATCCTGTCTAACCGTATCTCGTCGACGCTTTCGCACGACGTAGCTCTCCCTTAGCTGAACCGGAGTCGCTAAGCATCGCCAATCGGGCCGATTTCGTCGGTTCGAGCCTAAGCCGCGGATTTTTCCTGCCGGGCGAGAACCTCATACGCCATCACCGCGGTCGCGACGGCCGCGTTGAGGCTGTCCGCCTTGCCGAGCATCGGGATCTTGACCAGCACGTCGCAGGATTCGGCCATCTCGGGCGGCATGCCCTGCGCTTCGTTGCCGGTGAGCAGGAAGGTCGGGCCGGTATAGGTGGCCGAGCGGTAGTCGGTATCCGTATCGAGGCTGAGCCCGACCAACTGACCGGGCCCGGCGCGCAGCCACGCGTGAAACGGCTCCCACTCCGTCTTGACGACGGGGATCGTGAACAGCGCACCCATGCTCGCGCGCACCGCCTCGACGGAGAAGGGATCGACCGACTCGCCGATCAGGATCAGCCCGCCCGCGCCGACCGCGTCGCCGGTGCGCAGGATCGTGCCCAGATTGCCGGGATCGCGCAGCCGCTCCGCGACCAGCCAGATGCCGGCGCTGTTGCGGTCGAGGTCTTCGAGCCTGGCGTCGAACTCGTCGAACACGCCGACCACGGCTTGCGGGTTGTCCTTGCCCGACAGCTTCGAAAGAATGTCCGGCGTCGTCTGGATCGACTCGCCGCCCGCCTCCTCGACGTCCATCGACAAAGCATGGACCAGCGGATGGTTCGCGCTGGCCGCCGCGTAGAACAGGGTGCGGGGCAGGCGGCCCGTCTCGCGCGCCTCGGTGAGGATGCGCAGGCCCTCCGCCAGGAACTGCTTGGCCGCACGCCGATGGCGCTTGTCGCGCAAGTCGCGGACATACTTGATCAGCGGGTTGGAAAAGGCGGTTATCTCGCGGGGCATTTAGCTCCCCTTCCGTTTGCGGGAGGGGTTGGGGGAGGGGTTTGTAAACACGCCGCCGCTCATGCCCTCCCCCGACCCCTCCCGCAAGCGGAAGGGGGGGAAGAACGTCAATCCTCGCCGAACTTCGCCTCGACCAGTTCGGCGAGCGCAGCCACGGTATGCTCCGCACCGTCGCCACTCGCGCTGATCGTGATCGCGTCGCCCATCGCCGCGCCGAGCATCATCAGCCCCATGATCGAGGTGCCGGTGACGTGATCCGACCCGTCCTTGGTCACGCGCACCTCGACACTATGCGTCGAGGCGAGCGTCACGAACTTGGCACTGGCCCGCGCGTGGAGCCCGCGGCGGTTGGTGATCTGGACGGTGCGCGAAACCTCGCTCACGCCGCAGCCTCGCCGAGAACCTCGGAGGCTACCGAAATATATTTGCGACCCGCCTCACGGGCAGCCGCGACGGCGGCGACGACGGTCATCGACTTGCGCGCCGACCCGAGCCGGATCAGCATCGGCAGGTTCATCCCCGCGATCACCTCGATCCGGCCGCGCTCCATCAGCGAGATTGCGAGGTTGGAGGGGGTGCCGCCGAACAGGTCGGTCAGCACGATCACGCCCCGCCCGACGTCGACCGCCTGGATCGCGGCGGCGATATCCGCACGCCGCTCCTCCATGTCGTCATCGGGACCGATCGCGATCGGCGCGACGCGCTCCTGCGGGCCGACGACGTGGATCATCGCGCGAACGAATTCTTCGGCCAATCGACCGTGCGTTACCAGAACAAGGCCGATCATGTCAGCGTTTCATACTCATAAGACGACCGGTGATCCCTCGAGCGCATCCTGCGGTGCGGCCCCTAGGTCGCGGTGGTCGACACTGGGGGAAAAACCCGCTTCGCGCAACCGTCGGCCGATCCGTTCGGCGACATGAACCGACCGGTGTCTCCCTCCGGTACACCCAATCGCGACCGTCACGTACGACTTGCCTTCCGCCCTGTAGCGCGGGAGCAACAGCATCAGCAGCTCCTCGATCCGACTCACCGCCGCCTCGTACGCGGGATCGGCCATGATGTAGGCGGACACGTCACCGTCGAGCCCGGTACCGGGACGCAGCGTGGCATCCCAGTGCGGGTTGCGCAGAAACCGCATGTCGAACACCAGGTCGGCGTTGCGCGGCAGGCCGCGCGCGAAGCCGAACGAGCGGATCGACAACGTCGGCTCGCCGAGACGATCGCCAGAGAAATTGGCGCGGATCTGTTGCGCGAGTTCGTTAGCCGACATCTCGGTCGTGTCGATCAGCCGGTTCGCCCAGTCGCGCAGCGGCGCGAGCAGATCGCGCTCGCGGCCGATGCCGTCTATCGCGGGCCGGTCCAGCGCGAGCGGATGGCGCCGCCGCGTCTCGGAATATCGCCGCTCGAGTTCGGCGGCCGAGCAATCGAGGAACAGCGTGCCAATTTCGAGACCGTGACGATCGCGGAATTCGCGAATCCGGCGAACGATCCGCTCGGGGTCGAAATCGCGGGTACGCGCGCCGATGCCGATCGCGAGCGGCTGCGAATCGTCGGGCGAACCCTCGGGGAGGGGCGCATCGAGCAATCGGTCGAGCAACAGCAGAGGCAGGTTGTCGACGACCTCCCAGCCGAGATCCTCCAGCGTCTTGAGGACGGTCGATTTGCCGGCCCCCGACATGCCGGTGACGAGAAGGATGTCCTTCGGACGGGTCATTTTAAAGGCTCCGGATTGCGCAATGCGAGTTCGACCTTGATCGGGGCGGACGCTTCGAAGGGATCGACCGCGAACTGGCGGACGTCGATCCCCGCGATCTTCCGGGCACGGCGTTCCGGCATCCGCTCGATCGCGCCGTCGACCCGGACGAGCAGGCCCACCGGAACGTCGTCTACATGCGGCATGGCGAGGATGCCGATGCCGCGGACTTCGATCCGCCCGGCGATCGTCGTCGGTGCCCGCGCGAGGAGGATCTTGCCCGAGCGTACCACGAGCGTCTGGTCGTCGCTGACGAGGATCGCGCCACGGTCGATCAGGCGCAGCGCGAGGTCGGACTTGCCCGATCCCGACGCGCCCTCGATCAGCACGGCAAGCCCGTCGATCGCGACCGTGGTGGCGTGTAGCCGATCGGAGGAGGGGACTGCCACGTGCGGCTCTTACATCGGCATTTCGGCGAGCGGTAGTCGCACGACGAAGCGCGCGCCGCCGATCCGGTCCTCTCGCGATTCGACGAAGATCGCGCCCTGGTGCCCGTCGACGATGGTCCGCGCGATCGCGAGCCCCAGGCCCGAATGCTGGCCGAACGTCTCGCTGTCCGGACGGACCGAGTGGAACCGCTTGAACACGTCCTCGCGTGCTTCGTCGGGTACGCCCGGGCCCTCATCCTCGACGCGGATGACGAGTTCGTCGCGGTCGGGGATCGCGGAGATCGCGATCAGGCCGCCGTCGGGCGAGAAGGAGAGCGCGTTGTCGATCAAATTCTCGAACACACGTTCGAGCCGTGCACCTTCGCCGAGGACGATCGTGCGGTCGTCGGGATTGCGGTCGAACAGGACGCGGATCCCACGCTCGATCCCGCGTGCGTCGCGTTGCGCGACCAGCCCGTCGATCATCGCGGCGATATCGACCGGCTCGAACTTGGCGCGGCTCAGCTGGGCGTCGAGTCGCGAAGCCTCGGAGATATCGGACAACAACCGGTCCAGCCGCTGGACGTCGTCGCGGACGATCGCGAGCAACTGCGCCTGGAGCGCCGGGTCCTTCACGCGCGACAGGCCCTCGACCGCGGACCGGAGCGAGGCGAGCGGGTTCTTCATCTCGTGCGTCACGTCGGCAGCGAACGCCTCGGTCGCGTCGATCCGCGCCCTCAGCGCAAGGCTCATATCCGACAGCGCCCGCGCGAGCATGCCGAGTTCGTCGCGGCGCGAGGGGAGGCGGGGCACCACGACCTCCCGCGCCCGCCCGAGCCGCACCCTCACCGCCGCCCGCGCGAGGCGCCGCAGCGGCCGGACGATCGTCCGCGCGAGGAACAACGACAGCAGGATCGACACGATCGACACGCCGAGCAGCACCATGCTGAGCCGGAACCGCTCGATCCGCACCGTCCGGGTGATGTCGCGCGCGTTCACCGTCGTCATCACGACCCCGCCGGCGCGAAGCGGCGCGGCGGCGGTGATGACCGGCGTCCGATCGGGCGCGCGCCAGACCGTCGTCGCAACCCGGCGTCGTGCCTGTGCGGTGGCGACATCGGGCCAGCGCGGGCCCTCGTTCCGCTCGCGGTAGAGTGGTGGCCGCGGCGCCATGACGACGACGTCGATCACCGCGTCGAGAAACCGCGCAATGACCTGGTCGCGGTCCTCCTTGTCGGGGTCCTGCAAGACGAAATTGCGTAGCCCGAGCGACCGACTGTCGACGATCGTCGTGCTGCCAGGGTCGAACACGCGGATTCGCGAACCGGTATCGGCAGCCAATCTCAGCACCAGCGGGTTGCGCTGCGCAGGATCGACCGACGAGATCGCCTCGCCGATCAGCCGCGCCTCGCGCGCGGTCTGTGCGACGCGGCTGTCGACGATCCGGCTGCGATAGGAATCGAGATAGAAGAACCCGCCTGCGAGCAGCAGCAACGCGAAGATGTTGACCGCCAGGATGCGCCGCGTGAGCGAGATCTGTCCCGACCAGCGCAGCGTGAGATCGCGGCCGTCGTCGCCGAGCTCATTCCTCAGAAAATCGATACCCGGCACCATATAATGTCTCGATTGCGTCGAACGCGGGATCGACCTGCCTGAACTTGCGGCGGAGTCGCTTTATGTGGCTGTCGATGGTCCGGTCGTCGACGTAGATGTCGTCCTGATAGGCCGCATCCATCAACTGGTTGCGCGTCTTGACGATGCCGGGTCGTTGCGCAAGCGTTTCGAGGATCATGAACTCGGTGACCGTCAGCGTCACCGGCTCGCCGCCCCACAAAGTCCGATGCCGCGCCGGATCCATGCTGAGCCGGCCGCGCGCGAGTGGTCCGGCGGCTTCCGCTTCGGTCTCGGTACCCGGCGACTGCGCGAGTTCGGTCCGGCGCAGGATCGCGCGAATGCGGGCGATCAACAGCCGCTGCGAGAACGGCTTGGCGATATAGTCGTCGGCGCCCATCGCGAGCCCCAGCGCCTCGTCGAGCTCGTCGTCCTTGCTGGTCAGGAAGATCACCGGGATCTGGCTCTTCTCGCGTAGCCGGCGGAGCAGTTCGAGCCCATCCATACGCGGCATCTTAATGTCGAAGATCGCGAGGTCGGGCGGGTTGTCGGTCAGCGCCTTCAACGCGGTCTCGCCGTCCGAATAGACGCGCGTGACGAAGCCCTCGGTCTGCAGCGCGATCGACACGGAGGTCAGGATGTTGCGGTCGTCGTCGACCAGCGCGATCGTTGCCGTCATTACTGGGTCGCCTGCCTCGGTCGTTGGCGTATCGGCGTAGGCCAATCCGCGACCGCACTCAACTAAGACCGTATCGGGACAGCGTCATCGATCAGCGTATTTGACCCGTCGAAACGCGCCCCGTACAGCCGCCCGCAACGACATACATACGTATGCGAACAATATCTGGAGAGATGCCTTGTCCAACGAACGTATTCCTGCCGGCGGCCTAGCCGCGCAGGGGATAGAAACCCACGCCACCCTGCATTGGAACCTGGTCACCGCGCAGCTTGTCGAAGCCGCGCTCGAGCGCGGCGAGGGAACACTGTCCGCCGATGGTCCATTGGTTGTCGAGACCGGCGCGCATACCGGGCGCTCGGCGCAGGACAAGTTCATCGTCCGCGATGCCGAGACCGAGACGACCGTCTGGTGGGGCAAGAGCAACAAGGCGATGGAGCCCGCGCATTTCGCCGCGCTGAAGGAGGATTTCTTCGCCGCGCTGGCCGCCAAGGACGAACTGTTCGTGCAGGATCTGTACGGCGGATCGCAGGTCGACCACCGCGTGCAGGTCCGCGTCGTTACGGAACTGGCGTGGCATAACCTATTCATCCGTACGATGCTGGTGCGGCCGGAACAGGCTGCGTTGAAGGACTTTGTCGCGGACTACACGATCGTCGACCTGCCGAGTTTCCGCGCCGATCCTGCGCGCCACGGCTGTCGCAGCGAGACGGTGATCGCGGTCAACTTTACCGACAAGCTGATCCTGATCGGTGGCACCAAATATGCCGGCGAGATGAAGAAGTCGGTGTTCGGCCTGCTCAATTATCTGCTCCCGCCGACCGGCGTGATGCCGATGCATTGCTCCGCCAACATGGGCGTGAACGGCGATACCGCGGTGTTCTTCGGCCTGTCGGGCACTGGCAAGACGACGCTCTCGGCGGACGCGAGCCGGACGCTGATCGGCGACGACGAGCATGGCTGGTCGGATACGGCCGTCTTCAATTTCGAGGGCGGGTGCTACGCCAAGATGATCCGCTTGTCGCAGGATGCCGAACCAGAGATCTTCGCGACCACCAAGCGGTTCGGCACGGTGCTCGAGAACGTCGTGATGGACCCAGCGACGCGCCTGCTCGACCTTAACGACCACACGCTGGCCGAAAACAGCCGCGGCGCATATCCGATCGACTTCATCCCGAATGCGTCCGCCGAGAACATGGGGCCGGTGCCGCGCAACATCGTGATGCTGACCGCGGACGCCTACGGCGTGCTGCCGCCGATCGCCAAGCTGACGCCCGACCAGGCGATGTACCATTTCCTATCGGGCTACACCGCACGCGTCGCCGGGACCGAGATCGGCGTGACCGAGCCCGATGCGACCTTCTCGACCTGCTTCGGCGCGCCGTTCATGCCGCGGCATCCCTCGGTCTACGGCAATCTGCTCAAGGAGCGGATCGCGAAGGGCGGCGTCGATTGCTGGCTGGTCAACACCGGCTGGACCGGCGGCAAATACGGCGTCGGCAACCGCATGCCGATCAAGGCGACGCGGGCGTTGCTGAACGCGGCGCTAGACGGGAGCTTGAACGACGCCGAGTTCCGGACGGACCCGAACTTCGGGTTCCAGGTGCCGGTGAGCGTACCGGGCGTAGACAGCGCGATCCTGGACCCGCGCACGACCTGGGCGGACAAGGACGCGTATGACGCGACGGCGGCCAAGCTGGTCGACCTGTTCGTCGAGAACTTCGCCCAGTTCGCCGAGCATGTCGACGAAGGCGTGCGGCAGGCGGCGCCGAAGGTGCGGGAGACGGCGTAACTTAAAACTCCTCTCCCCTCGGGGAGAGGAAGGGGCCCGCACGACGCAGTCGGGTGGGAAGGTGAGGGCACGGTCCTGCTTGGCTTGCCCTTTCCCCATTCGTCATCCTGACGAAAGTCAGGACCCAGAGTACCAGGCGTTGCGTCTCGTGGCTCTGGGTCCTGACTTTCGTCAGGATGACGGGTCGAGGGGCTCCACCACGACTTCACCGCCGACAACCGCCGCAATCCGAACCCGCGTCCCAACGCCCGCATTCTCACCACGAGCCGGCCAACTCCCGTCCCCCACCAGCACCCGACCACGCCCCCCGACCAGCGCCGTCTCCACCACCACGACCTGCCCCACCAACCGCGCCGACCGATCGTTCAACATCGGATCCCCGCCCTCGACCGGATAATCCCGGTACCAGCGCTTCCCGATCAGCACCGTCACCGCACTCCACATCGCAAACGCGGCCAATTGCGCCGCCACCGGCAAGTCCGGCAACGCGAACACCGCGACCCCGGTCACCGCCGCAGCGATCGCCAGGAACACCAGGAACACCCCCGGCACCACAAGCTCGGCGATCCCCAGCACGAGCGCCGCGATCAGCCACGCGCCAGCCGCCCCAATCGCATCCATCAGCTTTTCGGAAGCTCAGTCGACCCAGACAACTCGAACGGCCCGCGAGCGGCAGGCTTGGCCGGCGGCGGCGCGACCGCATCGCGCAACGCATCCTTCGCCAACTCGCCAATCCCGCCAAGCGTCCCCATCAACTGTGTAGCCTCGACCGGAAACAGGATCGTCTTCGCATTCGGAGACGTGGCAAACTTCCCGATCGCCTCCACATATTTCTGCGCGATGAAGTAGTTGATCGCCTGCGCGCCGCCCTCCTCGATCGCCTGCGATACCGCCCGCGTCGCCGAAGCCTCCGCCACCGCCGCCCGCTCACGCGCCTCCGCGTCACGGAACGCCGACTCCTTTCGCCCCTCGGACTCAAGGATCCGTGCCTGCTTCTGCCCCTCGGCGCGCAGGATTTCCGAAGCCCGCGAACCCTCCGCATCCAGAATATTCGCCCGCTTCTCGCGCTCGGCCTTCATCTGCCGTCCCATCGCGTTGACGATGTCGGCCGGCGGACGGATGTCCTTGATCTCGACCCGCGTGATCTTCACGCCCCACGGCGTCGTCGCATGATCGACCACGTTCAGCAGCCGCGCATTGATCTCGTCGCGCTTCGACAGAGTCTCGTCGAGGTCCATCGACCCCATCACCGTGCGCAGGTTCGTCGTCGTTAGCTGCAACAACGCCTGGTACAGGTCCGACACCTCGTATGCCGCCTTCGCCGAGTCGAGCACCTGGAAGAAGACGACCCCGTCGGTCGAGATCATCGCGTTGTCCTTGGTGATGATCTCCTGCCCTGGGATGTCGATCACCTGCTCCATCATGTTCACTTTCCGCCCCACCCGGTAGAAGAACGCGGGGTAGAAGTTGAAGCCGGGTCGCGCGACCGTCGTGAACCGGCCGAAATGCTCGATCGTGTATTGATAGCCCTGGTGGACGATCTTGATGCTGGTGAAGAGGTACAGCAGCACCAGCGCCAGCAGGAGCGCGGCAACGATCAGGCCCATCGAACAATCCCCCATCCGTGTATCGCACCGCTATAGCACGCCGCCGAAGGAGAGGCCTAGCCGTACGCCGCGCGTTTGGTTACATGGCGCGCCACCTCACACCCAGGAACGGCAGCTCTCATGGATATCCGCCTCGGCCTCACATTCGACGACGTCCTCCTGTATCCGGGGGAATCGGACGTGCTGCCAAGCCAGGCCGATACCCGGACGCAGGTGACGCGCGGCATCGCGCTCAACATCCCGATCCTATCCTCCGCGATGGACACCGTCACCGAAGCCGACATGGCGATCGTCATGGCGCAGCTCGGCGGCATCGGCGTGCTCCACCGCAATCTGACGATCGAGGAGCAGGTGGTGGCCGTGCGCCAGGTCAAGCGCTTCGAATCGGGCATGGTGGTCAACCCGATCACGATCAGGCCGACCGCGACGCTTGGCGAGGCGCAGGCGCTGATGTCCGGGCACCGGATCAGCGGCATCCCGGTGGTCGAGGCGGACGGCAAGCTCGTCGGTATCCTCACCAACCGCGACGTGCGGTTCGCGGGCGATCCGAAGCAGCCGGTCAGCGAACTCATGACGCACGAGAACCTCGCCACCGTCTCGACCGAAGTCGGCAAGGAAGAGGCGCGCCGCCTGCTCCACGCCCGCCGGATCGAGAAATTGCTGGTGGTCGACGCACAGTATCGTTGCGTCGGCCTGATCACCGTCAAGGACATCGAGAAGGCAGTGATGTTCCCGGATGCGACCAAGGACGAGGCGGGCCGCTTGCGCGTGGCGGCCGCGACGACGGTCGGAGACAAGGGCTTCGACCGGACCGAGCAGCTGGTCGACGCCGGCTGCGACCTGATCGTGATCGACACCGCGCACGGCCACAACCGTGACGTCGGCCGCGCGGTCGAGCGCGTGAAGAAGCTGTCCAATTCGGTCCAGGTGGTGGCCGGCAACGTCGCGACCGGCGAAGCGACGCGCGCGCTGATCGGTGCAGGCGCGGACGGGATCAAGGTCGGCATCGGCCCCGGCTCGATCTGCACGACACGGGTGGTTGCCGGCGTCGGCGTGCCGCAGCTGACCGCGGTGATGGATTGCGCCGAGGCCGGTCACAAGGCCGGCGTGCCCGTGATCGCCGACGGCGGCATCCGCACCTCAGGCGACATGGCCAAGGCGCTCGCGGCCGGCGCATCGACCGTCATGATCGGCTCGCTGCTCGCAGGCACCGACGAGGCCCCTGGAGAGACGTTCCTGTACCAGGGCCGTGCTTACAAGTCGTACCGCGGCATGGGCTCGGTCGGCGCGATGGGCCGCGGGTCAGCGGATCGTTACTTCCAGGGCGACATCAAGGACCAGCTGAAGCTCGTGCCCGAGGGTATCGAGGGACAGGTCGCGTACAAGGGCCCGGCAAGGGATGTCGTTCACCAGCTCGTCGGCGGCATCAAGGCGGCGATGGGGTATACGGGTTCCGCGACGATTCCCGATCTCCAGGCGCGCGCGGAGTTCGTCCAGATCACCGGAGCCGGGCTGATGGAGAGCCATGTCCACGACGTGACGATCACGCGCGAAGCGCCGAACTACCCCACGCGGTGAGGCTTGGGTGATCGGTGAGGGCTCGGCTAGGCGCCTCGCTGTCTCCCGCGAAGGCGGAAGCCCAGTCTGGATCCCCGCCTTCGCGGGGAAACAGGCTTTGCGCGCTCGGCTCGAACGGCACTCCAATATTCCGTCATCCCGGCGAACGCCGGGACCCACGGACACGGCGGACCCAGCGAAGCGCGCAACCATTACCCAAACCGCAACCATGGGTCCCGGCGTCCGCCGGGATGACGGGGAAGGGGATGACGGGTGAACGGGTGAACGGGGGGTATGCGCTGCGGCGTGGCGGCCGACCCGAAATTATTCCCCTCCCGCCCGCGGGAGGGGCTAGGGGAGGGGATGATGACGAACACCCCGTACCAAACCTCCCCCCGAACCCACACGAATTCGGGAGCCAACACGTGACTCCCCCAGCACGCACCCAGGCCGCGATCGAACTCCTCGACCAGATCATCGCCGCCGCCCGCGAGTCCGGCGCCGCCGCCGACACGCTGATCGCCCGCTATTTCCAGACCCGCCGCTACGCCGGCTCCAAGGACCGCCGCGCCGTCCGCGAACTCGTCTACGCCGCGATCCGCAAGGCCGGTGACCGCCCCGAAAACGGCCGAACCGCGATGCTGCTCGTCGCCGACGCCGACCCGGAACTGGCCGCGACCTTCGACGGCTCGACCCACGCCCCGGCCCCGATCGCCAAGGACGAACCCCGCGCCCGCGCCGGTGTCGCCCCGCAGTGGCTGACCAAAGCCCTCCGCGCATCCGGCCTGGACGGCGCCGCGCTGACCGACCTCGCCGGCCGCGCCACGCTAGATCTCCGCGTCAACACGCTGATCTCGGACCGCGCGACCGTCCTCGCCGCGCTCCCGGAAGCCGAAGCCACCCCCCACGCTCCCGACGGCATCCGCCTCCCGACCGGCACCAACGTCGAAGCGCTCCCGCTCTTCAACGAAGGCGCGCTCGAAGTGCAGGACGAGGGCAGCCAGCTTGTCGGCCTCGCGATGCAGGCGAAACCGGGCGAGCGGATCGTCGATCTCTGCGCAGGCGCAGGCGGCAAGACGCTCGCGCTCGCCGCGACGATGAAGAACGAAGGCGTCATCCTCGCGTGCGACACCGATCGCAATCGCCTCTCGCGCCTCGCTCCCCGCGCAACCCGCGCCGGCGCGATGATCGTCGAGAGCCGCCTGCTCAACCCGACGCGCGAGATCGAGGCGCTCAGCGAATGGGCCGGTCGCGCTGACGGCGTACTCGTCGACGCACCGTGTTCGGGCACCGGCACGTGGCGGCGCAATCCCGAGGCGCGCTGGAGGCTCACCCCCGACCGTGTTTCGCGGCTGCAATCGACGCAGCAGCAGGTGCTCTCGGTCGCCGCCACGCTGGTCAAGCCCGGCGGCGCGCTCGTCTACATCGTCTGCTCGCTGCTCGACGCCGAGGGCACCGATCAGGTCACCTGGTTCCTGAACGCGCATCCCGGCTGGACGACCGAGCCCCTGACACTCCCCGCCGGCGCGAAACACGGCCACGGCGTCCGCCTCGAACCCGGCCGCGACGGCACCGACGGCTTTTTTGTCGCGCGCCTCCGGGCTGCGTGCTAGCCAGCCGCCAATGACCCGCCTGGAGACGATCATGCGTTTTTCGTCCGTTGCCCTTGCCGCCACGCTGACCATCGTGTGCGTATCGACCTCGCTCAGCGGGCAGCGCCCCGACGCGCAGATCGATGCCCGCTCGATGCAGCTTCTGGCGCAAGGCCGGTCGTTGGTGGCGGCGGGTAATCTCGACGCTGCGACCGATGTTCTGGAGACGTCGGTCGCAGTCGATCCGCGCAATCGGGCGTCGTTCCTCCTGCTCGCCAAGGTCGCCGAGACGCGCGACCTGCCGGGCAAGGCGATCCGCCTGTACCGCGAGGCGTTGCTGCTCGAACCGAACGACGTTGCGGCGTTGAAGGGGCAGGGCGAGGCACTGGTGGCAAAGGGCGCCGTGGTCCGCGCGAAGGACAACCTCGTGAAGATCCGCACGCTCTGCAAGGGTGTATGCCCCGAGGCGACGCAGCTCGCGGCGGTGATCGCCAAGGGGCCGCCAGTCACAACCGCGCAGGTCGAGAAGACCCCGGTCGCCGCCAAGGACTGACGCTTCTTGCATTGATCCTCCCCCGCCAGGGGGAGGTGGCAGCCATCTTAGGCTGACGGAGGGGGAGGCAAGCGAAACCGCCGTTCCGTGTCCTCCCCCTCCGTCACCTTCGGCGACACCTCCCCCTTGCGGGGGAGGATCGTCAAGTTCACCCGACCGCTTTCGCCAACGCCGTAAAATCCGCCACCGACAGCGTTTCCGCCCGCCGCGTAGCCTCCACCCCGATCCGTTCCAGCGCATCGAGCGCCCCCGGCACGCCCTTCAAACTCTGCCGCAACATCTTCCGCCGCTGCCCGAACGCCGCCCCCGTCAGCCGCTCGAGCACCGCGAAGTTCACCCCCTCGGGCGCGTCCACCGGCACCAGGTGCACCACCGCGGACATCACCTTGGGCGGCGGCGTGAAAGCCGATCGGTGCACCGGCATCGCGATCCGCGCAGTCGAGCGCCACTGCGCCAGCACCGCCAGCCGCCCATAATGATCGTCATTGGTCTTGGCGACGATCCGCTCGGCGACTTCCTTCTGGAACATCAGCGTGCACGACTGCCACCACGGCAGCCACGCCGCCGATAGCCACCCGACCAGCAACGCCGTGCCGATATTATAGGGCAGGTTCGACACGATATGCGGCTTGCCCTCGAACAGCGTTGGCGCATCGATTGCCATCGCGTCGCCCTCGATCACGCGCAGCCTGCCCGGATATGCCTCGCCGAGTTCGGCCAGCGCCGGGATACACCGCCGGTCACGCTCGATCGCCGTCACCCGAGCCCCCGCCGCAAGCAGCGCGCGCGTCAGGCCACCAGGTCCAGGCCCGACTTCCAGCACTTCCGCACCACGCAGATCGCCCGGGACCGCCGCGATCCGCTTGAGCAACTGCATGTCGAACAGGAAATTCTGCCCGAGCGCCTTGCTCGCGTTCAAACCGTACCGCGCAATGACCTCGCGCAGCGGGGGCAGCGCCGTTACCGCATCGCTCACGACTTGCAGGCTGCGGTCTGCGCGCGCCGGTCGGCCGCGTCGCCCGCCATCGCGATCGCCGCGATCATCGCACCCGGCTCGGCGAGGTTCTTGCCGGCGATCGCAAATGCAGTGCCGTGATCGGGCGAGGTCCGCACGATCGGCAGACCCAGCGTCATGTTGACGCCCTCGTCAAAATGGATCGTCTTGAGCGGCACCAGCGCCTGGTCGTGATAACAGCACATCACGACGTCATACGTGGCACGCGCCCGCGGGTGAAACATCGTGTCCGCCGCAAACGGCCCGGTCGCATCGATGCCTTCGTCCCGCAGGATCGCGATCGCCGGCGCGATGATTTCGATCTCCTCGCGCCCGAGCGCACCCTGTTCGCCGGCATGCGGATTGAAGCCCGCAAAGGCGAGCCGCGGGTTCTCGATCCCGAAATTCCGCAGCAGCCCCCGCGCCGTCGCGCGAGATTTCGCCACGATCAGTTCGATCGACAGCGCGCTCGACACGGCGTTCAGCGGAATATGCGTGGTCATCGGCACCACCTTCAGCGAGGGTCCGGCCAGCATCATCACCGCATTGTCACCCGCCACGCCATAGCGTTCGGCAACGAACTCGGTCTGCCCCGGATGACTGAAGCCGATCGCATATAGTTGTGACTTCGACACCGGCCCCGTCACCAGCGCGCGCGCCGCCCCGGTACGGACAAGCCCCACCGCCAGCTCCAGCGAATGCAGCGCACATCGCGCGCCATCGGCGTCCGGGTGCCCGGGAACGATCGTCCCGGCGTCGCCCACGGTCAGCACCGGCAGCGCATCGGCGAACACCGCGCCGGCTTCGTTCATATCCGCGACCCGCGCGATCGGGCCGGTCCAGACCCGCTCGATCGCGCGCGCATCGCCGACCGCCACGAACGGCGGCAGGCCATGCGTCGCCCGCGCGTCCCACGCCTTGGCGATGATCTCGGGCCCGATCCCCGCAGGATCGCCCATCGATACCGCGAGCGGGTGGACGCGCGTCACGCCCCGGTTACCATGTCGCGATCACCGATAGTCGACCACGGCATCGCGCCGCAGATCGCGCAGCTTCTGCTGGGCGCGCAGGTTGACGCGCTGCTGTTCGAGCTGGCCCTGGATCTGCTCCGAGTTCGGCACCGACCCGGCCTGCGCATCGTCGCGTCCGCACAGCACCAGCGCGCGCACGCCCTGTTCCGCAGAGCCGAACGGCGGCGTCGACTGACCGACCTGAAGCTTCAGCATGATCTCCTGAAGCTGGGGCGGCAGGTCGCGGATGCGGACCGTGTCGTTGTCGACCACTTCCGCGCCGATCCCAGCCGCAACCTTCTCGACGGTGCCGCAGCCGCGCAATTCCTGCGTCGCCTTGGCGAAGGCCTGGGCACGCGCCGCAGCCTGCACCTGATTGGTGTTCGGCGGGAACTTCAGCGTCAGCTGCTTGAGGCTGAGCTTCGCGTCACGGGGATCGGCCGTCAGCACCTGGCGTTTGTCGGTCAGATACAGGATCGAATAGCCGCCCGAGACCTCGATCGGCCCCGCGACCTGGCCGACCTGCATCGTCGTTGCCGCTTCGGCGAGCTGCGCCGGCAGCGTCGCGGCGCGAATCCAGCCGAGATCGCCGCCGACCGCACGGGTCGACGCTTCGGAGAACTGACGCGCGTAATATTCGAACGGCTGCGCGCCCTTCTGGATCTCGGCCAGGATCTGCTTGGCGTTGGCATAGACCTGCTGGCCGTTCGCCGGCGTCGCCGCGAGATAGATTTCCTTGAGGTTGAACTCGTCGGTGCCCTTGGCCGCCTGGAGACGGTCGATGATCGACTTCACTTCCTCGTCGCCGACGTTGACGAACGGCTCGACGCGCTTGCGGAGATACCGCTGCCATGCCAGCTCGCCCTCGATCTGGCGCTTGAGCGAGCGTTCCGACGAGCCGGATTCGCGCAGATAGGCGCGCATCGCGTCCGGCGTCCGATTGAACCGCTTCGACACGGCATCGTAGCTCTGCGTCAGCTCGGGCTGCGTGATGACTACGTCGGCGGTCTTCGCCTCCTGGATCTGCAGCGTCTCGTCGATCAGCTGGCGCAGCACCTGAAGCTTCAGCCGCTCGCGATCCTCCGGCGACAGCTTCGCTTCGTTCGCCATCGCCACCAGCGCCACGCGCTGGTCGACGTCGGTGCCGGTGATCACCGTGTCGTTGACGATCGCGGTCGGCTTGCGGACGTTGGGGTCGAGCTTACCGAAGATCTGCAGGTTGGTCGGGATGTCGAGACCTGTATTGTCCGGCACGCTCTGATCCTGGACCGTCTGACCGGCGCCGGCCTGGCCCGCGGCACCCTGCGGAGGAGCGCTCTGCGCGATCGCACTTGCCGCCAGCGCGGCCAGAACCACCGCCCCGATCACACGGCTGCTACGCGCCGCCAGTCGAACATCATGCTTCAAGTGTCGGTATCCCATCATCGCACGCCGTACATCGCACCGTCATTGCGATGACGGCGCGTATCTGGCGCGGTTTGCTCCAAACTAGCTGAACGCGGGCTTAGCGGCCGAGGTTGGTGAAGGCCAGCGTCAACAGGAAGCTGTTCCCCTTACGCGCGTCGCCCGTGTCGTTGTAGGTCCGCCGCCAGGTCCCGCCGAAGCGCAGGCAGTCGTCCTCGTACTGGATGCCGATACGGTGGCGAATCGGCGTGAAGCCGTCGCTGCGCGACAGTGGGTCTTCCGACGCGTTGGTGAGATCGAGGACGCCCGAGCCGAACGCCGACCAGAACCGTGCGAACTGGACGCGGCCCGCGACGCGGGCCTCCTCGCGGTCGCGGAGATCCTCGATCGAGGCGTCGATGTTGCGGTTGAGCTTCAGATATCCGACCAGCACATAGGTCGCCCGCGAGCCGATTGTCGCGTCGACCTCGTTGCGGCGGATCGCAAAGCCGTCCTTGTCGAGTCGATAGCGGTGGACGATCGAGACGAAGTCGCGGAACCGAAGCTCGCTGCGCCCGACGATGTCGGAGAACCGATCGCTGAGGCCGGTACCATCCGGCAGGATGGTCGGACGCAGATCCAGCCGATAGCTCTGACCGACATTGGTGGTGAAGCTGATGCCCGGCAGGTCGAGCGCCCATTCGCCGCCATAGGTCATGCGCGACGAATCCTCGAACCGGTCATAGCCGGCGAACCGGTTCAGCGAGAACAGGTTGGTGTCGTCGAGATCGACCGCGCGGGAATCCTCGTTCGGCAAGGTGATGTTCGCGACCTTCGGCGCCGCAACGAACTGGACCCGCGGGGTGAAACGCTGCGTGCCGCCGAGGAACGTGCCGATGAAAGGCCATTTCACGTCGACCGCAACCGCACCGATCGCACGCTGGTGAAAGCCCTCTAGCCCACGATAGCTGATGTTGGTCGTCGCGTCGGTATTGTTGGTATTATACAGGTCGCCGCGGGCGAACGCCGTGAACGTGACCTCCTGGCCCCAGTTGGTGAAGCGGCGCAGGTCCCATTGGAGGCTGGCGAACGCGCGCTGCGTGTCCTGGCCATCGGTGCGGGTCAGCGCGAGCGTGTTCAGCTGGAGCTGGAAGCGGCCGCCGACCAGTCCGTCGTCGAACCGCTTGCGATAGTCGATCTCGGGCAGCGCGATCGGCTGATCCCCCTGCCTGTCGGCGACCCTCAACGTCTGCGCATACCAGCCACTCAGCGAGAAATAGCTGCTGTCGTCGATCCGCTCCAGGCTCGCCGTGGTGCGCAGGCGATCATCGCGCGAGATGTCGTAGCGGCGCAGGAACGTCCGGTCGGTCGTCAGGCGCAGCGATCCGCTCGCGGTCCAGTTCGGCGACAGCTGATAGCGCCCCACGCCGTCTATATAGCCGCGGAACGCCATGCTCGTGTCGGTCGGGTTGGCTGTCGTCAGGTCGTCGCTGCGCCGGCTTTCAGTCGCATAGGCGCGCACTTTGAATGCGCCCTTCGAATTGAGCGCGGAATAATCGACCTGCGCCATTGGCAGCACGCTGCTGTAGATGTGCGGGGTGATGACCAGCCCCTGGTTGGGGGCAAGCTTCCAGTAATAGGGAACGCTGACTTCGACGCCGTTGACGCGGCTGTATCCGCCGTTCGGCGAGAGCAACCCACTGTCGCTCCCGCCACCGACCGGATTGGAGAATTCGGGTAGCGGCAGGCTCGGCAGGCCGAACAGGTGCAGGCGCGCGCCCTTGTAGAAGATGCGCTTCCGCTCCGGACGATAGGTGACGCGGACCGCGGTGATCTTCCACGTCGGTTCCTTCGGGCAACCGGCGGAATTGGTGACGCCGCACGGCGTGTAGGCCGCCGTCTTCAAATTGACCGTGCCGTCGGCGTCGCGCGTGCCCTGCTCGGCGGCGAGGCGGCCGCCCTGTTCGAGCACGACCAGCATGTTGTCGACCACGCCGTCCTTCAGCGAATCGGTCAGGTTGATCTCGTCGCCGTACGCGATGTCGCCTTCGGGATTGGTGACCGCGATGTTGCCGGTCGCGACGACCTTGCCGGTCTTGCGGTCCCACACGACCTTGTCGGCGCGCAGGCGGCTGCCCTGGCGGAACATCCGGACTTCACCGGTCGCGGTGACGATATCGGTGTTGGTGTTGTATTCCAGCGCCGTGGAGCTGAACTGCACCTGGTCTTCGGCCGGCGTCGCCGTTGACGCATTGGCGACCGGCGGGTCCTGCACCGGTGGCGCGACCGGACGGTTCTGGAAATCCTGGGCCTGCACGGGCGAGCTTGCCAGTCCGCACGCCAGCGCGAGCGAAACGGCACAACCCGTCAAAAGGTCGATACGCAACACGATCCGAACCAACCCCTTTGGCACTGGGCAGCCGTTTGCCGCCATATCGCCCGCCTATCGCACCACCGGCCCTTCGCTGCAATCGCATCCCGCACCCGCTTGCAGGCACGTCGCTGCAATCATCGCGCGTCGACGGGCTCCACCTTGCTTTGCCGGACCCGCGGCATCAACTTATGGGGCACGTACATCCGTTCAAAAGCTTCCCGAGGTTTCTTCATGCAGATCGTCTTCGCCCCGACCGTACCCGCCAACGCCCAGATCCTGGCCGTCCCCGTCGCAAAGGACGGCGTGGCGCAGACCAAGTGGAGCGCGATCGGCGGCGATGTCGAGGCGGTGGCGACCGGCGCAGCGGCGGCCGCGCGGTTCGCGGGCGAGGCAGGCTCGGTCGTCGAGCTGTTCGTGCCCGTCGACGGTGCAGTCCGCCAGGTCCTGCTCATCGGCGTCGGCACGGGCGAGAACGCCGATTGGGAGAAGGCCGGCGGCGCGATCACCGCACGCCTGCTGACCTCGGGCGCGACGTCGGTCGCCGCCGATCTCTCCGCCGGTGCCACGCCGACCCCGAAGGCCGCCGCGCACTTCGCCGCCGCCGCCGCCCAGCGCGCATGGCGCTACGACACGTACCGTACCAAGCTGGCCGAGAAGTCGAAGCCGACGCTGACGGAGATCACCATCGCTGGCGCGCCCGACGGCACCGACGCTGCCTGGGCTGAGCAGTCCGCGGTCACCGGCGGTCTCGACCTGACGCGTTGGCTGGTCACCTCGCCGCCGAACGTCGTCTATCCCGAGAGCTTCGTCGAGAAGGTGACGAAGGAGGTCGAGGGCCTCGGGCTCGAGATCACCGTGCTCGACGAGGCACAGATGACCGAACTCGGCATGGGCTCGTTGCTTGGCGTCAGCCAGGGCTCGCGCCGTGAAGCACGCATCCTTGCGCTCAAGTGGGACGGGGCTGGCGCCGACGCGCCGACGCTCGCGTTCGTCGGCAAGGGCGTGACGTTCGATTCGGGCGGTATCTCGATCAAACCCGGCGCGGGCATGGAAGACATGAAGTGGGACATGGGCGGCGCTGGCGCCGTCGCCGGCGCGATGAAGGCGCTGGCCAGCCGCAAGGCGAAGGCGAACGTCGTCGGTGTGATGGGCCTGGTCGAGAACATGCCCGACGGGGCCGCACTGCGCCCGAGCGACGTCATCACCTCGATGTCCGGCCAGACGATCGAAGTGCTCAACACCGACGCCGAGGGTCGTCTCGTGCTGTGCGATTGCGTCACGTGGGTGCAGCAGGCGCACAAGCCGACCACGATCATCGATCTCGCCACGCTCACGGGGGCGATGATCGTCGCGCTCGGCACCGAGAATGGCGGCATCTTCGCCAATGACGACGCGCTTGCCGATCAGTTGATTGCGGCCGGCAAGACCACCGGCGACACGCTCTGGCGCTTCCCGCTGTCGCCTGCCTACGACAAGCTGATCGATTCGCCGATCGCCGACATGAAGAACGTCGGCCCCCGCGGCGCCGGCTCGATCACCGCCGCCCAGTTCATCAAGCGCTTCGTCGACGAAGGCGTGAAGTGGGCGCATCTCGACATCGCCGGCATGGTCTGGTCCGACAAGCCGGGAACGAACCACGACAAGGGCGCAACCGGCTACGGCGTGCGGTTGCTCGACCAGTTCGTCGCCGACAATTTCGAGGGCTGAACGCAAGAATTCCCCTCCCGCTTGCGGGAGGGGTTAGGGGAGGGGAAACTTAACCCCTCCCGTCATCCTGACGAAAGTCAGGACCCAGGATACCAAGCGATGCTCTCTGAGGCTCTGGGTCCTGACCTGCGTCAGGATGACGGAGCGGTTGTGGTAGAGCAAGGGAAACCAATGCAGGTCGATTTCTACCACCTAACAGCCCCCCTCGACCGCGTCCTCCCGCGCATCGCCGAGCGCGTTGTCGCAACCGGCGGCCGTCTCCTCATAGTCGCCGAACCCCAGGAACAACGCACCGCCCTCGACCGCCTGCTCTGGTCCTACGCCCCGGAGAGCTTTCTCCCCCACGCCCAGGCCGGCAGCAACGACGATGCAGAGCAACCCATTCTGATCGCCGACGACATACTCGAAACCGCCCCGGCCAACGCCGCCCGCAACGTCGCGGTGGTAGACGGTCGGTGGCGGGACCTGACCCTGACCTTCGACCGCGCCTTCCACATCTTCGACGACGAAGCCATCCGCGAAGCCCGCCTCGCCTGGAAGGCACTCGCCGACCGCGAAGACGTCGAACGCCGCTACTGGAAACAGAACGACGCCGGGCGTTGGGAACAGGCCGCCTAGTTGCATTCGGACCGCCCCGGCTCTAGGGCGGCGCCACTTTTCCAAAGCTTTATCACAGGAGCCCGTGACCATCATGGCCGCGAACCGTACCTTTTCGATCATCAAGCCCGACGCAACCCGCCGCAACCTGACCGGTGCGGTCACCAAGATGCTCGAGGAAGCCGGCCTGCGCGTCGTCGCTTCGAAGCGCATCCAGATGACCCGCGAGCAGGCCGAGGGCTTCTACGCGGTCCACAAGGAGCGTCCGTTCTTCGGCGAGCTCGTCTCGTTCATGATCTCTGGCCCGGTCGTCGTCCAGGTTCTCGAAGGCGAGAACGCGATGCAGCGCAACCGCGACATCATGGGCGCCACCAACCCCGCCAACGCAGAGCCCGGCACGATCCGCAAGGAACTCGCCGAGACGATCGAAGCGAACTCGGTGCACGGTTCGGATTCGGACGAGAACGCCGAGATCGAGATCGCGTACTTCTTCAAGCCCGAAGAAATCGTCGGCTGATGACCTGGCGGTTGCGACGGGCAGGGCCGGGCGACGCGCCCATGCTGTCGCTCGTCGCATCCGCCACGTTCCTCGATACTTATGCGACCGTGCTGACCGGGGCGGACATCGTCGCCCACTGCACGATGAAGAATAACATCGCCACGTTCGAGACGTGGCTGGCCGATCCCTCGACGATCGTGACGCTCGCCGAGCACGAACCCGGCCACGCGCCGATCGGCTATACGGTTTTGACCGCGCCGGATTTCCCGATCGAACCAGGCCCCGCGGACACAGAACTCCGCCGCATCTACCTGATGAAGCACGCGCAAGGCACAGGCCTGGGCGCCGCGCTAATGATGCGCGCCTTGGAAGACGCCTCCGTGGCAGGCCGAACCCGCGTCCTGCTAGGCGTATGGGACCAGAACACCCGCGCCCGAGCCTTCTACGAACGTCACGGCTTCAAGGTAATCGGCGCCCGCCAGTTCACAGTAGGCACCACCCTCCACGAAGACCCGGTCTACGCCAGGGCGGTCTGAGGTTCCCCGGCGGAAGCGCGCCGCACTGCACAGCAGCGCCACCACCCCGGCGAAGGCCGGGGCCCAATTGGAAAGGTCGCAGTAACGGACCGCTGCCCTCCGTTAGCAACGTTCCCCAATTGGACCCCGGCCTCCGCCGGGGTGGTGCCGTTTAGAGGTAGGCAATCACGTCGCGGGCTTCTCTCTCGCCCAGATCGCATCAAGCTTCGCCTGATCACCGCCGCGCTGGCGAACGCGCAAGCCCTCGAGCTTCAGTGACCGACCCATCAAGGGCAAGCCGGCTTCGGTCTTCCAGATCACTTCATAGATGCCGCTCGCCGACCGGGTCGTGTCGCCATCAAAATATTGGACGCTAACCAGAACCGGCAATCGGCCTGCTCGGTTGTCCGCGCCGCCATCGGTCAACTTCAGAAGCGGTTTAGAGAACCAGGATTTGTCGATGACCGGTTCCGCCGGTGGCCGCTGCGGCGATACGCCCAGCGCACGGGGGAAGGTGATCGTCACGTCCTGAAGGTCATGCCGCGCATCCTTCAGCAACAGCGTATCGCCGCCATCCTGCACGATCGCCGACAGATCGATCTTGGTCCGCTCGCGCGCAGCACTCGACTGCGCGGCAAGCTTGTCCGCCTCGTTAGCCCGGTGATCCGACCAGTTCGTCCACAACGTCAGCGCGGCGATCAGCACGCCTGCAACCGCCACGACTTCCGCCAACGTGACCCAGCGCCGCCGCGTTGCCGCAGCCTCGCGCCGTTCGGTCGGCGTCTCGCCGCTCATCGCCCGCCAGCCTCCAGCAACCGGGCAGGGGCCGCCAGTTCCCAACTCCGCGCGATCCGGTCCTCGACCAGCGCCCAGTCCGGATCGCCCGCAAGGTTCACGCCGACCCACCCGGTCGCACCAAGATACGCCGGCCGCGAATACACATCTGGGTTCGCCTCGATCAGCATCGCCTGCTCGTCGGCCTCACCCGTCTTCACGCACACAACCGTCGTCCCATCACCATGATGGTCCGCACGGAACTGCGCAAACTGCTTGCCCGCGACGAAGAACGTCGGCTGCCCATGCGACACCGTCTCTTCGGTCTCCGGCAACGCCAACGCCGCCGCACGAACGCGGTCGAGAGGGGACAGATCGGTCATCGCGTCACGAACTCCGCCAAGGTCTTGGAATACAGCGCATGTTCGGCCGCAAGCACGCGCTCCGCAAGCGCATCCGCATCGTCATCCGCAAGGATCGGCACCTCGGCTTGGCCCAGCACCACGCCTCCATCGAGTTCCTCGGTCACGACATGCACCGAACACCCGCCGGCCGCATCCCCCGCCGCGATCGCCCGCGCGTGCGTGTCGAGCCCCTTGTACTTGGGCAGCAGCGACGGGTGAATGTTGACGATCCGGCCACGCCACGCCGCGACGAAACCGTCCGACAGCAACCGCATATACCCGGCCAGCGCAACGACCTCGACGCCAGCCTCACGCAACGCCGCATCGATCGCCGCCTCGTAAGCAGGCTTCCCTAAACCCTTGGGTGAAAGCGCAAACGTCGCCAGACCCTGCGACCGCGCCCATTCGAGCCCAGCCGCATCCGGCTTGTCCGAAGCCACCAACGCGATCTCATACGGACTCTCGGCCGCGCGCGACGCAGCCACCAGCGCCATCATGTTGGATCCGCGCCCCGAGATCAGCACGCCGACCCGCGTCTTCTCAGCCATGCGTCGCGGTCCAGTCCTCGCGCGCACTCCAGGTGCCCGCCGACCCGCGAACCGTGCAGCCATGCGCCCCGGTCTCGATTCGCCCGATGGTGAACACCGTCTCGTCCGCCGCCTCCAGTGCCGAAGTCACCGCCTCGGCCTCGTCGGCGCTTACGATCACGACCATGCCGATGCCGCAGTTGAACGTCCGCGCCATCTCCTCCGGCTCGATCGCGCCCTGCGCCTGGAGGAACGCCATCAACCGCGACTGCTCCCACGCATCGGCATCGACCACCGCATGCATGCCCTCAGGCAGCACGCGCGGAATGTTCTCCAGCAGGCCACCACCGGTGATATGCGCCAGTCCCTTGATCCGCCGCTCGCGCAGCAACGGCAGCAGGCTCGCTACGTAAATGCGAGTCGGCGCCATCAGGTGATCGATCAGCAACCTTTCCTGATCGAACAGCGCAGGCCGATCGAGCTTCCAACCGCGATCCGTCGCCAGCCTGCGAACCAGCGAGAACCCGTTCGAATGCACCCCCGACGACGCCAGCCCGAGCATCACGTCGCCCGCCGCGATCTCGCGCCCAGTGAGCACGTTGGTCCGCTCGACCGCGCCGACGCAGAAGCCCGCGAGGTCGTAATCGCCGTCCGCATACATGCCCGGCATCTCGGCGGTCTCGCCACCGATCAACGCGCAACCCGCGGTCTTGCACCCTTCCGCGATCGACGCGACGACACGCTCGGCAACCGCCGCGTCGAGCTTCCCGCTGGCATAATAATCGAGAAAAAACAGCGGCTCGGCGCCCTGCACGATCAGGTCGTTGACGCACATCGCGACCAGGTCGACGCCGACGCCTTCATGGCGATCCCATTCGATCGCCAGCTTCAGCTTGGTGCCGACCCCGTCGTTCGCCGCGACCAGCAGAGGGTCAACGAACCCTGCCGCCTTCAGGTCGAACATCCCGCCGAACCCGCCAAGATCCGCGTCTGCACCCGGCCGCCGCGTCGAGCGCGCGAGCGGGGCGATCGCGCGCACCAACGCGTTGCCTGCGGCGATCGAAACGCCCGCTTGAGCGTAGGTATAGGAGCCCGTGGCGGGAGCGGCGGAGTCTGGCGTATCGGTCATGATCGGTGCTGCTAGCCACATCGCGCTTGGATTTCCACGTCTGCTTCGCCAAAAGGCCCGCTTGATGCGTATCCGTACCCTTCCCACCGCGCTTGCTGGCGCCGCGCTGCTGCTCAGCGGCGGAGCCGTGCTCGCGCAGATCGAGGGTGGCAGCCGAGGCGCAGCCCCGGTCGACAGCGGCAGCGCCTACGAGGTCAGCGGCGTCACCGTCGACGTCGCGGGCAAGACCGCCGACGCCGCGCGCTACAGCGGCTGGCGGCTCGCCCAGCGCAAAGCCTGGGTGCAATTGTCGAACCGTCTCGGCGGTGGTGGTGGCCTAGTCTCCGACGGCACGCTCGATTCGCTGGTTTCCGGGATCGTCGTCGAGAACGAACAGATCGGCCCGCAGCGCTACATCGCCAAGCTCGGCGTGCTGTTCAACCGCACCCGCGCGGGCTCCGTCCTCGGGATATCCACCTACGCCGACCGCTCGCAGCCGATGCTCGTTATCCCGATCCAATATTCGGGCGGAGTCGGCCAATCCTTCGAGCAGAGCACGCAGTGGCAGCAGGCCTGGGCGCGCTATCGTACCGGCAACAGCAGCATCGATTATGTTCGCTCGTCCGGCTCCGGCCCCGACGCGCTCCTGCTCAACGTCGGCCAGACGCAGCGTCCCGGCCGCGGCTGGTGGCGGACGATCCTCGACCAATATGGCGCGAGCGACGTGCTGTCCCCGGTCGTGAAGCTCTATCGCCAATGGCCCGGCGGCCCGGTGATCGGCGTGTTCGAAGCGCGCCACGGTCCCGACAACGACCTGATCGGCCGCTTCACGCTCCGTGTCGGAACGTCCGACGGCCTGCCGCAACTGCTCGATACCGGCGTCAAGCGGATCGACGACCTGTATCAGCAGGCGCGTCGCAATGGTTCGCTCCGTGTCGACTACAGCCTGTCGCCGCCGCCAACGCCCGAAGCCGCGGTAACCGACGACCTGCCGAGCGACGAGACCGCCGACGCCAACATCGCGGTGCTGACCGGTGGCGAAGGCATCTCGATCACCGTTCAGTTCGACACGCCAGCAGCCACGGCCGTATCGTCGACCGAAGCCGCACTCCGCGCGATCCCCGGTGTCCGGTCGGCCGCGACCACCAGTCTCGCGCTCGGCGGCGTCTCGCTGATGCGGGTCGCCTATGACGGCGATCCGGCGGCGCTCAAGACCGCGCTCGAAGCGCGCGGCTACCAGGTATTCGGCTCCGGCCAGACGATCCGCATCCGCCGGGTTTCCCAACTTCTTCCGCCGGACCTTCCCGCGGATACCGTGACGACAGGGTGAGCGCGACCAAGATGACTCAAATCGCGCTGCCACTTGGGTGGCCGGCGGACCCTCGCGACGACGCCTTTCTGGTTACCCCATCCAACTCGCGGGCCGTCCATACGCTCGAGCACTGGTCGACCTGGCCCGTGATGACCGCCATCCTCACCGGCCCGCGCAAATCGGGCCGCAGCCTGCTCGCCCGGATTTTCGCGGCGAAGAGCGGCGGCACGATCATCGACGATGCCGAGCGCGTGCCCGAGGCGCAGCTGTTCCACGCCTGGAACCGCGCGCAGGAAGAGCACAAGCCGCTGCTCATCGTTGCCGACGCAGCGCCGCCCGAATGGAAGGTCAAGCTGCCCGATCTCCGCTCGCGGATCGCCGCCAGCCCGATCGCGGCGATCGGTGCGCCCGATGACGAACTCATGCGGCTGCTGCTCGCGCATCTGTTCGAGCGTCGCAGCCTCGATGCGCGGCCCGATCTGATCGACTGGCTGGCCACGAGAATCGAGCGAAGTCATATTACCGTAACGCGAACCGTCGATGCGCTCGATCAGGAGGCGATGGAACGTCGCAAGCGCTTGTCGATTAATCTTGCACGAACCACACTCACCGAAGCCGGGCTGATCCTCCGACCGCAACTCGCTCTCGACCTTCCGCTTTTTACGCCACCATAAGCCCCCAAGAGGCCCGATGAACCGTCCAGCCCATATCGTCCGCCAATCGGAAGACGACGACGATCCCATCGGCGCAGAGCCGAACGACCGGTTCTTCAACCGAGAACTCTCCTGGCTGGCGTTCAATCGTCGTGTGCTGGAGGAGGCGTGCAATCCTGCGCATCCGCTGCTCGAGCGGCTCCGCTTCCTGTCGATTTCGGGCTCGAACCTCGACGAGTTCTTCATGGTCCGCGTCGCCGGCTTGAAGGGGCAGCAGACGCAGGACGTCGACCGGCGCTCGGCCGATGGCCTGACCGCGGGCCAGCAGCTGACTGCGATCGTCCGCGAGGCGGACGAACTGATGGCGAGCCAGCAGGCGGTGTGGGGCGACCTGCGCGTGCTGCTCGACGAGGCCGGCTTGTTCGTCCTGCGGCGCGACGCGGTCGAGGGCGAAGCCGACGAGTGGCTCGAAACGCATTTCCGCGATCAGATCTTCCCGATCCTGACTCCGCAGGCCCTCGATCCCGCGCACCCATTCCCGTTCATCCCGAACCGCGGCCTGTCGGTGATCTTCGACCTCGTCCGCCGCTCCGATAACGAGCCGGTCCGCGAACTGGTCATGCTCCCGCACACGATGACGCGGTTCGTTCGCCTCCCCGGCGAGCCCGCGCGCTACATCTCGATCGAATCGATCCTCAAGCGGTTCGCGCCGGTCCTGTTCCCCGGCTACGAAGTCCTCGCCGCCGCCAGTTTCCGTGTCCTGCGCGACAGCGATATGGAGATCGAGGAGGAGGCGGAGGATCTCGTCCGCTACTTCGCCAACGCGATCAAGCGCCGCCGTCGCGGCCGCGTGATCCGCCTCGAACTTGAAACCGGTATCCCCGACGTGCTCGCCGCGGTCCTCAAGGACGAACTCGGCGGCGCCGACGCGATCATCACCGAGAGCGGCAATCTCCTCGGCATCGTCGACCTCGACGGGCTGGTCGACGAAGATCGCCCCGACCTGAAGTTCCCGCCGTTCACGCCGCGCTTCCCCGAACGCATCCGCGAATTCGGCGGCGACTGCTTTGCCGCGATCAAGGCGAAGGACATCGTCGTCCACCACCCGTACGAGACGTTCGAGGTGGTGCTCGCCTTCCTCAAACAGGCGGCGAACGACCCCGACGTGGTGGCGATCAAGCAGACGCTTTACCGCGCCGGCAAGCAGCCTGCGGTCATCAACGCGCTGATCGCCGCGGCCGAGGCGGGCAAGTCCGTCACTGCCGTCGTCGAGCTGAAGGCGCGGTTCGACGAAGAACAGAACATGGTCTGGGCCTCCGCACTGGAACGCGCAGGCGTGCAGGTCGTCTATGGCTTCATCGACTGGAAGACGCACGCCAAAGTGTCGCTGGTCGTCCGTCGCGAAGGCTCTGCATTCCGCACCTACTGCCATTTCGGCACGGGCAATTATCACCCGGTCACCGCCAAGATTTACACCGACATCAGCTTCTTCACCGCCGACGCCGCGGTCGGGCGCGATGCGGCGCAGATGTTCAACTACATCACCGGCTATGTCGAACCGACCGACATGGCGCGCGTCAGCCTGAGCCCGCGTGACCTGCGCCAGAACCTGATGAACCTGATCGACGTCGAGATCGCCAATGCGCGCGCCGGCAAGCCCGCCGGAGTCTGGGCAAAAATGAACTCGCTGGTCGACCCCGCGGTGATCGAGAAGCTGTACGAGGCGAGCGGGGCAGGGGTCGAGATCGACCTGATCATCCGCGGCATCTGCTGCCTGCGCCCCGGCGTTCCCGGATTGTCGGAAACGATCCGCGTCAAGTCGGTGATCGGCCGGTTCCTCGAGCACAGCCGCATCTGGGCGTTCGGCAACGGCAAGGCGCTCCCCAATGACGGCGCCAAGCTGTTCATCTCGTCGGCCGACTGGATGCCGCGCAACTTCGATCGCCGTGTCGAATATATGCTGCCGATCCTCAATCCGACGGTCCACGACCAGATCCTCGATCAGGTGATGGTCGCGAACCTGATCGACAACGAGCAGAGTTGGGAGCTAGGCCCCGATGGCGAATATGCCCGCGTCGATCCCGGCGACCGCCCGTTCAACCTGCATCGGTATTTCATGACGAATCCTTCGCTCTCCGGCCGCGGCGCCTCGCTCGCGACCAGCAATGCCGTACCGACCTTGTCGCTCCGCCGAAAACGATGAGCGTCACCAGCGTCCTGTTCGGCAATTCGCCCCCCAAGGCGGAGACAGATGATCACCCGCGCACCGGGATCATCGACATCGGCTCGAACTCGATCCGTCTAGTGGTGTATCAAGGGCCACCACGGCTGCCCGCGATCCGGTTCAACGAGAAGGTGCTCGCGGGGCTTGGTCGAGGGTTGGCCGCAACCGGATCGATCGAGAAATCCGCGCTAAAAACGGCGCGGGTGGCACTTGCGCGATTCGCAGCGGTAGCACGCGAGATGGAATGTTCGACACTCCGCACGGTCGCGACGGCGGCGGTACGCGATGCGAAGAACGGCGGCGAACTTATTGCAACGGCTGAGCAACTCGGCTTGAAAGTCGAGACGCTCTCCGGGGAGCAGGAAGCCAGCGCGGCCGGCTACGGCGTGCTCTCGGCAATCCCGGACGCGGATGGCATCGTCGGCGACCTCGGGGGCGGCAGTCTCGAACTCGTCCGCGTCCGTCGCGGCAAGATCGAGGATCGCGTTTCGTTTCCCTTGGGCGTACTCCGCATCGGCCCGCTCCGTGCCAAGCGCGGCAAGGTGCTCGAACGCTATGTGGCGAGGTTGGTCCGCGAGGCTGGCTGGACGGCCAAGGGGCAGGGGCTGCCGCTCTATCTCGTCGGCGGATCGTGGCGTGCGCTGGCGCGTCTCGACATGGAGCTGGCGGACTATCCGCTGCCGATCATCCATCAATATTCGATGACCGCCGCGACCATCACGCGGTTGAGCCGAACGATCCCGCAGCTTTCGAAGCCCCGCTTGAAGGCGATCCCCGGCTTGTCGTCGGGCCGTACCGCGACGCTGGCCGACGCCGCCGCATTGCTCGGCGTGCTGATGCGCCAGCTTGGCAGCAAGACGACGGTCGTATCGGCCTACGGCCTGCGCGAAGGGCTGCTCTACGAACATCTGAAGCCCGCAGACCGCACGCTCGACCCGCTGATCGTTGCGGCTCGCGAAGAAGGCCGCCTGCTTGGCCGGTTTCCCGAGCACGGCGACCTGCTCGATCGCTGGCTCGCGCCGTTATTCACGACCGAGCCGCCTGCAATGGCACGACTCCGCCATACCGCATGCCTGCTCGCGGACGTTGGCTGGCGGGCCAATCCGGAGTTCCGCGCCGAACGTGGCGTGGAGGTCGCGTTGCACGGCAATTGGGTGGCGATCGACGCCCCAGGCCGGGGCATGTTGGCGCAGGCGCTTTACACGAGCCTCGGCGGCGACTTGGCAGCCGCGGATCCGGTGGGCCGCCTGGCGAGTCCAGCGGCGGTAAAGAGCGCGACCGCGTGGGGGCTGGCGATGCGCCTCGGCCAGCGCATGAGCGGCGGCCTCGCCGGACCGCTGAAACGCTCCAGCCTCGCGGACGACGGTGTCTCCCTGACGCTGACGCTCCGCTCGGACGATTGCGGGCTTTACGGAGAGGCGGTAGAACGTCGCCATGCCGCTCTGGCAACGGCGTTAGGCCGCAAACCTGTGTTGGCTCTCGCGTAGTTCCTCCCCTGCAAGGGGAGGTGGCAGCCCATTGGGCTGACGGAGGGGTGACGCGCTATCGAGAGGGTGTCACCCCTCCGTCTGGCGAGCCAGCCACCTCCCCTTCAAAGTGATCAGGCGCAGGTGAAGCGTTCGATCCGGCCCTTCGCATCGACGTAGACATTCAGCCGGTCGGGCCGGAAATCCATCGTCACTGCGGTATTCGGTGCGATCCAGCGCAGCGTGCGCGATCCCGACCGGGTCTGCATGACGTCCGCCCGAGCATCGCTAGCGCGCTTGCCGACCAGATCGCCCAACGAGTCGGCATTGCACGCGGTAGCGACCGGTGCAGCGGCAGGCGTCTCGCCGCGCATCTCGACCGGCGTGCACGCCGCAGAGGCGAGCAAGGCTGTGACCAGAACGAACCTCATGCTGCATCCTCCGTACGCGTCATCTTGAGCTTCCCGCCGATGACCGCAAACGCCAGTCGCCCCTCGACCAAATCGAGCGCATCACGCCCGAACTGATCGAACCGCCAGCCTTCGAGCATCGGCAGCCCGGTCCGCACGCCCGCCGCCAAAGCCTCGAGTTCATCGGTCCGCGCGAGCAATTTCGATGCGACATCAATGTCTCGCGAGCGAATCTTGAGCAACAGCTTGAGGAGGTCTGCGACCAGCGACCCCTCCTTCCCGAGCCCCGGCTTACGATCGTCGCGCGGCGGCATCTCGTCGTCGCTCAGCGTTTGCGCGCCCTCGATCGCGGCCATCAAGCGGCCACCAATATCGTTGCCCGCCCACGTCGCCGACAACCCACGCACCCGCGCCAGGTCCGCCTGCTTCCGCGGCGGATGACCCGCCATGTCGCCCAGCGTCTCGTCCTTGACGATCCGCCCGCGCGGCAGGTCCTTCGCCTGCGCTTCGAGTTCACGCCAGCGCGCGAGCGCCTTCAGGCGCCCCAAAACATCAGGCTTGCGCCCCGAAATCCGCACGCGCTTCCACGCCAGATCCGGATCGTTCGCATAATTGGCAATGTCGCCAAGCCGCTCCATCTCCTGGTCGAGCCACACCCCACGCCCGGTCTTGCGCAACCGCTCGAGCATCTTCGGGAAGATCTTCGACAGATGCGTGACGTCGCCGATCGCATATTCGATCTGCCGGGCATCGAGCGGCCGGCGCGCCCAGTCAGTAAACCGCGCGCCCTTGTCGACCGCGATTCCGAGCCAGCTGTCGACCAGGTTCGAATAGCCGATCTGCTCGCCCTGGCCGAGCGCCATCGCCGCGACCTGCGTATCGAACAGCGGGAAGGGGGTCTTGCCGGTGAGGTTATAGACGATCTCGATGTCCTGCCCGCCGGCATGGACGACTTTCAGCACGTCGTGATTCTCGACGAGCAGGTCGAGCAGCGGCTTCAGGTCGATGCCCGGCGCCATCGGATCGATCGCCGCCGCTTCCTTGTCGTCGGCGATCTGGATCAGGCAGAGCTCCGGATAATAGGTGCTCTCGCGCATGAATTCGGTGTCGACGCACACATAGTCGGCGTCGGCCATGCGCGCACACAGATTGGCGAGCGTGGCACTGTCGGAGATAAGCGGGTGGATATGCATGGACCGTCCATAGCGAGGCGTGTCCGCCTTGACAAAGGCGGGTGAGGAAGGGAAGCGCGAGGCATCCAATTCCCGTCATCCCAGCGAAAGCTGGGATCTCCCGTCGCAGGGCCCACCCTTGCCGCACGAGATCCCGGCTTTCGCTGGGACGACGCATGAGAGACGAGACACATGCACGCCTATCGCACCCACAATTGCGCCGCCCTCCGCCCCGAACAGGTCGGCGAAGAGGTCCGCGTCTCCGGCTGGGTCCACAAGAAGCGCGATCACGGCGACCTCGTCTTCATCGATCTGCGCGATCACTACGGTATCACGCAGATCGTTACCGACGTCAGCGGCCCGGTCTTCAAGGTCATCGAGGGCCTGAAGAGCGAAAGCGTCGTCACGATCACCGGCAAGGTGACCGCTCGCGCACCCGAAGCCGTGAACCCGAACCTGCCGACCGGCGGGATCGAAATCCGTGCGACCGCCGCGACCGTCCAGTCGATGGCGGGCGAACTGCCGATGCCGGTCGCGGGCGAGGCCGAGTATCCCGAGGATATCCGCCTGCGCTATCGCTACCTCGATCTGCGCCGCGAGCGGCTTCATGCGAACATCATGCTCCGCAGCCAGGTGATCACTTCGCTGCGCAACCGCATGAACGGGCAGGGCTTCACCGAATTCCAGACGCCGATCCTGACCGCGTCGTCGCCCGAGGGTGCGCGCGATTATCTGGTGCCGAGCCGCGTCCATCCGGGCAAGTTCTATGCGCTCCCGCAGGCGCCGCAGATGTTCAAGCAGCTGCTGATGGTCGCCGGCTTCGATCGCTATTTCCAGATCGCACCGTGCTTCCGCGACGAGGACGCGCGCGCCGATCGTTCGCCGGGCGAGTTCTACCAGCTCGATTTCGAGATGAGCTTCGTCACGCAGGACGACGTGTTCAATGCCATCGAGCCAGTCCTCCACGGCGTCTTCGAGGAATTCGCCGACTGGCAGGGCAAGGGGCGTCAGGTTTCCGCCCTCCCGTTCAAGCGCATCCCCTACCGCGAATCGATGCTCAAGTATGGCAGCGACAAGCCCGACCTGCGCAACCCGATCCTGATCCACGACGTCGGCCATCACTTCGTCGATTCGGGCTTCGGCCTGTTCGCCGGGATCGTCGCCGGCGGTGACGTGGTCCGCGCGATCCCCGCACCGAACACCGCGGACAAGAGCCGCAAATTCTTCACCGACATGAACGACTGGGCGCGCGCCGAGGGTCATGCCGGGCTCGGCTACATCACGCAGAAGAACGGCGAACTCGGCGGCCCGATCGCCAAGAACCACGGCGAAGAAGCCACCCGCAAGCTGATCGCCGAGATGGGCCTCGGCCCGAACGACGGCATCTTCTTCGCCGCCGGCAAGGAACTGCCCGCCTCCAAGCTCGCGGGTGCTGCGCGTGCGCGTATCGGTGCCGATCTCGGCCTGATCGACGAGAACCGGTTCGAGTTCTGCTGGATCGTCGACTTCCCAATGTTCGAGTACGACGAGGACGCCAAGAAGGTCGATTTCAGCCACAACCCGTTCTCGATGCCGCAGGGCGAAATGGAGGCGCTGGATACCAAGGATCCGCTCGATATCCTGGCGTATCAGTACGATATCGTCTGCAACGGCGTCGAGCTGTCGTCTGGCGCGATCCGGAACCACCGTCCGGAGATCATGTACAAGGCGTTCGAGATCGCCGGCTACACGCAGGCGGATGTCGACACGAACTTCGCCGGCATGATCAACGCGTTCAAGGTCGGCGCGCCGCCGCATGGTGGCTCGGCACCGGGGATCGACCGGATGGTGATGCTGATCGCGGGCGAGCCGAACATCCGCGAGGTCGTGCTGTTCCCGATGAACCAGAAGGCCGAGGACCTGATGATGGGCGCACCGAGCCCGGTCAGTGCCAAGCAGCTCAAGGAACTCAACATCCGCCTGACGGTCGATGGTCCGAAGGACGTGACGAAGGCGGTCGCGCCGAACGCAGGCTGATCGAAACCGGTGATGGAGCGCAGCGCATGACGATACACCTGGCCGACTACGAAGCCGGCGACGCGTATGACGGCAAGTACAAGCATGACCTCGCTGCGCTCCAGAAGCGGCTGGAGCATATCCAAGTCGCGCATATCGTCGGCGGTACGCGCGCGATCGTCATGTTCGAAGGCTGGGACGCGGCGGGCAAGGGCGGCATCATCCAGCGCCTCTCCGCCGAATGGGACCCGCGCAACTACAAGGTCTGGCCGATCGCCGCGCCGACCGCGGACGAGAAGGCACATCATTTCCTCTGGCGGTTCTGGAACCGGTTACCCGCCGACGGCAACATCGCGGTGTTCGATCGCAGCTGGTATGGCCGTGTCCTCGTCGAACGCGTCGAGGGGTTCGCCAGCGAAACGCAGTGGCGCGATGGTTACGACGAGATCAACGCGTTCGAGGCACAGCAGGTCGAGAGCGGCACGACGCTGATCAAGCTGTTCGTCCACACCACGCAGAAGGAACAGGACCGTCGCCTGAAAGCCAGGCTCGACGACCCGTGGAAGCACTGGAAGACCGGCCTTGACGATTACCACAACCGGTCGCGTCGGACCGAGTATCTCGAGGCGATGGCCGAGATGTTCGCGCGCACCGATACCGCGACCGCACCGTGGACGGTGATCGACGGCAACGACAAGAAGGCGGCCCGCATCGCAGCGCTGACTCTGATCGCGGACCGCCTCGAAGCCGGCGTGTCGATGGTCCCGCCACCGCTCGACCCGAAGGTCAAGCGCGTGGCGGAGAAGGCGCTGGGCCTTCGCTGACCCGTTAGGCTTGCGCGGACTTTGCCTCGGCCGACTCGGCCTGGATGAACTCGTCATCCGCGTTGAGGAGCAGCATCTGGCCCTTGTCGATGCCGAAATAGGCACCGCGAAGCGCCAGCGTGCCGGCGGCTTCGGCGTCGGTCACGAACGGGAACGTGCGCAAATTGGCGATCGAGGTGCGGACCGACTCGAGCTCCATCTCGCGACCAGCCTCAGCCCCTTCGCCGAACTTCGCGATGACCTTCTCGCGCGCGCCGTCGAGCAGGCTGACCCAGTCGGAAACGAAACCGCCGGCACCATGGTCGGCATCGGCGAATGCCTGGGTCAGCGCGGCCTTGCAGCCACCGCATTTCTCATGGCCCATCACGACGATCTCTTCGACCTTCAGCTGGGTGACGGCGAACTCGATCGCGGCGGAGACACCATGATAGCCGCCACCGGTTTCGAACGGCGGTACGAGGTTGGCGACGTTACGAACGACGAACACCTCGCCCGGCAGCGTGTCGAAGATCTGCGCAGGCTCGACGCGGCTGTCGGAGCACGCGATGATCATGACCTTCGGGCTTTGGCCGTCCTGCAGTTCCTTCCAGCGCTCGCGCTGCTCCTCCCAAGGGCCCTCCTTGAAGCGGTGATAGCCTTCGATCATTTCCGGAAAGTGAGTTGGCACGGTTAGCCTTTCATGGACGTTTGCACTGCAACATGACAAACTTGTCATGTTGAAACTGGTTCCATCATTTTATCCCGTTTTTCCAGCCGTTCCAACCGGCCGACCTGATCCGCCGCCATTGTCTCGACGGCAGGGCGGGGCTATCTGGCGTCCATGAACGAGATGACCCCGATCGCCGTCCCGCGTGCCCGCAAGCCCGATTGGATCCGCGTCAAGGCGCCGACCTCCGCTGGCTTCGCAAAAACCCGCGAGTTGATGCGCTCGAAAAGCCTCACGACGGTGTGCGAAGAGGCGGCGTGCCCGAATATCGGCGAATGCTGGTCGAAGAAGCATGCGACGGTGATGATCCTCGGCGACACCTGCACGCGGGCGTGCGCATTCTGCAACGTGAAGACCGGCATGCCGCGCGCAGTCGACCGGATGGAGCCGCAGAACGTGGCCGATGCCGCGGCGCAGATGGGGCTGAACCACATCGTCATCACCTCGGTCGATCGTGACGACCTGCCGGACGGTGGCGCATCGCAGTTCGTCAAGGTGATCCAGGCGATCCGCGCGTCGAACCCGACGACGACGATCGAGATCCTGACCCCCGACTTCCGCAACAAGGCGCAGGCCGCTATCGAGTCGATCGTCGAGGCGCGTCCCGACGTCTACAATCACAATCTGGAGACCGTCCCGCGGCTCTATCCGACGATCCGCCCGGGTGCGCGCTACTATGCGTCGCTGCGCCTGCTGGAGAGCGTCAAGAAGCACGATCCGTCGATCTTCACCAAGTCCGGTGTGATGCTCGGGCTCGGCGAGGAGCGTCTGGAGATCCATCAGGTGATGGATGACATGCGCTGCGCCGATATCGATTTCCTGACGATGGGCCAGTATCTCCAGCCCACCCCGCGCCACGCCAAGGTCGCCGAGTTCGTGCCGCCCAAGGCATTCGACGCCTATGCCTCGATCGCGCGCGCAAAGGGGTTCCTGCTGGTCGCCTCGTCGCCGCTGACCCGGTCGAGCTATCACGCCGGCGACGATTTCGAGCGGTTGCGCGCAAATCGTGACGCGAAGCTGGGCGTCGCGCGCATCTGATGCCGAAGCATTCCGAAACGCGTCATTTGCCGTACACGCCTGAGCAGATGTTCGACCTGGTGGCCGATGTCGGTCGCTATGCCGAGTTCCTGCCCTGGGTCAGTGCGATGCGGGTGCGCTCCAACAGCGAGACCGAGACGCTCGCCGACATGATCGTCGGCTTCAAGGGCCTGCGTGAGACGTTCACCTCGCGCGTGCAGAAGGTGCGCCCGAGCGAACTGAACGTCGATTATGTCGATGGGCCGCTCAAGTATCTGCGCAACGAATGGCATTTCCGGCCCGAGCCGCAAGGCTGCGCGGTCGATTTCACCGTCGACTTCGCGTTCAAGAACCGGATGTTCGAGATGATTGCCGGTCAGGTCTTCGGCGCTGCCCTGCGCAAGATGATCGGTGCGTTCGAGACTCGCGCCGCCGAGCTTTACGGCGCCAAATCTTCCGCGGCCGAGTCTTCCGGGGCCGGTGCGTCCGGCAGCAAGAGTTCGAGCGCACACAACGCGGCCTGAAGCCGGATCCCGCCACGACCGAGATCGCCGAAATCCTTGCGATCGGCATGAACGTCGGACGGATCGCGCCCCTTTTCCGCGCGACCGAACACGACCGTCCCGACCGGCTTCTTGAGCGATCCGCCGCCGGGGCCCGCTACGCCCGTGATCGCGACGGCGATGTCCGCGCCCGACTGCTTCAACGCGGCCTGTGCCATGCTCCACGCGACCGCGATCGAGACCGCGCCGAACGTTTCGAGCACGTCCGAGCTGATTTTCAGCACGCCGAGCTTGGCCTCGTTCGAATAGGTGACGAAGCCGACTTCGAACACGTCGGACGATCCGGGAATTTCCGTCAACGCAGCAGCGACGAGGCCACCGGTGCAGCTCTCGGCGACCGCGACCCGGCGTCCAATCGCACGGTTCTGCTCGACGACCTTACGCGCGGCGTCGACCAGTTCGGCGGGAAGGATGGTATCCATCAGCGAGTCTCCACCGGGCACAGCAGCATCGCCACCGCGGCGATATCACCGCCGCGCGGCTTCTGCGATTTCAGGTACCGCAACGTTTCCACGACGATGGCCGCGGTGTTGCGGGGCGGCAAGGGTTGCAGCAGCGTCAACATCCGATCGATCGTCCCGCAATCGCGCGTCGCGATCCGCCCGACGATCTGCGGCACCAGCAACGTCGTCAGCAATGGCCGCGCAAAGTCCGAATCGAGCATCGCGTCGACCGCAGGATCGCTCAGCTTGACGATCGCCGCGCGAGCGGACGGCCAGGCGCGGTCGGATTCGATCTGATAGCGATCGATCAGCGCACTCGACTGCCGCCGGATCAGGCTGGCGGCCGGGAGTTGCGCCGCGCAGACGCGACCGGTTTCGCGGAGGATGTCAGGCATCGCGACCAGCGTCAGCGATTCTGCCTCGGGTCCGGTGATGCAGCGGGGTTGCGCAACCGCCGGGCTCGCGAGAAGCGCGACGGCGGCCAGCGCGGCGCCGATCCTCATGCGGGCCTTCATACCGGCGCTCCGGGTACGCGGACGGTCGCGACAGCCTGTGCGGCGATGCCTTCGCCGCGGCCGGTAAAGCCGAGCCGCTCGGTCGTGGTTGCCTTGACGCTGACCCGGTCGAGCGTGAGCCCGAGCAGGTCGGCGATCCGCGCGGTCATCGCGGCGCGGTGCGGTCCGATCTTCGGCGCCTCGCACATGATCGTCAGGTCGACGAAATCGATTCGGCCACGCTTGTCGGCGATCAGCTTGGCCGCATGCTGGAGGAACTGCGCGGAGTCGGCACCCTTCCATTGCGGGTCACTCGGCGGGAAATGCGTGCCGATATCGCCGGCTGCGATCGTGCCCAGCAGCGCGTCGGTCATCGCGTGGAGCGCGACGTCGGCATCGCTATGCCCGGACAGGCCCTTGTTGTGCGGGATCAGGACGCCGCCGAGCCAGAGTTCCTCGCCGGTTTCGAGGCGGTGGACGTCGAAGCCCATCGCGGTGCGGGTTTCATACGCGACACGCGCCTCGGCGGCCGCGAAATCTTCGGGGTGGGTGACTTTCTCGAGCATCGCCGAGCCCTGCACCAACGCGACGCCGACGCCAAGCCGCCGCACCATCTGCGCGTCGTCTGTTGCTTCCTCGTCTTCGGGCCAGACGGCGTGCGCGGCGCGTAAAGCTTCGACGGAAAACGCCTGCGGAGTCTGCACGCGGTTGAGGTCCGCGCGGGGGACGATGTCCCCAAGCAGGACGGAGCCGCGAGCGAATGTATCGGTCACCGGGAGGACAGGAACGGCCGCGTCCCGGGTCTTCAAGGCTAAGACGAGCGAATCGATGACCTCGGCGGAGAGGAACGGGCGGGCCGCGTCGTGGATCATCACGTGCGTCGCGTCATCGATCGCCGCGAGTCCGTTCGCTACCGACTGGCGGCGCGTGGCTCCACCGATGACGGTTCTTACGTCGCTGCCGAGCGACTCGGCGGCAAGAGCCTGCTGCCCGTCACCGATGATGACGATCGTCTCGGCAATCGCCGGATGCGCGGAAAACGCGTCGTAGGAATAGGCGACCATCGGACGCCCGGAGATCGGCGCGAACTGCTTGGGAACCGATCCCCCGGCGCGCACGCCGGTTCCGGCGGCGACGATGATCGCAACGATACGGTGTGCTTGTGTCATCGTCGCGACCTAGCGGTTCGTCCGGAGGCTCGCCAGTCTTGCGACCGAGCGCGCGGTAGGGTAGGGATGCCTCTTTTTCAGGCACATCCATGCGTAATCTATCTCCCATCCAGATCGGTCCCGTCCGGATCGAAAGCCCCGTCGTGCTCGCGCCGATGACCGGTGTCACCGACATGCCGTTCCGCACGCTCGTGCGACGCTATGGCTCGGGCCTCAACGTGACCGAGATGGTCGCGAGCCAGGCGGCGATCCGCGAAACGCGCCAGTCGTTGCAGAAGGCGGCGTGGGACAGACTGGAGGAGCCGGTGTCGATGCAGCTGATCGGCTGCACCCCGTACGAGATGGGCGAGGCCGCAAAGCTCAGCCGGGATCGCGGCGCGGCGATCATCGACATCAACATGGGCTGCCCCGTGCGCAAAGTCGTCAACGGCGACGCGGGCTCGGCGCTGATGCGCGACACCAAGCTCGCAAGCGCGATCATCGAGGCCACCGTGAAGGCGGTCGACGTCCCCGTGACGCTGAAAATGCGGATGGGCTGGTGCCATGACAGCCTCAACGCGCCCGACCTCGCGCGGATCGCCGAGGACCTTGGCGTCAAGCTGATCACCGTCCACGGCCGCACGCGCAACCAGATGTACAAGGGCAACGCCGACTGGGGCTTCGTCCGGAAGGTCAAGGACGCGGTGAGCGTGCCGGTGATCGTCAACGGCGATATCTGCACGATCGAGGACGCCGAAGCCGCGATGGACCAGTCGGGCGCCGATGGGCTGATGATCGGTCGCGGCAGCTATGGTCGCCCGTGGGTGCTCGGTCAGGTCATGGAGTGGTTCGCTACCGGCCGGCGCATCGAAGACCCGTCGATCACCGAGCAATATGACGCGATCGCAGGCCATTATGAAGCGATGCTCGAACATTACGGGATCGAGACCGGCGTCAACATGGCGCGCAAGCACATCGGCTGGTACACCAAGGGACTGCCCGGATCGGCCGAGTTCCGCAACAAGGTGAACCAGGTTCCCGATCCCAAGCAGGTCAAGGCGATGCTCGCCGAGTTCTACGCTCCCTGGCGTGACCTTGCAGCGGCCTGACACGCACTCTCGGGTACGGCCGGGTTTTGCGGAGTTGTTCGCGGCGCTCCCGGTCGCCGTCGTCGTGGTCGATCCGAATCAGCGCGTCGCGCATGCCAACGCGCTCGCCGAGCAACTGCTGAACCTGTCGGAGCGGCTGATGATCGGCCAGCCGCTCGACGCGATCATCCCGCCGCCCGACGATCCGCGCAATCGCGACGGGCACGGTCTCGCGGTTTACGACACCGAGATGTCGACCGCGCGGGGTGGCAAGATCCGGGTCGATTTCGCCGAGACGCAGATTGCCGACTACCCGGGCTGGCGTGCGATCACGCTGCATTCCGCGGCAACTTCGCGGCGGCTCGGCCATTCCGCCGACCGCGCGGCCGGCGCGCGTGCGGCTGTCGGTGCGGCGGCGATGCTCGCGCACGAGATCAAGAACCCGCTATCCGGCATCCGCGGCGCCGCGCAGTTGCTCGGTGCGGGCGAACTGACGACGCTGATCGTGACCGAAGTCGACCGGATCGCGGCGTTGATCGACCGGATGCAGGATTTCAGCGACACGCGTCCGCTGCCGCTCGCCAGCGAAAACATCTATCCGCTGCTCGGCCATGCGCGTCGGCTGGCGCTCGCCGGGTTCGCGCGCGGTATCTCGATCGAGGAACGTTTCGATCCCTCGCTCCCGCCCGCGCAGATCAACCGCGACGCATTGCTCCAGATCGTCATAAACTTGCTCAAGAACGCACGCGAAGCCGTTCGAAACGAACGCGAACCCCGGCTCGTGATGACAACCGCCTACCGCCACGGCATCACCGTCAGTTCGGCCCCGGGCAAGCCACGCCTGCCGCTCCCGATCGAGATCTGCGTGTTCGATAATGGTCCCGGTGCGCCCGCCGATATCGCCGACCATCTGTTCGATCCCTTCGTCTCCGGGCGTCGCGAAGGGCAGGGGCTCGGTCTCGCGCTGGTCGACAAGCTCACGCGCGACATGGGCGGGATCGTCCAATATGCCCGCGAAGGAAATCCCGAGATGACCGTCCTCCGCCTGTTGCTCCCGCGAGCCGCATCATGAGTAAGGTTCTGGTCGTCGACGACGACGCCGCGATCCGGACCGTCGTTGCGCAGGCGCTCCGCCGTGCCGGGCATGAGGTGTCGGTGGCCGACAGCCTCGCGCAACTCGAACGCGCGCTCGCCGCATCGCTCCCCGATGTCCTCGTCACCGACGTCATTCTTCCCGATGGCGACGGTATCGATCACGTGCGCAGCGTTGCCGCGCGCTTTCCGCTGCTGCCGATCATCGTCCTCTCGGCGCAGAACACGCTGACCACCGCGGTCCGCGCGGCCGAGGTCGGCGCGTATGAGTATCTGCCCAAGCCGTTCGACCTCGACGTGCTGGCCCGCACGGTCGCCGGTGCGCTCGCACGCGGCGGAATGGTTTCGGAGGACGCGCTCCACGACGAGGATCGCGCACTGCCGCTGATCGGGCGATCGGCGGCGATGCAGGACGTGTACCGGATCATCGCGCGGGTCGTCTCGAACGACCTGACGGTGCTGATCTCGGGCGAGTCGGGCACCGGCAAGGAACTCGTCGCGCGCGCGATCCACGATCTGGGCCCACGCAACGCCGCGCCGTTCGTGGCGATCAACATGGCCGCGATCCCGCGCGAGCTGATCGAGGCCGAACTGTTCGGGCATGAGCGCGGCGCGTTCACCGGTGCGGCGACGCGTAACGCCGGGCGGTTCGAACAGGCGTCGGGCGGCACATTGTTCCTCGACGAGATCGGCGACATGCCGATGGAGGCGCAGACCCGCTTGTTGCGCGTGCTCCAGTCGGGCGAGTTCACCAGCGTCGGCGGCGCGCGGACGATCCGCGTCGACGTCCGGATCGTCGCCGCGACCAACCGCGAACTCAACGCGCAGGTCGCCGCGGGGCATTTCCGCGAAGACCTGTTCTACCGTCTCAACGTCGTCCCGATCACGCTGCCGCCACTCCGCGAGCGTCGCCAGGACATCGCGTTGCTCGCCCGTCATTTCCTCGACCATGCCGCCATGCAGGGGCTGCCCCGTCGCCAGCTCGGCAGCGACGCGCTCACCGAACTCGGCGCGCACGACTGGCCGGGCAACGTCCGCGAACTCGAAAATCTGATGCGCAGGCTGGCGGTGCTGGCGCGGGACGAAGTAATCGGCGCCGACGCGATCCGCACGATGATCGGCACACACGCGATAATCGGCGAACCCGCCGATATCGAGATCGGCCACGCCGTCCGCGCAATGATCGAGCGGATCGCGCGCGAAAACCCCGCCGCGCTCGACGACGGTACGCTGTACGATCGTGTCATCGGCGAAGTCGAACGCCCGTTGATCGAAGCGATGCTGGCGCGCCACGGCCAGAACCAGCTCCGCGCCGCCCGCGCGATGGGGATCAACCGCAATACGCTGCGCAAACGCCTCGACACGCTCGGCATCGATATCGGCCATGGCGGCAGCGAGTCCCAACGCCTCGAAGAGACGGAACGACGCTGAATCTGTCATTATGTGGTTTCCCGGCAACGGTTGACGTTGTATCGGGGCAACGATGATCGCTTCCGCGACGCTACCGATGGATGATGACGGGCCCGCACACCGGTTCGCGGTGACGCCTGCGGTTGAAGCGCTTGTGCTGGGCGTCGCGATCGCGATCGCCGTGGCCAGCTATTTCGTCATTACCGGCTCCGACCAACCGCACCGACTGTTAGCCCCACCGCTCGTCGCGCTGCTGCTCGTCGCCAATCTTGTGCCGGGGATCGCCCTGCTCATGCTGCTGGGGCGGCGTGTGGCGATGCGGCGTGCAGCGCGCTCGCCGGTCGGTGGCGGGGGGCGCCTCCACGTTCGCCTCGTCGCACTGTTCTCGATCGTTGCGGCGGTGCCGATGCTGCTCGTGACGATCTTTGCGTCGCTGCTGTTCCAGTACGGCGTCCAGTTCTGGTATTCCGACCAGGCGCGCGGGATGCTTGAGAATGCGACCGGGCTTGCCCAATCGTCCTACGCACGTCAGCTCAACAGATGGCAGGAAGCCACCGTGACGATGGCGAGCGATATGTCCGCCTATCTCCGCGAACGCTCGCTGCAGAGCCCGGATTTTTCCGGCTGGTTCCTCCAACAGGTCTATTTTCGCAGCCTCTCGGAAGCTGCGTTGTTCAAGCTGTCCCCTCAGCAGGGGATCCAGACCCTCGCGATCGTCAATCCGTACGAGATCGACTTCACGCGCCGCGTGACGCCGTCCGCGATCGCCGAACTCCGGTCGGGCAAGAGCGCGGTCGTCGCCGTCACCGGCGACCGGATCCAGACCATCACGATGCTGCCGGGATCCGACGAGCTATTTTTATATGCAGGGCGCGTCGAGGATACGAAATTACTGTCCGAACAGACGGCGCGCGCGAACGAAGTCCTGACGAGTTATCGATCGCTGCTGGCAAGAGCGCGTAGCCTGCAGCTGCAGTTCAATGCGGCCCTGCTGTTGATTTCTCTGCTGATCGTGGGGATCGCGGTCTGGATCGCGCTGGCTGTCGCGGATCGCCTCGTGCGGCCGGTCGGCGAGCTGGTCGATGCGGCTCGCCGGGTTGCCGCAGGCGACCTGACCGCGCGCGTGCCGGACCCGCGCAGCCGCGATGAGGTCGGAACGCTCGCCAACGCCTTCAACCAGATGACCGGGCAGCTCGAGGAACAGAATACCGAGCTCGTCACCGCCAATGGCCAGCTCGAAAACCGGCGCGCGCTGATCGAGGCGGTAATGGCCGGCGTCTCGGCAGGCGTCGTCGCGACCGGACGCGAGCGCACGATAACGATCGCCAATGATTCCGCGGTCACGCTGCTCGGAACCGATGCTGGCGGGTTGGTCGGCCGTCGGCTTGTCGATGTCGCGCCTGAGCTCGACGCGATGCTCGATGGCGGCGACCGCGAGGCGATCGTCGAGGTGGGGCAGGGCGGCGACGTCCGCACGCTGGCGGTCCGCATCGCCCGCCCGGCGACCGGTCCGATCCTCACCTTCGACGACATCACGCAGCAACTGCTCGATCAGCGCCGCGCGGCCTGGTCCGACGTCGCACGACGGATCGCGCACGAGATCAAGAACCCGCTGACCCCGATCCAGCTCGCCGCCGAACGCCTGCAACGGCGCTACGGCGCGAAGGCCGAGATGCAGGACGGCACGTTCTCGCGGCTCACCGACACGATCATCCGCCAGGTCGGCGACCTGCGCCGCATGGTCGACGAATTCTCGTCGTTCGCACGCATGCCCAAGCCCGTCTTCCGCGAGGAGTCGCTGGTCGATGCCGCCCGCCAGGCGCTTTTCCTGCACGAGGTGGCGCACCCTTCGATCGGCTTCCACCTCGTCAACGATGATCCCGGCTTGGCGCTGGTCTGCGATCGTCGCCAGATCGGCCAAGCCCTCACGAACATCGTCAAGAATGCGGTCGAAGCCATTGAAACACGAGGCGAACCCGGTGGATCGGTGACGATGACACTCAGCCAGGAGGTCGGCCGGAGCGTGACGATCGCGGTCGCCGATACCGGCGTCGGCCTGCCCGCCGATCGCGACCGGATCATGGAGCCCTATGTCACGACCCGGGCGCGCGGCACGGGCCTCGGGCTTGCCATCGTCAAGAAGATCATTGAGGAGCATTGCGGTACGATCGGGTTCTCCGACCGGCCGGGTGGCGGCACGATCGTCACGATGATCTTTGATACCAGGGCTCTGGCATCACTGGACCAGGGGGGCCTGAACCAAGTGGGCCTCGACGCAAGAGGGCCGCTACCCGAGGGGGCAGGGGATGGCCAACTCGCCACCATGACTCGTAACCGGACATGATTTGATGGCGCTCGATATTCTCGTCGTGGACGACGAACGTGACATTCGCGAACTGGTCGCCGGCGTCCTCGAAGACGAAGGCTATGACACGCGCGATGCCGGCGACAGCGATTCCGCGCTGGAGGCGATCGCCGCACGGCGTCCGTCGCTGGTGCTGCTCGACGTCTGGCTGCAAGGCTCGCGGCTCGACGGGCTCGAACTGCTCGACGAGATCAAGCGTCGCGACCCGTCGATCCCCGTGCTCGTCATCTCGGGCCACGGCAATTTGGATACCGCGGTCGCCGCGATCCGGCGTGGCGCGTCCGACTTCATCGAAAAGCCGTTCGAGGCGGAGCGTCTGCTGCTCATGGTGGCGCGTGCGACCGAGACCGAACGGCTGCGGCGCGAAGTCGCGACCCTGCGCGCGACGGTCGGCCGCGAGACCGATCTCACCGGCAGTTCTGGCGCAATCAACGGCGTTCGCGCGACGTTGAAGCGGGTCGCGGCAACCGGTAGCCGCGTGCTCGTGATGGGCGGCGCAGGCGTCGGCAAGGAAGTCGCCGCGCGGCTGCTGCATGGCTGGAGCCAGCGCACCGATGCCCCGTTCATCGTCGTCAGCGCCGCAAGAATGACGCCCGAGCGGGTCGACGAGGAACTGTTCGGGGTCGAGGAGGCGGGCGATCTCGTCCGTCCCGGCCTGTTTGAGCAGGCACATGGCGGCACGTTGTTCCTCGACGAGATCGCCGATATGCCGATCACGACGCAGGCGCGGATCCTGCGCGCGCTGACCGACCAGAGTTTCACGCGGGTTGGTGGCACGCGGGTCGTGAAGGTCGACGTTCGCGTTGTCTCGGCGACGGCGCGCGACCTCGTATTCGAGATCGCCGAGGGGCGCTTTCGCGAAGATCTCTACTACCGTCTCAACGTCGTCCCCGTGACGATTCCGCCGCTGTCCGATCGCCGCGAGGATATCCCGGCGCTGGTCCAGCATTTCATCGCGCATTATGCGTCCGAACGCCGTGTGCCGACGCCCGAGATCGCCCCCGATGCGATGGTCGCGCTGCAATCCTATGACTGGCCCGGTAACGTCCGCCAGCTGCGCAACGTCGTCGAGCGGACGATCATTCTTGCGCCGGGGGATCGCATCGGCCGGATCGATATCGACCTGTTGCCCGCCGAAGTGCTCGGCGATCAGGGCGAGATGGGGGCGGCAGGTGGCACCGCGATCATGGGATCGCCCTTGCGGGAGGCGCGCGAGACGTTCGAGCGCGAATATCTACGCGTCCAGATCCGACGCTTCTCGGGCAACATCTCGCGGACGGCGAGCTTCATCGGAATGGAACGCTCGGCCTTGCACCGGAAACTCAAGCTGCTCGGAATCACCGAAACACGCGACGAATAGCACGCCGCAATTTCGCCGCCCTCTGGAACTATGCCCGTATCGATCATAGATCATATCCTGCATCCGGTAACCGGGCGCATCTCCGACGCTGGGAAACAGCGCCTTGCGGGCAAAGTCCCGCCAAAAACAAAGGGTTATCCCATTGGCCGATAAACCAGGCTCGCTTCAGGACCTCTTCCTGAACGCACTCCGGCGCTCCAAGACGCCGGTCACGATGTTCCTCGTCAAGGGCGTGAAGCTCCAGGGCATCGTAACATGGTTCGATAATTTTTCCGTCCTGCTCCGTCGCGATGGCCAGTCGCAGCTGATCTATAAGCATGCGATCTCGACGATCATGCCCGCCGGACCGATGGACGTGTCGGCGATCGTCGACGCGGTCGGAGAGAACCAGAAGAAGCACCCGCTGTTGCAGGATATTTTCCTCAACGCGGTGCGGAAATCCGAAGACAGCGTGACGATGTTCCTGATCAACGGCGTCATGCTGCAGGGCCAGATCGCAGGCTTCGACCTGTTCTGCATGCTGCTCCAGCGCGAGGGCATGGCGCAGCTCGTCTACAAGCATGCGGTCTCGACGATCCAGCCGGCGCGCCCGCTGAACCTCGCCGAGGAACCCACCGATACGGATGATGCGGATGACGCAGATGATGCGGACCACGTCGATTGAGTAGCGGTTTCGAACGCGACCGGGACGAGTTCGCACGCGGTGCGCGTGCGATCGTCGTCCTTCCCGACCAGGGCGATGCTTCGCGCGACGTCGACGCACGTCTCGAGGAAACCGCGGGCCTTGCGGCCGCGATCGGTGTCGAGGTCGTCGAACGGATCGCCTACCGTGTCCGCCAGCCCAAGCCGGCCACACTCATCGGTAGCGGCCAGGTGGAGATGCTCGCGGCGCAGGTTCGGATGGAAGACGCAGGTCTCGTCGTGTTCGACGCGATCCTCAGCCCGGTCCAGCAGCGCAATCTCGAAAAGGCGCTCGAAACCAAGGTCATCGATCGCACCGGCCTGATCCTCGAGATCTTCGGCGAGCGCGCGGCGACCGCCGAGGGGCGCTTGCAGGTCGAGCTGGCACATCTCGATTATCAGGCCGGCCGGCTGGTCCGCAGCTGGACCCATCTCGAACGCCAGCGCGGCGGCTTCGGCTTCCTCGGCGGTCCGGGCGAGACCCAGATCGAGGCGGATCGCCGCCTGATCCGCGACCGGATGGCCAGGCTGAAGCGCGAGCTCGAGCAGGTCAGCCGCACGCGGGGGCTTCACCGCGAGCGGCGCCAGCGCGCGCCATGGCCGGTAATCGCGCTGGTCGGCTACACCAATGCCGGCAAGTCGACGCTGTTCAATCGGCTCACGGGCGCCGACGTGATGGCGGAGGACCTGCTGTTCGCGACGCTCGATCCGACGTTGCGGCAGATCCAGCTACCCGGCATCGACAAGGCGATCCTGTCCGACACGGTGGGGTTTGTCTCGGACCTGCCGACGCAGCTGGTTGCTGCGTTCAAGGCGACGCTCGAGGAGGTCGTGTCCGCCGATCTGCTCGTCCACATCCGTGATATCGCGCATCCCGATACCGAGGCGCAGCGGACCGACGTCGAGACCGTGCTGGCCGAGATCGGCGTGGATGAGAACACGCCGCGGTTCGAGGTCTGGAACAAGCTCGATCTGCTCGATGCCGATACGCATGACGAGATTGCCGCGCAGGCCGCGCACCGGGACGACGTCGTCGCCATCTCGGCGTTGAGTGGGGAAGGGGTGGATGAGTTGATCCACCAGGTTGCCGCCAAGTTGACCGGCGCGCATCGTCGCTACAGCATCACGCTCGACGCGACCGATGGCGCCGGGGCGGCGTGGCTGCATGCGCACGGCGAGGTGCTCGGCAGCTTGGACGACGAACTCGAGACCACGTACGACGTGCGCTTGTCGGAAACCGATTACGACCGGTTCATCCGTCGCGACGCTTGACCGCCTGCCACAGGGCTTCCTTCTGATCGAGTGTCATGGCGGCGAATGCGTCACCGCCATCGGCCTCGATCGCCCGAAAGCGCGCCTCGAATTTGGCATTGCCAGCGCGCAAGGCGGCCTCGGGATCGATGCCGAGATGGCGCGCCCAGTTCGTTACTGCGAACAGCAGGTCGCCGACTTCTTCTGCTACCGTATCCGAGCTGGCTTCGCGAATCTCCTCGATTTCCTCGAAAACCTTCGCGAGCGGACCTTCGACATCGGGCCAGTCGAACCCGGTACGCGCGGCGCGCTTTTGCAGCTTCTCGGCACGGGATAAGGCGGGCAGGCCGATCGCAACGCCGGCAAGCGCACTCGGATCGGATTTCTCCGCGCGCTCGGCGGCCTTGATCGTTTCCCAGCCCGGCGAGGCACCGGCATCGCCGAAGATGTGCGGGTGTCGGCGTTCCATCTTGTCGCTGATCGCGGCGACGACATCGGCAAGGGTGAATGCGCCAGCCTCTTCGGCGATCCGGCTGTGGAACACGACCTGGAGCAGCAGGTCGCCAAGCTCGTCCTTGAGATCGGCGGGATCGTCGCGCGCGATCGCGTCGGCAACCTCATACGCCTCCTCGATCGTGTACGGCGCGATCGTCGACCAGGTCTGGACGCGATCCCATTCGCATCCGTCGATCGGATCGCGCAACCGCGCCATGATGGCAGTGAGCCGTTCGATCATTGAGCGTTCTCGATAAAAAGCAGCCCTTCGCATATCGCGGAATGAACCGACTTGTGCAAATCGATATATCGACTATGCTGGATATGTGGATAGTGTGGGTGCGATCGCAGTTCTGGGAGCGCTGGGGCAGGGGACGCGCCTCGACGTGTTCCGTCTTCTGGTACGGCACGAGCCGGACGGCATGGCGGCGGGCGAAATCGCGCGCACGCTCGACGTGCCGCAGAATACGATGTCGGCGCATCTGGCTGTTCTCGCGCGTGCCGGGGTCGTACGATCCGAACGTCACAGTCGATCGATCGTCTATCGCGCCGAGCTCGACGGTCTGCGGGCGCTCATGCTGTTCCTGGTCAAGGACTGCTGCGCCGGCTCGCCCGACCTCTGCGCGTCACTTTTGACCGACCTTACCCCCTGCTGCTGAAAGCCTCACCCCCCTGCTGCTGAAAGGACGCGCCATGGCCGTCGATATCGTGATCTATCACAACCCCGAATGTGGCACGTCGCGCAACACACTGGCGATGATACGCAATGCCGGCATCGAGCCGCATGTGGTTGAATACCTGAAGACGCCGCCCTCGCGCGCCTTGCTGGTCGAACTGATCGATCGCGCCGAGATCACGCCTCGCGATCTGCTGCGTGAAAAGGGCACGCCCTATGTGGAATTGGGCCTGGGCGACACGTCGCTGTCCGACGACGCGCTGGTGGACGCGATGATGGCGCATCCGGTCCTCATCAACCGACCGCTAGTCGTCTCGCCGCTCGGCGTGAAGCTGTGTCGACCGTCCGAAGAGGTCCTCGATCTGCTGCCCGCGCCGCAACAGCGCGCGTTTGCCAAGGAGGACGGCGAACGGGTCGTGGACGCCCAAGGCGAGCGCATCCCAGGTCAGCGCATCGCCTGATGCTGCTCGCGCTCGCTATCTTCATCGTCACGATCACGCTCGTCATCTGGCAGCCCAAGGGCCTCGGAATCGGATGGAGCGCGATGGGCGGTGCGGCCGTAGCGCTGCTCGTCGGGGTCGTCTCGCTCTCCGACGTGCCGGTGGTGTGGGGGATCGTCTGGAACGCGACCGCGACGTTCGTCGCGATCATCATCGTCAGCCTGTTGCTCGATGAAGCCGGGTTCTTCGAATGGGCGGCGCTCCACGTCGCGCGCTGGGGCGGGGGGCATGGGCGCCGGCTGTTCGTACTGATCGTGCTGCTCGGCGCGGCGGTGTCGGCGCTGTTCGCCAATGATGGCGCGGCGCTGATCCTGACGCCGATCGTCATCGCGATGCTGCGTGCGCTGGGATACAAGGACAAGGCGACGCTGGCGTTCGTGATGGCGGCGGGGTTCATCGCCGATACCGCCAGCCTGCCGCTGATCGTCTCCAACCTCGTCAACATCGTGTCGGCCGACTTCTTCCGGATCGGCTTCGCCGAGTATGCCTCGGTGATGGTGCCGGTCGATCTGGCGTCGATCGCCGCGACACTGCTCGCGCTGCTGCTGTTCTTCCGGCGCGACATACCGGCAAGTTACGATGTGGCGCAGCCCCGCGCGCCTGCGCAGGCGATCCGCGACCATGCCACGTTCAAGGCGGGCTGGGTCGTTCTCGCCCTGCTGCTCGCCGGCTTCTTCGTGCTCGAACCTATCGGCGTGCCGGTCAGCGCCGTGGCCGCTGCGGGTGCGGGTCTGTTGTTCGCGATTGCGGCGCGCGGCAACGTGATCAAGACCCGCACGGTGCTGGCCGGCGCGCCGTGGCAAGTCGTTATCTTTTCGCTAGGGATGTATCTGGTCGTTTACGGTCTGCGGAATGCGGGTCTGACCGACCTGCTTGCGGGCCTGCTCGATCTTACTGCGCAGGGTGGCGTATGGGGTGCCGTGTTCGGATCCGGCATTATTGCTGCGCTGCTATCGTCCGTGATGAACAACATGCCAACGGTCCTGGTCGGCGCGCTGTCTATCGATGCGACCCACACCACGGGGGCGGTCAAGGAGGCGATGATCTACGCCAACGTGATCGGCTGCGACCTTGGTCCCAAGATCACCCCGATCGGCTCGCTGGCGACGCTGCTGTGGCTTCACGTTCTTGGCCAGAAAGGTATCCGCATCGGCTGGGGTTACTACTTCAAGGTTGGTGCGACGCTGACGATTCCCGTGCTGTTTGTGACGCTCGCGGCGCTCGCACTGCGGATCAGCTTGGGCTGACTTTGCCACTTACCCGATCACGATGGAGTCTCGTCCAATGCCCCTCCGCACGCTTCCTGAGCCCGATTACCTGCCGGCGCTCGATCGGCGTTACGCCGGCAACCGGCCTGCCATCGAATTGGGCCCTTGTGATCCACCGCCGCGTATCCTGTTGCTCTACGGATCGCTGCGTGAGCGATCCTTTTCGCGATTGTGCGTCGAGGAAGCCGCCCGCCTGCTGCAATTCTTCGGATGCGAGACGCGCATTTTCGATCCGTCCACCTTGCCACTGCCTGATCAGGTGATCGGAGACGATCACCCCGCGGTTCACGAACTGCGCGAATTGTCGCTATGGTCGGAAGGGCAGGTGTGGTGCAGTCCCGAACGGCACGGGCAGATTACCGGCATCATGAAGCTGCAGGTCGATCACCTGCCTCTGGCGATAGGCGGAATGCGCCCGACGCAGGGCCGCACGCTTGCGGTGATGCAGGTGTCGGCCGGGTAACAGTCGTTCAATAGCGTCAATACACTGCGCCTCCTGGGCCGCTGGATGCGCATGGTGACCATTCCCAACCAGTCGAGCGTCGCCAAGGCGTTCGAAGAGTTTGACGACGCGGGCAGGATGCGGCCGTCCAGCTATTACGATCGGATCGTAGACGTTATGGAAGAACTGGTGCGCTTTACGGTCTTGCTGCGTCCCCACGCGGCCCGGATGGTAGACCGCTACTCCGAACGAAGGGAGGCTGACTTACCGATCGCGACGTCGATCGATCTCTCGGGTGTTGCAACCGCGCCAGATAGCAGGAGCCAGACTGCCGGCCGCTAAGCGACGTATCATCAAGATCGATAATATACATTATGTTAAATAAGCCGTTATTTTGTGCGGGCGTGGTCGGCTCCAAGCGAGCGATGTTCGCTACTTTCCGCCTACCACCCAGCGTACGGGTCCGAAAGAAATCCAAGGCAATGCAGATGGCTGTCATCGCAGCGACGTGCGTGGCATGGTTTGCGGATGCACGACTGCGCCCTTCTTAGCGTCACTGGCCTGGCAAAGTCGGTTCCCGGCGGTAGAGAACTCTTCCGGGGCCTCGACCTGACGGCGAAGCCTGGACAACTCATCGCCATCGTCGGTGAGAGCGGCGTCGGCAAGTCGACGTTGCTTAATATTCTAGCCGGCCTTGACGAACCCGACTCAGGCCGCGTCGCAATCGAAGACATCGATCTTCATGCGCTCGACGAGGCTGCGCTGACCAGGATCCGCGCGACCCGCATCGGGTTCGTCTTTCAGGCATTTCACGTTTTACCCTATCTTACGTTGCGCCAGAACGTCGCTCTGCCGCTCGCGCTGGTCTCGGCGGACCGGCAGACGATCGACGCTCGGGCAGACGCTATGCTCGATCGGGTCGGCTTGGGAGCGCGCGGCGATGGGTATGCGCGCGATCTGTCGGGCGGAGAGCTGCAACGCATCGCGATCGCCCGTGCGTTCGTCCATCGCCCGGCAATCATCCTCGCCGACGAACCCACGGGCAATCTCGATCCGGAGACTGCGGCGAAGATACTCGATCTGTTTTCGAAAGCGGTCCGTGAGGACGGCGTCGCTGCGATTATCGTCACGCATTCCCAGGCAGCCGCCGGAATCGCCGACGTCGTCCTGACGCTCACCGCGACCGGTCTGGAACGCCGCGCGTGAGCCTGGTGTCGGCGCGGCTTGCGCTGGGCTGGCTGATCGGCGGGGAATGGCGCGCGCACCCTGCCCGACTTGCCCTCACGGCGATCGCGATCGCGATCGGCGTCGCGCTTGGGTTCGCCGTCCACTTGGTCAACGGATCGGCGCTGTCGTCGTTCGAAGGCGCGCTGCGGACCGTCAACGGCAGCGCGGACGTCCAGGTCAACGCGACCACACCGCTGGGCTTCGACGAGGCGCTGTACGCCAGCGTCTCGACAGCGTCCGGCGTCGCCGACGCAAGTCCGGTCGTCGTGCTACGCGCCACGGTCGGCAAGACGCGATTCACGTTGCTGGGTCTCGACGTTATTCGCGCGGCACAGGTTACGCCCTCGCTGGTCGGCATCGCCCCCGCCGGGATCGACCGTCGGACCGATGCCGCATTCGACGACCAGGCGCTGTTCCTGTCGTCGGCGGCAATGCGCGCGATCGGCACCAAGCCTGGCGACAGGCTGACCGTCGCCGCGAACGGTCGGGCCACGCCATTGCGAGTCGCCGGTGCCCTACCGGGCGTCGCGGAAGGCCAGGCGATCGGCGTCGTCGACATCGCCACCGCGCAGTGGCGGTTCGGCAGGCTGGGCCGGCTCGACCGGATCGACGTCAAGCAGGTCGAGGGGGCGTCGACAGCCGCGCTCGCCACGATCCTGCCGCGCGACGCTACCATCGGGACCAGCGCCAGCGACGCCTCGCGCAGCGCCGCGCTGTCGCGTGCCTATCGCGTTAACCTCGACATGCTCGCGCTCGTCGCGTTGCTGACCGGCGGCTTTCTGGTGTTCTCGGCGCAGTCGCTGTCGGTCGCGCGCCGCCTGCGGGCCTTCGCGCTGATCCGCACGCTCGGCCTGCCGCGTAACGGGATCGTCGCCACCGTCGCACTCGAAGGTCTCGCGATCGGCGTGATCGGGGCAAGCCTCGGACTGCTGCTCGGTTATGCGCTCGCCTATGCCGCGCTGACCCGGTTTGGTGGCGATCTCGGCGCAGGCTATTTCGCCGATGGCAGCGTCAGGCTGACCTTCGCCCCAGCCGCCGCAGTCGGCTTCTTCTCGCTCGGCCTGCTCGCGGCGGTCGCGGGCAGCGTGCTCCCGGCGCGCATCGCCGCCCGCGCCGCGCCTGCTGCGGCGCTGCGCAATGCGGGCGAAGTGATCGACCCGCGCACGCCGGTCCCCTGGATCCCTGCCGCGGTCCTGATCGCGGTCGGCGGCGTCGCGGCGCTGCTTCCGGCGATCGGCGGACTGCCATTGTTCGGGTTTGCGAGCATGGCGCTGATCCTTGCAGGCGGCATCGCCGGCATGCCCTGGCTCGCACGGACGTTGCTGAGCCCCCTCGCCCGCCGCCCTGACCGCAACGTCGCGACAGGCCTCGCGATCCGTCATCTTCACGGCGCGCCCGGCCAGGCCGCCACCGCGCTGTGCGGGATCGTCGCCAGTACCGCGCTGATGATCGCGATGGCGGTAATGGTCACCAGCTTCCGCGGCGCGGTCGACGAATGGCTCGGCCAGATCCTGTCGGACGACCTGTATCTGCGGGTCGAGGGTGGCACCGGCTACGATCCCGCCGCGCAGGCGGTCCTCCGCGCGACGCCCGGCGTGGCCCGCATCGCGTTCAGCCGTCAGGTGCCGCTTACGCTTCGCGCCGATCGTCCGCCCGTGACGCTGATCGCCCGTCCCGTCGCTGACGGCGAGGATCCGACACTGGTATTGCTCGACAAGGCCGAGCGCCTCCCCGCCGGCACGACACCGATCTGGCTCTCCGAACCTGCCGCCCGGCTTTATGGCTGGAAGGTCGGCGCATCCGTCACGCTGCCGCTCGCCGGTCGCTATGCGGTCGCCGGCATCTGGCGCGACTATGCCCGACAGCAGGGAGCGATCGTCATCCGCGACACCGACTATGCGAAGGCAACGGGTGACCTTACCCGCACCGAGGCGGCAATCACGCTTCGTCCCGGCGCCAATTCCCGTGAAGTCCAACGCGCGCTCGCCGCCCGCTCCCCCCGCACGCTCGCCAGCCTGATCTCGATCGCCCAGCCGGCGACATTGCGCCGCTACGCGCTCGAGCTGTTCGACCGCAGCTTCGCCGTCACCTATCTGCTCGAGGCGGTTGCGATCCTCGTCGGGCTGGCCGGCGTCGCCGCGACGATGTCCGCGCAGACCATCGCCCGCACGCGCGAGTTCGGCATGCTCCGCCACATCGGCGTCTCGAAACGCCAGATCATCGCGATGCTGGCAAGCGAAGGCGCGCTGCTCGGGCTGGTCGGCGGGATCGCCGGCATAGCGCTCGGCGGCATCATGGCGCAGGTTCTCGTCCATGTGATCAATCCGCAGTCGTTCAACTGGACGATGGCGACGCGGGTGCCCTGGGGCATCGTCGCCAGCGTCGCAGGCGCACTGGTCATTGCCGCCGCCGGCACCGCCACGCTCGCCGGACGCCGCGCGATTGCCGCCGACGCGGTCCGCATGGTCAGGGAAGATTGGTGATGCGGCGCTTGGTCAAATCCGTTCTCACCGTCGCCGCGCTCGCGCTGACCGCGGCGATGCCTGCCGCGACCGACTATCCCGTCGTCCGCCCCGGCGCGCGCTTCGTCTTCCCGCGCGAGCACGGCGCCCACCCCGCATTCCGTACCGAATGGTGGTACGTCACCGGCCTGCTGAAAACGCGAGACGGCCGTGATCTCGGCTTCCAGATCACCTTCTTCCGCACCACACCCAAAACCGACTCCGCCAACCCGAGCCGGTTCGCGCCGAAGCAGATCCTGTTCGCCCACGCAGCCCTATCGGACCCGAGCATCGGCCACCTGCTCCACGGCGAACGCGCCGCGCGCGCCGGCTTCGGTCTCGCCCAGGCGCGGATCGGCGACACCGACGTGACCTTGCGCGACTGGCGGATCCACCGCCTCCCCGACGGTCGCTTCGTCACCAATGTCGCTACCCGCGACTTTTCACTCGCGCTGACGCTCACTCCACGCCAGCCCCCGCTGCTCGAAGGTAAGGACGGCTACAGCCAGAAGGGCCCCCGCCCCGAGCAGGCGAGCTATTACTACTCGGTCCCGCACCTCGCCGTCACCGGAAGCCTCACGCGCGACAGGAAGGCGCAGCCGGTCACCGGCCAGGCATGGCTCGATCGCGAATGGTCGTCGGATTATCTCGGCGGCGGTGCGGTCGGCTGGGACTGGACGGGGCTGAACCTCGACGATGGCGGCGCGCTGATGGCGTTTCGGATCCGAGGGGCTGGCGGCAAACAGGTCTGGGCTGGCGGCTCGCTCCGGCGCGCAGACGGGGGCGTCGTCCGGTTTGCGCCCGGCGACGTCCGCTTCGATCCGCTCAGGCAATGGCGCTCGCCGCGCACCGGCGCACTCTACCCCGTTACGCAACGGCTCAGCATCCGCCTGCCAGAAGGTGTCCGCCGGTTCGACCTGACCCCGCTGTTCGCCGATCAGGAACTCGACGCGCGCCGCAGCGGCATGCCGGTCTATTGGGAGGGCGCGGTCCGCACCGCCGGCGGCAGCGGCTATCTCGAGCTGACCGGTTATGCGGATCCGCTCAGGATGTGATCGCCGCGCGGCTCGGTCAGGAAAAGCGCGAACGCCGCCACCGCCAGCACGCTGCCAACCGCCATCGTCGCGGTCCAGCCGCCATGATACAAGCTGAACGACGCCAGCATCGATCCCGCCGCCCCGCCGAGGAACACGACGGTCATGTAGATCGCATTGATCCGCCCGCGCGCCTCGGGCGCGATCGAGTAGATCACGCGCTGGCCGAGCACCTGGTTCAACTGCGTCGCGGCATCGAGCAGCACCGCCGCGAGCGCCAGCACGATCAGCATGTGCGCCGCACCCGCCCAGCCCGCGACCAGGCAGGCGACGATCGCACTCCCCAGCGCGATCCCGGTCCCCATCCGGATATAGCCGCGGTCCCCCAACCGGCCGGCGATCGGCGCGGTCAGCGCACCGCCCGCTCCCGCCAGCGCGAACAGAGCGATACCGACTTGTCCCAGACCGAACTGGCGCGCCAGGACCAGCGGCACCGCGGTCCAGAACAGGTTAAAGATCGCGAACATCGTAGCCTGATACGCCGTCCGCCGCCGGATCGCGGGCGTCCGCGCGAGCAGGCGGAAGCTCGACGCGAGGATCTGGCCGTAGCCGAGACCCGGGCTCGGTCGTCGCTCGGGCAGCATCTTGGCCAGCAACAGCGCGAGGGCGACCATCGCCACCGCCGACACGGCAAAGATCGCGCGCCATCCGGCGACCGACGCGAGTCCGCTCGCCAGCGGCCGTGCCAGCATGATCCCGGTGATCAACCCCGCCATGATGTTGCCGATCACCTGACCGCGCTTGGCATCTGGCGCCAGATGCGCGGAGAGCGGCACCATGATCTGCGCACCGACCGAACAGAATCCAGTCACGAATGAGAATAGCAGGAAACTCATCGCGCCGGTCGAGAACACCACGCCGATCAGGCCGACCGTCGTCCCGGCGACCATCATAAGGATCAGCCGGCGATTCTCGACCAGGTCGGCGAGCGACACGATCAGCAGCAGACCCGCGCCATAGCCGAGCTGGGTCAGCGTCACGATCAGCCCTGCGGTGCTGCCGTGAAGCCCTAGCGCCGGCGCGATCTCGCCGATCAGCGCCTGTGCGTAATAGAGGTTGGCCACCATCATCCCGCACGCGACCGCGAACACGGTGGTCAAAGCGGGCGTCATTCCGGAGGAAGTCTCGGGCGTCTTGCTGTCGGTATCCGTCATTGCGGTCGCGTTTACGGAAATGCCGTCGCCCGCGCCAGCTTAGCATCTGGAAACCTGTCGCGACCCTCGCTAGGCCGATCCGCATGGACACCGATATCGCCATCGCCCGCAGCGTCGCGCTGCGCCCCATCGCCACCATCGCGGACGGCCTCGGCATCCCCGACGCGGCGATCGAGCCTTACGGCCGCTTCAAGGCAAAGATCGCGCTCGACTGGCTCGAAACGCGTAAATCGGGCGCCAAGGGCCGGCTGATCCTCGTCACGGCGATCAACCCGACTCCGGCTGGCGAAGGCAAGACCACCACCTCGATCGGCCTAGCCGATGCACTGCGCCACACCGGGCGTAAGGCGGTGCTGGCGTTACGTGAACCCTCGCTCGGGCCGTGTTTCGGTACGAAGGGCGGCGCGACCGGCGGCGGGCGCGCGCAGGTCGCGCCGATGGAGGACATCAACCTCCACTTCACCGGCGATTTTCACGCAATTACCGCGGCGCACAACCTGCTCGCGGCGATGATCGACAACCACATCCACTGGGGCAATGCGCTCCAGATCGACGTCCGCCGCGTGGTCTGGCGCCGCGTGCTCGACATGAACGACCGCGCGCTGCGCGACATCGTCCAGTCGATCGGCGGCGTCGCCAACGGATATCCACGCGAATCGGGGTTCGACATCACCGTCGCCTCCGAAGTGATGGCGATCCTCTGCCTCGCCGACGACCTCGCCGACATGGAACGCCGGCTCGGCGATATCGTCGTCGCCTATACCCGCGACCGCAAGCCGATCACCGCGCGCGACCTGAAGGCTGACGGCGCGATGGCGGTGCTGCTGGCCGAGGCGATCAAGCCCAACCTCGTCCAGTCGCTCGAAGGCACGCCCGCGTTCCTCCACGGCGGCCCGTTCGCCAACATCGCGCATGGCTGCAACTCGGTGATCGCCACGCGCGCCGCCTTGTCGTTGGGCGATTACGTCGTCACCGAAGCGGGCTTCGGCGCGGACTTGGGCGCGGAGAAGTTCTTCGACATCAAATGCCGCCAAGCGGGCCTCGCTCCCGATGCGGTCGTGATCGTCGCGACGGCGCGTGCGCTGAAGATGAACGGCGGCGTTGCGAAGGCCGACCTCGCGCACGAGAACGTCGACGCGGTCCGCAAGGGTGCGGTCAACCTCGTCCGCCATATCGAAAACATCCGCCAGTTCGGCGTCCCCGCGATCGTCGCGATCAACCATTTCTACACCGACAGCGATGCCGAGATCGCGGCGATCGTCGAGGCGGCAGCGCAACACGGCTCGCGCGCGATCCTCTGCCGGCATTGGGCCGAGGGTGGTGCTGGCGCGGTCGAACTGGCAGACGCGGTCGCCGAAATCTGCGAGACGCATGGCGGCGGGTTCGCACCGATCTATGGCGACGAACTCTCGCTGTTCGACAAGATCGATACCGTCGCGCGGCGCATCTATCGTGCGGAGCATGCGGTCGCCGAGCCGAGCGTGCTGGCGCAACTCAAGCGCTGGGAGGATGCGGGCTACGGCCACTTGCCCGTGTGCCTTGCCAAGACCCAGTACAGCTTCTCGACCGACCCGGCGCTGCTGGGCGCCCCAACCGGACACATTGTGCCCGTCCGCGAAGTCCGCCTTGCCGCTGGTGCGGGGTTTGTCGTGGCGATCTGCGGCGAGATCATGACGATGCCGGGTTTGCCACGCGTGCCGGCGGCGGAGGCCATCCATTTGAACGAGGAAGGGCTGATCGAGGGGCTGTTCTAGAAGCAGGGTAGAAGCTCCCCCACGCTCCCGTCATCCTGACGAAAGTCAGGACCCAGAGCCGCGATGCGCGGCATCTGGTATCCTGGGTCCTGACTTTCGTCAGGATGACGGGCGGGGTGTAGATGACGGGCGGGGGCGTATCAGTCTCGCGTGAGCGCAAGCCCGTCCGCACGCGCCACCACCGACAGCCCGATATAATCGGCCACCGTAGGATGCGACGTCTTCACCCCGTGCGAATGCGTGGCGGTGATTACCAGCACATCCGCCCCCGCCGCTTCACCCGCCGCGATCCCAGCGGCGGCATCCTCGAACACGAGGCAATCGCCCGCCGCAACGCCGAGCCGTTCGGCCGCGACCAGGAAACAATCGGGTGCGGGTTTGCCGTTGGGGATGTCGTCGGCCGCAATCATCGTTGCGGGGATCGGCAGGCCGGCAGCCTTCAACCGGACCTCGGCTAATGCGCGCGGGGCCGATGTGACGATCGTCCAGCGTTCGGGTGGCAGGCTGGCCAGAAACGCAGCAGCCCCGGCGATCGGTTCGATATCGCCGACATCCTCCATCTCGGCCGCAGTAATCGCAGCGGCTTCGGCGACCGGGTCGACGCCGGGGAGGTTCAGGCGGCGGACCGTCTCGACCGACTGCACGCCGTGGATCGTCGGCACGAACGTCGCGGCATCGAGCCCGTGGACGATCGCCCATTTGGTCCAGGTGCGCTCGGCCGACGCGATCGAGGTGAGGATCGTGCCGTCCATGTCGAACAGGAACGCGGCGTAGGTGCGAGTGGGGAGAGTCATGCGGATGCTCGTTAGGGAGGTTGGCGGGTTGGGCAAGGCGGTTTGTTTCTCTGCACCACCCCGGCAAAGGCCGGGGCCCAATTGGGAGACGGTTCTGATTAAGGGCGGCACGTGGTTACCATGGACATGCCAATTGGGCCCCGGCCTTCGCCGGGGTGGTGGCAGTTCTGATAGTAGCGGCACCAAAACCCTGCCACGCAAAGAAAAGGCCGCTCCGGTTTCCCGAAGCGGCCTGTATTCTCACATCAAGCCAAAGCTTAGATGTCGTCGCCGAGTGCGCCCTTGACGCTGCCCTTGACGTTCTGCGCAGTGCCCTTGGCCTGCTGCGCTTCGCCTTCAGCTACCAGCTTCTCGTTGTCGGTCGCCTTGCCGACGGCTTCCTTGACGTTGCCTGCAACCTTGTTGCCTGCTGCTGCGACCTTGTCGGTGAACTCGCCCATCAGAGCCTCCACTTGCTTTTGCGGACCCGCCAACCGGGCCGCTTGAACTTGCAAGAGTATAACGGCCGTCTTTACCGTGGGTTCCGTGACGTTTGCGTCATGACCCCGTTTGCGATCAGGCGAATCAGATCAAGCCCGCCAATGGGCTCGACGGATCGGCATAGCGACGCTGCCCCATCCGCCCGGCACGGTAGGCGAGCCGCCCCGATTCGACCGCAGCCTTCATCGCTGCCGCCATCAACAGCGGGTCCTTCGCCTCTGCAATGGCCGTGTTCATCAGCACGCCATCGCAGCCGAGTTCCATCGCCACTGCGGCATCCGACGCGGTGCCGACGCCGGCATCGACCAGCACGGGCACCCCTGCACCCTCCACGATCAGCCGGATCGTCACGCGGTTCTGGATCCCGAGGCCAGAGCCGATCGGTGCGCCCAGCGGCATGATCGCCACCGCGCCGGCGTTCTCGAGGCGCTTGGTGGCGATCGGATCGTCGACGCAATAGACCATCGGCTTGAAGCCTTCGTTCGCCAGGATCTCGGTCGCGCGCAGCGTCTCGACCATGTCGGGGTACAGGGTCTTCGCCTCGCCGAGCACTTCGAGCTTCACCAGCTCCCAGCCACCCGCCTCGCGCGCCAGTCGCAGCGTGCGAATCGCCGATTCGGCGTCGAAGCAGCCAGCGGTGTTGGGCAGGTAGGTGATCTTCTTCGGGTCGATGAAGTCGGTCAGCATCGGCGCGTTGCGATCCGCCACGTTGACGCGGCGGACGGCGACGGTGACGATCTCCGCGCCCGACGCCTCGACCGCGGCGGCGTTCTGCGCGAAATCCTTGTACTTGCCGGTGCCGACGATCAGCCGCGACTTGAACGTCTTGCCCGCGACGGTCCAGCTGTCCTCGTGATCGCCGCCGCCGACGAAATGCACGATCTCGAGGTCGTCGCCGTCCTGGACCATCACGTCCGCCAGCGTCGACCGCGGTACGACCTCCATGTTCCGCTCGACCGCGATCTTCTCTGGCACCAGGCCGAGTTCGGTTGCGAGCGCTGCCAGCGACAGCCCAGCCGAGACGCGCTTGTGCTCGCCGTTGACGGTGATCGAGACGGTGCCGTCGGAATGGGGCATGGGTGCGTGGTCCACTATAGCGACGGCACGGCTCGACTTGTCGCGAGCCGTGCCTGTAAGGAATGGCGTGACGCGCATATAGGGATCGCTTCGCCGGCCCCGCAACCGAAAGGCTATCGCTCTTGCCAGATACCGTTTTCGTCCTGAACGGCCCCAACCTCAACCTGCTGGGAACGCGCGAGCCGGAGATCTATGGCGACGAGACGCTCGACGATATCGCCGGGATGCTGGAGGACCGCGCGCGCGAGTTGGGCCTGGAGATCGACATGCGCCAGTCGAATCACGAGGGCCACCTCGTCGACTGGATCCAGGAGGCGCAGGCGCGCGGTGCGAAGGCCGTCATCCTCAACGCGGGCGCATTCACGCATACCTCGGTCGCGGTGCACGATGCGATCAAGGGCGTGAAGACGCCGGTGATCGAAGTGCATCTTTCCAACCCCCACACGCGCGAATCGTTCAGGCATGTGAGCCTGGTCGGCCAGGCGGCGAAGGGTACGATCGCGGGTTTCGGCGCGCTTTCGTATGTGCTCGCGCTTGAAGCCGTCGCACGGTTCTGACAGGAGGCCCCGCCATGACCGATACAACCGAAAACACAGGCGCAATGCAGGTCGACGTGACCCTGGTGCGCCAGCTCGCCGAACTGCTCGACACCACGCAGCTGACCGAGATCGAAGTCGAGGACGGCTCGCGCCGGATTCGCGTCGCGCGCAAGGCGGCCCAGGCAGCCCCCGTCGCGCATTATGCGCCGCCCGCCCCGGCCCCCGTCTCAGCACCGCTGTCGATCCCGCAGGCCGAGGTCGGCGCGTCCGCCCCCGCGATCAGCGCGAGCGCGGTCAAGTCGCCGATGGTCGGCACCGTCTATCTCGCCGCCAACCCCGAGGCTAAGCCGTTCTCGACCGTCGGCCAGAAGGTCAATGCCGGCGACACGCTGCTGATCATCGAGGCGATGAAGGTGATGAACACGATCGTCGCGCCATCGGCCGGCACCGTGACCGCGATCCTGGTCGAGAACGGCCAGCCGGTCGAGTTCGACCAGCCCCTCGTCGTGGTCGAATAATGCCGCAAATCAAGAAGCTACTCATTGCGAATCGCGGCGAGATCGCGCTGCGGATCCACCGCGCCTGCCATGAGATGGGCATCAAGACGGTCGCGGTGCACTCGACCGCCGACGCCGACGCGATGCACGTGCGGCTCGCGGACGAGGCGATCTGCATCGGACCGCCGTCCGCCGCGGACAGCTATCTGAACATCCCGAACATCATCTCGGCCGCCGAAATCTCGGGGGCGGACGCGATCCATCCCGGCTACGGCTTCCTCAGCGAGAACGCGCAGTTCGCCGAGATCGTCGAGCTTCACAACATCCTGTTCGTGGGTCCGAAGCCCGAACATATCCGGACGATGGGCGACAAGGTTCAGGCCAAGCGCACCGCGGGCGCTCTGGGGCTGCCGCTCGTCCCCGGTTCGGACGGCGCGATCAGCGACATCGCCGAGGCCAAGGCGATCGCCGAATCGATCGGCTATCCGGTGATCATCAAGGCGGCTTCCGGCGGCGGTGGTCGCGGGATGAAGGTCGTCAACGACGCCGACGATCTCGAGACGCAGATGCAGCAAGCCGGCAGCGAGGCGAAGGCGGCGTTCGGCGACGCCACCGTCTACATGGAAAAATACCTCGGCAATCCGCGGCATATCGAATTCCAGATCTTCGGCGATGGCAACGGCAACGCGATCCACTTGGGCGAGCGCGACTGCTCGCTCCAGCGCCGCCACCAGAAGGTGCTCGAGGAAGCTCCTTCGCCGATCATCACCGCCGAAGAGCGCGAGCGGATGGGCGGGATCGTCGCCAAGGCGATGGCCGACATGGGCTATCGCGGCGCGGGGACGATCGAGTTCCTGTGGGAAGCGGGCGAATTCTACTTCATCGAGATGAACACCCGGCTCCAGGTCGAGCATCCGGTGACCGAGATGATCACCGGGCTGGACCTCGTGCGCGAGCAGATCCGCGTGACCGAGGGTCATCCGCTGACGCTGCGCCAGGAAGACGTCCAGTTCCGCGGCCATGCGATCGAATGCCGCATCAACGCCGAGGACCCGCGCACGTTCGCGCCGTCGCCGGGGCTGGTGAAGGTGTATCACGCGCCGGGCGGGATGCATGTGCGCGTCGATAGTGGGCTGTATGCCGGGTATCGCGTGCCGCCTTACTACGACTCGATGATCGCCAAGCTGATCGTCTACGGGACGACCCGGCAGGGTGCGTTGCGGCGGTTGCGGCGTGCGCTCGAGGAGATGGTGATCGAGGGTGTCACGACGACGATCCCGCTGCACCGTGCGCTGCTCGACGATCCCGAGTTCCAGGAGGGCGCGTACACGATCAAGTGGCTGGAAGAGTGGTTGGCCAAACAGGGGGCTTAACGGCCGCCTCACCCCCCGTCATCCCAGCGAAAGCTGGGATCTCCCCGTTCGGGTCGCATCGCAAACCAAGCGGAATATCCCAGCTTTAGCTGGAATGACGGATTGGGGCAGCGGGAGCTCTTAGCTTTCCCTGAGATGACGGGGTGGGCAGCGGGGATCCCAGCTTTTGCTGGGATGACGGGGTGTCAGATGATAACGGAGCATGCGTGAAGGCGACGATCTACCACAACCCGCGCTGCTCCAAATCCCGCGAGGCGCTTGCCCTGCTGCAGGAGGCAGGCGCAGACGTCACGATCGTCGAATATCTGAAGACGCCGCCCACCCGCGCGGAACTCGTCCGCCTCTACGACCGCGCCGGCATGACTCCGCGCCAGGGCCTGCGCATGGCCGAGGACGGCGCAAAGGCCGTGAAGCACGGCGACTCCGAAGCGATCCTCGACGCGATGATGATCGACCCGCTGCTGATCGAACGCCCGCTGGTCGAGACCGACAAGGGCGTCCGGCTCGGTCGCCCGATCGCACGGCTGCGCGAGATCCTGTGATCGGCTCCCCTGCCCTTGCATTGCGCACGCACCGCCTAGGTGCCGCAATTTCGGGCAGTGAAATCAAACATATTCCGCGGTTGCCCGAGGGCGCCTCGGCTGGCACGCTTGGTGCAAGGCGCCCTTCAGGGCGGACGGCTCGCTCGCGAGGGCGAGGGTTTCAACGACAATCGGGGGCGTACCTGTGAAAAAGATCGAAGCCATCATCAAGCCGTTCAAGCTGGATGAGGTGAAGGAAGCGCTGCACGAGATCGGCGTGAGCGGCATCACCGTGACTGAAGCCAAGGGCTTCGGCCGGCAGAAGGGCCACACAGAACTGTATCGCGGCGCGGAATATGTCGTCGACTTCCTGCCCAAGGTGAAGCTCGAGGTCGTCGTCGAGGACGGGCTCGCGCAGCGCGTCGTCGAGGCGATCGCCGCGGCCGCGCAGACCGGCCGGATCGGCGATGGGAAAATCTTCGTCATTCCGGTTGAGAGTGCGCTTCGCATCCGCACCGGCGAGCGCGACGACGACGCAATCTAGTTCAAACCCACGCATGGGGCGTTGACGGCAGGTAACGACATCGTCATTTGACGCGGCGCAACATTGTGTGGAAATCTCAATCCATACCGCAATTAGATTCCCCGCATGAGGCGGCGGATATCTCAAAAACGAAGGGCAAGCATCATGGCGAATTCGGCCTCCGACGTTCTCAATATGATCAAGGACCAGGAGATCGAGTGGGTCGATCTGCGGTTCACCGATCCAAAGGGTAAGTGGCAGCATCTGACGATGGTCGCCAGCCTGATCGGCGAAGACGAGCTGACCGACGGCCTGATGTTCGACGGCTCGTCGATCGAGGGCTGGAAGGCGATCAACGAGAGCGACATGACGCTCAAGCCCGATCTCGATGCAATCTACATCGATCCGTTCTCGGCGACGCCGATGATGATCCTGATCTGCGATATCGCCGATCCGGTCACCGGCGAGTTGTACGCGCGCGATCCCCGCTCGACCGCAAAGCGCGCCGAGGCGTATCTGCTGACCACCGGCGTCGGCGACACCGTGTATGTCGGCCCCGAAGCCGAATTCTTCATGTTCGACGACGTCCGCTTCGAAAACACGTACTCGAGCAGCTACTACAAGATCGACGACATCGAGCTGCCGGGCAATTCGGGTCGCGAATACGAGGGTGGCAACATGGGCCATCGTCCGCGCGCGAAGGGCGGCTATTTCCCGGTCGCACCGGTCGACAGCGCCGTCGACATCCGCGGCGAGATGGTCTCGACGATGATCGAGATGGGCCTGCCGTGCGACAAGCATCACCACGAGGTCGCCGCCGCACAGCATGAGCTGGGCCTGACCTTCGGTACGCTGACGCAGACCGCGGATCGCATGCAGATCTACAAGTACGTCGTCCACCAGGTCGCGCATGCGTACGGCAAGACGGCGACGTTCATGCCGAAGCCGATCAAGGAGGACAACGGCTCGGGGATGCACACGCACTTCTCGATCTGGGAAGGCAAGACGCCGCTGTTCGCCGGCAACGGCTATGCAGGCCTCAGCGACATGTGCCTGTATTTCATCGGCGGCATCATCAAGCATGCGAAAGCAGTCAACGCGTTCACCAACCCGTCGACCAACAGCTACAAGCGCCTCGTCCCCGGCTACGAAGCCCCGGTGCTGCTCGCCTATTCGGCGCGCAACCGCTCGGCATCGTGCCGCATTCCGTACGGCACCGGCCCCAAGGCGAAGCGCGTCGAAGTGCGTTTCCCGGACGCACTGGCCAACCCGTATCTCGCTTATGCGGCGCTGATGATGGCTGGCATGGACGGCATCCTCAACAAGATCCACCCGGGCGAGGCGATGGACAAGAACCTGTACGACCTGCCACCCGCAGAGCTCGCGCAGGTCCCGACCGTCGCGGGTTCGCTCCGCGAGGCGCTCGAGTGCCTGCTCGCCGATCACGACTTCCTGCTGAAGGGCGACGTGTTCTCGAAGGACCAGATCGAGAGCTATGTCGAGATCAAGTACGCCGAGGTCGCGCGCTGGGAGATGACGCCTAGCCCGGTCGAGTATGACATGTACTACAGCGGCTGAGCCGTGCGGGCCGCATGGCGGTGCGCGAGAGCGCACAGCCGCTGTCGGCCGGCGTCGCGAGTAGCGACGACCGACGGCGTGGCTTCGCCACGTCGCTGAACTGAGAAAGGGCGCCCGGAGCAATCCGTGCGCCCTTTTTCGTATCGCACCTGCCTAACCTATCCTGTAATCTTTTTTACACAACGACACGACGCGCGCGCCGCCAGTGACATCCACACCTCATCGCCAACCGCATTCCCAACAAAAACCCTGTCAACAACCCTACACAGCGATCAACGCAGCAGCGAAGGATCGCCCGTGACCTACCAGACGCATATCGCCCGGATCACCAACCTCATCGCCGACCAGAACGGCACCTGGGACGCGATCTCACCCGAATCGGTCGCGCGGATGCGGCTCCAGAACCGTTTCGCCACGGGGCTCGACATCGCCCGCTACACCGCCGCGATCATGCGCAAGGACATGGCCGCCTATGACGCCGACCCGGCGAACTACACGCAGTCGCTCGGCTGCTGGCACGGGTTCATCGCGCAGCAGAAGATGATCAGCATCAAGAAGCATTTCGGCACGACCGACCGGCGGTATTTGTACCTATCCGGCTGGATGGTCGCGGCGATGCGGAGCGAGTTCGGCCCGCTGCCCGACCAGTCGATGCACGAAAAGACCAGCGTCCCCGCGCTGATCGAGGAGCTCTACACCTTCCTCCGCCAGGCCGATGCCCGCGAACTCGGCATGATGTTCCGCGAGGTCGACGCGGCCCGCGCTGCCGGCAATGCGATCGAGGAACAGCGCCTGCTCAACGCGATCGAGAACCACCAGACTCACGTCGTGCCGATCATCGCCGATATCGACGCGGGCTTCGGCAACGCAGAGGCTACGTACCTGCTTGCGCGAAAAATGATCGAGGCGGGGGCCTGCGCGCTCCATATCGAGAACCAGGTCAGTGACGAGAAGCAGTGCGGCCACCAGGACGGCAAGGTCACGGTGCCGCACGAGGACTTCCTCGCGAAGGTCCGCGCCTGCCGTTACGCGTTCCTCGAACTCGGCGTCGAGGACGGCATCATCGTCACGCGCACCGACTCGCTCGGCGCCGGCCTCACGAAGCAGATCGCGGTCAGCAAGGAAGCGGGCGACCTCGGCGACCAGTATAACTCCTACCTCGATTGCGAGGAGATTGATCCCACGACCGCGCGCAACGGCGACGTGATCTTGAACCGCGACGGCAAGCTGCTCCGTCCAAAACGCCTGCCCTCCAACTTGTTCCAGTTCCGCGCCGGCACGGGAGAAGACCGCTGCGTCATGGATTGCATCGCGTCACTTCAAAACGGCGCTGACCTGCTCTGGATCGAGACGGAGAAGCCGCACATCGAGCAGATCGCCGGCATGGTCGACCGCATCCGCGAAGTCGTCCCGAACGCGAAGCTGGTCTACAACAACTCGCCAAGCTTCAACTGGACGCTGAACTTCCGCCAGCAGGTGTTCGACGCCTGGGCCGCCGAGGATAAGGACGTTTCCGCCTATGACCGCGCGCGCCTGATGAGCGTCGACTATGACGGCACCGCGCTGGCCGACGAAGCCGACGAGCGCATCCGCACCTTCCAGGCGGATTCGGCCAAGCGCGCGGGCATCTTCCATCACCTCATCACGCTGCCGACCTATCACACCGCCGCGCTCTCGACCGACAATCTCGCCAAGGAGTATTTTGGCGATGCGGGGATGCTCGGTTATGTGAAGGGCGTCCAGCGCAAGGAGATCCGCGAGGGCATCGCCTGCGTGAAGCACCAGAACATGTCCGGCTCGGACTTGGGCGACGACCACAAGGAGTATTTCGCGGGCGAGGCGGCGTTGAAGGCCGGTGGCGCACACAACACGATGAACCAGTTCGCCGCCTGATCTGCACACGCCGGAGCGCATGTTCCGGCGTGCACCTTGCCTGACGGTCCGCTGCGGTGTCGGATCGCATATCGAGATCGGAGATAGGGACAGTGCTTCACCCCCAACATGAAACATATGTCATTTTCGGGTTTACGCCGCCCCGCCCTGGCCGCTAGGAGAAGTCCTTCTAAAGGGTGGCAAGGTGATGATGCGGAAGGCTATTTTTCTTTCCGTGGGGGTGTGCCTGTCGCTGTTGACGGCGTGCAACCGTCACCAGTCGACGCTCGCGCCGTTCGGCGAGGAAGCGGACAAGGTCCTCTCGATCACCATCGTCCTGGTCATCGGCGCGATCATTCTTGCGGGCGGTCTGGCATTGTTGATGCGCCATGCGATGCGCGCACCTGAGGGTCGGCTGACACACAAGGGCGGCATGAAGCTGGTGCTGTGGCTCGGCGGCATTGGGCCTTCGATCCTGCTGCTTGCGCTGCTACTCTACGCCCTGCCCGCGATGCGCCCGCGCGAGGTTGCGAACGGCGATCTCCGGATCGGTGTCGAGGGCGAACAATTCTGGTGGCGCGTCCGCTATGCGCCGCCGGGCGGATCGGTGGTCGAGGCGGCCAACGAACTCCGCCTGCCCGTCGGCCGCACCGTCGAACTGTCGCTGCGCAGCCCCGACGTCATCCACAGCTTCTGGGTGCCCGGCCTCGCTGGCAAGATGGACATGATCCCCGGCCGCACCAACCGCCTCGTCGTTCGTGCGACCAAGGCGGGGACGTACCGCGGCGTCTGTGCCGAGTTCTGCGGGCTCGGCCATGCGCTGATGGCGTTCGATGTCATCGCGATGGAGCCCGCCGCGTTCGCGAGCTGGCTCGCCGCGCAGGCCAGGCCCGCCACCGTCACCGCATCGCCCGGCGCGCGCCTGTTCGCAAGCTACGGCTGTAGCGGCTGCCACAGCGTCCGCGGCGTCGGGCCCGTCGCGAAGATCGGCCCCGACCTGACTCACTTCGGCTCGCGTCCGACACTCGCCGCAGGTGTGCTGCCGATGACCCGCGCCAACATCGCCGGTTTCGTGCGCGATCCGGGCAAGACCAAGCCCGGCGTGCGGATGCCCGCCTTCCCGCAGATGTCGGCTGCCGAAGCCGACCAGATCGCAAGCTACCTTCAGGGGCTCAAATGACCACCGAGAGCACCCCGTATGTCGCGCCCGACCAGAATGATCCCGCGGTCCGTAAGGGCCAGGAGGACCGTCTTCGCGAGGTATGGAAGCCGCCCTCGGGCTGGTTCTTCCGCTGGACCGACGTCAACAACAACCGGATCGGCGTGTGGTATACGCTGACCGCGTTCGGCTTCATGCTGTTCGCGGGCGTGCTCGCGCTGATCATGCGCACGCAGCTCGCGGTGCCGAACAACGACCTCGTCACCGCGAACACGTTCAACCAGCTGTTCACGCTGCACGGCTCGATGATGATGTTCTTGTTCGCGGTGCCGATGTTCGAGGCGGTCTCGATCATCCTCCTGCCGCAGCTGCTCGGCGCGCGCGACCTGCCGTTTCCGCGGCTGTCGTCGTTCGGATACTGGAGCTTCCTGATTGGCGGCGTGTTCGTGTCGGGCTCGATCTTCTTCGACGCGGCGCCCGATGGCGGCTGGTTCATGTACCCGCCGCTGACGACGCGGACCGATCTGAGCGGGCTCGGCGCCGACATCTGGATGCTGGGCTTGAGCTTCATCGAGGTGTCGTCGGTGGCGGCGGCGGTCGAGCTGATCGTCGGCGTGCTGAAATGCCGTCCGCCAGGCATGCGGCTCAACCTGATGCCGCTCTACGCCTGGTACATCCTGGTCGTCGCGGTGATGATACTGTTCGCGTTCCCGCCGCTGATCGCGGGCGACGTGCTGTTCGAGATGGAGCGGCTGCTGAACTGGCCGTTCTTCAACGCGGAGAAGGGCGGCGACCCGCTGCTGTGGCAGCATCTGTTCTGGATCTTCGGCCACCCGGAAGTCTACATCGTCTTCCTGCCGTCGATTGCGCTGTTCGCAATGCTGATCCCGACCTTCGCGCAACGCCATTTGCTCGGCTATCCGTGGATCGTGCTGGCTGCGGTCGGGACGGCGTTCCTGAGCTTCGGGCTGTGGGTCCACCACATGTTCACGACCGGCCTGCCGAAGATCAGTCTCGCCTTCTTCGCAGCGGCATCGGAAGCGGTGGCGATCCCGACCGGCGTGCAGATCTTCGTGTTCATCGCGACGCTGTGGGCGGGCAACGTCAAGAAATCGACGCCTTTGCTCTACGCGAGCGGAAGCCTGGCCGTGTTCGTGATCGGCGGCCTGAGCGGCGTGATGGTCGCGGTCGCGCCGTTCGACTGGCAGGCGCACGACACCTATTTCATCGTCGCGCATCTGCATTACGTGCTGATCGGTGGCACGCTGCTACCGCTTTTCGCCGGGCTCTATTATTACTGGCCGCTGATTACCGGCAAGAAGCTCAGCGACAGGCTCGGGCGGATCGCGTTCTGGATCATGTTCGTGGGGATGAACGTGACGTTCTTTCCGATGCACCTGTCCGGCCTGCTCGGGATGCCGCGGCGTGTGTTCACTTATCCGGAGGAACTCGGAATCGGCGGGCTCAACCTTGCCTCGACGATCGGCTCGTACATGTTCGCGACGGGCGTACTGATCGTCTGCATCGACCTCGCGCTGTCGCCGCGCCGCCCCAAGGCGCCGCGCAATCCGTGGAATGCGGGAACGCTCGAATGGCTCGCGCTGCCCGACGACGAGGATTGGGGCATCCGCTCGGTGCCGCTGATCGAAAGCCGCTATCCGATCTGGGACCAGAAGAACTTCGTCCAGAAGGTCGACGAGGGCCGCTTCTTCCTGCCCGACGCGGAGGAGATGCGGCGCGAGTCGATCGTCACCTCCGTGCTCGACGCGCGCCCGGTGCAGGTGATCCGCCTCGGTACGCCGAGCGTGAAGCCGATGATGACCGCGGTCGCGCTGGCGGGCGTGTTCATCCTGACGACCTACCACCTCTATATCTGGTCGGCGGTCAGCGGCGTGGCGACGCTCGCCTGCGTGCTGTGGTGGCTGTGGACCGGGACCGCCGAGATCCCCGAAAAGCCGACCAAGCATATCGGCCACGGCATCGAGGTGCCGCTCTATACCTCCGGCCCGTCGGCACCGGGCTGGTGGGCGATGTTCATCACGATGATGGCGGACGCGACCGCGTTCTCGGGGCTGGTGTTCGGCTATTTCTTCTTCTGGACGATCCACAATGATTTCCCGCCGAGCGGCGTCGGGCTGAACGGGCCGGGCGTGTTCTGGCCGATGGTCGCGCTAGCGCTGACCCTAGCGGGCTGGGCCGCCACCGTCGGCGCACGCGAAGTCCATCGCCGCGGCAACGTCGCCGCCGGCCGCGCGCTGCTGGTGGTCGGGATCATCGCGACGCTGGCGAGCCTCTTCGCCGGGCTCGCCGGACCATGGTATTCGGGGTTAGACCCCGAACTCCACGTCTATCCCGCGATCGTCTGGACGCTGGCGATCTGGACCGCGGTGCATGCCGCGATCGGGGTCATCATGCAGGGCTATACATTGGCGCGTAGCCTCGCCAGCAAGATGACGCCGGTCTATGACGCGGACCTGCGCAACATCACCGTGTACCACCACTTCCTCGCGCTGACGGGCATCGTGACATTCTGCACGATCGGCCTGTTCCCGGGGGTCGCATGAAGAAGCATTGGGCGCGCGACCTGAAGGTCACGCTGTGGACGCTGATCGTGCCGCCGACGATCTGGGCCGCGCATTTTCTGTTCTGCTATTTGTGGGTGGCGGTAACGTGCGCGAAATCGTCCGCGCCGGGGACGGCGTTGAACGGCTTCCCGCTGGCGACGCTGATCGCGACGATCGTGGCGCTGCTGGGGATCGTCGCGGCAGGCTATATCGCGCGCGTCCAGTCCGAGACGCCGGGCGATCCCGCCCCCCACGAACAGGGCACGGCAATCGACCGGCTGCGCTTCCTCGCGCTGTCGACACGTTTGCTGGCGGGACTGAGCTTCGTCGCGGTCATCTTCACCGCGCTACCCGTCATCATGTTCGGCGATTGCCGATGAGACGCGCGAGCCTCGCGCTGGGCGTCGTGCTCGTCCCGCTCGGCTGGGCGTTTGCGGCTGCACCACTGGGCATGGTCGGGCATATGGCGGGCCACATGATCGCGGTCGCGGTCGCCGCACTGTTCCTCGCGTACGGGATCGCCGGTTCGCGCTGGGATCCGGCCGAGCGCTGGCCCGCGATCGTGACACCCTTGGCGATGTCGCTGGTCGAGCTGGTCGTGGTGTGGCTCTGGCACCTCCCCGCGCTGAGACTGCGCGTCGACATGCAGCCCGCAGCCTTGCTAGTCGAACAGGCAAGCTTTCTTGCGGCCGGCGTCCTCCTGTGGAGCGCTGTGCTCGGGACGCGCACCGGCGGCGCGAGCGATCGACGGGCGTCGGGTGTCGCGGCGATGTTGCTCACTTCGATGCACATGACATTGCTCGGCGCACTGATCGGCCTCGCCCCGCGACCGCTCTACGCGATGATGGCCATGCACCCGGCAACGCACGGTCTCGACGCACTCGAAGACCAGCAACTCGGCGGCGTCGTCATGCTGATGGTCGGCGCTGCGAGCTATTTCCTCGGCGGGCTAGCCATGCTCGGCGGACTGTTGAAGACACGGAGCGCGACCGCATGACGATCCGGATCACCTGGGCGCGCGCCGCCGCCGCCATCGTCGGACTGGCGCTCGCCGGGCTGTTGTTCGCGTGGTCGGGCGTATTCAACATCGCCGCGTCGTCGGGCCATTGGAAGATCACCGACTGGTTCCTCCACTGGACGATGCGCAACTCGGTCCGCACCTACGCCGCCGTCACCGCCCCCGACGATCCCAAGGCGAAGGAAGGCCTCGTCAGCGCCGCCGGCCTGTTCAAGGCCAGCTGCGCTTCGTGCCACGGCGCGCCCGGCGTGCGTCCGCTCCCGGTGATGCAGGCCGCGACGCCCCCTGCTCCCGACCTGTCGGTCAACGCGCGAGAATGGACCGACAAGCAGATCTTCTGGATCCTCAAGCACGGCGTGAAATACACCGGCATGCCCGGCTGGGCGGCGAAGGACCGCGACGACGAAGTCCGCCGCATGGTCGCCTTCGTCCGACTGCTGCCCGAGATGTCGCCCGCGACCTATCGCTCGCTGACCGAAGTGCCGGGCATCGCCGATGCCAAGATCGCGACCTGCGCCGGTTGTCACGGCGCGGATGGGCGAGGTCGCAACCAGCCCGACATGCCGGTACTCGGCGGCCAGAGCCCGGCGTATCTCCGTGCAGCACTGGAGGCCTATGCGACCGGCAAGCGCCAGAGCGCGGTCATGGTGAACGCCGCCGCGACGCTGACGCCGGCAGAGATGACGCGGTTGGCGGATCACTTCGCAGCGATGCCGGGTATCGGCAGCGTCACGCCGTCGGGCTCGGCCGAGGCTGCCAAGATCGACCGCGAAGGGCTGCCGAAGGTCCAGCTCCCTCCCTGTGCGAGCTGCCACGCCCCCGGCAAGCCCTACCCCGTCCTTGCCGGCCAGCGTGCCAGCTACATCGCCCAACGCCTCCGCAACTGGCGCGGCGACGAGACGGTGGTCGACGCGCGAAAATCGCAGGCGACGATGCCGGTCATCGCCCGCCGTATCCCCGAGGACATGATCGACCCGCTCGCGCGCTATCTCGCAGGCCGCTGATCGCTTAGCCGTTCGCGGGCAGCATCTCGATCGACACGGAACGCTCGCCGAGCAGATCGGCGAGCGGTTCACCGGATGCGAGGGCGGTGTCGCCCCACCAGTCGCGCGCGTCGATCCGGTCGAGATATCGCTCGGCACAGCGTAGCGGGATCACACAAAGCATAATTGCGTCCGGACCGATCCGGCGAAATGCAATGGCCTGGTCGGCGCGGATACCGCTTAACGCGATGGGCTCGTAATATCCCTCCGAGAACACCGTCGGATGCGTCCGTCGCAGCGTGAGAAGCTGTCGGATCAGCGCCATCTTTGCTGGCGTATCGACGGCTAGCGACGCCTGAAGGTACGCGTAATCCACCGGCCGGCGGTTGTCGGGATCGACCAGACTTAGATCTGCAATCTCCCTGCCCTGATACAGATCGGGGACGCCGGGAACGGTATAGCGCAGCGCGACTTGCGCAAGGCCGTTCGCCGCCGCCGCGGGTGCGATCCGAGCGACGAACGCAGTTATGTCGTCGAGGAAAGCCTGCGACCGCTCAGGATCGAGCAGCGCGCGTGCCAGATCGTGGCAGCGGCTCTCATAAGCCTCGTCCGGCGCCTCCCAGGACGAGCGCAGCTTCGCCTCGCGCAACGCCTTTTCCTGCCACGCGACGATCCGCCTGGCAAAGTCCGACAGTCCTTTTGTATCCGCTGCAGTCAGGCCCTCGGGCCAAGCGCCGAACAGCGTCTGGAGCAGCATATAGGCGTCGGCGGGATCGACCCCGTCGGCAAACGGCGCGGCGAGTTCGCGCCATCGTTCCACGCGCGCGCCCCAGAGGTCGGGCAGTTCGCTCAACACCGCGAGCCTTGCGCGGACGTCTTCGCCCCGCTTGTGGTCATGAGTCGCCGTCGCAAGCATGGCCGCCGGCCAATCGCGGGCGCGCTCGACCATGGCCGCGTGGAACTCGTCGATATCGAGCGACATGCGAGCCGCGTCGAACCCGACGTCATTGCGCGAGAGCAGGCGGGCGTAGCGATAGAAGGCGGTGTCCTCGACCGCCTTGGCCGCAATCGGCGCAGAGAGTTGCTGGAATTTCCGCACCGCCTCGGCGGCGAGCTTTGCATCCCCAGGCCCTTCGCCTGCCAGCCACGCGAGGATCCGCTCGACCACCGCCTCCTCGCCCGGTGGCACGAACTGAGCCACGCGCTGGCGGACCGTCTCGCGGATCGCAGCATCCGCTGCCGGGGCGGCATCGCCTGTTCCGTAGGTGCGATAGACCGGGAAGACCCGCAACAGGCGCTCGATCGCGCGGTCGAGCATGCCACGCGTCAGGCCATTACATTCGGGCGTCGAGCGGGCGAGTGCGACGAAGGCCTCGATGCAGCCACGGTGCTGCGCGTGGAACTGCCACGCGAGCAATTCCTGCCGCGCGCGCAGTTCCTCGGGCGCAAAGTCGGGGGAGCGGCCACTGATGTCCGCCCAGAGTTCGGCGAGCGGTTCGGCACCGGCGGGCGCGTGGAGCAGGGCCGTCACCTGCTCCATGAAGTCGTACCCACTGGTGCCGTCGACGCCCCAGTCGGTGCTGAGCGGTTCGCCTTCGGCCAGGATTTTCTCGATGACGATGTACGCGCGACCGGGCGGCGCATCGGCGGGACGCTCGATCGCATCGAACCTTGCCCGGAGCTGGCGGCAATAGCCGGCGGGGTCGGTCAGCCCGTCGACATGATCGACCCGGACGCCGTCGATCAAGCCCTCGGCGTAGAGGCGGAAATAGAGCGCGTGCGTGGCCTCGAACACGACCGGGTCTTCGGCGCGGAGGCCGGCGAGATCGTTGATCGTGAAGAACCGCCGCCAGTTGAGCTCGTCGTTGGCGACGCGCCACGAGGCGAGGCGGTAATGCTGGCGGTCGACCAGCGCGGCGATGTCGTCGGTCTCGGCGGTCGCCTGATCCTCGTCGCGGATCGGCAGGCGATGTTCGCCATAGGCTTCGAGGACATACCGACCGTCGATCTGCTCGACCTTGAGCGCACCATTCGCGAGCGTCTTGGCAAGCGGATCACCGAGGATCGGGAGCACCAGCTTCTCGCGCCAGTCGATGTCGAAGTAGCGCGCAAATTCGCTAGCCTCACCGTGTGCTAAGACGTCATTCCACCACGCGTTCTCACCACCTGCAACCCCCATGTGGTTGGGGACGATGTCGATGATGACGCCCATGTCGCGCGCGCGGAGTGCTGCAACCAGGGTGCGAAAGGCCTCTTCGCCGCCGAGTTCGGGATTGATCCGGGTCGGATCGACGACGTCGTAGCCGTGGGTGGACCCGCTGCGGGCAGTTGTGATCGGCGAGGCGTAGAGGTGGCTGATCCCCAGGTCGTCGAGATACGGCACCAGCGCCTCCGCATCGGCAAAGGTGAAGTCCTTGTGGAACTGGAAACGGTAGGTTGCGCGCGGTGTCGTGGGGGGGATCATGCAGGTCTCGTGGCGTTGAGCGTGGCGATGCGGGCGGCGACAGCGGGGCGTTGGAGCAGTGCCTCGGTCGTGTCGGGCAGGCGGCGGCGCCAATTGGGATGTTCGTCGATCGTGCCGGGGAGGTTCGGCTGCTCGATCACCCCGGCCAGATCCTCGATGGGTATGATCGCCAGCGCGCAGGGCGTGCCGGCGACATGCGCGATCGCAGCGTCGACGACCGGGCCGGTATCGTCGGGCGATGATCGCTTGGCACCCGTGTCGAAAGCGGACCAGAGCGCCGCGCGATCATCGGCGCGGGCTGCCCGGTCTGCGGGCTCGTCGACCGCGTCGGACTTGCGACCGAGGTCCCACGTCCAGTCGATGTCGCGGCCGCTCCACCAGCCCGCGACCGTCGCGAGATCGTGCGTACCGGTCATCGCCACCGCGTCGGGAGACCATCTCGCGGGGGGCACGAAGCCGTCCACGTCGCGCTCGAACCAGAGTACGCGCATACCGAGCATGGCCCGCGCATCCATCGCCTCGCGAAAGCCGTCGGGGACGGTGCCGAGGTCTTCGCCGATGACGATCGCCTTCGCGCGCTGTGATTCCATCGCGACGATCCGCATCATGTCGTCGAACGGCATGTCGAGGTACGCGCCCTCTGCTGCCGATGCGCCTTCGGGCACAACCCAGAGGCGGCGCAGGCCGAACGCGTGGTCGATGCGGATACCGCCGGCATGCGCGAGGGCGGCGCGAATTGTGGCGATGAACGAAGCGAACCCGGTTTCGCGGAGCGCGTGCGGATCGAAGCCGGTAATCCCCCAGCTCTGCCCGTCCGGACCTAGTGGATCGGGTGGTGCGCCGATCGACAAGCCGGTCAGCAGGTCGCCGCGACGGCTCCAGCCGTGGCTGCCGCCGGGGTCCATGCCAACGGCGAGGTCGGCGATGAGGCCGACCGCCATGCCTGCATCCTTCGCGGCGGTCTGTGCGGCGTCGAGATCGCGACGGGAGAGCCATTGGAGGAAGACGTAGAAGGTAACGTCATCGGCATGCTCGGTGACGAAGCGGCGGACGGCTGGGCTGGCAGGATCATGATACTCGGCCGGCCATTGCTGCCAGCCTCGCGCGCCGGTTGTCGCGAAGAAATGCGCGTGGAGAGCATCGAACTCGGCGTGACGTTCGAGGTCGTCTCCGCCCTCCCGCCTGAATGCGTCGAGAGTTTTGCCAAGTTGCCGAGCATCTTGGTCGAAGGTCTTACGAAGGCGTGCGAGCTTGGCAGGAATTGCGCGCTGCCAGTCTATCAAGTCGGGCGCGGGCAAGTCAGGCGCGGGGTCGTCCAACGTCCCGGCGAACGCGGACGCATCGGCATACAGGCCGTTGAGGAATTGCCGGCTCGACGGTGCGTAAGGGCTGTAACGACTGGCGTCCGCGGGAAAAAGCGCATGCGTGGGACTGATGGCGAGTGCGTCGGCACCGTGCTCCCCGAACGCTCGGGCGGCGTCGGCGAGCGTGCCGAAGTCGCCAAATGCCTTGGCAGTCTCGCTGCGCAGGCTCGGGATCTGGACCGCGGGCGCCCAAATTTTGCGCCCCGGTATGGCATCGGCGATGGTGAAGCAGCGTCGGGGGGCGACGAGCAGGTCGATCACGTCGTCGCCGATTTCGAGACGATGATAGCCGGTGTGCTCGATTGGCTTCAACGCGCCTCGGTCGATCGCAACCGACGTCCGTATCCCGTTTTCTAGGGTGAGTTCGGCCTCGCCCGACAGCGTCGTCGCAAGCTGGATGGGATCGCCGACATCGACCGACAGGAAGCGAGGCGCTCGCGCAGCCCTGACTGCGATAGCAGCGAGGCTGTCGGCGATTTGCGTGGTGCTGGCGGACGGGTGGCCGAGGCGATCGAGGATCGCTCGCAATGCCTCGTCCGACACCGTCTGGCGTCGACCGGCGGCATCCTGCCATTCGAGTTGCAGCCCCGCCACGGTCGCCAGCGTTTGCAGGCTGCTCATCGTTCCAGCCAGACTGCGACGCTGCCGGACTGGCCGAGTCCGCCATCCGCGAAGATCGGTGCAGCGTCGATCTCGGGGAACGACACGGCCTCGTCCCCGAGGTTCAGCGCGATCGTTAGCACCGCGCCATCGCCCATCGTCCAGCGTGCGACGACCGCCCCCTTCCCGATCGCTTCGGCGCCGATCGCGGTCGTGCCACGGAGGCGAGGGATGATCGCGTCGTAGCGGATTTTCAGCAGGTTACGGAACAGGTCTTGCCACTTGGTCGCATCCGGGCCAGGTTCTGCGCGCGACCGATGAAAGGTCTTGTGCGCGTTCGGATCGGGGATCGCCTCGCGCGCTTCGGGATCGGCGAATGCGGCGAACTTAGCGAATTCCCTGCGGCGGCCTTCGCGCACCGCATCGGCGAGATCGTCGTGGAAATCGGTGAAGAACAGGAACGGGCTTTCGCTGCCATGCTCGTCGCCCATGAACAGCAACGGGATCTGCGGGCCGAGCAGGAGCAAGGCGGTGGCGGCGCGCAGCTTCTGGCGATCGGCGAGCAGCGTCAGGCGTTCGCCCATCGCGCGATTACCGATCTGGTCGTGGTTTTGCAGGAACGCGACGAACGCGGTCGGCGACAGATGTGCGCTCGGCTTCCCGCGCGGTTTGCCGTCGTGGTTGGGCGAGCCCTCCCCCTGGTAGATGAAGCCTTCGCCCAGGCAGCGTGCGAGGCGTTCGGCCGGACGGTCTGAAAAGTCAGCATAATAGGCGCTGGTTTCGCCGGTCAGCAGCACATGGAGGACGTTGTGGAAGTCGTCGTTCCACTGCGCGTCGAACGCGGCCGAGTGAAGACGCTCGGCGTCGTTCCCCTCGTTCTCAAGGACGAGATGGACGTGCCGGGCCGCAGTATTTTCGCGGAGTTCGGCGGCCATCGCATCGAGGAAATCGTCGTTTGCGATCGCGTGGACCGCGTCGAAGCGGAGGCCGTCGAAGCGGTATTCGTTCAGCCACATCAGCGCATTGTCGACGAAATAGCGGTGGACCGGCGGCTGGTCGACCGCCACCGCGCCGCCCCAAGGGGTATCGACTTCGGCGTGGAAGAAGTCCTTCGCATAGGCGCCGAGATAGTTTCCGTCGGGACCGAAGTGATTGTAGACGACGTCGAGGAACACCGCGAGGCCGAGTTCGTGCGCGCGGTCGACGAGCGCCTTCAGGTCGTCGGGCCTGCCATAGCTTTCGGCCGGGGCGTAGGGCAGCACGCCGTCATAGCCCCAGTTTCGGGTACCGCCGAACGCGTTGACCGGCATGAGTTCGATCGCCGTCACGCCGAGCGCGGCGATTGCCGGGAGGTGATCCGCGACGCCCGCGAAGCCGCCGAGCGTGCCGACATGGACTTCCTGGATGACCATCTCTTCCCACGGACGGCCGCGCCAGTCTGTCGTGCGCCAGTCATAGGCGGCGTGATCGACGACGATGCTCCACCCATGGACGCCGCCCGATTGTGCTCGCGAGGCCGGGTCGGGGACCGTCAGATCATCGGCCAGCCGGAACCGGTATCGGGTACCCGGCCCTACGGGCGCCGAGGTGCTGAACCAGCCGTCGGCGTTGCGGATCATGGGAACCGCATCGCCATCCGCGATCTCCAGAGTCACGACTTCGCGGTCGGGAGCCCAAAGGCGGAACGTCGTCCCGTCTTCGCCAAGCGTCGGTCCCCAATTCATGCCGCTGCGATCGTCCACGCGAGCAACGCCGCGCCCTGGGGGGGAAGCTCGTAGCTATCCTTGATCGGCGTCGGCCCCTGCTCGGGCTTGCTGCTGTCGATCAGCACGGTGCGCTCCACCTCTTCGGGGGGTGGCATGTGGAAGGTCAGCGGCCCCTCCGAGGCGTTGAGGAACAGCGAGATCACCTGGATCTCACCCGATTCCATCTCGCACGCGCGCCGCATCACCAGTGCGCGGCCGTTGGTGTTGTCCCAATCCTCCGCCGTGAGTTGCTGGCCGCGCTCGTCCCACCATTCGATGTCCTTCAGCCCTTCGGCCGGCGTGTCGTCGCCGTAGAGGAAGTTACCGGCACGCAGCATGCCGTATTCGCGGCGCAACGCGATAAGGCGAGCGGTGAAGTCGATCAGCGCCTCGCCTTCGGGGGACTTCGCCTTCTCCCAATCGAGCCAGCTGATCTCGTTGTCCTGGCAATAGGCGTTGTTGTTGCCGTGCTGCGTGCGGCCGAACTCGTCGCCGGCGACCAGCATCGGCGTGCCGAGCGACGAGAACAACGTCGTCAGCATCGAGCGCATCACGCGCGACCGGGTTTCGAGGATCGCGGGATCCTCGGTCGGCCCTTCGACGCCCCAGTTGCGGGAGCAATTGTTCGAATGGCCGTCGTTGTTGTCCTCGCCATTCGCCTCGTTGTGGCGTTCCTCGTAGGCGACGGTGTCGGCGAGCGTGTAGCCGTCATGAGCGCCGAGCAGGTTTACGCTCGCCCAGGGGCGGCGCGCCCGGCGGTCGAACAGATCGGCCGAGCCTGTCAGGCGCGCGGCGAGATCGGCGCGCTGCGCGTGGTCGCCGCGCCAGAATTTGCGCACGGTGTCGCGGTATTTGTCGTTCCACTCGGCGAAACCGGGGGGGAAGTTGCCGAGCTGATACCCGCCGGGGCCGATGTCCCACGGCTCGGTGATCAGCTTTAGACGGCCGAGCACGGGATCCTGCCGGAGAACGTCGAAAAAGCCCGCGCCGGGATCGAAGCCGGTGTCCGTCCGCCCGAGCGTCAGGCCGAGATCGAAGCGGAAGCCGTCGATGCCGAAGCTGGTCGCCCAGTAGCGCAGCGAGTCCGCGACCATCTGGATCACGCGCGCCTTGGTCAGGTTCAACGTGTTGCCGGTGCCGGTGTCGTTGATCGAATAGCGCGGGTCGTCCTTGACGAGCCGGTAGTAGCTGGCGTTGTCGAGCCCGCGCCAGGAGAGCGTCGGGCCCTGTTCGGAGCCTTCGCAGGTGTGGTTGTAGACGACGTCCAGAATCACCTCGATCCCGGCCGCATGCAGCCGGCGGATCGAACGGCGGAGTTCGTTGTGGCTGTCGGTCGCGAAGAACGAGCGCTCGGGCGTGAAGAAGTTGAGGGTGTTATAGCCCCAGTAATTGCGCAGGCCCTTCTCCTGGAGGAAGCGGTCCTGGATATAGGTGTGGATCGGCAGCAGCTCGAGCGCGGTGACCCCGAGGCGCTTGAGGTGATCGATGACCTTGGGGTTGCCGAGCGCCGCGAAGGTGCCGCGCTCGGAGGGCTGGACCTCCTCGAACAGCTTGGTCAGGCCCTTGGTATGCGCCTCGTAGATCACCGTCTCGGACCAGGGCGTATTCGGGCGCACGTCGCGCGACCAGTCGAAATGGCTGTCGGTCACGACGCCCTTGGGCATCGTCAGCGCGCTGTCGCGCTTGTCGAAGCTCAGGTCCGCGCGCGGCGACTTGACTTGGTATCCGTACATCGCGTCGGTCCAGCGGAGTTCGCCGATCATCTGCTTGGCGTAGGGATCGAGCAGCAGCTTGTTGGGATTGAAGCGGTGGCCTTCTTCCGGCGCGTACCGGCCGTGGGCGCGATAGCCGTAGACGAGGCCGGGCTGCGCGTCGGGGAGGTAGCCGTGCCAGACCTCGTCGGTCCACTCGGGAAGCGCATAGCGCTTCAGCTCGCGGCGGCCGGTTTCGTCATAAACACACAGTTCGATCTTCTCGGCATTGGCGGAATAGACTGCGAAGTTGACGCCGAGGCCGTCAAAGGTCGCGCCGAGGGGGTATGCCGAGCCGGCGTCGAGCGTGTCGGGCAGTAGATGCAATGCGAAGACCCTTTTCGTGTCGTAATCGTCTCGCTGCGCGCGCGGCTTTACCGCGGTGCAGCATTCCTTGCCGTGAAACCCGTCCGCCGGTTCCTATGTTCCGCTCGCAGCAGCGAGTTTTCGCCGCACGTTCTCAGATTTCAAGGGACATCCCTATGCCTTTTCCCATTCGATCGATCCCCGCATGAGCGGCCCGAAACTGTTCGAGCCGCTCACGGTCGGCAATCTGACGCTCGCCAACCGGATCGTGATTGCGCCGATGTGCCAGTATTCGGCGGAAAACGGCTGCATGAACGACTGGCACCAGATCCATCTCGGCCAGCTCGCGCTGTCGGGGGCTGCATTGCTGACGATCGAGGCGAGCGCGGTGCTGCCCGAAGGACGGATCACGCATGGTGACGTCGGGCTGTACGACGATGCGACCGAGGCGGCGATGGCGGGGGTCATCGAGAGCGTGCGACGCTGGTCCGACATGCCGATCGCGATCCAGTTGTCGCATGCCGGGCGCAAGGCGTCGTGCGAAGTGCCTTGGAAGGGCGGGCTCCAAATCGCGCCGGGTGAGCCGAACGGCTGGCAGACCGAGGGGCCTTCGACGGTCCCGTTCCTGCCCGAGGAGAACGCACCGGTCGCGCTCGATGCCGAAGGACTGGCGCGGGTGCGCGATGCGTTCGTGGCAGCGACGGTGCGGGCTGCTCGGCTCGGGATCGACGCGGTGCAATTGCATGCGGCGCATGGCTATCTGTTGCACGAGTTCCTGTCGCCGCTGTCGAACCGGCGCGAGGACGAGTATGGCGGCAGTCTCGAAAACCGGATGCGCTTCCCGCTCGAGGTGTTCGATGCGGTTCGGGCTGCGTTCCCAGCCGAGCGTGCGGTGACGATGCGGGTGTCGGGGACCGATTGGGCCGAGGGCGGCTGGGATTCGGACCAGACCGTAGCGTTCGCGAAAGCGCTCGAGGCGCGCGGGTGTAGCGCGATCCACGTCTCGAGTGGGGGCACGACGCCGGCCCAGCAGATCCCGGTCGGGCCGAGCTATCAGGTGCCGCTGGCCCGCGCGGTGAAGCAGGCGGTGTCGATCCCGGTCGTCGCGGTGGGGCTGATCACCGATTTCGAGCAGGCCGAGGCGATCGTAGGGACGGGCGATGCGGACATGATCGCGCTGGCTCGGACGATTTTGTACGATCCGCGCTGGCCTTGGCATGCGGCAGCGCATCTTGGGGGGAAGGTGAAGGCGCCGAACCAGTATCTCCGGTCGCAGCCGAGGCAGTTTAAGGATTTGTTTGAGGGGTAGGCTTCTCTGTCACCCCGGACTTGTTCCGGGGTCCACCGTTCCGCGAACCGACCATCGGCGAGTGTGCGGAACGGTGGATGCCGGAACAAGCCCGGCATGACGGATGGTGGCGGCTCAACCCGCGACGGTCATCACCGAGCCCGAATCCACGCGAATATCCGCGCCGTTGATGAAGCTCGCCCGCTCCGAGCACAGGAACACGATCGCCGATGCGACCTCTTCAGACGTCCCGCGGCGCTTGAGCGTCATGCCGGGGCGCTCTTCCTCAAGGAACGTCTCGATCGCCTCGTCGAAGCTCGTGCCCTTTTCGTCGGCGCGCTTCTGCATCATCGTGTCGGTCATCGGCGTGGCGATGAACGCGGGCGACACAGTGTTCACCAGCACGTTGTCGCACCCGTAAGCCTTGGACAGCCCCTTCGACAGGCTCGAAATCCCCGCCTTCGACGCGCAATAGGCGAGTTCGTCGACATAGGGCTGCACCGCGTCCTCCGAGCTCATCAACACGATGCGGCCCCATTTCGCGGCGCGCATCGCCGGGATCGCCTCGCGGCAGACGCGCACCGCGCCCATCAGGTTGATGTCGAGCGTCGACTGCCAACCGGCATCGTCGACGTCGAGAAAGTCGCCGGTGGAGCCGGTCACGCCTGCGCAGTTGACCAGTATGTCGGGCTCGCCAAGCTGGTCGCGGACCTTGGCGAACAGCGCCTCTACGTCATCGAGCTTGGTCAGGTCGGCCTCGACCGCGATCACCTCGCCGTGTGCCTTCAGCTCCTCCACGCTGGAGTCAAGATCGCCGCCGGGTTGGTCGGTGATCGCGACGCGGACACCTTCCTGCAGCAGCATCCGGGCGGTTTCCTTGCCCATGCCGCTATCCGCGCCGGTCACCAGCGCGATCTTGCCTGCGATATCGAGGTTCATGTTGTCGTCCTTACGTCAGTGAAAAAGGTCATGCCCATTCGCGCGGACCATCGCTGTCGAGTGCGCGGTCAAGGTAGAAGGCGGCGCTGATGAGCGCCAAGTGGCTGAAGCCTTGCGGGAAATTGCCGAGGAAGCTGCCGTCCTGCGCGATCTCCTCGGCGAACAGGCCGAGATGGTTGCCGTGCGCGAGCAGCTTCTCGAAGTTCAGCCGTGCCTCGTCGAGCCGCCCCGCCCGCGCGAGACATTCGACGTACCAGAACGAGCAGGCGACGAACGTCCCCTCCTGCCCCGGCAAACCGTCGTCGATCCGGTAGCGATAGACCTGCCCGTCGTCGGACAGGTCGTTCCCGATCGCCTCCAGCGTCGCGAGCCACTTGGGATCGGTCGCGCCGACGAAGCGGACCAGCGGCATCATCAGCAACGCGCCGTCGACCGCCAGATCCTCGGGCGCATCGCCGATCGCGCGGACGAAGCGGCCGAGATCCTCGTTCCAGAAGTTCGCCCAGATATCGTCGTGGATCGCCGTCCGCGTCTCGGACCAGCGGACCAGCGGCGCGGGGAGCGAACGCTTCTGCGCTAGCCGCACCGCGCGATCGACCGCGACCCAGCTCATCAGGCGCGAGTGGAGATAATGCTTCTTCGGCCCGCGGACCTCCCAGATCCCCGAGTCCGGCGTGTCCCATGTCTCGCAGACCTGGTCGACGATCCGCGAGATCGCGACCCACGAGTCATGCGCGATCGGCTCGCCGTATTTGCTGCCGAGATAGGTCGCGTCGAGCAGCGCACCGTAGATATCGTGCTGCGTCTGGTCCTTCGCCTCGTTGCCGACGACGATTGGGGTCGCGCCCTCGAACCCGGCGAGGTCCAATTTGCGTTCGTCGGCGATCTCGCCGCCGTCGAGCGCGTACATCACGCCGAGATGACCCTTCGAACACGCTTGCGCGCGGTCCATCGCCCAGTGGAGGAAGCCGACCGCCTCGCCTTGATAGCCGAGACGGAGAAGTGCGTAGACGGTGAACGACGAATCGCGGATCCACGTCGCGCGGTAATCCCAGTTGCGCACGCCGCCGGGCGCTTCGGGCAGGCCGAACGTCGCGGCGGCGGCGATCGAGCCGTGCTTGCGCGAGGTCAGCAGTTTCAGCGCCATCGCCGAGCGCTCGACCGTCTCGCGCCAGCGGCCGCGGTAGCGCGACTTGCGGCTCCAGGTCCGCCAATAGGCGATGTCCTTCTCGACGATCGCATCCAGCGCCGCGGTGTCGAGCGATACGTCGTCGGGGTTGCTGAGGATCAGCGAGACGGTGTCGCCTTCGTTCAGGTGGATCTCGGCGGTCAGGTCGCAACCATCCGCTATGATAGTCGCTGCGCCGTGAACCGCGAGCGCGAGGCCGCTTTCGTGATCGAACCGCCCTCGCGATACGTCCGCCTCAGTAGTCGTGACGGAAGCCTTGCGTCCCATTACGCCATAATCGAACCGCGGCGCACAGCGGACGCGGACCGTCGCCGCCCCACGCGTGCAGGTCAGCCGACGGACCAGCCGCGACGGCGCGTCATCGGCATCGTTGCCGACCGGCATAAGGTCGACCAGATCGACGCTGGCCGCATTCGCCATCCAGCGGGTCAGCAGGATGTTGGTCTCGGGCAGGTACATCTGGACGATGTTCGCATCGGGCAGGTCGGGCTCGACCGAGAAATGCCCGCCCTTCTCGCCGTCGAGCAGCCGCGCAAAGACCGAGGCGCTGTCGAGGCACGGCCAGCAGAGATAGTCGATCGTTCCCGCCGTATCGACGAGCGCGATCGTCTCCAGATTGCCGATCGCACCGTGGTCCGCGATCGATATGGCGGGCTTATCCCCACGCTCACCCATTATCGCGGAAGCCGGGATACAGGCTCATGCCGCCGTCGATGGTGAGCGTCGAGCCGACGATATAGTCCGCGGCATCGGACACGAGGAACAGCGCGGCGCGCGCGACGTCCTCGGGGTCGCCGATCCGGCCATAGGGGATCAGTTCGAGCAGCTTGTCCTGGTCGGCGGTCGCGTCCGCGTTGATCTCGGTCGCGATCGCGCCGGGGGCGATGCCGTTCACGCGGATGCGGTCGCCGGCGATCTCCTGCGCGAGCGCCCGCATCAGCATCCCACTGCCGCCCTTCGACGCGGCGTAGTTGGCGTGGCCCGCCCAGGGGATGACCTCGTGCACCGAACTCATGAACAGGATTTTCCCGATCGACCGGCTGACGCCGCGGTCGCCCTGCTTGCGAAAGCGGCGCACGGCTTCGCGCGAGACGAGGAACTGGCCGGTCAGGTTGACGTCGATGACGCGCTTCCAGTCTTCGAGCGTCAGGTCGGCATAGGCCGCATCCTTCTGCATGCCGGCGTTGGCGAAGACGATGTCGACGCCGCCGAAGCGCTCGACCGTCTCGTCGAACAGTTTCAACACCGCCGCCTCGTCCGACGTATCCGCTTCGCACGCGAACGCCTCGCCGCCCGCCTGCTCGATCGCCTCGACCACCTCGCGAGCTTTGTCCGCGCTGCTGTTGTAGTTGACCGCGACCTTCGCGCCGGCCTTGGCAAAGGCGATGGCGGAGGCGCGGCCGAGCCCGGAACTCGCGCCGGTGACGATCGCGGCCTGACCCGTCAGGTCGATGTGCATGGCTGGTCTTTCGCTTGGGATTTCACGGGGATATCGCTGGCTCAACGCGCCCCGCCGCAAGTTTATCCCTTAGCCGTCCGCCGACATGCTCTTCAGACCCGCGTGCTGCCTGACGCCTAGTCCCCTGACGGGTCGGACAGCCTCAACATGGTTGCATAGACCTCGGCTGCGCGTTGCTCGCGTGGGTCTTTGAACGCGAGGTAAGGCTCGGGCGCCTCGCCGGTTGCCCGAAGGACGGCCCATAGCGCAAACCGCCGACCGGATTCCCGCTCCGTGCCCAACGCGAGCGACAGGCGATCTCGCCCCGCTTCCAGCGACGCTGGCTCCAGCGTGTCGATGTCGGTCGTGCCGAAAAAATGGCGAGAGATTGCGTCGAGGTCCATCCGATCTCCATGCGGACCGTGGCGCCGACGCGCAACAGGGAGAGCGACTGGCACGCCCGCCGCATACGGTACCGGAAGTGTTGCGAACGCGGCGTGCACCGCCTAGATGCGCTGACCGACTGACTTGGAAGAGTGTCCGAGTGGTTTAAGGAACTGGTCTTGAAAACCAGCGAGGGTGCAAGCCCTCCGTGGGTTCGAATCCCACCTCTTCCGCCAAGTCAGCGCTACCGAGACGATTGCGCGGGAAACATGACCGGTGGGTCCTCCGGCTGCCATGGCGCGAACTTTGCCATGGCACGCTCGAACAGCGCGGAAGCGAGGAAGTCTGCCAGCCAACGCTGCAGGTCGACCAGGGGCAGCGCGTCGAAATAGCGCCGGTCGGTTTCCGCGAACTGGCGGACGAACGGCAAGATCGCAAGGTCGGCGATCGACAACCGATCTCCTCCGAGCGCAACGGGTCCAGCTAGTCGGGTGTCCAGCTCCCGAAGAAAATCGGTCGCTTCGGCCCGATGGTCGATCGAGTCGTCGGGAAAGCGATCTGCGTATTTGTAGCGGTCCAGATGGTGTTTGAATGCCCCGTCGTTAACGGCAACCAGCGCTTCGTCGTCCGGTGCCATCCAATCACTGTCATGACCGTGTTGCGACTGCGCCCACCGCATGATGTCCAGGCTTTCGTCGATCACGCGACCGTCGGAAAGCACGAGCACCGGCACGGTAGCCTTTGGCGATACATCCACCATCGCCGCCGGTTTGGCGCGCAACGCGACTTCGCGAAGTTCGACCACGGCGTCGACCCTGAGCAAGGACAGGCGTGCGCGCATCGCATAGGGGCACCGTCGAAAACTGTAGAGAATCGGTACCGTCATTGCCCGCGCCTACCCGATCTTGTCGCGTCGATCACGGCCAAGGTTTCAGCACTCGATCTCGATTCACGCATCCGCGGATGATCCGGATGACGGTTCAGGCGTTGTCGGTCCATGATACGTACAGGCCCTATAGTAGACGAAACCGGAACACTGATCCGCGAGGGGGGTGGTTTTGTATTGCAGCGGGATTCGGGCGGCCGTTACCAGCTGCAACTGGCGCGAATGCCGGTCGACCATGTCCAGAAACGGGTCCGGATAATCGGCGTGGCGATCGCGCCGGATTTGATCGAGGTCGACGGTGTATCGAGCGCTTGATCGCCACTGATCGAAAGAATTTTGCCACCACATCCTGTCCCGAATAGTGACGACTATTTAATAACGTCGTGGCTTTTCATTCTGTTGAGCGCGTTGTAGTCACGCCCGCGCCGGGGGGCCGTAGAAACGAGGACTGAGTGTGACCGATACAATGAACGCCGTGGAACTAGCCGCGGAACTGACCGCAGCGTGGCTTGCCAATCCCAACACCCGTACGTCGGCGGACGACGTTCCGGCGTTCCTGGTGTCGATGCATGCCGCCGTCATCAAGCTTACCACCGGCGCCGACGCCGAAGATGAGTCCGCACCCGCACAGACGTACGAGCCGGCCGTCAGCGCCCGCAAGTCGCTCGCGTCGCCCGACCACATCATCTCGATGCTGGACGGCAAGAAGTACAAGACGCTGCGCCGCCATTTGACCACCAACGGTCTGACGCCGGAGCAGTATCGCGAGCGCTTTAACCTCAAGCCCGACTATCCGATGGTCGCTGCGAACTATTCGGAAGCGCGTCGCGCGATGGCGAAGTCGATCGGACTCGGTCGCAAGGCCGGCAGCACCGTCGAAAAAGCTGCCGACACGGCGGTGAAGACCGTGCGCAAGAGCGGCAAGTCGGCACTCGATGCCGCAAAGAAGACGCTCGGCAGCGACGAATGATCGTCGACGGGGGAAGGTCGGAGACCTTCCCCCGTCACGCCCGAAGCATGTTACAGGCCAGGCAGAGCCATCCGCAAATTGGTCTTGGCAAGCTCGATCACTTCGTCGCCACGACCGTTCAGGATCGCCTTGGCCATATAGAGACTGAACCCCTTTGCCTGCTCCGCCTTGATCGACGGGGGCATCAGCAATTCATAGGCTGCCGTCTTGACCGACACGAGCGCCGGCCCGGCATGGGCAAGCGCCTCGCGCAACGCGCCTTCGAGATCGGATGACTCCGTCACGGCGATCCCGAGAATGCCGGAGGCCTGCGCGATCATCGCGAAATCCGGATTTTCGAGTTTGATGTTGACGTCGAGGAAGCCGCCGGCCTTCTGCTCGAGCGCGACGAAGCCGAGTTCGCCATTGTCGACGATCACGATCTTCACCGGCAGATTGAGTTGCTTCAACGTCAGCAAGTCGCCCATCGACATCTCGAACCCGCCATCGCCCGACAGCGAGATCACCTGACGGCCGGGACACGCCGCCTGCGCGCCGATCGCCTGCGCCAGCGCGTTCGCCATCGATCCGTGATTGGCGGGAAACAGCAGCCGACGCTGGCCGTTGACGGTGATGTAGCGACACGCCCAGGCGGTCGGCGTGCCGACATCGGCGGAGATGACAGCGTCGTCCGCCGCCAGGTCGCTCAAGACCTTGGCAAGATATTGCGGATGGATCGGGCGCCCCGGCTTGGACGGCGTCGCGAGATCGTCGAGCCCCTTGCGAGCGCTGGCATAATGTTTCCGCGCCGCCTCGATGAAGGTACGATCGGTCCGTCGCGTCAGCCGCGGCAACAGCGCGGCCAGCGTCTCGCCGACATCGCCGACGATCCCGAGCGCCAGCTGCGCGCGCTTGCCGAGTTGCGACGGATCGCGGTCGACTTAAACGATCTTCGCGTCCTTCGGATAGAAGTTGCGATACGGAAAGTCGGTGCCGAGCATCAGCAACAAATCGCCATTCTCCATCGCCTGATAGCCCGATGCGAAGCCGATCAGACCGGTCATGCCGACGTCGAACGGATTGTCCCACTCGACATGCTCCTTGCCGCGCAGGGCATGGACCACGGGCGCACCGAGCGTATCCGCCAACGCGACGACGGCGTCATGCTGCCCGGCACAGCCCGCACCGGTCAAGATCGTCACCGTCTTGGCCTCGTCGAGCAACGTCACCAGCGTATCGATATCGTCCGCATTGGGCACGATCCGCGGTGGATTGAGCCGAGGGAATGTCCCGGTCGCTCCCTTCGGTGCCTCGAGCAGCGCGACGTCGCCGGGGACGACGATCACCGCGACTCCGCGCTTGCCGATCGCCGCGCGCATCGCCCGGTGCATCACCTCGGGCATCTGCGCGGGGTTGGTAACAAGCTCGACGAAGTGGCTGCATTCGCGGAAGAGTTCCTGCGGATGTGTCTCCTGAAAATAGCCGAGGCCGATCTCCGACGACGGGATATGCGCGGCGATCGCCAGCACCGGCACGTGGTTCCGGTGGCAGTCGAACAGGCCGTTGATGAGATGCAGATTGCCTGGTCCGCAACTCCCCGCACAGACCGCGAGCTCTCCGGTAAGCGCCGCCTCCGCGCCGGCTGCAAAGGCTGCGACCTCCTCATGCCGGGTCATCATCCAGTCGATCCGGCCCATCTTCCGCAGCGTCTCGTTCAAGCCGTTGAGGCTATCCCCGGTGACTCCCCAAATCCGCTTCACACCGGCGTCAGCCAGCGTGAGTGCCATGATATCCGCGATCGTATGAGCCATTGCGCGCTGTTTCCCATGTGATGGTCCGCAGGCTTTTCCGCGACCGCTCGTCGACGGGCCTATGCGGTGGTCATCAACGCAAAGCGTCGCCAACGCGATCGGTTCCGTGCCAGCCCGGATCTAACCTAGCGCAAGACCCGCAGCGTCGCCCCATGACCTTGAGTGTTGCGAAACGGACACGCGGAGATCGCTAAATCGACCTGTCGAAAGGGGCCGACCCGGAATTACCGGCTAGACATCAAACCGTCACTGAAACGTCGCTGCCCGGGAACCGGCCGCGTCGATGGGCGCTGAGAGCGCTGCGTCATGGCAGCGCAGGGGACCATTATGAACCGTCTATCCGGCCTTCTCGCCAGTGTTGCCGTGCTCGCGATCGCCGCACCTGCCGTCGCCCAGACCACCTCCGATGCCCCGGCTCCGGCCGCGCAAGCCGATCAGGCGGTGCTGGCCGATAGCGCGGGCGCCGACGATTCGCAGGGCACCCCCGCGGACATCGTCGTGCTCGGTTTCGGTCAGAGCCGCCAAGTGCAGAGCGTCAGCGCGGTCGATCTTGCGCGGCTCACGCCCGGTTCGAGTCCATTGAAGGCGATCCAGAAGCTGCCCGGCGTCAACTTCCAGGCGTCCGACCCGTTCGGTGCGTATGAATGGGCGGTCCGCATATCGCTGCGCGGGTTCAACCAGAACCAGCTCGGCTTCACGCTCGACGGCGTACCGCTCGGCGACATGAGCTACGGCAACGTCAACGGCCTGCATATCAGCCGCGCGATCATCTCCGAGAACGTCGCGCGCACCGAAGTCGCGCAGGGCGCTGGTGCACTCGGCACCGCCTCGACCAGCAACCTCGGCGGCACGATCCAGTTCTTCAGCGACAAGCCGAGGGACACGCTCAACGTCACCGGCGGCGGCACCTATGGCTCGGACAGCACGTACCGCGGCTATGCCCGCCTCGACACCGGCGATCTCGGCGGCGGCCTGAAAGGTTATCTGAGCTATGGCTACCTCACCACCGACAAGTGGAAGGGCGACGGCGTCCAGCGCCAGGCGAACGGCAAGATCGTCAAGGATCTGGGCAGCTTCGGCAGCCTGTCGGCGTTCGTGAACTTCTCGGATCGTCGCGAGCAGGATTATCAGGATCTCAGCTACGACATCATCCGCCGTCGTGGCCTGCGTAACGACAACATCGCCGATAACTACCCGCTCGCGCTGCAGATCGGCAAGACCTACCAGAACCAGGCGGCGCTGGCCTCCTACACAAAGGCGAACAACGGCTCGTCGGTCGGCTTCGTCGCACCCTGGGCGGGGGTCGGCACGACCTTCCCGACCGGGTTCGGCACGGTCGACGACGCCTATTTCGATGCCGGTGGCGTACGCCGCGATTATCTCGGCGGTGTCACGCTGAATGCGAACCTGACGCCCGAACTGACGATGGTCACGACCGGCTATTACCACGACAACAAGGGCCAGGGATCGTGGATCACGCCCTATTCGCAGACTCCAGCCGGCGCGCTCGACCAGGACGGCAGTGCGATCTCCGCGACCAGCCCGCTGAGCTTCCGCACGACGGAATACAGCATCAAGCGCGGCGGGGCGCTCAGCAACCTTGCTTATGAGACGGGCGCGAACACCTTCGAGGTCGGCGGCTGGCTAGAAACCAACACCTTCACCCAGGCGCGGCGCTTCTACGGGATGACCGACAGCGCGACGCCGAACCGCGACGTGCTGGAGTTCCAGAAGAACCCCTATGCGACGCAGTGGGACGGCAAATACGGCACCGACACGATGCAGTATCACGTCGAGGATACGCTGAAGCTGGTCGACGACCGGCTGGTCCTCAACGCCGGGTGGAAGGGCGCGTATGTCGTCAACAGCGCGACGATGCTTCCCGACACGACCTCCCCGCTCGCGGTCGGTCGGATCTCGGCGAAGGACTGGTTCCAGCCACAGGCGGGTATCCTGTTCAAGCTAACCCCGGCGGCGGAAATCTTTGCGGACTATACCGAGAACATGCGCGCGTTCGTCTCGTCGGCAACGACCGGGCCCTTCGCGGCGACTCAAGCGGGCTTCAACGCCGTCCGCGGTCGCCTCAAGCCCGAGCGCTCGAAGACCGCGGAGGGCGGCGTCCGCCTGCACAGCGGACCGTTCCAGGCCTCGGCAGTCGGCTATTATGTCGACTTCTCGAACCGCCTGCTCGCCTTTGCCAACGGCGTCGGCATCCTCGGCAACGCGCCGACGCTCAACAACGCGGGTAGCGTGCGGACCTACGGCGCCGAAGTCTCGGCCAACTACCGCGTGTTCCGCCCGCTCTCGCTGTTCGCCAGCTATTCCTACACCAACGCGGAATATCAGGACACGGTCACTGACGCCTCGGGTTCGGTCCAGGTCCGCAAGGGCGATACGGTCGTCGATACCCCCAAGCACATGGTCAAGGGCGAGATCGTGCTCGAACAGTCCGGCTTCACCGGCCGGGTCGGCGCGGATTACATGAGCAAGCGCTACTTCACCTACCTCAACGACCAGTCGGTACCGAGCCGTGTGCTAGTTGACGCCAGCATCGGCTATCGGTTCGAGGGTGATGGCCCGCTGCACGGCGTCGCGATCGAGGGCAACGTCACCAACCTGACCAACAAGAAGTACATCGCGACGGTCGGCTCGAACGGCTTCATGCAAGCGGCGACAACCAGACGCTGCTCGCCGGCGCGCCGCGGCAGTTCTTCGTGTCGTTGAAGAAGGGCTTCTAAGTAGGCGGGCGGGCTCGTGCGGCCGTCAGGCGGTCAGCACGAGCCCGTCATAACCGGGCTCGACCCCGCTGGGCAGTTCATCGCGCAACGTCGCGTAATCCATCGTGTTATCCATATGGATCAGCGCGGTCCGCGTCGGCGTGAAGCGGTCCACCCAGCCGAGCACCGCCGACAATTCCATATGCGTCGGATGCGGTCGCCGGCGAAGTGCATCCACCACCCAGATATCCAGATCCTGATACTGGCTGGCCATATCGTCCGTCATCACATTGAAATCGGTCGCATATCCAATCGACGTGTTGTCGGCATCGAACCGCAGGCCGGCGGCGTGGATGCTGCCGTGCGGCTGATCGGTCACGCGGATGTCGATCCCCCCGATCCTCAATCGGTCCGGCAAGACCTCGGCCGCGATCGTCGGCGGATAGCCGGGGCGACCATGAAAGGCGTAGGTAAAGCGCGCATCGAGCGCCGCCAGCGTGAACGGCCGCGCATAGCCGCGGACCGGCGTTCCCATCGCGTGGAAGAGTTGCCGCACGTCGTCGATGCCGTGGCAATGATCGGCATGGTCGTGCGTCCAGAGTATCGCATCGACCCGGTCGATATCGGCCGCCAGCAACTGCTCGCGCATGTCGGGGCTGGTGTCGATCAGGATCCGGGTGCCGTCATGCTCGACCAGCGCGGACGCACGCGTGCGTCGGTTGCGCGGCTCGGTCGGGTCGCACTCGCCCCAGTCGTTGCCGATCCTCGGCACCCCCGAGGATGTGCCCGAACCGAGGATCGTGATCTTCATGCTGCGACGGCTCCCGACGCTCGCGTCTTGGCGAACAGCGCGTGGAAGTTCTCGGCCGTACGACGCGACAATTCCTCGACATTCTCCCCGCGCAGGTCGGCGAGGAACTGCGCTGTGTCGGCGACGAAGCCGGGCTCTCCAGTCTTGCCCCGATGCGGCACCGGCGCGAGGAACGGCGCGTCGGTCTCGATCAGCAGCCGCTCGATCGGCAGCCGTGCCGCGGTTTCCTGGAGATCACGCGCGTTCTTGAACGTCACGATCCCGGATATCGAGATATAAAGCCCCATATCCAACGCCTTGTCGGCGAAAGCTCCACTCGCCGTGAAGCAGTGGATGACGCCCGGATAGGCCCCCTTCGCCATCTCCTCGGCCATGATCGCGGCGGTATCGTCCTCGGCATCGCGGGTGTGGACGACGATCGGCAGTCCGGTCTCGCGCGACGCCGCAATGTGTGCGCGGAAGCTCGCCTGCTGGCGCGCGCGGTCGGAGGTGTCGCGGAAATAGTCGAGGCCGCTTTCGCCCAAGCCGACGACCCGCGGGTGCGCCGCGCGGGCGATCAACTTGGCCGCATCGACGTCGGGATAGGTATCCGCCTCGTTCGGATGGATGCCGATCGTCGCCCAGACGTCCGGCTCGCGCTCGGCGGTGGCGACGATATCGTCCCACTCGCTCTCGCGCGTCGAGATGTTGAGCATCGCCGTCACACCGCGGGCCCGCGCGCGTTCGAGCACCGCCTGCTGGTCCTCGACGAGGCCCTTGTAGTTCAGGTGGCAATGGCTGTCGGCGAGCATCACGCCTCCGCGGGCATTTCGAGACGGGGAAACACGGGCGATGGCGGCGCGATCCGGAAGTCCGATGCGGCGATCCGGTCGTACCAGCCATCATCGTCGATCGCGGCATGGTCGCGCTCGGTCGCGCCGATCTGGTCGAGCACCTTGCCAGCGGACTCGGGTACGACCGGGAGGATCGCGATCGCGAGCATGCGGATCGCGCGGACCAGCGTGCGGAGCACCGCGTTCATCCGCTCGGGATCGGTCTTGCGCAACGCCCAGGGCGCCTGCGCGTCGATATACTGGTTGCACGCGAACACGCCGCGCATCCATGCCTCGATCCCCTGCGACAAAGCGAGATCGGTGAAGCCCGATTTGAACCCGGAGCAGGCGACGACGACCTCCTCGATCAGCATGCCGTCGGCATCCTGCACCGTACCCGCGGTGGGAAACTCGCCCCCCAAGTTCTTGGCGATAAACGACAAGGTCCGCTGCGCAAGGTTGCCGAAGCTGTTCGCCAGCTCGGCATTCACGCGCATCACGATAGCCTCGGGCGAGTAGCTGCCGTCCTGGCCGAAGCTCACCTCGCGCAAGAAGAAATAGCGCAGCGCATCGACGCCGAACGCATCCGCCAGCGCCATCGGATCGACGACGTTGCCAACCGACTTCGACATCTTCTCGCCGCGAGTCAGCAGAAAGCCGTGGCCGAACACGCTCTTCGGCAGCGGGATGCCGGCCGACAGCAGGAACGCCGGCCAGTAGACCGCGTGAAAACGGACGATGTCCTTGCCGATCAGATGGATATCCGCTGGCCAGTATTTCACCTTGTCGCCGTTCATGTCGGGATAGCCGATCCCGGTCAGGTAATTGGTGAGCGCGTCGACCCACACATACATGACGTGCCCAGGACTGCCCGGCACCGGCACGCCCCAGTCGAAGCTGGTGCGTGAGACCGACAGATCCTTCAGCCCACCCTCGACGAAGCGCATCACCTCGTTGCGGCGGCTCTCGGGGCGGATGAAATCGGGGTTGGCGGCGAAGAGGTCGAGCAGCGGCTGCTGATATTTGGAGAGGCGGAAGAACCAGGTCTCCTCGGCGGTCCATTCGACCGGCGTACCCTGCGGTGAGCGGCGATCGTCGCCCTCCCCGGTCAGCTCGGATTCGTCGTAGAACGCCTCGTCGCGGACCGAATACCAGCCCTCGTAGCGATCGAGATACAGATCGCCCGCATCTGCCATCGCCTGCCAGATCGCCGAGCTCGCGGCGTAATGATCCTCGTCGACGGTGCGGATGAAGCGATCATAGGAGATGCCAAGACGATCCGCCATCGCATGGAAATACGACGACATTTCATTGGCGAGGTCGCGCACGGGCATGTCGCGGTCGCGCGCCGCCTGGACCATCTTGAGGCCATGCTCGTCGGTCCCGGTCTGGAACAGCACGTCGCGGCCCGCCTGGCGCTGGAACCGCGCGATCGCGTCGGCGGCGACCATCTCGTAGGCGTGACCGATATGCGGACGGCCGTTGGGATAGTGGATTGCGGTGGTGACATAGAAAGGATCGGCCATGCCGCGCTCCTAGAGCATCACCCCGATCAGGTGAAGCCTGTGCGGGCCGATCACCGGCGTAATGTCGCGATGATCCCCGCCATCTCGAACACCGTGGCCTGCGCATCTAGCGACAGCCCGATCGCCGCACCCGCCAGCTCGCGTGCCGCGGCATGCGCATCGAGCGCGGATCGCAGCGCTGGCCCCGAGCGGGTCCGTGCGGCGTCTGCGATAAACGCAGGCGCACGATCGAGAAACGCCTCGTAGCGCGGTTGCGCGGCCTTGAGCCCGAGCGCCTTGGCGAGCTTCAACCGGCGTCCGTTATCCCGGTCCCCATCCTGCGCGATCGAAGCGATGGCATCGTCGATCGCGGCGATGTCGAGCCCGGCGTAGCGAAGCGCGCGGCCGGGCGCACCGTCGCTCGCGCGAACCAGCGAGGCGACCTCGCCCTCGTCGGCATCAGGTTGCAACGTCCGGATCGCCGTCGCGACCTCGTCGTCGCTGAGCGCCTCGAACCGCAACAACCGACACCGCGACCGGATCGTCGGCAGCAACCGGCCCGGTGCATGGCTGACGAGCAGGAAGATCGTCCCCGCCGGCGGTTCCTCGAGGTTCTTGAGCAGCGCATTCGCCCCGCCCCGCTCCAGATCGTCGATCGCGTCGATCACCACGACGCGCCGCGGGCTCATCGACGGCGTGGTCGCGAACAGCGGTTGCAGCGTCCGCACCTGCGCGATCGTGATGCTCCGCGCGAGATCCTGGTCGGGCTTGTCGACGTCCTTCGGCAACCGCGCGAGCACGCGAAAATCGGGGTGCGACCCGGCCTCCATCAGCGACCGCGTCCGGTTCCCCTCGGGAACCTCCAACCCGGTCGCCCCGCTATCGGGATCGGCCGCATCCGCCAGCATCCGCATGGCTGCGGCGCGTGCGAAGCTCGCCTTGCCGACACCCTGCGGCCCGGCGATCAGCCATGCGTGATGCAACGAACCGCCGCGCATCGCCGCCATGAAGGCGGCCTGCGCGGCGGTGTTGCCGATGATCGACGTCATGCCCGAAAGGTCATCGGCGCCGGGGTCATCAGCCGAAGAAGCCGGTCAGTCCTGCCCATGCGCGACCGAAGAAACCGGCTTCCGCGACGTCCTTCTCGGCGACCAGCGGCATGGTCTGCTGCAGCCCGTCGGACGTGGTGACGACGAGATCGGCGATATGCTGGCCGGCCTTGATCGGCGCCTTGATCGGGCCGTCATACACGACCTTCGCGGTCATATTGGGCGAGGTGCCCGCGGGCAGTGTCACGGTCAGGGCCTTGGGCGCTACCAGCCCGACCGACGACGAATCGCCGAGCTGGACCGAAGCGGTTTCGACCTTCTTGCCCTTCGCGACGATCGGCTTCGATTGCCAAGCACGGAAGCCCCATTCCATGAAGCGTACCGATTCCTCGGCGCGCTGGCCCGAACTCGTCAGGCCGGCGACGACCATGACCAAGCGGCGGCCATTCTGCACGGCGGACCCCGTGAAGCCGTAGCCGGCCTCCTCGGTGTGACCGGTCTTCAGGCCATCTGCGCCAGCGACGCGGCCGAGGATCGGGTCGCGGTTCGCCTGGGTGATGGCGCTGCCGCCCATCGTCTTGCCCCAGGTGAAATCGCGCTTCGAGTAGAATTGCTTGTAGAGATCGGGATAGTTGGTGATCGTCGCCGCGGCGAGCTTGGCGAGATCATGCGCCGTCACATAGGTGACGCCGTTGTCGGGCCACCCGTTCGCGGTACCGAAATGACTGTCCTTGAGGCCGAGTTCGGCGGCCTTGCGGTTCATCCGCTCGGTGAACGCCTGCTCGGAGCCCGAAATACCCTCGGCGAGCACGATGCACGCGTCGTTGCCCGACAGCGTGACGATGCCGTAGAGAAGATTGGCGACGCTGACATTCTCACCCGACGACAGGAACATCGTCGAACCCGCTGCCGGACCATGCCATTTCGCCCATGTCTCGGGTCGCACCGGCATCATCTGGTCGAGCTTCAGCTCGCCCTTCTTGACCATGTCGAACGCGACATAGACGGTCATCATCTTGGCGAGCGAAGCCGGCGGCATGCGGCGGTTCGCGTCACGCTCGAACAGCACCGCGCCCGACGACAGGTCCTCCATATACGCGATCGGCGCGGCGGTCTGGAACTGCGGCGCAGCGGCAATGGAGGGGTGCGCCAGCGCGATGGCGACGAGCGGTGCGACGATCAGCTTCTTCATGGGGTATTCCGTGAGCAAAAGGGCGGTCGGTGGGCAGGATGTGATGCAGGTCATAGCCGCGCCCGGCGACCGCGTCACGTATCCGTTGCGTGCAAATTCGGCCTAGCGCTCGACCGCGTCGGCAAGCAGCCCGACCGAGAGCGCGTAGAAATTCGAGCAGTTGTAATCGAGGATCACGCGGTAGTTGCTGGTCAGCAGATACGCAGTCGCCCCCTGCCCGTCCGGCTCGAGCAACGTCGCCATCACGCTGTCGGCGGGCAGGCTGCGACCCTGGGGCGAGATCCCCAGCGCGCGCCATTCGGCGATCGTCCGCCAGCCGCTATGTCGCTCGAACACGCGCGGGCAGCGCGGCGAGACGAGCCGGTTACGCACTTGCGACCGGTCGAACCCGGCGGGCACGTTGACCGCGACACCCCAGGGCTGGCCCGCACGCCAACCCGCATCGACGAAATAATTGCCGATCGACGCCAGCGTATCCGCCGGGCTGTTCCAGATGTCCGCGCGCCCGTCGCCATCGCCGTCGCGCGCCAGGCGCAGATAGATCGACGGCAGGAACTGCGGATTGCCGGTCGCGCCCGCCCAGCTCCCCTTCAACTGGTCGCGCGTCACCCCGCGATCGAGCATCTTCAGCCCGGCGATGAACTCGCCCGCGAACAGCGACCGCCGCCGACCCTCGTACGCGAGGCTGGCCAGCGATCGCAGCAGGTCGAAGTTGCCGGTATAGCTGCCGTAATTCGTCTCGTGCCCCCAGATCGCGACCATGATCGATTCCGGTACGCCGGTGCTCTGTTCGATCCGCTGCAAACGCGAGCGTTGCGCCTGATAGGTCTGGCGACCGCGTGCGATCCGCGCCGCGTCGACATGCTGTGCACGGTAGGGTGCGAAGGCTGGGATCGCGCTGCTGCTGGTCGCACCGGGCTGCTGCCGGTCGAGGTCGATGACCCGCTGGTTGAGCGTCAGCCCCGGAAACACCGCATCGGCCGTCCGCCTGCTCACCCCGTCCGCCAGCGCCTGCTGACGAAGCGTCGTCATATACGCCTGAAAGCCCGCGTCGTCCTGCGCAAGCGCCGGGCTCGCCCCAGCCAGCACGGCAACGAAGCCGATCACGATCCTGCGCAGCCGCGCTGTTGCTGTCGATGTCCCGCCCATTGGCAGGCTCTGCCACAGACCCGCCACGATCGGAACCTCGCATCGTCGCGCGCATCGCACGTACGACCGTACGCACGCCGCTGCGGATGTTCACGCTCCGGAAGGATCGGCTTTTGCCGCCCGAAACACGATGCCGCTTGCCATCCGGCGAAGGCTGCGGCTAAGGGCCGTCGCAGTCGGGGAGTGGCGCAGGCTGGTAGCGCACCTGGTTTGGGACCAGGGGGTCGCAGGTTCGAATCCTGTCTCCCCGACCATCTGCCGGTGCGGTTTCGACCGCACCGGTATGGATCTCGGGACCTTACATCGACACCCTCACCATTCGACACCGATCTTGCCGAAATGCTCGCCGCTCATCTCGAACGCGAAGGCGTCCGCGAGTTGATCGAGCGGGAAGCGACGGTCGACGACCGGGCGGATACCGGTCGCATCGAGTGCGCGGACGAACGCCTGTTGATCGGCGCGACTGCCGACGATCAGCCCCTGCAATCGCGCCTGCTTCGCCATCAATGCCGCGGTCGGCACCTCGCCGCCACGCCCGGTCAGCACGCCGATCAACGAGATATGCCCGCCGATCCGTACCGCCGCGATCGATTGCGCCAGCGTTGCCGGGCCACCGACCTCGACCACGTGATCGACCCCGCGGCCACCGGTCCACGCGGCGACCTTGTGCCCCCAATCCTGGTTCTCGCGGTAGTTGAGCGTGAAGTCGGCGCCGAGTGCCTTGGCCCGCGCCAGCTTGGCGTCCGACGACGAGGTGATCGCGACGATCGCGCCCATCGCCTTGGCGATCTGCAACGCCCAGATCGAGACGCCGCCGGTGCCGAGCAGCAACACCGTGTCGCCTGCCTTCAACCCGCCGTCGACGACCAGCGCGCGCCAGGCCGTCAGCCCCGCGGTGGTGATCGTCGCCGCCTCGACCGCGTCATAGCCGCGCGGCGCATGCGTGAACGCGGTCGCGGGGAGGACGACATGCTCTTGCGCGAACCCGTCGATCCCATCGCCCGGCGTGCGGCTGAAGTCGCCGATCGTCGGCGGACCGGCCTGCCAGTCGGGGAAGAAGCACGACACGACGTGATCACCGACCGCGAACTCGGTCACGCCGTCACCGACGCGCTCGACGATGCCGGCCCCGTCGGACAGCGGCACGCGGCCGTCCTCGCTCGGCATCTTGCCGGTGACGACGCCGAGATCGTGGAAATTGAGCGAGCTGCCGTGGATCGCCACCCGGATCATGCCGGGGCCGGGATCGCCCGGATCGGCGCGCTCTTCGGGCTGGAGCGTATCGAGGCCCACCGGGGACCGAAGCGTCATGACCTTCATCGCAAACTCCTCATCTGCCGATCACAACGCCTCGGTTCCCCAAATTGCCCCGTCCGGGCTTACTGCGCCTTCAGATACCGGTCGAACCAAGCGATCGATCGCTTGCGGACATCGGCCGCATTGCCCGGCGCCCGGATCGCATGCCCCTCGTCGGGATAGATCACCAGGCTGGTCGGCACGCCCAGCTCCTTCAGCGCGTGCCAATATTCGATCGACTGGGTCGGCGGCACCTCGATGTCGCGCTCGCCGACATAGATGAAGGTCGGGGTCTTCGCCTGCTTGATGAAGCTGATCGCCGAGACCGCGCGATAGGCTTCGGGATCGTCATAGGCGGACTTGCCAAAGAACGGGATCACCCACTGGTCGATCCCGTTGGTGCCGTAATAGCTGATCCAGTTCGACAGCCCGGCGCCCGCGACGATCGCCTTGAAGCGATTGGTCTGGGTGTTCGCCCACATCGACATGAACCCGCCATAGCTGCCGCCGGTAAGCCCGAGCCTCGCATCGTCGACCGGCGCGATCGTCTCGACCGCGTCGATCCCGGCGAGGATATCGCGCAGATCGCCGCCGCCGAAGTCGCGGCGGTTGGCCGCGGTAAACGCCTCGCCCTGTCCGAAACTACCGCGCGGATTGGGCATGAACACGTAATAGCCCGCATCGAGCAGCGCCGCCGGCCCCGAGCCGCCGGCGATATAGCTTGGCGTGCTCGCCGATGACGGGCCGCCATGGACGATAGTTACCATTGCAGCCTTGCGCGCCGGATCGGCGGTCTTCGGCGCGAGCAGCCAGCCCTGCACGTCGAACCCGTCGCTCCGCCACGTCACGCTGCGTGCCGTAACGCCGGACGCGAGCGCATCATTATCGTACGTGATCTGGCGCGGCGCGGCGATCGGGCCCGCATAGATCGCCGGGGCGTGCGTGAAATCCTGCACCGCCGTCGCCATCGTGCGGCCATCGGCGCTATAGGCAACGCGGCCGTCGCCTGCGGCAAAGCTTGCCGGGCGGCTCCAGGTCACGGTCGTCTTGCCGAGGGGATCGAGCGTCGCGATCTCGGCCGCGTCGCTGCGGAGGCGGACTGCGCGCAACCCGCCCTGCGTCCAGTCGATCGAGGTCACCGTCGCCTTGGCGCCCGCGGTCCGGTTGACCGGCACGCCACCCGCGATCGGCACGGTCCAGACATCGCCGCCGATCGCGCCGAAATCGCTCATCAGCCCACCGATATACGCGACCGTGCGGCCATCGGGCGAGACGCGCGGCATGTTGAGTTGCGTCGTCGGCTTGGCGATCGTGCGGACCGCGCCAGTCGTCGCATCGACCGCGTCGAGCGTCGCCACCCACCAATTGTTGTCGCCATTGCCGAGCGCGCTCGTCACCACGAAGCCGCGGCCGTCGGGGGTCCAGTCATATTCGTAGATATAGCGGTCAGCCGGCGACAGCGGCTTGACCGTGCCCGCCGCGAGATCGACGATCGCGAGACGTTGCTCGTCACTGGTCTCGCCGATCTCGCCGACCTGACGCACGCCGGCCTGCGTCGCGCCGGCTTCCTTGGCCGCGCCGAACGTCGCGAGCAGCGCCAGCCGTTTCCCGTCGGGCGAGAAGCGCGGCGTCGAGGCGATGCCGTCGATCGCTGCAACCTGCCGCGCGCCGCCTGCATCCGCGACCATCACCAGCGCGCGAGGCTCGTCAGGCTTGCGGGTGACAAAGGCGATACGGCCGTCGCTGGCGAATGTCGGGCCGCCGTAGCTGCACGTCGAACAGACGTCGATCGTCTGCGCAATGCCGCCATCCGCCACGCGCCGTACGACGATCGCCGAATGCGTGGGTGCAACGGTTTCGATACTAGCGGTACGGTCGCCCTTCGGCGAGAGCGCGAGCGCGCCATATTGATGCACCGGCGCTTGTTGCGCGAACGCGGTCGACGGGATCGTGACGAGCAGCGCCGCGATGGCAAACCTGCGCATCACTTGCCGCCCGCCGTCAGGCCGCGGTCTTCGAGCATCGGACCGATGTCCGGGTCCTTGCCGTAGAACGCCTTGAACATCGGGCCGTAATCCTCGGTATGCCCCTTCGACAGGATCATGTCGCGGAAACGCTGGCCGTTCGCGCGCGTCAGGCCGCCATGCGCCATGAACCACGCATACGCATCGTTATCGAGCATCTGCGTCCACAGATACGCATAGTATCCCGCCGCATAGCCGCCCGCCCAGATGTGCGCGAAATAGCTGGTGCGGTAGCGCGGCGGCACGTCCTTCGTGTCGAGGCCCATCGAGTTGAGCGCCTTGGTCTCGAACGCATTGACATCCTGCGGCCCCGCCGAGGCCGACAGCGAATGCCAATCCTGGTCGAGCGTCGCGGCGGCGACCAGTTCGCCCAGTTCATAGCCCTGGTTGAACTTCGCCGCGTTCTTGATCTTGGTGACGAGCGCCTGCGGCATCACCGCGCCGGTGCGGTAATCCTTGGCATAGTTCGCGAAAACCTTCGGATCGAGCGCCCAATGCTCGTTGAACTGCGACGGGAACTCGACCCAGTCGCGCGCGGTGTTGGTCCCCGACACCAGCGGATAGGTCTGGTTCGCGAACAGGCCGTGCAGCGCATGGCCGAACTCGTGGAACATCGTCGTCACGTCGTCGAACGTAATCAGCGCGGGCTGGCCCGGTGCGGGCTTGGTGAAGTTGCCGACGTTGTAGACGACCGGCTTGGTCTTGAGCAGCTTCGACTGGCCGACGAAGTTCGACATCCACGCGCCGCCCGCCTTGTTGTCGCGCTTCCAGTAATCGAAATACATCAGGCCGAGTTCGGAGCCGTCCTTGTCGTAGACGGTGAACACGCGGATGTCCGGCTGGTAGGTCGGGATATCGCGGCGTTCCTTGAAGGTGACGCCGTAGAGCTGGTTGGCGGCGAAGAACACGCCGTCGGTCAGCACGCGACCGATCTCGAAATACGGCTTCAGCTCGTTCTGGTCGAGGTCGTACTTGGCTTTCCGCACCTTGTCCGAATAGAAATCCCAATCGGACGGGGCGAGCGGGAAGGATGTGCCGGTCGCGTCGATCGTCTTCTGCAATTCGGCGGCCTCGCGGCGCTGTTCCGCGGCGGTCGCCGGGACGAGCTGAGTCATGAAGCCCTTTGCCGCCGCCGGGGTCTTCGCCATCTGGTCGTACAGCGAATAGGCGGCATAGTTCGGATAGCCGAGCAACTGCGCCTTCTGCGCGCGCAACTGCGCGATCGTCCGGATCAGGGCGCGCGTATCGTTGGCGTCGCCGCGCTGCGACCGGTTCCAGCTCTTCTCGAACAGCGCCGCGCGGGTTGCACGATCGGACAGCGAGGCGAGCGCGGGCTGCTGCGTCGTGTTCTGGAGCGACAGGACGTATTTGCCCGGCATCCCCCGCTCCTTCGCACCTTGCGCAGCGGCGGCGATCTCGGCGTCGCTGAGGCCGGCGAGCCTGGCCTTGTCGTCGACGACCAGCGCGCCTGCCTTGGTGCCGGCGAGCAGCTTCTGCTGGAAGTCGGTGGTCGCGGTCGAGATCTGCGTGTTGAGCAACCGCAGCTTGGCCTTGTCGGCGTCGTTCAACTGCGCGCCGGCGTGGAGGAAATCACTGTGGTAGATTTCCAGCACCTGCTTCTGTTCGGCGTCGAGACCGAGCGAATCCTTCTTCGCGTACAGCGCCTGGACGCGCGCGAAGAGCTTCGGGTCGAGGTAGATCGCGTCGCTGTGCTGGGCGAGCTTTGGTGCCTCGATGCTGCGGACCTTGTCGAGCGCATCGTTGGTGTTCGCCTGCGACACGCCGAAGAACGCCTGGCTCGCACGGTCGAGCGTCCGGCCGGAGCGCTCCATCGCCTCGATCGTGTTGGCGAAGGTCGGCGCGGCCGGGTTGTCGGCGATCTTCCGCATTTCGGCGATCTGCTCGGCCATGCCCTGTTCGAGCGCGGGCTGGTAATCGGCGTCGGCGATCTGGTCGAACCGCGGCGCCTGGAACGGCAGCGTGCTGGGGATTGTCAGCGGATTGACGCGACCGGTATCGGGCGCCGCCTGGACGGTTGCGGGGCTGGCCAGACAGCACAGGATGGCGGCGGAACGGAGCAGGCTGGAACGCGGCATCTTCAGACTCACAATGGCAGGAGTGATGACGCTCTTGTTGCATGGAGCGCCAACGCGTTACAATGTCTCATTATTGATCGTGCGGCAGCGCGCGACGCAGCGTGATCCGCGTCATTTCGGGCGGGCGGCCGAGCCGCAGCGCGAAGCCCGGCCACAAGCCGGTGCCGTTGCTGACGTACAGCGTCATGCCGTCGACATCGTAGCGGCCCGAGACGAAGCCCCCATTGGCGAGCGCGAAGATCCGATCGAAGCCGCGGATCATCCCGCCATGCGTGTGCCCCGACAATTGCAGCGCGACGCCGCGGGCCGCCGCCTGCCGCGCCATCTTGGGCTGGTGGTCTAGCAGCACGACCGGGGCGGACTTGGGAGCGCCAGCCAATGCGGCGCCGAGGTCGGGTCCCGCCTGCCCGACCGCGGGCGCGGACAGATCGGTCACGCCGGCGAGCACCAGCCGCGCATCGCCGCGCGCGAGCAGCACATGCGCGTTGGGCAGCATGCGGATGCCCATCCCCGTCAGATGCCGCATCCACGCCGCATAATCGAAGAAATATTCGTGATTGCCGGGGATCGCGTAGACGCCGTCGGGCGCGCGCAGATCGGCGAGCGGCGCGACGTCCTCCCGCCGCATCGCCACCGATCCGTCGATGAAGTCGCCCGTCACCACGATCAGATCGACCCCCGACGCATTCGCGCGATCGACGACTTTCCGTGCCCACGCCGCCGGAAACAGCCGGCTGATATGCAAATCGGTAAGCTGCAACAGCCGATAGCCGTCGAACTGCGGCGGCAGGTCGCGGATCGCGACCTCGACATCCACCACCGGCGGTACGCGGATCGCATTGGCCACGCCGATCGCGGCGAGCAACGCGGCGAGTGCAGCGATCGCATAGCGCACGCCGTCCGGGACGACCGTGCCGCGCTGCACGATCAGCATCGCCAGCGTACCGAGATCGACGGGGATCTGCAGGATCGCGAGCAACAGGATCGCCCCGAACGCCCAGTTGAACGCGATGACGATCGCGCGCGGAAACTCGGGTGCGAACACCGATCCCGACGAGAGCCGGCTCCACGAATGATATTGCGACGCGAGCAGCAAAAGCACCGAAATGCCTAGCTCGACCGGGATCGCCAGCGATAGCGGCCAGAGCCATCGGCCGATCACGTACAGGCACGGCAGCGAAAAGATCAGCTGGAAGATCGGATTGGTCCTTTGGCGGCGCTCCCCGTGGACCGAGGACAGCGCGCCTCGATAACGCCGCAGAGCCGCCTTCGCTGCAACTTTCGTCATGAAGCCGGTTCGCTCGATCCTCCCCCGCCAGGGGGAGGTGGCGCCGTAGGCGACGGAGGGGGAGGACACGGAACAGCGGTAAACCCTTACCGCCCCCTCCGTCTGGCAAGCGCCAGCCACCTCCCCCTAGCGGGGGAGGATGAAGACACTACCGAGAATACACCCCGATCAGCGCACGCCGCAGCATCCGATCCTCCAGCGAGAAATACAGCGCGATCCGGTCACCCTCGATCACCGTCGACGCGGCAAAGGCGATATCGGTCGCCTCGCGGCTGAGCGCGGGCGGCGGCACCAGCATCGGCTCGATCCCGCGCCCGGTCACGCGCGTGAACGCGGAATCGAAGCTGATCCAGCCGATCCGCCAGCGCGCATCGTGCGTCGCGCCGTTGTAGAACATCACCGGGTCGCGGTCGCCGACCTTAATGATCGGCCCGGTCGATAGATGCCAATTGTCCCAGCTGTCTTCGCGGATCCCGAACGGATCGGGCAGCACGGTCCACGGGCCCTTTGCGGTCGGTGCGCTGGCCATGCCGATCCGCGACGCCTCGTTCGCGGCATATTCGTAGAACAGCCGCCAGTCGCCCACCGAGGTCTGCGCCAGCGTCGCCTCCTTGATGTTGCCCTCGCCCGGTGGCGCCTTGAGCACCAGATCCTCCTTCGCCAGCGCGGTGAGCTCGCGCCCCGCCGCGAGGATCATCGAGCCCTGCGCACGCGCCGCATCGACGCCGGTATAATAGACCAGATATTCGCGGTCGGTGACGAGCACGGTCGGGTCCTCGCACCCGCCGAGATCGGCCGGCCCCGGTCCCGGCACGATCGCCAGCCCCGGATCCATCTGGAAATGCAGCCCGTCCCTGCTCGCCCCACCAGCGATGATCCCGGTCGGATCATGCGCCCCAAGCGGATGCGGCACCCCGCGGATCATCACGCGGTACAGCTCGCCTTCCTTCCACACGAACGGACTCATCAGGTCCATCCCGTCGATCGGCGACGCCGCCGAGATCGTCACGGTGTCGAGCTGCTCGACGACATAACTCAGCATCGGATCAGGCCCCCTGTGCGACGGTCAGCGACAGCGCACCGTCGATCGTCACCGTCGTACCGGTGATATAGTCCGCCGCCGGCGACAGCAGGAACACGACCAGCGCAGCGACCTCGTCGGGCCGCCCCGCACGCTTCCACGGGATCGCCGCTTCCTTCGCCGCCAATTCCTCCGGATGATCGAGCGCGGACTGGTTCATCGGCGTCAGGATCATCCCCGGCGCGACGCCGTTGACCGCGATCCCCTTCGGCGCGAGTTCGAGCGCGAGCGTCGCGGTCAGCTGCGACAGTCCACCCTTGGCCGAATCGTAATCGACCCCGCCGGGCCGCGGCGCGCGTTCGTGGATCGACGAGATGTTGACGATCCGCCCCTTCGCCGCCTTCGCCTCCAGCGCGCGCACCATCCGCCGGCAGGTGAGGAACGGCCCGTACAGATCCGAGCGGATCACGCGGTCGAACTGCGCCAACTCCATGTCGACCAGATTGACCCCGGTCATGTTGAGCCCCGCCGAATTCACCAGCAGGTCGACCGTGCCGAACGCCTTTTCGGCTGCTGCGAACAGCGCTTCGACCGCCGCCTCGTCGCCGACATTGGTCTGCACTGCGATCGCGCGACCCTCACCGATCGACGCGCAGACCGCGTTCGCCGCCGCGACATCCTTGAAATAGGTGATCACGACGCGCGCACCGGCATCGCCCAACGCCTTGGCGCAGGCCGCGCCGATCCCCGATTCCCCACCCGTGACGATCGCGACCCGTTGCTCGAACATGGCTATTCCTGACGTCCGTTTTCTCAGTCCGTCGCAAGCGCTTAACCGCGGCGCGGTGCAAATGATTTTGCTGTCAGGGCAATGACATGATGCCGCCCTCCGACAATCTGTAATTCAATTTGGCTTTTTACGAAGCCTGTGCTTGATACGACGCAGTTCGGCGGGGCGACCAAGATCCCGCTTCTGGGAGGATAGGAATGCGCAACCGTCTGTTCGCAAGCACGATTTCGATGCTGGCCTTGTGCGGCGCCACGGCTGCGACGTCGCAGACCTATGGCCCTTTCAACGTCGTCGCACCCGCGGGCGGGGACAGCGTCAGGACCGCGATCGGCGGCGATCGTGCCGTCGCGATCGATGCGCAGAGCTGGACGATGTCGATCTGGCTCGAAGCGAAAGCGATCCCGAACGGTACCGCTCTGGTTGCAGGATTTGGCGACGCCACCACCGGCGCGCGCCGCTATCTGGCGCTCGATCAGGGTCGCCCGAGCCTCGTCACCGAAGCCGGCATACTGACCGCCAAGAGCCGCATCACGGCGGGCACATGGCATCACGTCGCCGCGACCTTCGACGGCACGCAGGCGCGGATGTTCGTCGACGGGCGGCAGGTGGCGCAGCGTCGCCTGACGGTCGCGCCGGTCGCCCCGGTCGCGACGATCGCGCCGCAGGGGGCCGGTCCGGTCTTCGCAGGCCGCGTCGCCGGGTTCGCGCTACGGGTCGGCGCGCTCGATGCCGCGGCGGTACGTACGCAGGCGGGCGCGACGCCCGATCCCGCGCTGACGCTGTATCAGAACGGCAGCCCCGACTGGCCGGTGCAGGTCCGCCAGTCGCTCGGCCAGACCGTCCAGCAGGATGCGTGGACGCGCCCCGTCTCGAAGGCGCCCTTCCCCGCGCCGGTCGCCAAGCCGCTGCCGACCGGCCCCGCGATCGTCGCGGTCCGTCCCGGCGAATGGACCGTCGCCGGCTGGAAGCTGGCCGAGGCACCCAAGGTGACCGCGCCGGGCACGACGCTCAGCCGCGCCGGGTTCGATGCCTCGCGCTGGTATGTCGCGACGGTGCCGGGCACGGTGCTGACGACCCTGGTCGACCGCGGCGTCTATGCCGACCCCGCCTACGGTCTCAACAACATGACGATCCCCGAACGCCTCGCGCGGCAGGATTATTGGTACCGTACCGAGTTCGATGCGCCGGCCGAAACCACGGGCAAGCGTCAGGTGCTGAACTTCGACGGCGTCAACTACAGCGCCGAAGTCTGGCTCAACGGCGCGCCGATCGGCACGATGAAGGGCGCGTTCGTGCGCGGGCGGTTCGACGTCACCGGCAAGCTGCGCCCCGGTCGGAACGCGATCGCGGTGAAGGTCTCGCCGCCACCGCATCCCGGCATCGCGCACGAGGAATCGCTGACCGCAGGGGTCGGCGAGAATGGCGGCATGATGATGCTCGACGGCCCGACTTTCGTCGCGACCGAAGGCTGGGACTGGATCCCGAGCATCCGCGACCGCAACACCGGCATGTGGCGCGGCGTGACGCTGACCACGAGCGGCGCGGCGACGCTCGGCGATGCGCAGGTCGTCACGACCTTGCCCAAGACGGACAACAGCATCGCGGAGATCGAGATCGGCGTGCCGGTCGCCAATCCCACCGACCGCGCCGTCACCGCGATCGTCCGCGCGGCGTTCGACGGCGTCTCGGTCGAGAAGCCGGTGACGCTCGCCCCCGGTCAGACGACGACAGTGGTGATGAAGCCCGCCGACTTTCCGCAGCTGACGGTCCGCAATCCCAAGCTTTGGTGGCCCAACGGGTACGGCGACCCGGCGCTGCACGACCTGACTTTGACCGCAACCGTCGACGGCACGACCAGCGACATCAGGCATGTCCGCTTCGGCATCCGCCAGGTGACCTACGACATCTCGCTTATGGATCAGGACGGCGATCTCGACCGCGTCGGCATCGACCTTTCGAAGGCACGGCAGCGTGGCGAGCGGATCGTCGACGGCACGCACACCGGCATCCGCAAGGTGTCGAACGGCTGGGCTGCGAGCCTCGTCCCCGGCGCCGAGAATTCACCCGCGGTGACCCCGATCAAGGGCCAGGACGGCCTGTCGCCCTATCTCGTGATCCGCGTCAACGGCGTGAAGATCGCGGCGCGGGGCGGCAATATCGGCATGGACGACTTCATGAAGCGCGTCGACCGCGCGCGCCTCGAGCCGTTCTTCCGCCTCCATAAGGACGCGCATCTCAACATCATCCGCAACTGGGTCGGCCAGAACACGGAGGACACTTTCTACGACCTCGCGGACGAATACGGCCTGATGATCCTGAACGATTTCTGGGAATCGACGCAGGATTACAATCTCGAGGCGCAGGATCCGGCGCTGTTCATGACCAACGCGACCGACGTCGTGAAGCGCTATCGCAACCACCCGTCGATCGTCGCCTGGTTCGGCCGCAACGAGGGCGTGCCGCAGCCGGTCCTCAACGAGGCGCTGGAGACTCTGATCGACAAGGAGGACGGCACGCGGCTATATATGGGCTCGTCCAACCGCGTGAACCTGCAGAATTCGGGCCCGTATAACTGGCGCCCGCCGGTCGAGTATTTCACCGAGCACGCCAAGGGCTTCTCGGTCGAAAGCGGCACGCCGTCGCTGCCGACGCTGGAGGCGTGGCAGCGCGCGATCCCCGCGGCGGACCAATGGCCGATCAGCGACAGCTGGGCTTATCACGACTGGCACCAGACCGGGAACGGCGCGGTCAAGACGTACATGGACGTGCTCGGCACGCGTTTCGGCGCGGGCACCAGTCTCGCCGATTTCGAGCGCAAGGCGCAGATGATGCAGTATGAATCGTACCGCGCGATCTTCGAGGGGATGAACGCGCGGCTCTGGACCGAGCATAGCGGCCGGATGCTGTGGATGACGCAACCCGGCTGGCCGTCCTCGGCGTGGCAGATCTTCTCGTCGGACTATGACACGCAAGCCTCGTTCTACGGCGTCAAGAAGGCGTCGGAGCCGATCCATGTCCAGATGAACCTGCCCGACTGGAAGGTGGTGCTGGTCAACAACCGGCTCGCCGACCTGCGCGGCGTCAAGGTCACCGCCAAGGTCGTCAGCCTCGACAACCGCACGCTCGCCGACCGCACCGTGACGATCGCCGCCCCGCGCGAGGCGACCACCGATGCCTTCACGCTCGATCTCGCGCCGTTGCTGCAACAGGGCGTCGCGCTGGTCCGGCTCGAAGCCACCGATGCTGCCGGCAAGCGGCTGTCGACCAACTTCTACTGGCAGGCGAAGGACGATGCCGCGTTCCAGGCGCTCAACACGCTGGCCGCGGTGACGCTCGGCAGCACCGCGACCACCCGGATCGACGGCGCGGAGACGGTCGCGGTGGTGACGCTGACCAACGCCAGCGCGACCCCCGCGATCGAAACCAAGCTGACGGTGCTGAACGCCGACGGCACGCAGGTCCTGCCGGCGTATTTCAGCGACAATTACGTCTCGCTGCTCCCCGGCGAGACCCGTGATATCGAGATCCGCTACCCGACCGCGAAGGCATCGTCGCCCAGCGTCAGGCTGCGCGGCTGGAACGTCGCCGCTTCGCGCGTGGTGGCACGATGAAGGGCCTGATCCTCGCCGGAGCGTTACTGTCGACTGTCTCGGCCACGGCTTCAGCGCATTCGCTCGCCTCGCCGGACGGCCGCATCACCGTGACTTTGGGCACCAACGACCAGGACCAGCCGACCTACCGGCTCGATGTCGCCGGGCAGACGCTCCTGTCACCGTCGACGCTCGGGCTCGAGTTCGAACATTATGCCAAGCTCGCGAACGGACTGAAGGTCGCGACCATCGATCGTCAGTCGGGCACCGATCGCTACACGATGCCCGCGGGCAAGGTCGCGCGCGTCGACGAACGCTATAACGAGATCGTCATCCATTATGCCGAGGCCGCCGCAACCGGGCGCAAGCTCGATATCGTCCTCCGCGCCTACGACAGCGGGATCGCGTTCCGCTACGCCATCCCGCGCCAGCCGACCCTCACCTCAGTGCGGATCGCCAACGAACTGAGCCAGTTCGCCTTCCCCGCCGATTATGCCTGTCACGGTCTCAATCTCGGCAGCTTCGGCACCAGCCACGAAGGGGAATATGATCCGGTGCGTGCTTCGGCGATCCGCCCGCACAACCTCTACGAACTGCCGCTGGTCTGCGCGACGGGGAATGGCGGACCCGCGCTGGCCTTTGCGGAAGCGGACGTCACCGACTGGCCCGCAATGTACCTGACCGGCACCGAGACCGGCGCGCTTGGCGTCGCCGCCAAGCTCGCCCGCCGCCCCGACGATCCCGATATCGCGGTGAAAGCCGCGGTCGGCGCCGGTCTGCGCTCGCCGTGGCGGGTCGTCATGGTCGGCGCAAACCCCGGTGCGCTGATCGAGAACACATTGCTCACCAGCCTCAACCCCGCGCCGGTCGGCGACTTCTCGTGGGTAAAGCCCGGCAAGACCGCTTGGGACTGGTGGTCCGGCCCGATCCTCGCGGGCGTGCCCAACGCCGGCACCAACGACGCCACGATCAAGCGCTTCATCGATTTCGCCGCGCAGACCGCGCTGCCGTACATGATGATCGACGATGGCTGGTACGCGAACAGCGGCGACGGCGCGACGCTGCGTCCCGGTGCCGATCCGACCAAGCCGATCGCCGCGATCGACCTGCCCGGACTCGTCACGTACGGACGTCAGCGCGGCGTCGGCCTGATCGTCTGGATCCACTGGAAGCTGCTCGACCAGGATATGGACCGGATCCTCGACCAGGTTGCGGCATGGGGCCTCAAGGGGATCAAGGTCGACTTCATGAACCGCGACGACCAGGTCATGATCGGCTTCTACCACCGTCTCGCCGCGGCGACCGCCAGGCGTCACCTGCTGCTCGACCTGCACGGCGCGACGCATCCATGGGGCATGACGCGGACCTGGCCGAACTTCATCACGCAGGAGGGCGTGCTCGGCGCGGAATACAACAAATGGACACGGCGGATCACCGCGCGGCACAACATCACGCTCGCCTATACGCGGATGCTCGCCGGGCCGATGGACTATACGCCGGGCGGGTATCGCAACCGCACACCCGCGACGTTCCGCATCACCGCGACCGCGCCCGAGGTCCAGACGACGCGGGCCGCCGGCCTCGCCATGTACGTAGTCTATGAGAGCCCACTCGGCAGCGTCGCGGACTCGCCCGACGCGTATCGCGGCCAGCCCGGTCTCGATTTCCTCCGCGACGTGCCGGCGACCTGGGACGAGACGCGCTTCCTGGCGGGTGACATCGGCGACTATGTCGCGATCGCGCGACGCAAGGGAAAGCGCTGGTATATCGGCGCCATGACCGATGCCGCGCGCACCGTGACGGTCCCGCTCGGCTTCCTCGGCACTGGCAGATATGTCGCGCGTCGCTGGACCGATGGCACCGCGCCGACCGACCTGGTGACCGGGCGGACGACCGTGACCAAGATGGACAGCCTGACCCTCGAACTGGCCGCGTCGGGTGGCGCCGCGGTAATCCTGGAGACCGAACGATGAAGTCCCTGCTCGTTGCCCTCTCGCTGGTTGCCATGGCCACGCCCGCCGTCGCCCAGACCGAAGACGCCAAGGCCAAGGCGGCGCGCGAAGCCGAAGAGCGGCTGCACACCGACTGGGCCTGGCTCGGCCGCTATCAACAGGCCAACGCAGCGGTCCCCGCCAAGGGCGCACAGCCGCGCGTGGTCTTCATCGGCGATTCGATCACGCAAGGCTGGTTCGACATGGTCCCGGCGTTCTTTGCCGACAACAACCGCTTCGGTCGCGGGATCGGCGGGCAGACCACGCCGCAGATGGTGCTGCGCTTTCGCCAGGACGTGATCGACCTGAAGCCGGCGGTGGTACAGATCATGGCAGGCACCAACGACATCGCCGGCAACACCGGGCCGATGACGCCTGATCAGTCGAAGGCGAACATCATGACGATGGCCGAACTCGCGCGCGCGCACGGTATCCGCGTCATCCTCGCCTCGATCCCGCCTGCCGCGAACTTCCCGTGGCGTCCGGGTCTCGAAACCGCCGACAAGATCGCGGCGATGAATACGTGGCTCAAGACCTACGCCGCGCAGACCAACTCGACCTACGCCGATTACTGGACCGCGCTGCATGACGGCAAGGCGTTGCACGCGAGCCTGACCTATGACGGCGTCCATCCGAACAAGGATGGCTATGCGGTGATGGGCCCGGTCGCCGAAGCCGCGATCCGCTCGGCACTGGCCAAGCCTGCGCCTAAGGCGATCGCCCGGTGATCCTCGCGCTCGCGCTCGCCGCCGCTGCTGCTCCGGCTGCTTCTGGCCCGGTGGTCCGTACCGACGACGGACCGGTCCACGGTGCCGCGCTCACCGGTGGCGGCGCAGTGTTTCGTGGCATCCGGTTCGCCAAACCGCCGGTCGGCCCGCTGCGCTGGCGGGCGCCCGAGCGCCCCGCACCCTGGACCAAGCCCGTCGACACGATCGCCGAGCACCCCGCCTGCGCGCAGCTGGTCTATGGCGACTGGAATCGCGCTGCCGCCCAGACCAGTTCCGAAGACTGCCTATTCCTCGACGTCCGCACGCCGACGCTGGCCGATGCGGATACAGCGGCCAAGCCCCTCCCCGTCCTCGTCTGGATCCACGGCGGAGCGAACCGGGCAGGCGCTGGCGGCGGCACGGTGGAGTCGAAGATTACCGATTCCGGCATCGTCCTGGTCAGCGTCCAGTACCGGCTCGGCGCGCTCGGCTTCCTGTCGCACCCTGCGCTCAGCCGCGAACAAGGCGGCCATTCGGGCAACTACGCCCTGATGGACCAGCAGGCCGCACTCGGCTGGGTCCAGCGCAACATCGCGCGGTTCGGCGGCGACCCCCGTCGCGTCACGATCGCCGGTGAATCCGCCGGCGCGCAGGACGTCGCGCTGCACCGCCTCGCCCCAGCCTCGCGCAGGCTGTTCGCGCAGGCGATCCAGGAAAGCGGTACCGCCGGCTTCGGGGTCGCGCCCCGGAGCCTTGCACAGAACGAGCGTCTCGGCGCGCTGATCGCCACGACCGCCGGACTACCCGCGGCGGCGACCGCGGCCCAGCTCCGCACGCTACCCGTGGACTCTATCCTCGCCGCGCAGGACGCGGTGGACGTCCCCGATCTCGACGACGACAGCTTCATCTGGTTGCAGGCGGTGGTCGATGGTCGCGTCCTGACCGACACACCCGCGCATCTGCTCGCTACCGGAAAGGTCTCGCGCGCGCCGCTGATCGCCGGCGTCAACGCACGCGAACTGACACTGCATGGCGGCCTGCCTGCGGCGGCCGCGACGATCCGCCGTGAATTCGGACCGAATGCCGATCGTGCAGCGGCGCTCTACGGGCTCCAGCCGGGCGGCACCCCGGTCACCGACCCGAGGCTCAGCGACGTCACGGTGCAGCTTGCCAACGACCTCACCTTCCGCTGCCCCACCGTCGCGCTTTCGAAGGCGTTGACGCGGGTCGGCGTCCCGGTCTGGCAGTATCAGTTCGATTATGCGCGACCGGGCGGCACCGTCAGCCACGCAAGCGAACTCGGCTATGTCTTCAATGCCGCCAAACCCGGCGAGCCGCCGCTTCAGGCCTATTGGACGAACTTCGTGAAGACCGGCAATCCCAACGGCGCCGGCCTGCCGCACTGGCCGCTCTATTCGCATAGTGCCCGCGGGTATCTGGCGTTCGACCAAGCGGGCCCGGTTGCCCGCAAGGACCTTCGCGGCCCGATCTGTGCGTTGCGCGACGCGCCCTGATCAGGACTTGATCAGGATCGCATCGGACGGCAGCATTCGATCGAGGAACGGCAGGATCGCTGCACCCACCGCCGGTGCGTCGCGCGACAGCGTGGCACGGCGGATCGGTGCGGACGCGGGGATGTTCGGTGCGGCCTCGCTCAGCTTGCGATGCGCCTCGCCCGCCAGCCGGTCGAGAAGTTCGTCGGGAAGGCGTCCGCCGAGCAGGATCGCTGCCGGGTTCAGCAGGCAGTTGATCGCGGTCAGTGCCGGCACCAATGCGGTCGAGGCGTCGTCGAGCCAGGCCGCGAGATGCGCGGCATAGGCCGCCGGCAGCGACTGGGTCGGGTCCCAGTCGGCCATCGGCATGCCCGCTGCGTCGAGCCGCTCGGTCAGCGCGGATAGCGAGACGACGTCCTGCAGCACCCGCTTGGGATCACCGGTCAGCGGCAGGAACCCGATCTCGCCACTGCGCGCGGTGGCACCGCGGTAATAGGTACCATCGGTCACGATACCGCCACCAAGCCCTGCGCTGACCAGGATATAGAAGAAACTGGCATGGTCGAGGCCGCTGCCGAACTCTGCTTCCCCGATCGCGGCGGCGGCCGCATCATTGTCGATATGGATCGACCATGGCACCACGTCGGCCAGCAGCGCCTGCAGGTCGACTTCGCCCCACCGTTCATATCCCTCGGGGCGATGCGGCAGCACGACCCGCCCGAGATCGTCGGGCAATGCCACCCCCACTCCCAGCACGCGGTCGGTGCGGATCACGTCGGTCTGGTAGATCTCGGCAATGCCCGCCCGGACGATCTCGACGACGTCTTCCGGCATTGCGAACGCGATCTGACGCGTAAACCGCGACCGGACGGTACCAGCGAGATCGAGTGATACGAGGGTCACGTGATCGCGGTCGATGTTCAGACCGATCGCGAAACACCCATCCGGGTTGATCCGTAGCCGCACGGCGGGTTGCCCCCGTGCGCCCGTCCGGCGACCTGCGTCGACGATCAGCTCGGAATCGAACAATCGTCCGGTAATATTGGCGATGGTCGGCGACGTCAGGTTCGTCATCGTCGCGATTTCGCTGCGCGTGATGTCCGGATTGCGGCGTATCACCTGCAGCACGACGCGCTGGTTATAGTCGCCGGCGCGTTCGAGGTTCGTCCCGGACAAGCTCGGTCCCAGGCGCACCGCACGCTCGTCTGCGGTTACCCCGCCCTGGATCGACGGCTCGAAGTCCGAAAAGTTCAACCTGGTATCCGATCCAAGACGCGGTCCGAGTTATGGAGGCAAGTATAACCTATGTCACTACCAGTTCGGGCGAGCGCGTGAATCGGCATATGCTGTCGACGGTCATTCGCCATTTGAAATCCCCGGAATATGAGTCATTCTCCCCTCCCGACGCCGACCACCAAACATTATAGTTTGGTATTATCGAAGGTCTCGGACCCGCGCCGGCAAGTCAACATCGATGGCGACATCGATCAAGAAAATTCCTGCCGGCCAAGCCCTTCACAGCATTAGGCGGGCATTGACCGGATGGCTTTCATCGTCACCCGGCTTTGCCGCTAGTATCGATCCAGCGGTCGATCTTCTTCTCCAGGACCGGCATCGGCAGCGCGCCGGTATCGAGCACCTGCGCATGGAAGCCGCGCGGATCGAACTTCGCACCCAGCGCCGCCTGCGCCTTCGCCTTGGTCCGCGCGATCGTCAGCTGGCCGACCTTGTACGCCAACGCCTGCCCCGGAATCGCGATGTAGCGCTCGACCTCGGCGGTCGCGTCGGTCCGCGCCATCGGCGAGTTTGCGAGCATGTAGGCGATCGCCTGGTCGCGCGTCCAACCCTTGGCATGGATGCCGCTATCAACGACCAGCCGCATCGCGCGCAGCATCTCGTCGTTCAGCCCGCCCATCCGCTGATACGAGTCGGTTTCGACGCCGAGTTCCTTCCACAGGCTCTCCGAATACAGCGCCCAGCCCTCGACATAGGCGGTATTCCCGCCGAACCGCATGAACGCCGGCAGCGCGGTGTTCTCCTGCGCGAGGCTGATCTGGAAATGATGCCCCGGCACGCCCTCGTGCAGGAATAGCGTCTCCATCTCCCAGGTGTAGCGCGAGGGCAGGTCATAGGTGTTGTAATAGAACACGCCCGGCCGCGTCCCGTCGGGCGTGCCGCCCTGGTACGAGCCACCCGCCTCGGTCTTCTCCTTGAACGCCGGCACCGCGCGGATCTCGAGCTTGGTCTTGGGCACCAGCGAGAACTGCTCGGGGATCCGCTGATAGATCTTCGTCTCGATCGCCTGATAGCCCTCGCGGAGCTTCTCGGCCGACGCAGGCGCGAACTTCGGATCGGTCCGCAGATAGGTGAAGAACTCGGGCAACGTCCCCTTGAAGCCGACCGCCCGTTTCTGCGTCTCCATGTCCTTCAGCAGCCGCGCGACCTCGGACAGACCCAACGAGTGGACCGCGTCCGCCGACAACGGCAGCGTCGTGTTCTGCTCGATCAGATACGCATACAGCTTCGCCCCGCCCGGAATCGCCGACAAGCCCACGCTGTCACGTGCCTTGGCGCGGTATTCGTTGGCGAGGAAATCGCGCATCCGCTGTTCGGCGGGCAGGATCACGTCGCGGATCTGCGAGGCATAGGCGGTCCGCAACCGCACCTGGTCCGCCGCGCCGACGCTCGCCGGGAACGTCTTGAGCGGCCCCGCGAAGGTCGAGCGCTCGACGCCCTCCTTGATCAGATTGTCGAACTGGCCGATCATGTTGTCGACCACCAGCCGCGGCTGGACGATGCCGTCCTTCATTCCCTCGCGGAACAGCCCGATCGCGCGATCGAGCACCGCGGCATATTCGGCATTACGCTTCAGGTTGTTCTCGTAATCGACCAGCGTCTTGAACGGCGCGGCGCCCTGGCCTGAGGCGAAATCGGGATAGAAGGTCTGGAACCCCGAGAAATGATCCATCGGCAGGTCGCGCTGGATCTTAAGCAAATCGGGCGCATAGCCGCGCAGCATGATCCGCGTATTCGTCTCGAACACGTCATAGGCGATCTGATCGACCGCCGATAGCTTCGCGCGATCGATCCGGCCCAGCGCGGCGAGATCGGCCTCCGCCGCCGCCCGCTCGGCCGCAGTATACGCGTCGGTCAGATAGTCGCCGAGATGATCCGCGTAGCGCAGGTCGCCGCGGAAGATCGCCGACACCGGGTTGCGCTTCAGGCTCGCCTCGTCGCTCGCATAGAACAGCGCCTTGAGCCTGGTATCCTCGGCGCTGTCGCCGGCCTGCGCGGTCGGTGGCGGCAACGCCTGCCCGACCGCCGCGCTCGCGCCGGTGGTTGCAAGAAACGCAGCGAGCAGCAGCTTGATCGACACCGGCAAATTCCCCCACCGCAAACACGCGGCTATCGGGGAGGGTTAGGCCGGGCGTCCAACCGCTGCAAGCAACGCTTTACCGCGGTTTGACGAACTTCAGCGTCATCCGGTCGCTCTCGCCGATCGCCGCATATTTCGCGCGGTCGACGTCCTTCAGCGCATAGCTCGGGGGCAGCGTCCACACGCCACTCGGCCAGTCCGCGCTGTCCTTCGGGTTCGCGTTGACCTCGGACTTGCCCGCCAGCTTGAACCCGGCCGCGGTCGCGAACCCGATCACCGAACTCGGCTTCATATAGCCGCTCTTCTCTTCGGCAGCGACGTCGCGCGCCTCGGGCAGCCGGTGTTCGACGACCCCCAGCGTGCCGCCCGGCTTGAGCATCTTGAACATCGCCGCGAACATCGCGCGCGCCCGATCCGCGCCACCGAAGCGCCAGTTATGGACGTTGCGGAACGTCAGCACGACATCGGCGCTGCCATCGGGCACGCCCGGCTTCCCCGCCTCGGCCGGGAACGCCGCCAGCCGAACCTTGCCATAGGTCGCGGCATTCTTGGCCTGCATCGCGCGCACGCCGTTGAGGCCCTTCTCCCAAGGGCCCGCCGCGTAATAGGCACCGCCGCGCGCGGTCAGCGGCGCGAGGATCTCGGTATACCAACCGCCCGACGGCCAGATCTCGACGACCGTGTCGGTCGGCTTAACCCCGAAGAACGCGAGCGTCTGCGCAGGGTGGCGATACCGGTCGCGCGCGACATTAGCCGGCGTCCGCGTCGACCCTGCGACCGCGGCGGCGATCGGCGCGGGTACGCGTTGCGCACTCGCGACGGTCGGTTCGCTCGCGACGAGCAAGGCTGGGGCGGCACAAAGCATGAGACGGACAGAACGGTTCATCGTCGACCTTTCGGAATGAGCTGACCCGAGCGTGGCCCGAATGCGACCGATCCACAAGCCCACAGCCACAGCTCTGCCCCGTCCGCGCCTGGAAAAGGACAGCAGGATTACCCATATTCTTGAAGAGGTTGAGCAAAGGACGAGGCAATGGCGGGCGGCTGGACACGCGACGGCGCGGTACAGGATCAGATCGACGACACGGTGATGGACGCCGTGCTGGTCGCGCGTGCACGCATGCCGACCGGCGACAGCGAGCCGTATTGCGCGCAGTGCGGCGACGACATCCCCGAATTACGTCGGCTGGCGATCCCTGGCGTACGCACTTGCGTCGCCTGCCAGAGCGGTCGCGATCGCCCCGTCTCCGCCCTCTTCAACCGCCGCGGCAGCAAGGACAGCCAGCTGCGATAGGGGACAGTCCGCGATCCTCCCCCGCCAGGGGGCGGTGGATCGCGCAGCGAGAGGGAGGGGGAGGACACGGAGCAGATGTTTCCTCGACCTCCCCCTGCCGGGCGAGGATCGGCCCGTCTTTACTTGGCCCAGCTTGATCGTCAGGGCAGACCCATGAGCGACGTGACGCACAGCCCCGCCCCACAAAGCCCCGCCCCACAAAACGACGCCCCCGATTTCGTCGTGATCGACGTCGAGACCGCCTGCTCGCGCGTCAGCAGCATCTGCCAGATCGGCATCGTCGGCTTCAAGAACGGCCGCGAGATCTTCGAATACGAGACGCTGGTCGACCCGCGCGACATCTTCGAGGTCTTCAACACACGCATCCACGGCATCGCCGAACATCACGTCGTCGGCCAGCCGACCTTCGCCGACGTCCACGCGATCGTCCACGGCCATCTGACCAGCCGTACCACCGTCGCCCATTCCTATTTCGACAAGGGCGCGCTGGCGGCCGCCTGCCGCGTCCATGACCGCGCGATGATCGAGACGACCTGGCTCGACAGCGTCCGCGTCGCCAAGCGCGCCTGGCCCGATCTCGAAAGCCACCGCCTCGGTCTCCTCGCCCGCTATCTCGGGATCACCCACAAGCATCACGACGCGCTCAGCGACGCGCGCGCCGCCGGCTGGGTGATCGTCAAGGCATGCGAACATACCGGCCTGTCGCTCGCCGACTGGCTCGCCCCGCCGCGCGTCGCCGGCCCTGCCCCGCGGGCCGCGGACGATGGCCCCCTCAAAGGCGAACGCGTCGCGATCCTCGGCGAGCCCCGCGACGGCAAGCTGGCGCACCTGGCCGCCGGGCTGGGCGCGCGCGTGATGACCGGGGTCGGCAGTTCAACGACGCTGCTGGTCGTCGCCGGCCGCGAACCGTTCGGGCGCGCGGTTCGGTCGAGTGCCGCGTTCCTGAAGGCAGAGGAACTGCGCCGCGATGGCGCACCGCTCCGGATCGTCGCGAGCGATGCGTTGCGAAAGATGGCGGCGCTCCGGCCCTAACCCGCGATGCTTCGCCGCCGCTGACCGCGCCTAGCGCCGTTCCGCAGCCGTCTTCGCCCGCTCGACCGCAAACGGCTCGCTCGCGTTCCAGCCGGGCCAGTTGGTCCCCTGCGCCACTTCGCGACCGAGCGCATAGGCCACGCTGCCCTCCTGCGCCGCACCGGTCATGTCCCAGCGCGCATCATATTCGTCGCAGGTCTGGTGATAGCAGCGCGCGTTGAACGCAGCGCGCTTCGCCTCCCCTGCCGCGGCACCGCCCGCCACCAGATCGCGTCCCGCCCGGAAGTACACGCCCGGAACACCCTTCTGCGCGAACGCATAATGATCGGAGCGGTAATACCACCCGGCCTCGGTATTCTGCTCGGCCACGATCCGCAGGCCTTGCGCGCCCGCAACCCGCGCGAGATCGGCCTCCATCGGCGTGCGCCCCACGCCGATCAGCTCGAGATCGCGGGTCCGCCCGAGCACGACGTGCGGATCTAGGTTGAACTGCGCTGCGGTGGTGGCAAGCGGCAGGACCGGGTGGTCGGCATACCAGCTTGCGCCGAGCAGCCCCTTCTCCTCTGCCGTCCACAGCGCGAAGACGACCGAGCGTCGCGGCCGCGGGGCCTGCGTGAACGCACGCGCGATCTCAAGCAGCGTGGCGGTGCCGGTGCCGTTGTCGATCGCGCCGTTGCGGATCCGGTCGGCGGGCGGATCGAACGCGTTCTCGCCATACGCATCCCAGTGCGCGCCATACAGGATGCTGCCCGCAGCCGGGTCGGTGCCCGGCAGGATGCCGACGATATTGTGGCTCTCGGCACGATCCAGCCGCGTGTCGACCTGCGCATAGAGCGTCGCGCCCTTCAGCTCGACCGCGTGGAAATCCGCGCGCTGCGCGGCGATCTTGGCCGCCTTGTAGTCCATCCCGCCCTGCCGCAGCAGCCGTACGCCGATGTCGTTGCGCAAATTGCCGCGAAGGCCGAACGCCGCCGGGATCGTCCCGGTATCGAGCGCATAGCCCGGCACCGCGTCGCCATTGGCGATTTGCAGCCACGGATAGCTAGCAGGAAATGTCTCGTGGATCGTCAGGAACGCCGCAGCGCCGCGCTTCTGCGCTTCGGTCAGCTTGGTCCGTGCCGCCGGGCTCGACACGCGACCGCCAAAGCCGAGATCGCGCCCCGCCTCGACGTCGGGATCGCCCGCCAGCGCCACCACGATCTTGCCGCGCACGTCGACGCCGCGGTACGGATCATAGCCGAGCGACGGCTCGACCACCCCGTAGCCGACGAACACGATCGGCACGCCGTCGAGCGCGGTCGTCCCGACCATCCGCGACGACGCCGCGATCTCGACACCGGGGTTCAGCGGCACCGATGTCCCGCCGAGGTGCAGCGTGAACGCCGCCTTTTCGCGCGTCCAGCGCAGCAACGGTACCCGCTGGCGATACCCACCGTCGGCCAGCGGTTGCAGCTTCAGATCCGCAAACCGGCGCGCGAGGAAATCGAGCGTGATCGGCTCGCCGATCTGCGTCGGCCCCCGTCCATGAAAGTCGTCGGCGCTGAGCGTCCGGACATCCGCCTTGATCCGCTCCGGCGACAATAGCGGAGCGGCAGGATCGGTCGCTGCGGTCAGCAGCATGAGCAGGGGCAGGATGCGGTTCATGCCGGCAGGGTGAACGGAAAACCCCGCCGGAACAAGCCGCTGTTTACGTGGCTCGGGTATCGCTTACGCCATGGCCATCAGGCTGGCATTGCCGCCCGCCGCGGTCGTGTTGATCGAGGTCGAGACTTCCTCGACCAGCCAGTCGAGCCGATAGCCTGCCGCTCCCGCCTGGGTCAGCACGATCGGCCCCGGCAGCGCCGCGATCGCCTGGTTCAGCGCGCGGACGCGCTCGGCATCGCCCTCGATCAGCGCGCCGGCATAAGGCCCCGCCGCCGCCCAATCCTCGACCCACCGCACGCGGGCGGCAACGCTCTTGGGAAGGTCCAGCGTCAACGCCGCCACATCGCCGACAACCAGATCGTTTCCGGACGCAAGCCCCGCCGCAAGCTGCGCGATCAGGCCCTCCCGCGTTGCCGGCAGCAGCAACACGGTGCCACGCGGATGGATCGCATAGACGTTGGTCTCGCCGACCGGACCGGCCAGTTCCGTCACACCGCCCAGCGGCGACGCCGCCGCGCAATCCCGCACGGCCTGCGCAGCGCCAGTATCACCGCGACCCTCGAGCCACGACGCGAACTCCGTCACCACCGGATCGCCCGAACCGGCCGCTCCGACATCCGCCCCCGTCACCAGCCGCCCGAGATACAGCGGCCCGCCTGCCTTCGGCCCGGTCCCCGACAGCCCGCGCCCGCCGAACGGCTGCACGCCGACCACCGCGCCGATCACGTTACGGTTGATATACAGATTACCCGCCTGCACCCGCTGCGTGACGAACGCGATCGTCTCGTCGAGCCGCGTATGCAGCCCGAACGTCAGGCCGTACCCCGTCGCGTTGATCCGATCGATCAGCGTCCCCAGCTCGGCGCGCCGGAAGCGCACGACGTGCAGCACCGGCCCGAACACCTCGCGCTCCAGATCGGCGAGGTCGTCGAGTTCGATGATCGTCGGCGAGACGAACGTCCCCTGCGTGATGTCCCCGACCGGCGCGATCTGCTCGACCGGCCGCCCCAGCGCGCGCATCCGCTCGATATGCCCCTCGATGTTCATCTTCGCCTCGGCCGAGATCACCGGGCCGATATCGGTCGCCAGCGTATCGGTCCGCCCGATCCGCAACTCACGCAGCGCGCCCTTGAGCATCGCCAGCGTCCGGTCGGCGACGTCCTCCTGCAGGCACAGGATCCGCAGCGCCGAGCACCGTTGCCCCGCGCTATCGAACGCCGACGCGACCACGTCCGCGACCACTTGTTCGGCCAGCGCGGAGGAATCGACGATCATCGCATTCTGTCCGCCGGTCTCGGCAATCAGCGGAATCGGTGCCCCTGCCGGCGACACGCGCTTGGCGAGTTCCGCCTGGATCAGCCGCGCGACCTCGGTCGAGCCTGTGAACATCACCCCCATCGTCTCGTGCGCCGCGACCAGCGCCGCACCGATCGCGCCGTCACCCGGCACCAGGTGCAACACGTCCGCTGGGATCCCCGCCTCATGCAGGATCGCGATACCCTGCGCGGCGATCAGCGGCGTTTCCTCCGCCGGCTTCGCCAGCACCGCATTGCCCGCGACCAGCGCCGCGGCGACCTGCCCCGCGAAGATCGCGAGCGGGAAGTTCCACGGGCTGATGCACGTCACGACGCCGAGCGGCGCCTGCTCCGCCGGCAACAACCGCGCCTGCTGCGCATAATAGCGCAGGAAATCGATCGCCTCGCGCACCTCGGCGACCGCGTTCGCCAGCGACTTGCCCGCCTCGCGCATGACCAGCGGCAGCAATACGGGCATCCGCGCCTGCATCAGGTCCGCCGCCCGGTCGAAACACGCCGCGCGCTCCGTCACCGATACCGCAGCCCAACGCGGCGCCGCCTCTGCCGCCGTCCGCGCCAGCGCCAGCGCAGCGTCCGTTGACAGTTCGCAGACAGTCCCGACCTGGTCGCGGTGATCCGCCGGATTGAGCACAGCCCGCTCGGCGCCCTCAGTCCCCGCCCGCGCCGGCGCCAGCGCACCGCGGAACGTCTCGCTCAGCGTCGCGAGCACGGTCTCGTCGCTCGCATCGAGGCCGTCGGAATTGCGCCGCGTCCCATACAGGTCGCGCGGCAGGGCAATCGCCGGATGCGGCGCGCCCGGCACCGGCATCGCCCGCACCGTCGCGACCGGATCCACCACCAGTTCGGCGATCGCCACCGCAGGGTCGGCGATCCGGTTGACGAACGATGAGTTCGCCCCGTTCTCGAGCAGTCGCCGGACCAGATACGCCAGCAGCGTCTCATGCGTCCCGACCGGCGCATATATCCGGCACGGCCGGTTCAACCGATTGCCGCCAACGACCTCCTCATACAGCGGCTCGCCCATCCCGTAGAGGCACTGGAACTCGTAATCGCCGATCATGAAGTCGGGTCCCGCCATCGCGTGGATGGTCGCCAGCGTCTGCGCATTGTGCGTCGCGAACTGCGGGAACACCGCATCCCCCGCCGCCAGCAGCTTCCGCGCGCACGCAATATACGCGACGTCGGTATGCACCTTCCGCGTGTAGACCGGGAAGTCGGCCAACCCGTCGACCTGCGCGCGCTTGATCTCGGCGTCCCAATACGCGCCCTTGACCAGCCGGACCATAATCCGGCGATCGGCGCGCCGCGCGAGATCGACGATCCAGTCGAGCACGAACGGACAGCGCTTGCCATAGGCCTGCACCACGAAGCCCAGCCCGTTCCAACCGCTCAGATCGGGGTCGGTCGCAAGGCTTTCGAGCAGGTCGAGCGACAGTTCGAGGCGATCCGCCTCTTCCGCATCGATGTTGAGGCCGATGTGGTAGCGCTTCGCCAGCAGCGCGAGCGCCTTCACGTCGGGCAGCAGCTCGGCCATCACGCGATCCGCCTGCGACCGGGCATAGCGCGGGTGCAGTGCCGACAGCTTGATCGAGATCCCCGGCCCGCCATAGATCCCGCGCCCGGCGGATGCCTTGCCGATCGCATGGATCGCCGCGACGTAATCGCCGTGATAGCGCCGCGCGTCCTCCGCGGTCGTCGCTGCCTCGCCGAGCATGTCGTAGCTGTACTGGAAGCCCTCCGACTCCGGGCCCTTGGCATGCTTGAGCGCCTCGGCGATCGTCTGCCCGGCGACGAACTGCTCGCCCATCATCCGCATCGCCATCGCCACGCCGCCGCGGATCACGGGCTCGCCCGCGCGCGCGATCAGCCGGGTGAGCGCCGCACCCAGCCCCTTGTCGTCGACGCTCCCGGTCAGCTTGCCGGTCAGCGCGAGTCCCCAGGTCGCCGCATTGACGAACAACGATCGCCCCTCCGCCAGATGCGACGTCCAATCCCCGCCCGCGATCTTGTCACGGATCAACGCATCACGCGTCTCCGCATCCGGAATCCGCAGCATCGCCTCCGCCAGGCACATCAGCGCGACGCCCTCCTGGCTTGACAGCGCATATTCCTGAACGATCCCCTCGACCCCGCCGCCCCGCTTTTTCGCCCGCAAGGCGGTGATCAGCGAGGTCGCGGTGCGCGTCGCATCCGCCGCGGTGGCTTCGTCGAGCGTCGCCTGATCGAGCAGCGGTGCGAGGCATGCGGCTTCGGGCCGTCGATACGCGGCGGTAATCGCGCGGCGGAAATCGCTCTGCGTGCGGATCGGCGGGGCAAAATCGGCAAACAATGGCGGAAGCGAAGATGTGTGCGGCATGCGGCGAGCCTCGTCTAGAACCTGACCAGACCGTAGCATGGACGCGATTGGCGATCCGCCTTATCGGTGGCATTATATCGGTCGGTTCAACCATTTTGAGACGTCAGGAGCGGCGTAATGCCCGATAAAGTGGATCACGCCAGTGAGATCGACCAGTTCGACCGCCGCATCATCGACCTTCTGCGCGACGACGGCCGGATGTCCGTCGCCGAACTCGCGCGTCGCGTCGGATTGTCGAAGACGCCCTGTCAGGTCCGGCTCAAACGCCTGCTCGATCAGGGCTATATCCGCGGGTTCCGCGCGGTGCTCGATCCGGTCAAGCTCGGGGTCGATCACATCGCCTTCACCGAGGTGAAGCTGTCCGACACGCGCGAGGCGGCGCTCGACGCGTTCCGCCGTGCGGTGCTCGCGATCCGCGAGGTCGAGGAATGCCACATGATCGCCAGCAGCTTCGACTATCTGCTGAAGGTCCGCACGCCCGACATCCGCCGCTACCGCGAGGTGCTGGGCGAGCGGATCTCGAGCCTGCCGCACGTCGCGAGCACCTCGACCTTCGTCGCGATGGAGACGATCCGCGACGGCGCGATGTAGTCAGGCCCACATGGCAGGGATCTAGCCCGCCTCGACCTGCTACTGGCCGCGCACATCCGACCCGCTCAAACCTCGGTCATCACGCCCTGCAAGATCGGTTCCTCCATCGCCCTTCCCGCGCCTATCGCGACGCAGGTCAACGCGTCCTCGGCCACGATCACGGGCAGGCCGGTCGCGTCGGACAGAACCGCGTCGAGCCCCACGAGCAGCGATCCACCGCCGGTCATCACTATCCCCTGCTCACAGATATCGGCCGCCAACTCCGGCTCGGTCTTTTCCAGCGCCGTCAGCACGGTCTCGACGATCTGACCGACCAGATCGGCGAGCGAGCCTGCAATATCGGCCTGGGTAACCTCGATCTCGCGCGGCACCCCGGCGCGAAGATCGCGACCTTTGACGCGCATCGTCTCGCCGATCCCGTCCTCGGGCATGCGGGCCATCCCGGCGGCCAGCTTGACGCGCTCCGCCGTTGCCTCGCCGATCACCAGGTTGTGCTTGCGGCGAATCATCGACGCAATCGCATCGTCCATCTTGTCGCCGCCAACGCGCGCCGACGTGCTGTAGGCGAGCCCGCGTAACGACAGCACCGCAACCTCCGTCGTGCCGCCGCCAATATCCACCACCATCGCACCGACAGGTTCGGTCACGGGCAATCCCGCCCCGATCGCCGCGGCCATCGGCTCCTCGATCAGATATACTTTCCGCGCGCCGGCGTTGGACGCCGCCTGCCGGATCGCGCGGCGTTCGACCAAAGTCGCGCCCGAGGGAATGCAGATCGCGATTTCCGGGTAGCGGGGCATCCGGCTGTGCCCACCATGGACCTTGTCGATGAAGAACTTGATCATCTGCTCGGCGACGTCGAGATCGGCGATCACGCCATCGCGCATCGGCCGGATGGTCTCGATCCCGTCGGGCGTCTTGCCCATCATCAGCTTCGCCTCGGCGCCCACCACTCGAACTTGCTGGACGCCGTCTCGGGATTCGATCGCAACGACCGAGGGTTCGTTCAGGACGATCCCCTGCCCGCGCAGATAGACGACGGTGTTCACCGTACCGAGATCGATTGCCATGTCGCTGGACGCACGGCTGAAAAAACGGGGAAGGCGCATCGGGATTACAGTCTGCAACAGGGGCATGCGCGGTGGGCCGCGGTCGCCATATGCTGGCGTCGTGAGATCGTCGTGCGATCCGCGTCAATCCGTCTGCGTCCGGCCGGGCGATCCGGACGACGGTTATGTGTTCGCGCCACCGCATGCGCGCATCCGCAGTACCCGCCAAGGCATGACCCGCGACTGCATCCCGTCATTCCCGACCACGCCGAAAGCCCGTTACAGCCGAGTGACCGAGCCAAAGAAGCTCTGCCGGCCGTCATACGCACACATTACCCAAATGATTTTTTGTTTTCCCGATGATACGCATGGACCGCACGTTTTGGATTCGGCAAATACCAAACAGCGTGCAGCAGACACGGTGTGAGATGGATGGGGGCATGACATGACTATGAACCGGCGCACGGCGCTCGTTACTGGCGCCGCGACGATCACCGGCGCCGCGCTTCTGGCCGCCTGTGCGACCGTGCCGCAACGCAGCGATCCTCGCCCCCCTTCGGCCTTCGTGACCGTCGTCGGACACGGCTTCGAACGCGACGGCAAGCCGTATCGCTATGCCGGGGCGAACATCTGGTACGGCGCGTGGCTCGGTGCGGATACCGCGTACGGCAACCGTGCACGGCTCGCGCGCGAGCTGGACCGATTGAAGGCACTTGGCGTCCGTAACCTCCGCATTCTCGGTTCGGCCGAATTGTCACCGCTCAAGAACTCGATCACCCCCGGTTTCCGCGACAAGACCGCGACCTATAACGAGGATCTGCTCAAGGGCCTCGACTGGACGCTCGCCGAGATGGCTAAGCGCGACATGACCGGCGTGATCTACCTCACCAACTTCTGGGAATGGTCGGGCGGGATGATGACGTATCTGTCGTGGGTCAACGGCGGCAAGTACATCAACATGAACGACCCGGCACATCCGTGGCCCGAGTTCGCCGACTGGAACGCCGCGTTCTACACCAGCGGCCAGGCTCAGGCGATGTACCGCGACTATATCCGTGCGGTCGTCTCGCGGACCAACAGCGTCACCGGCATGGCGTATTCCGCCGACCCGACGATCATGGCATGGCAGCTCGCCAACGAACCGCGCCCGGCCGGGTCGGACAAGGTGGCGGTGCCCAACCTATCGCACTTCTACCGCTGGGTCGACGAGACCGCACGGTACATCAAGACGCTCGATCCCAACCACCTCGTCTCGACCGGGTCGGAAGGGCTGAAGGGTTCGATCGAGCGCGAGGACGTCGTGCTCGCCGCGCACAAGTCGCCGTCGATCGACTACCTCACCGCGCATATCTGGCCGAACAACTGGACCTGGATGGACGCGGGCAATCTCGCCGGCACCTATGACGCCGGCGCGGCGAAGGTGGCCGACTATATTGACGCGCATATCCGGCTCGCCACGACGCTCGGCAAGCCGCTAGTGATCGAGGAGTTCGGCTACCCGCGCGACGGCCAGGCCGCCTATGATCCGTTCATCGCGACCGAATACAAGGACCGCTTCTACCGCCAGATCTATGCCGCGGTCGAAGCCAATGCGAAGGCTGGCGGGCCGCTCGCGGGCTCCAATTTCTGGGCGTGGAACGGCGAGGCGCGGACCAGCCATGCCGACCATCGGTTCCAGCGCGGCGACCTCGGCTATATGGGTGACCCCCCCCACGAACCGCAGGGCTGGTATGGCGTATTCGAAAGCGACGTGTCGACGCAGGCCGTGATTCGCGCCCACGCTGCCGCGATGGCCAAGCTGTAATGCTCAACCGACGCGAAACGCTGGGCATGACCGCAGCGCTCGGCCTGCTCCACGGCGTCCCCGCGCTGGCAGCAATCCCGAACCGCCGCCTGAGCAATCCGAACGCCTCGCCCGCAGCACGCACGCTCTACGCGTATCTCTGGAGCCAATACGGCAGGAAAACGCTGACCGGCCAGCAGGAGCAGGGCTCGGGCCCGACCAATCCGAACGGCGAACTCGACTATCTGAAGCGCGTGACCGGCAAGCTCCCGGCGATCCTCGGGCTCGACTATATCGACCCGCGCGACAACGCCGCGGTGAACGATCGCGCGATCGCCTGGGCGTCGTCGGGCGGCATCGTCACGCTGTGCTGGCATTGGGGCGCCCCCGACATCGGCACCGGCTATGAGAATTCGAAGAAGGATTTCGACGTCGTCGCCGCGCTAAGGCCCGGCACGCCGCAGAACGTCGCGATGATGCGCGACATGACCGAGGTCGCGCGTCTGTTGAAGGTCCTGCAAGACCGCGGCGTGCCCGTCCTGTGGCGCCCGTTCCACGAATTCAGCGGCGACTGGTTCTGGTGGGGCAAGCACGGCCCCGACGCGTTCAAGGCCCTGTGGGCGCTGATGTACGACCAATTCACCCGCGTTCACCGTCTCGACAATCTGATCTGGGTGCTCGGCTGGGCCGGACAGAATGTCGACCCCGCCTGGTATCCGGGACGCGCGACGGTCGATGTCGCGGGCGCGGATATCTACGCCAAAGACCACGGCAATCTCGCACCGATGTTCGCGCAGGTTAAGGCCATCGTCGGCGACACCCTGCCGATCTGCCTGCACGAGAACGGCCCCGTCCCCGACCCCGCATCGCTCGGCCCGACGTCCGACTGGCTCTGGTTCATGACTTGGCACACGCGCTGGCTGACCGGCACCGACCAGAACACGCCCGATCAACTGCGCCGCGATTTCGCATCTAAACGCTACATCACCAAGGACGAGCTTCCCGCATGGCTGAAGGTCAAGGCATGAAGACGATCCTGGCGCTGCTCGGCGCAACATTACTGGCGGCAAGTGCAGCGGTCGCGCAGCCGGCAACGATCGCGCTCGTCGTGACAAAGCCGGGCGCCCCGCTCCCGCTCCACATCGGCGGCCGCGTCGAGCGCACCGCCGGTGGCTACGCGCGCCAATGGCCGGGTACCTATTTCGAGGCGGCGTTCAGCGGCCCCGCCGTCATGCTGAAGATCGGCGAAGGCGAGGTCATCCTCCGCGTCTCGGTCGACGGCGCCACGGTCGCCAAACTCGTCAAGCCGAAGCCGGGCACCTACCGCATCGCCGGGCTTGGCCGCGGCCGCCATAGCATCCGCGTCGACGTAGCCAGCGAAAGCCAGGCCGCCTCGACCGTCTTCGGCGGCTTCTACGCCGACCAGCGAACACGTGCCCTCCCCGCCCGCGCCCGTACCCGCCAGATCGAATTCATCGGCGACTCCCACACCGTCGGCTACGGCAACATCGCCACCAAGCGCGACTGCACGCAGGACGAGGTCTGGGCGACCACCGACACCTCGCTCGCGGTGCCCGCGCTTACCGCGCGCCGCTATGGCGCCGATTACCAGGTCAACGCGATCTCGGGTCGCGGCATCGTCCGCAATTACGACGGCTCGCCGGGCGATACCGTCCCCACCGCCTACCCGTTCACGCTGTTCGACAAGGCCAAGCGTTACGCCGACCCGGCCTGGCACCCGAACCTGTTCATCATCGCGCTCGGCACCAACGACTTCACCACCCCGCTGAAGGCCACCGAACCGTGGAAGACGCGCGACGCGCTCCACGCGGCTTACGAAAAGCGTTACGTCGACTTCGTGAAACGGCTCCGCGCGCGCAATCCCGACGCGTATGTCGTCCTCTGGGCGACCGACATGGCGGACGGCGAGATCGCGGCAGAGGTCGGCAAGGTCGCCGCGCGCCTGAAAGCCGAAGGCGAGCGCAACATCGCTTTCATCCCCGTCACCGGCCTCGCCTTCAGCGGCTGCCACGCCCACCCGTCGACCGCGGACGACGCCCGGATCGCGACCGCACTCGCCGGGTATATCGACGCGCATCCGACGCTGTGGTCGCAGAAATGAGCAAATGATTTGCTTCGTGTTACCGCCACCATGTAGCACGGCTGCCAAGGTACGGACTGCGGTCGCGTACCATTCGGGGAGAGTATGATGTCGGCAGGGTTTTCCACGTTCACGATCGCGCTGTTGCTGCAATCGGCCGCCACACCCCTTCCTTCGCCGGCCAATCCTGCCCCTACCGCCTCCGCCAAGCTGTCGGCGGTCGCGCACCCCGAGCTTTGGCCGACCGCCACCGCGCGTCCCTCGCGCGATCCGAAGGTCGAGGCGCGGATCGATGCGATCATGAAACGCATGTCGGTCGCGGACAAGATCGGCCAGCTGATCCAGGTCGACATCGCCAGCATCGAGCCCTCCGACCTGCGCACCTACAAGCTCGGCTCGATCCTCAACGGCGGCAATGCAGGACCCGGCGGCAATGATCTCGCGCCCCCCGTCGAGTGGCTGAAGCTCGCCGACGCCTTCTACGACGCGTCGATGGCCCGCAGCGACGCCCGCCCCGCGATCCCGGTGATCTGGGGCACCGACGCGGTCCACGGCAACAACAACATCCCCGGCGCGACGCTCTTCCCGCATAACATCGGCCTCGGCGCTGCGCGCGACCGCGACCTGATGCGCGAGATCGGCCACGTCACCGCGATCGAGACCGCCGCCGCCGGCATCGACTGGACCTTCGCCCCCACCCTCGCCGTCGTCCGCGACGACCGCTGGGGCCGTACTTACGAGAGTTATTCGGAAGAGCCGACCGTGCAGGCGGATTATGCCGGTGCGCTGATCGACGGCATCCAGGGCAAGGTCGGCACCAAGGAGTTCCTCGCTCCGGACCACGTCATCGCGACCACCAAGCATTTCCTTGGCGACGGCGGCACCGGCGGTCGCGACCAGGGCGACGCGCTGATCCCCGAAACCACGCTGCGCGATATCCACCTCGGCGGCTACCCGGCCGCGATCGAGGCCGGCACGCAATCGGTGATGGCCAGCTTCTCGAGCTGGAACGGCGCCAAGATGCACGGCAACAAGAGCCTGCTGACCGGCGTACTCAAGGACCGCCTGCACTTCGATGGCTTTGTGGTCGGCGACTGGAACGGCCACGGCCAGGTCGACGGCTGCAGCAACGAGAGTTGCGCCGCGGCGATCAACGCCGGGCTCGACATGTTCATGTATTCGGGCTCCGGCTGGAAGACGCTCTACGACAACACGCTGAAGCAGGCGCAGTCGGGCGAGATCCCCGCCGCACGCCTCGACGACGCGGTCCGCCGCATCCTCCGCGTGAAAATCCGCGCCGGCACGTTCGATCGCGGTCGCCCGTCGTCGCGCGCCCTCGCCGGCAAGATGACCCTCATCGGTGCCGCCGATCACCGCGCAATCGCACGGCGTGCAGTGGCCGAGTCGATGGTCCTGCTCAAGAACGAAGGCGGCCTGCTCCCGCTGAAACCCTCCGCCAACATCCTCGTCGCGGGCGGAGGTGCGGACAACATTCCGCAACAGGCCGGCGGCTGGTCGCTGACGTGGCAGGGCGGCGGCACCACCAACGCGAACTTCCCCAATGCCGAGACGATCTGGTCCGGCATCAGCACCGCGGTCAAGGACGCCGGCGGCACCGCGACGCTGTCGGCGGACGGCAGCTTCGCCAAGAAGCCCGACGCGGCGATCGTCGTGTTCGGCGAACAACCCTATGCTGAGTTCAAGGGCGACCGCCCGAACCTCGAATACAGCGCCGAGGACAAGTCCGACCTCGAACTCCTGCGCAAATTGAAGGCAGCAGGCGTGCCGGTCGTGGCGGTGTTCCTGTCGGGCCGCCCGCTCTGGGTGAACGCCGAACTGAACGCCTCCGATGCGTTCGTCGCGGCGTTCCTGCCGGGCAGCGAAGGCGGCGGCGTCGCCGACGTACTGTTCCGCAAGAAGGACGGCAGCGTCGCCAACGACTTCCGCGGCAAGCTCAGTTTCTCCTGGCCGAAGCGCCCCGACCAGTATGTCCTCAACCGCTCCGATCCCGGCTACGACCCGTTGTTCGCATTCGGCTATCGCCTCAGCTACGCCAAGCCGGGCACCGTCCCCAAGCTCGACGAAACCCGCCCTGCCGGCATGGCCGCATCGTCGAACGGCACGATCTTCGGCAAGGGCCGCGTTCCCGAGGGCTGGTCGCTCACCCTGGTCGAGCAGGACCAGTCGAAGGTCCGCCTGCTTGGCGTTAACGCGACGACCGCGACCAAGCGCCTCACCGCCTCCGCAGTCGATCGCCGTCGCCAGGAGGACGCGCGTTCGCTCGTCTGGACCGGTGGCGCTGCGGACGCCCGCGTCGAGGCCTCGGGCCCGCTCGACCTCACGCGCGAGAGCAATGGCGAGCTGAGCATCGTCGTCGACGTCCGCGTCGATCGCGCGGGCAGCGCACCGGTCGGTCTCGGCATGGTCAGCAACGACGGCAAGGCCGTGACGGTGCCGATCACCAAGACGCTCGCGGCGGGCAAGCCCGGCGATTGGCAACAGGTGATCGTCCCGCTGCAATGCTTCGCCAAGCGCGGCATCGACATGGCGCACGTCACCGCGCCGTTCGTGATCGCCACCGACGGCAAGCTCGGCCTGTCGATCTCCGACGTGAAGATCGACTCCGCGCCCGTGCCGATGACGAAGTGCGGCGATTGAGCCGGCTCCTTCTGGGTGCGGCGGCCGTCCTGCTGACGACCGCCGCCACGCAAGCCCCGCCCGCACCGATCCGGATCGACCAGGCCGGATTCGAGACGACCGGCCCCAAGCTCGCGGTCCTGCCATCTGCGCAGACGAAACCGCTCGGATGGACGCTCACCGACGCGCGCGGCAAGATCGTCGCGTCGGGGCAGACGGTACCGGTCGGTCCCGATACAGCCTCGGTCGAAAGCGTCCACCGGATCGACTTCGGCACGTTCCACACGCCCGGCACCGGCTATCGCCTCCACGTCGGCACGGACGCCAGCCACCCCTTCGCGATCGCCGACCGTCCGTTCGCGCGCGTGGCAACCGCGGCAATGGCGTTCTTCTACCAGCAGCGCAGCGGCGTTCCGATCCTGGCTGCGTACGTCGAACGCAAGGACCTCGCCCGCCCCGCCGGCCATGCCCCCGACATCGCCACCTGCTTTGCCGGCGTCGACCAGAAGGGCGTCCAATGGCCCGGGTGCAACTACAAGCTCGACGCGACCGGCGGCTGGTACGACGCCGGCGACCACGGCAAATACGTCGTCAACGGCGGCGTCTCGACCTGGACCCTGCTCGACCTTCACGAAAGGTTAGCCGCGTTCGGAGACGCCACCGCGTTCGCCGACGGCCACCTCGCGCTGCCCGAACGCACCAACGGCAAGGACGACCTGCTCGACGAAGCGCGCGTCGAAGTCGCCTTCCTCTTGGCAATGCAAATCCCAGACGGGACACGTCTAGCCGTCGCGCCCGACGCTGGCGTCGCGGGCAAGACCATCACCCGGTTCGCGATGATCGACGCGAGCGGGCTGGTCCACACCAAGATCGCCGACGAGAACTGGACCGGGCTTCCGACAGCGCCCGCCGACGACCGCCGGACCCGATTCCTCTATCCGCCCTCGACCGCGGCGACGCTCAATATGGTCGGGGTCGCAGCACAATGCGCGCGGGTCTGGCGGACGATCGACCCCGGCTTTGCCGCCAGGTGCCTCACCGCCGCACGCCGCGGTTGGGCTGCGGCGCTGCGGCATCCCGACCTGCTCACCAGCTCGGACTTCACCGGAAGCGGCGGCTATGGCGACCCCGACGTCCGCGACGAATTCACCTTTGCCGCGGCACAGCTCTACGCGACGACCCGCGAATCCGCGTTTCTCGATCGCCTGCGCAGTGACGGCTTCTTCACCGATCCCGGTACGGATATCGGCTGGGGCTCGCTGAAACTGGCCGGTGCGCTGACGCTCGCGACCCTGCCCGACGCGCTGCCCGCGCACGATCGCGCCAAGCTCCGCAGCCGTATCACCGCGCTCGCCGACGGCTTCGTCGCCGATGGCAAGCGCAGCGGCTATGGCATACCCTTTGGTGGTACCAACTACCCCTGGGGCTCGAGCAGTTCGATCCTCAACCGCGCGATCGTGCTCGGCGTCGCGTGGCAGATCGACCGCAAGCCCGCCTACCGCGACGCGGTGGTATCGAGCCTCGACTATATCCTCGGCCGCAACCCGCTCGACCGGTCCTACGTCACTGGCATCGGCACGCGCCCGATGCAGCACCCGCATCACCGCTTCTGGGCGGCCGCAGCAGACAAGCGCTACCCCGCGCCACCCACCGGCGTGCTCTCAGGCGGTCCTAACTCGGCGGCCGCGAAAGAGCCCGGCCCGCTAAAGGGCTGTGCGCCGCAAACCTGCTGGATCGACGACTACCGCGCCTTCACCGTCAACGAAGTCGCGATCAACTGGAATGCCCCGCTGGTGTGGACCACAGCGTTCCTGGACGCGACCCGCGCACGTTCCGATCCAGCCCTGCCGTCATCCTGACGAAAGTCAGGACCCAGGATACCGAGCGGAGCATTCGCGGCTCTGGGTCCTGACTTTCGTCAGGATGACGTACAATGTCTCGCTACAGCCGCTCAAGCGTCCGCGCGAGATACCCACGGATCGCGTCGGTCCGCTCCGGCGACGGGCTGCCGAGCACGCCGCGCATCGCCTCGGGCAGATGCGCGGCTGCAGCCTTCGCCTCATCCCCGAACACGTATTGATCGAACCAGCCGCGCACCGCCGCACGCTCGCCCTCGGGCAAGTCACGAATCGCCAAGATCGCGTGGACCAGCGCCGGAAACGGCGAGGCCGCGCCCGCCTGCCCCCACCAGTAATTGACCAGCACGTTGAACCGCCCAAGCGCCTTGACGTCATGCCACCACATCGACGGAATAAAGATCGCATCGCCCGGCTCCAGCACCGTCACCTGCATCTGCGCACGCGCCTCGGCAAATTGCGGATACCGCTCCAAATCAGGCGCTTCGAGATCGACCAAGCTCACCGGCTGGCCGGCGATCGTGACATCGAGCGGCCCGACGTACAGGTTCGGCCCCTGCTCGGGCGGGAACAGGCAGAACCGCCGCCGCCCCGCGACCACCACCGCGACGTTGCTCGACACGTCGTAATGCGTCGACACCCGGCTCTCGTTGCCGATCCACACGCGCGGCACAGCATCGGGCGTGGGCAGCGGCAGGACGTTCGTCTCCGCCCAACCCGGCAAGAACTCTCCCGCCGCCGCAGCGCCTGCATAGATCGCCGGTGCACCCGCCACGCCCTGAAGCGCGATCAGCTGCGCGACCAAGGTCGGGATCGGCGCCTTCGCACGCTCGAAATTAAAGCCGCTCAAGTCGTCGCTGTAGAAAAACCGCCCGCGTACGTCGTTTTGCGCGACCATGACGTCGGCAGAACGCCCGCCATCGAACGACACGATATGCTCGCCGATCGCACGATCCGAGGTTCGCGCGGCGCGAACGGCTGGCCAGTCCGCCGCAAGTCCACGCATGACGACCGGTCGATAGCCGTGCGCGATCTCGGCCTCGAACCGCGCCGCGTCGATCGCACCGGTTTCGGCAACCGGAAGGCCAAGGATCTCACTCATCGCGTGCGTGTAATCCCCGGCCTTCCGTCGCGCTACCTCAGAAGGTCATGCGCGCCGAGAGCGTGTACGACCGGTCGTTCTTGAAGAAGCTTCGCGGCGCTTCCAGCCCTGCACCGTTCAGCAGGAAGTTGGTCTTGGTCGTCTCGTCGAGCAGGTTCGACGCGGTCACGCCGAGCTTGAAATGCTCGTTCACCGTCACGAACGCCGAGGCATCGAGCTGTCCGGTCGGCAGTGCGTAGACCGGCAGGAACGGGAAGCAGCAATCGCGGTTGGTCAGCAGGAACTTCGACCGCCAGCTATACGCGACGCGGGCATAGAACGGACCCTTGTCGTAGAAGCCGGCGAGGTTGACGGTATGCTTCGACAGGCCCTGCAACGGCAGGTTATCGTACAGACCGGCGACGTCCTGCGGTGGACGGCTGCCATCCGCGGCGCCGTTGGCGGGGATCGGGTTGGGGATCTTGCCCGCCTTCACATAGGTGTAGTTCGCCTGCAGGCCGAGGCCGCCGAGCGCGCCGGGCAGGAAGTCGAAGGTCTGCTGGTACGCGATTTCCGCACCCTTGATCCGCGACTTGCCGTCGACGTTTGCGGGGCCGCTGACCTGCACGTCGAACGTCTGGCCGTTGTTGGTCAGCGTGCGGGTGTAGCCGAGATTGTCGACGATGATGTTCGACAGCGTCTTGTGGAACACCGTCGCGGTCAGCGAGCCGACCTTCGAGAAATACCATTCGCTGGTCAGGTCGAACTGGAGCGCCTCGACCGGACGCAGGAACGGATTGCGCGACTGCGCGGCGAACTGGAAGTTACCGGCCGTATTGCCGCCCGACGCGCCGACGCCGACATAGTTGCGCAGATCGCCGAAATTGGGTCGCGAGATCGCCTTCGAGCCTGCCGCACGGAACAGCAGGGTCGGCGTCACCTGAAGCTTCACGTTCGCGCTCGGCAACCAGAAGTTGAACTTTTGCTTGGCGATATCGGGCGTCGACGATCCATTGGCATAGGCAAGGATCGCGGCCTGCTGCGCTGCCGGCACGGTGCAGATCGGGTTGATCGATCCCGATGTCGGCGGCACGTCGCGCTGCGACTGACAGAAGCCGGCCAGCGTCGCCGGATAGGTGCCGCCATTGGGGTTGGCGGGCAGATTGCTTGGATCGAAGATCGTATTCTGCTGCGGGAAGGTGATCGCGCCGTCCGAATTGTCCTTCGTGCGCACGAAACGCAGGCCGACATTGCCCGTCAGGCTCATGCCGTTCCCAAAATCCTCGACGCCGAAATCGGCGCGGGCATAGGCGGCCATGGTCTGCTCGCGGTTCCGATACACTTCGTTCGGCAGATAGGCACCGTCGATCAGCGCGCTGCCGTCCGAGGTCTTACGATCCTCCGCGGGCGTGTAGGTGCCACCGCCGAGCGCCGTGATCTTGCGCAGCAGATCGGTGAACGCATCGTGATCGCGCAGAATGTCGTCGGCGACGAACGTCGCGCTCGGCGGCGTGTTGGTCTTTCCGCGGAAGAAGTTGGTGAAGTTGTGCAGGCTCTGCTCGTTCTGCTCGAGCGCGGCGTAGGTCACGGGACCGTTCGCCGCCCAGGTCTCCGACAGATAGCCCCAGTTGTTGTAGTCGACCGCCTTCACCGTCTGCTTGCGATCGGCGTACCGACCGCCGACCCGGACGTTGCGCAGGAACGCGGTGTCGCTGACATCGAACTGCGCATCGCCGCGGAACGCCAGCTCGTGGCCCTTATTGTCCTGGCGGCCATTGAAGGCGTCGCGGAAATAGATCGAGTTGGGGTTGGCGAAATAGCTGGTCGTGTCGAAGCCCGGCGTGATCGACGTGATCTGCGGGATGCCGCCACGCAGGTCGATGGCGGTCTGGCTGAACGTCGCGGTGTCGAGGATGTCGTCGCGTACCTTCACCTTCGACGTCGCATACTGACCGTCGAAGTTCAGGTGGAGGCGATCGATCGGCTCGAACTTGATGTTGATCGACTGATCCTGCGAAATCGACTTCGAAAAGAAGTGACGGTTGGATTCGGTCGTGAACACGCCGTTCGGCGCGAACTGGGTCAGCGGGCAATAGGTTACCAGCGAACCATCGGCGTTGGTGCCGCAGCCGGCGGGATTGTTGCCGAATACCTGCCCGCTGCGCTTGCCGAGCGTACCGCTCGTGAAGACGCCGTCTTCGTCATAGGTGAAATCCGAACCACCGACCGGGAAGACGGTGTTGACATCGCCGTAATACACGTTCGGCTCGACCGTATGCTCGAGCCAGTCGTCGGTCGACTCGGCGCGAACGAACTGCCCGGTGATCAGCAAATTGCCCGAAGCGGTCTCATACTGTGCCGCCCCAGAATAGCCGATGCGCGTACGGTTGAAATCCTGCGAACGCGAGCCCGCACCCAATGGAGCGTAAACGACGTTGCGACCGGCCGGCAGCGGGAAGGTATCGAACAACGTCGACTGGAACGGCGTCCCGGCGTTCAACACGCGGCCTTCGCCGGCATCCTGGACACCGTTGCCGTTCGTGTCGTCGTTGTAGCGCGGCAGCATCGACGAGACGAACACCGAGTCCGAACGGCTGTAGAGCTTCTGGTAAGTGCCGCTGGCGAGGATCCCGAACCGGCCTGCACTGCCCAGGTCGAACTGCTTCGAGACGAGCCCGACGAACTGCGGCGCGCCGCGCTTTTCCAGATCGCCGAGGTTCATGCCCGCCGACAGGAACAGCAGGTCCTTCTTCGAATCGAACGGCTTGCGCGTGTTGATGTTGACGGTGCCGGCGATGCCGCCCTCGACGAGATCGGCGGTGAGGTTCTTGAACACCTCGACCGAACCGACGATTTCCGCCGGGATGTCGTTGAAGCCGATCTCGCGACCGCCGCCCGCTGCAAACGCATCACGTCCGTTGAACTCGCCACGCACGTAGCTGAGACCGCGGATCACGACGCCCGAGCCTTGCGCCGAGTAATGCGCGGAGTCGCTGGGGGCTGCGAAGCGGCTGATCGACACGCCTGGCACGCGCTGCAGCGCTTCGTTGACCGACCGGTCGGGGAGCGCGCCGATATCTTCCGCGGTGATCGCGTCGACGACCGTGTCCGAGTTACGCTTGATGTTCTGCGCATTCGCCAGGCTCTGGCGAATGCCGGTGACGACGATCTCTTCGCGCTCGGGATCGGGGGTCGGGTTGCCGGCGTCCTGCGACGCGCCCGACGTGCCCGTGGTGTTGCTCGCCGAACCCGGCGCCGTACCCGCCGTCGCCGAATCCAGGCTGGCCGAGCCCGACGTCGTGCTGGCGACGCCCGTGCCGGCGGGGGCCGGAACCGCCTGAGGATCGGATGCGGCGGGATCGGCGACCTGCGCGAACGCAGACGGCGCCATCACGGCGATTGCGATAACCGAAACGCTTGCGCCGACAAGACGCGACGCGCGAGCGATAGCCCGCGATGATGCAACACCAGCCATGATAACCCCCTAAGCATCCTTCAGCGCTATCGCCGCCGCTCATCGAGCAGACGATCTAATCGCGCTTCCCCAGATCGACGAACGTCCTTCGTTCGCCTTACCAAGGTGTTAGGCAGCAAAATTACGGACCACAAGATGAATAAGACAATTTGAAAGACAGATATGTCGGACATTGCGGAGGTGTTGCTAAAGTGTAACAGGCTCGGACCGGTCCTAAATGATAAGAGGCTGTGTAAACGGCGCTGGTGAGAGGATGATGGCGGAGATGCAGAGGGTGCCAACGCGGGTCGTGGTAGTCGGCGGCGGGACGGCGGGGTGGATGACGGCGGCGGCGTTGGTCCGGCTGTTGCCGACAGCCTGCACGGTCCACCTGGTCGAGTCGGCAGAGATCGGTATCGTCGGCGTCGGCGAGGCGACCCTGCCGCATATCCGCGCGTTCGTGGAGCGGCTCGGTCTCGACGAGGCGGACTTCATGCGCGCCACGCATGCGACCTTCAAACTCGGCATCGACTTCCGCGATTTCGGCGCGATCGGCGAAAGCTATATCCACCCGTTCGGGACGTTCGGTCGGCCGCTCGACGATGTCGGCTTCCATCACTACTGGCTGCGCCTCGCCGCCGAAGGACGCGCCGGACCGATCGGCGACTATTCGGTCGCGGTCGCCGCCGCCAAGAATCACCGGTTCGCGATCCCCGACGGTCCGGCGGACGACCTCGCCTCGAGCTTCGGCTATGCCTATCAGTTCGATGCGACGCTGTTCGGTCCCTATCTGCGCCGCTTTGCCGAAGCGCACGGCGCGCGCCGCACCGAAGCGCGGATCGTGTCGGTCGAACAGGACGCGGTGAGCGGCGACGTCCGGGCGCTCCGCCTGGATTCGGGAGATACGATCGAGGGCGACCTGTTCGTCGACTGTTCCGGCTTTCGCAGTCTGCTGCTCGGTGACACGATGGCCGAGCCGTGGGAGGACTGGTCGCGCTGGCTGCCCTGCGATCGTGCCGTCGCGATGCCGTGCACGTCGCCCGAGGGACCGATCGAGCCCTATACGAGAGCCACGGCGAAATCGGCCGGGTGGCAGTGGCGGATCCCGCTCCAGCACCGTGTCGGCAATGGCTATGTCTATTCCAGCGCGCATATATCGGACCAGGCGGCCGCGGACGCGTTGGTCGCGTCGGTCGAGGGCGCGCCGCTTGCCGACCCGCGCTTCCTCAAATTCCGCGCCGGTCGCCGCCGCAACAGCTGGGTCGGCAACGTCGTCGCGGTCGGGCTCGCCTCGGGGTTCCTCGAACCGCTCGAATCGACCAGCATCTACCTCGCGCAGATGGCGATCACGCAGCTGATCGAGCTGTTCCCGCAAAATACCGCGGCGGCGGGGATCTCCGCTACCGACCGCGCCGAGTATAATCGCATGGTCGATATGGAATATGACCGCATCCGCGACTTCCTGATCCTGCATTATCACGCCACCAAGCGCGACGATTCGGACTTCTGGAACCATGTCCGGACGATGGAGGTCCCCGATACGCTCGCCGAGAAGATGGAGCTGTTCCGCCGCGCCGGTCGCGTGACTCAGTATGGCGAGGGGCTGTTCCTCGAACCGAGCTGGATCGCGGTCTATCTCGGCCAGGGAATTATCCCGCAGGCGTGGGACCAGCGCGCCGATCGCCCCGGCCTCGACGGTCTCGACCGCGCGGTCGCCAGCCTGCGCGATCATGTCGCTGCCACCGCCACCGCGATGCCCGACCATGCCGCGTTCATCGCGCGACGCAACGCGACGATCGCCGCGTGACGAGCCGAACGCCGATCGCGAGCATTGCCGTGCTCGGCGCCGGGATCGTCGGTCTGTCCGCAGCGATCGCGTTCGCGCGTGCGCTGCCCGGGCTGGCCGTGACGCTGATCGAGACTCCCGAAAGCCCCGCAGCGCTGACGGATCGCCTGCCCGGCACCCTGCCTACGATCGCCGAATTTCACGACCGGATCGGGCTGCGCGAACGCGATCTTCTCGCGGCAGGTGCCACGCACCGGCTTGGCACGCGGCTGTCGGACTGGAGCGCCGACGGGACGCCGGTCGTGCTGGCGCATGGCGAGCGCGGCGGGACGATCGCACCCGGCGCGTTCTACCAGCATTGGCTGAACGTGCGGCGCAACGGCAAGGTCGCGGCGTTCGATGCCTTCTCGGTGCCCGCGGTCCTCGCCGCCGCCGAGAAATTCGTCCATCCGTCCGACGACCCGACCTCGCCGATCTCGGGCTTCGACTTTGCGCTACGGCTCGATCCGCCCCGCTACCGCGATCTGCTCCGCGCGCTTGCCCGCCATATCGGCATCGTCCCGGTTCCAGGCGCCCTTGCAGGTGTCGAGCGCGGTGAAGACGGGCGGGTCTCGGCGCTGGCGCTCGCGGACGGCCGCCGGGTCGTCGCCGATCTGTATCTCGACTGTTCGGGCCCGGCCGCACCGCTGCGCGCAGCGCTGGATACGCAGTGGGAGGATTGGCGGTCCTGGCTTCCGGTCGATCGACTGTTGCTGGGGACGGCGCTTGCGCAGCCCCCTACGCCCACCGATGGAATGGTCGCGATGCCCGCAGGCTGGCGGTTTGAAAGTCCCCTGCGCGACCGGACCTTGATCGGGCTGGCCTTTGCTGCCGATCAGACGTCGGATTCGAGCGCGCGCCGCATCCTGAGCGCAGGTGAAACGATCGTTCCGATTGCGCCGGGCGTCCGTGCCGAACCCTGGAAGCACAACGTCCTCGCGCTGGGCGACGCTGCGGTCATGCTCGATCCGCTCGCCAACGCCAACCTGCACCTCGCCCACGCTGCCATTCTGCGCGCGATCGACCTGCTGCCGGGTCGCGATTGCGCGCCGACCGAACTCGCCGAATATAACCAGCGCAGTTACCGCCAGGCCGCGCGCGTCCGCGACTTCCAGGCCGCGCATTATCTGCCGACCGGACGAACGCGGGGGCCATTCTGGAAAAGGGCGTCACGCCTGGCCCGCCCCGACAGCCTTGCGCACACGCTGGAGCAGTTCGCGCACCGCGGTCGCCTGCCGTTCTACGAGGACGAGAGCTTCGACAAGGACGACTGGCACGGCCTGCTGCTGGGGCTCGGCATGGTCCCCCGCATCGCCGACCCGATCGCGTCGGCCAGCCCGCCCGAGCCGATTGCCGCGACGCTGAGGCGGCTTGCCGACGCGACCGCCGCGCTGCCTGCGCGGCTGCCGCCCTACCCCGCCTATCTCGCGCAACTGGAGCGTGCCCGATGACCGACCCGAACCCTGGCCCGATCCGCAAGGTCGTGATCGTCGGCGGCGGCACCGCCGGCTGGATGGCCGCCGCCGCCGCTGCGCGCTATCTCGACGATGGCCAGCGCCAGATCGTCCTGATCGAGTCCGACGCGATCGGCACTGTCGGCGTCGGCGAAGCGACGATCCCGCCGATTTTGGGATTCAACGCGCTCATCGGCGTCGACGACCGCGACTTCCTCCGCGCCACCGGTGCCACCTTCAAGCTCGGAATCGAATTCGTCGGCTGGGATACCGGCCAGGATCGCTACATGCACGCGTTCGGCGGTCATGGCCGCGATATCCAGGGGCTGGCGTTCCACCAGCTCTGGCTGAAACTGCGGGATCGACCCGGCATCGGCGGCCTCGATGCGTATGCGCCCTCCGCGGTCGCCGCGTATCTGCACAAGTTCGGCCTCCCCAACGGCCAGCAACCGCTCGCCTACGCCTATCATTTCGACGCCGGCTTCTATGCCGCGTTCCTGCGCCGCCGCGCCGAGGCGGGTGGGGTTACCCGGATCGAGGGGCGTATCACCGGCACCGATCGCCATGCCGACACCGGTCATGTCAGCGCGGTCCGGCTGGAGGATGGACGATCGGTCGACGGCGACCTCTTCATCGACTGCTCGGGATTTCGCAGCCTCCTGCTCGGCGAAACGATGGGCGTGCCGTTCGAGGACTGGTCGCACTGGCTGCCGTGCGATCGCGCGGTCGCGGTACCAACCGAACCGAGTACGCCGCTGCTGCCGTATACACGGGCGACCGCACGCACTGCCGGCTGGCAATGGCGCATTCCCCTGCAACACCGCACCGGCAACGGGCATGTCTATTCCAGCGCGCACATCTCGGATGACGAGGCTACCGCTACGTTGCTCGCGAACCTCGATTCCAGACCGACCGCCGAGCCGCGCCAGTTGCGGTTCAAGGCAGGTCGCCGGGAAAAGCTGTGGCAGGGCAACGTGGTCGCACTGGGGCTTGCCGGCGGGTTTCTCGAACCGCTCGAATCGACCAGCATCCACCTGATCCAGACCGGCATCTCGAAGCTGTTCGCGCTGTTCCCCGACCGCGGTTTTGCCGACGTCGAACGCGACGAGTATAACCGCCTGATGGGCGACGCCTACACCTCGGTCCGCGACTTCATCATCCTGCACTACCACGCCACCCGGCGCGACGATTCCGCATTCTGGCGACATGTCCGGACGATGCCGATCCCCGACAGCCTGACGCGCAAGATCGCGCTGTTCCGCGAAAAGGGCCGCGTCTTCCGCTACGACGACGAACTGTTCGGGATTTCCAGCTGGGTGCAGGTGCTGCTCGGCCAGAACGTGATCCCGACCGGCTATGATTCGATCGTCGACGCGCTCGATGCGGACCGCGTGGCGGAGGCGATCTGCCAGATCCGCGCCGCGACCTTACGCAGCGCGCAGGCACTGCCGGGCCATGCCGAGTTCGTGGCGGGCCATGGACGGTTCCAGGGCGTTCCAGCGACGCCATCTCGGCGCACCGCCTAACAGCCAAAAAAAGGGCCCCGAAGCACGCCTGATGCGCTTCGGGGCCGGCAAGCCATTACGTGGTTCGGCCGCTCAGCTGTGGAGCGACCGGCGGAACGTCTCGGGCAGGAACACGAGGCCCACCAGCGCCGTTACCGCGCAGGCGACGATCGGATACCAGAGCCCGTAATAGATATCCCCGGTCGCCGCGACCATCGCGAATGCCGCGGTCGGCAGGAACCCACCGAACCAGCCATTGCCGATATGATAGGGCAACGACATCGACGTGTAGCGGATCTTGGTCGGGAACAGCTCGACCAGCAGCGCCGCGATCGGGCCGTAGACCATCGTCACGTACAGCACCAGGATGACGAGGATCGCGACGACCAGCGGTTTGTTGATCTGCGCCGGGTCCGCCTTTTCGGGGTATCCGACCGCGGTAAGAGCGGTCTTCACTTGGGTACCGAACGTCTTGATCGCCGCCGCCTTTTCGGGCCCCGAAACCACCGCCGGGTTGACGACCGGGATGGTCGCGCCGCCGATGTTGATCTGCGCGACGGTGCCGGCGGGTGCGATCACGTTGGTGTACGAGATGCCCGCCTTTGCGAGATACGACTTGGCGATGTCGCACGAGCTGCTGTCGAACTTGTTCTTGCCGACCGGATCGAACTGGACCGAACACTCGTCGGGGTTGGCCACAACCGTCACCGGCGAATTGGCCTGTGCCGCATAGAGCGCCGGGTTGGCGGCCTTCGACAGCGCATGGAACAACGGCATGTACGTGAGTGCCGCGAGCGCGCAGCCGGTCAGGATGATCCACTTCCGCCCGATCTTGTCCGAAAGCCAGCCGAAGAAGATGAACGCGGGCGTGGCGATCAACAGTGCAATCGCGATCAGGATATTGGTGGTTGGCCCGTCGACGCGCAGGTTCTTCTCGAGGAAGAACAACGCGTAGAACTGGCTGGTGTAGAACACGACGCCCTGGCCGACGACCGCACCGAACAGCGCGATCAGCACGACCTTGAGGTTGCTCCACTGCCCGAACGCCTCGGTCAGCGGCGCCTTCGAGGTCTTGCCCTCGTCCTTCATCTTCTGGAAAACCGGGCTCTCTTCGAGCTGCATGCGGATCCACAAGGACACCGCGAGCAACGCGATCGAGACGATGAACGGAATACGCCAGCCCCATGCCGCGAACGCTTCTTCGCCGACGAGCGTGCGCACGCCGATCACGATCAGCAGCGCCGCGAACAGACCGAGCGAAGCAGTCGTCTGGATGAAGCTGGTGAACAGGCCGCGCTTCTTGTCGGGCGCATGCTCGGCGACATAGGTCGCGGCACCGCCGTACTCGCCGCCGAGCGCGAGGCCCTGCAACAGGCGTAATACCACGAGCGCGATCGGCGCGGCGACGCCGACCGACGCGTAGCTCGGGAGCAGTCCGACCAGGAACGTCGAAAGCCCCATGATCGCCATCGTCACGAGGAAGGTGTTCTTGCGCCCGACGACATCGCCGATCCGCCCGAACACCAGCGCGCCGAACGGCCGTACCGCGAACCCGGCCGCGAACGCCGCGAGTGCGAAGATGAACCCGGTCGTCTCGTTGACGCCCGAGAAGAACTGCGCGGTGATGATCGTCGCGAGCAGGCCGTAGAGGTAGAAATCATACCATTCGAACACCGCACCCAAGGAAGATGCGATGATGATCAACGGCTGGCTTTGCTTCACGTGACCAAGGGGCGATGCGTCCCCGGTTGTCGTTGCCATGGCGGTATCCTCTCAGGTGGAGCGATGGAGATTCTGGAGCGTGGGGCAATCAGAACCCGTATTTGAATGCGAATTCGAGGCGGTCGAGCGCGCCGGTGTCACCCGAGACGAGCTCGCGGACGGCGTGGCGATATTCCACGCCGATGTCGAAGCCCTTACCAGGCGACCAGAACAGGTTGCCCGCGCCGCCATAGGACTTGGCATTGGCCAGTCCCGTGACGATCACGCCGGCTGGATAATTGGCCGATTGGTAGCTGCCCATGACCGTCGAGTGGATCGCATCGGTCCAGCCGATACGGAGCGCCGCGAAGGCCGCGAAATTGTCGATCCGCTCGAGCCGGGTCGCGGTGCCGCCGTAGATCGCGTCGGGGACGTATCCCAGTCCCAGATACCGGCCGATGCCTTGCCCGTAGGTCGCCATGAAGCGCAGGTCGTGACGCTTGCCGATGGGAATCTTGCCGGAGCCGGAAACGCCCCAGCCGAAGGCGGTATCGCCACTGCCCAGCGTATCGGTCCGCAGCTCGCGCGCGATGCCGGCCAGCGCGAAATCGCCGAATGTCGGCTTCCAGTTCACGCGTGCCACCACGTCGGGCAGGCGATCGTCGTCCGTGTCGACCAGCGCCGCATTGGCCGGAAGCGCGGTTTCCGTCTCGGGGTTCTCGGCCGCGATCTGCAACGTCAGCCCGGGTCGCAAGGGGATGGAATAACGGACCAGCGCCTGTCGATTGAACACCGTGCCATCCAGCGGACCGACGAAATCGGTCGTCTCCGGCAGCACCGCGATGTTCTGGAAGGTCGACCATTCCTGCCCGACCAGCAAATTGCCATATTCGATGAAGCCACGGCGGAAAGTAGGCGTGTAGGGATTGGTCGCGCGCTGCGCCCCGACCGGTGCCGTCGCGAGCGCGAAATCGAACTCCACCAGCGTCTTGATGTCGGTGCCGTTCATCGGGGTCGCGGTACTGAACTGCAGGCGGGTCTGGCGCGCGGAGAGCAGCAGGTCCTGGCTGGAGAACCCGCCACCGACCGGAATCTGCTGCGGCAGGAAGAACTCCTTGCCCAGCCCGCCGACCGCCACCTCGCCATCGCTGTAGCGGCTGGCAATGACGTTGAGGCGAACGAAGCCGCCCAGCTTGACCGTCGTGTTGCCGACGCGAAATCCGTCGGTCGGTGCCGAGTTTGCCGCGACAGGTTTGGCCTGGGCCACATTGGTCGCGCCGGGCGATCGGCCTGGCGACGCGGATGCCGCGCTCATCGACGACGCGGTCATGGGATTGGCGGTCATGGGAGGCGCGCTCGTCGGAGCCGCGTTCGTTGAGGTCGAGGCGATCGGTGCCGCAGCCGTCGCGCGGGCCGCGGTCAACTCGCCGCGCAGATCCTGCACCGCCGCTTCGAGCGCCTTCAACCGTGTCTCGAGCTCGATCTCGCGTGCCGTCTGCGCCTGCGCCATACCCGGTACCAGCGCAGTACCGCTAAGCAACGCGGTCAAGGCCAGCCTCGTCTTGAATGCCATCGGTGTCATCCCCGTCTCCGCGCTCTTCCACTGGTCTTACGCGTGGAATGAGCGTCGTGATCATGGCGCATTGCGAACGCTGGGCCATCCCTTACTTTGGTGCGGGATGATCGCCCGAACGCGACCGCGTACAGCGCGGCAAAAGGAGAGCCAGATGACCGAGGCCAGCTATCCCGTCCCCGCAGAATGGGCGAAGGACGCCCTGATCGACGCCGCCGCCTATGACCGGATGTATGCCGAGGCCGCGACCGATCCCGACGCGTTCTGGGCCAAGGAGGCCAAGCGGCTCGACTGGATCGTCGCCCCGACCAAGATCAAGGATACGTCGTTCGACGAGAGCGACTTCCACATCCGCTGGTTCGAGGACGGGCAGCTCAACGTCGCCGCCAACTGCGTCGATCGCCACGCCGACGCCCGCCCCGACGCGACCGCGATCCTGTGGGAAGGCGACAACCCCGATGAATCCCGCAAGATCAGCTACGCCGAACTGCGCGACGAAGTGTTGAAACTCGCCAACTGCCTGAAGGCGCGCGGCGTCGAGAAGGGCGACCGCGTCACCATCTACCTGCCGATGATCCCCGAGGCGGCGTTCGCGATGCTCGCCTGCGCGCGGATCGGCGCGATCCATTCGGTCGTCTTCGGCGGCTTCTCGCCCGAGAGCCTGTGCAACCGCATCCACGACTGCGACAGCCGAATCGTCCTCACGGCCGACGAAGGCCTGCGTGGCGGCAAGACCGTGCCACTCAAGGCCAATGTCGACGCCGCGCTCGACCACGGCGATCTCGCGGTCGAGGCGGTCATCGTCGTCCGCCGCACCGGCGGCACGGTCACGATGACCGAAGGCCGCGACTATTGGTATCACGAGTGCGTCGAGGGCCAGTCGACCGACTGCGCACCCGAGCCGATGAACGCCGAGGACCCGCTGTTCATCCTCTACACCAGCGGCTCGACCGGCCAGCCCAAGGGTGTGCTGCACTCGACCGGCGGCTATCTGGTGTGGGCGTCGATGACGCACGAATATGTCTTCAACTACCGACCCGGCGAGATCTTCTGGTGCGCGGCCGACGTCGGCTGGGTCACCGGCCACACCTATTCGCTGTACGGCGCGCTCGCGAACGGCGCGACCACGGTGATGTTCGAGGGCGTGCCGAACTATCCCGATCACAGCCGGTTCTGGCAGATCGTCGATAAGTACCAGGTCAACATTCTCTACACCGCACCGACCGCGCTCCGGTCGCTGATGCGCGAGGGCGACGACTGGGTGACGCGCACCAGCCGCAAGTCGCTCCGCCTGCTCGGCTCGGTCGGCGAACCGATCAACCCGGAGGCGTGGAACTGGTACCATAACGTCGTCGGCGACGGCCGTTGCCCGATCGTCGATACCTGGTGGCAGACCGAAACGGGTGGGCACATGATCTCGCCCCTCCCCGGCGCAACCGCACTGAAACCCGGCAGCGCAACGAAGCCCCTTTTCGGCGTTCTCCCCGAACTGGTCGACGCGGACGGCAAGGTTCTTGAGGGCGCGGTCGAGGGCAACCTCGTCATCGCCGACAGCTGGCCCGGCCAGATGCGCACCGTTTGGAACGATCACGACCGCTTCTTCCAGACCTATTTCTCGACCTATCCGGGCAAGTATTTCACCGGCGACGGCTGCCGCCGCGACGAAGACGGCTATTACTGGATCACCGGCCGGGTCGACGACGTTATCAACGTCAGCGGCCACCGCATGGGTACCGCCGAGGTCGAGAGCGCACTCGTCGCCCACTCGAAGGTCGCCGAGGCGGCAGTCGTCGGGATGCCGCACGACGTGAAGGGCCAGGGCATCTACGCCTATGTGACGCTCAACGCGAACGCCGAGCCGAGCGAGGACTTGCGCAAGGAACTCGTCCAGTGGGTCCGCCGCGAGATCGGGCCGATCGCGACCCCGGACATCCTCCAGTTCGCCCCCGCACTGCCCAAGACACGTTCGGGGAAGATCATGCGGCGGATTTTGCGGAAGATCGCGGAGAACCAGCTCGACCAGCTTGGCGACACCTCGACGCTCGCCGATCCTGCGGTGGTGGATGCCTTGATCGCCGGCCGCGAGGAGGCCACTTCAGTCCCGGCATGACGCGCACGATCCTTATCGCCGACGACCACCCGCTGTTCCGCCAGGCGCTCAAACTGGCGGTCAGCCGTGCCGCGCCCGATGCGGTGGTGATTGAGGCTGGGCAGCTCTGCGAGGCGGTCGACGCGGTGCGCGTTGCCGAGCGGCTCGACCTAATCCTGCTCGACCTGCGCATGCCGGGATCGGAAGGGTTCGCCGGGGTAGCGCTGCTCCACGCCGAGCGTCCCGACACGCCGATCATGGTGATTTCCTCGGCCGACGAAGCCGAAGCCGCCCCGCGCGCGCGCGCCTATGGCGCGATCGGCTTCGTCTCGAAAACCGCCGACCTCGCCACGCTCGAAAACGCGGTGGCGCGAGCCCTCGCTGGCGAACGCGACGCGCCAACCGAAGGCTCCCCCGTCGACGAGATGTCCACCCGCGTCGCCAGCCTCACCCCGACCGAGCTGAAAGTCCTGCTCGGTGTCCTGGCCGGTCGCCTCAACAAGCAAGTCGCGTTCGACCTCGGCATCTCGGAGGGCACGGTAAAGGGGCATATGACCGCCATCCTTCGTAAACTTGGGGTGCAGAACCGCACCCAAGCGGTGCTTGCGGCAAGGGCGATGGACATCCACTTCGCCGACTAGCCGCGCCATCTGCCGCCCCGTCATCCTGACGAACGTCAGGACCCAGAGCCACGATCGGTGTGGGCGGTATCCTGGGTCCTGACTTTCGTCAGGATGACGTGCTGTGCCCGCGTGCCGTTCAATCCTCCCGCGCCAGGGGGAGGTGGCGCCGGAGGCGACGGAGGGGGAGGAACACGCGACGCCCGTTCCCTTTCCTCCCCCTCCGTCTGGCAAGAGCCAGCCACCTCCCCCTAGCGGGGGAGGATCAAGGAGGCTCAACTGCCCCGCGCTGCCGCGGCCGAGGCCTCCTCGATGAACCGCCACAGATCCGCCGGCACCACCGGCTTCGTCAGCACGACAAGCCCCACACATCGCACATCCTCCACGACCGCGCGGTCCGCCGTCACCAGCGCGATCGCCGGGGTCGGCGTCATCGCCCGCAACCGCGCGACCACGTCGAGCCCATCCTCCGCTTCGTCCAAGTGGAAGTCGACCAGCGCCACATCCGGCTCCTCGTCCGTTGCCAGTTCCATCGCCCCGGCGATCGTCGCGGCCAGCAGCGGCACGCAGCGCCGCGCACGCAACGCCGCATCGAGTGCTGCCAAAATCGTTGCATCATTGTCGAGGCACAGCACCCGCAGCCCCGGCACCAGCGCGCGCGCCGCCGAGGGCGTCGGCAGCGGCACGTCGAAACCCGCGGGCGCAAGCGGCACACGGACCGCAAACGTCGTCCCCCGCCCCGGCTCCGACCGCAACTCCACCGCCGCCCCGAGCAGACGCGCGATCCGCCGGACGATCGCCAGCCCAAGCCCAACGCCGCCGCCCGCGCTCCCCTTGCTTTCCAGCCGCTCGAACTCCTCGAAGATCCGCTCGCGGTCGGCAGCCGCGATTCCTGGCCCGTTGTCGCGCACCTCGATCAGCACGTCGTCGCCCCGCCGTCGCGCGCCGATCCAGATCCGCCCATCCGCCGAATAGCGCACCGCGTTCGACAGGAAATTCTGCAGTATCGAGCGCAGCAACGACCGATCGGTCGCCACGCTGAAAATGCCCGGATGCGCCGCCAGCACCAGCTCCCGCTCCGCCGCCAACGGCGCGAACTGCACCGCCAGCTCCTCGATCAGCGCCCCCAGTGCGAACCGCTCGACCTTCGGCACCACGCCCCCCGCATCGAGCCGCGACACGTCGAGCAACGCCCGCAACAACGTATCCGCAGACCCGATCGCCCCATCGATCGCGCGCACCAGCTCACCCTGATGCGGCGCCTTTCCTTCGTCCAATGCCGCACAGAACAGTCGCGCGGCATGCAATGGCTGCAACAGGTCATGGCTCGCCGCCGCCAGAAACCGTGTCTTGTCACGCGTTGCGGTCTCGGCCACCGCGCGCGCCTCGTCGAGCATCGCGTTCGACTGCGCCAGATCTTGCGTCCGCGCCGCCACGCGTGCCTCTAGATCGGCCTGCGCCTCCTTCTCCGCCGTGATGTCGGTGAAACTCTGCACGTACCCGCCGCCCGGCATCGGCCGCCCGACCATCTTGATCCACCGCCCCGACGGCCGCTGCCGCTCGAAACTGTGCGGCGTCCCGCGCGCGAGATGCGCCACCCGCCGACCGACATGCGCCGCGATATCGCCGACCCCCTCGCGCTCGGCATTGTAGCGGATCAGGTCGGCGATCGAACGACCGACCACGACATACCCCTCGGGATAGTCGAACATCTCGACATAGCGCGGATTCCACGCGACCAGCCTGAGGTCCGCATCGATCACGCTGACCCCCGGATCGATCGTCTCCAGCGTCGCCGACAGCAACGTCCGCGAGAACCGCAGCGAGCGCCCGCGCTGGTCGAGCAGGCGAACCACGTCGCTGACGTCGATTGCGGATCCAGCAATGCTCGACGCGACGATTTTCCGCGCCGACGGGGCACCGATCACGCCCGCAATCAGTCGCTCGGCGGTACGCGCCGCCGGGCCATCGATCGGCGCACGCAGGTCGGGCGATGCCACGCCGATCGCGTCCGCCTCGCCGTCGCCGACGAACCGCGCGACGAGCATACGCAATTCGCCGAGCGTCGTGACGTGGTCGAGCGCGGCGTTGCCGCGGTGCCGCTCGCGCGCGTGCAGCCCGGCCATCAGCGCGACGTTGACGCCGAGGCTCCACACCGTGCCGTTGACCAAAGGCGAGCCGATCCGCCAGCCAAGCAACGCATCGGGATCGAGCCAACCGCGCGTGACGTGCGCCAAGGCCGGGCCGACACCCTCGCCGATCGACGGCAGTAACAGGCAGTAGATCCAGACGACCACACCCCCGATCAGTCCGGCCCGCGCCGCGCTATGATTGGCGAAGTTCCACCCGACCGTCGCGATCAGCGCAGGCGCGAACTGCGCGACGCCAGCGAACGCGATCAACCCGATCGACGCCAGCGGCAGGTCCGCACCCAGACTGCTCCCATACAGCAGCGCGACCGCGACGATCGCCGCAATGATGACCCGCCGCACCCGCAGCATCCGTCGGCCAAGCTCGCCTTCGCCCGCTTCGCCATGCCGCCGGAGCAGCAGCGGCGCGAGCAGATCGTTGGTCGCCATCGTCGACAGGGCGATCGTCTCGACCACCACCATCGCGGTCGCGGCCGAGAACCCGCCGATGAACGCGATCAGCGCGACCAGATGCTCACCCTGCTGCAACGGTACCGCGAGCACGTACAGATCGGGCTCGACATCGCCCGGCAACAGCGTCATCCCGGCAAGCGCCAGCGGCAGTACGAGCAGCGAGATCGCCACCATGTAGGCGATGAACGGCCAGCGCGCCCGCGCCACCGCATCGGGGCCGCGCGCCTCGATCACCCCGACATAGAATTGCCGCGGCAGACAAAGGATCGCCAGCGCCGACAACACGGTGCGCACCCAGAAGTCGGAGGTCAGCGCGCCCCAGGTGAAGCCCGACTCGAGCCGCGACAGCGGTGCCGCCAGCGTCTCCGCCGGGACGTCGGCGAGAAGCGCCACGGTCACCACCCCGAGCACCACGAAGCACAGCAGCTTGATCAACGACTCCGCCGCGATCGCCGCGATCACCCCGGGGTTGCGCCCCGCTACCTCATACCGTCGCGCCCCGAACAGGATCGCGAACACGGCGAGCAGCAGCGCAACCAGCACGCCGACCTCCGCCGAACTGCCGACACCAGCGATCGCGCCAAAGCTCAGCGTCACCGACCGCAACTGGAGCGCGATATACGGCACCGACGCGAGCAACGCCGTCCCCGCAACGATCGCCGCCGTCCCTCGACTGCGCCCATAGCGCGCTGAGATGAAGTCGGAGATCGAACTCGATCCCTCCTCCCGAGCGAGCCTCACGAGCCGCGCCAGAAACTTCGGCGCGAGCAGGAACACGAGCGCCGGCCCGAGATAGATGGCCAGGTAATCCCACCCCCGCGTCGCCGCCGTGCCGACCCCACCGAAGAACGTCCAGCTGCTGCAATACACCGCAAGCGACAGCGGATAGGCGATCCGGCCCAGTCTCTGTGACAGGCCCCGCCGGTCCACGACCCAAGCGATCCCGAACAGCAGGACGCCATAGCCGAGAATGGCGAGGATGATCATGGGTCGAAAGATGAATAGGCTCCGGTCTGGCGCCGAAGCGCGGTGTCGCAGCCGGATATAGCGCCGTTCCGAACGAGCCGCGACAGTAACCCGGCTTGGAGGTGTCAGAAGCAAGCAATCGGTCGGAGAATGCCGTGATGAAGTCCGCCGATGCTGTCCTATACCGCTTTTGGCGCACTATCCGCCAACCGTGCCTAGCAGGAAAGGCGCTCGATCTGCGACCAGCCGGGCCACCGCACCCTCTGGCGGCAAGCCCTACGCAGGCTGATCGGAAAGCAGCCGGCGTAACGACTACGCCACTCATAGAAAAACCGGAGGCGCATCGTCTGCACCCCCGGTCTTTATTTACGCGTCTAGGTCTTCCGCGGGCGCTCAGGCCAGCGTGCGGACGTTGGGTTCGCGGTCCCAATAGCGCTTCGTGCCCGCCGTCGCGATCTTGCCGAGATCGACGACACCAGCATCCGGTTCGACGCCGGCCTTGTCGAGCAACGGCTTCGACGCCGCGTTGGCCGCGACCGCCTTCAGATGGCCGAACGCATCCATGACCCACTGGACCGCGGCGCCTTCCTTGAGCAGCGTCTTGCAGCCATCCGCCGACAACACGACCGCGACCGCGTCGAAGATCTGCGACGGGCTGCCCGCGAGCTGACCGTGTGCCTTCTTCTTGCTGCCATCGGCAAGCTTGGCGCCACCGACCTTGGGCGCGACCAGGAAGGCCTTGCCGCCCGCACCCTCAACCGCCTTGACGACCGCATCGATCTCGGCGCCATCCGACCCGTCGGCGATCAGAATACCGACCTGACGACCCTCAAGCGTCTCCTTCATCGACTTCTGGATCGACAGCGCATCGCTGGCGGGCATGTCGACCGGCTCCCGGAACGCAGGATTGGCCTTGGGCAGATCGATCCCAAGACCATCGGCAACGCGCTTGGCCAGTTCCTCGTTCACGTTGCGCAGGTTGGCGACGGTGCGCTCCTGGACATGCGCGAGGCCGACCTTCGACAGCTCGAACGTGAATGCCGACGCGATATGCGCCTTCTCGTTGTCCGTTGCCGACACCCAGAACAGCCGCGCCTGGCTGTAATGATCGCCGAACAGTTCGGCGCGCATCCGCAGCTTTTCGCCTTGCTCGTCCGCCCCGGTCGGATTGGTCGTCGTCACGAAGCCGTTCGGCGACTCGCGCGGACCACCATCCTCGCCGACCACCGACAGGCTGTTTGGCTCATAGTTCGCCCGGCCCTTCGGCACCTTGGTCTGCATCATCCCATCGCGCTGGAAATTCTGCGCGTCGTTACGTGGTGCGTTGACGGGAATTTGGTGGAAGTTGGTCGTCCCAAGACGCGACTTCTGCGTATCGAGATAGCTGAACAGACGACCCTGGAGCAGCGGATCGTTCGAGAAATCGATCCCCGGCACGATGTTGGTCGGCAGGAACGCGACCTGCTCGGTTTCCGCGAAGAAATTGTCGACGTTACGGTCGAGCACCATCCGGCCGATAATCCGGACGGGGACGTCCTCCTCCGGGATCAGCTTGGTCGAATCGAGCACGTCATAGGGCTGCGCCTCGGCGAATGCCTTGTCGAACACCTGGATGCCCAGCTCCCACTCGGGGAAGTCGCCGGTATCGATCGCTTCCCACAGGTCGCGACGGTGATAGTCGTTGTCTGCCGCCTGAAGCTTGAGCGTCTCGTCCCAGATCGTCGACTGGAGCCCGAGCTTGGGCTTCCAGTGGAACTTCACGAAGCTCGACTTGCCCTCGTCGTTGACCAGCTGGAAGGTGTGGACGCCGAAGCCTTCCATCATCCGCAACGAGCGCGGCAGCGTGCGGTCGGACATCGCCCACATCTGCATGTGCGTCGATTCCGGGGTCAGCGACGCCCAGTCCCAGAACGTGTCATGCGCCGAGCCGGCTTGCGGATAGGCGCGATCGGCCTCCATCTTCACCGAATGGATCAGGTCGGGGAACTTGATCGCGTCCTGGATGAAGAACACCGGGATGTTGTTGCCAACGAGATCCCAATTGCCCTCGGTCGTGTAGAATTTGACGGCGAAGCCGCGCACGTCGCGCGGGGTGTCGACCGAACCGGCGCCACCGGCGACCGTCGAGAAGCGCGTGAACAGCTCGGTCTTGGTGCCCTTCTTGAACACCGCCGCCTTGGTCAGGTCCGAGATGTCGTCGGTCGCCTCGAAATAACCGTGCGCGCCCGAGCCGCGCGCGTGGACGATACGCTCGGGGATCCGCTCGTGATCGAAGTGGAAGATCTTCTCGCGCAGCACGAAGTCCTCGAGCAGCGTTGGACCACGCGCGCCGGACTTCAGGCTGTTCTGGTTGTCGGAGACGGGCACGCCGTGGTTGGTCGTGAGCACGGGCACGTCGCCACCGGCGCGCTGATGGGTTTCGCCACCATTGCCGGGATTGCGCTCTGCGGGGTCGCTCATTGCAAATCCTTGGTTATTAGTCGGAGTTCTGGGTAGTTAACGAACGCTGCGAGAGCCTGGGTCCACGCATGCGAAAGAATTCCGGGCCGGGTCGCCAGCCCCAATTGCTTCCGATCGCGTGGACAGGATGTCACAGTGACAGCAATGGGCATGCCGTCTACCGGTACGGCGTGTTAGCCTTGCGCCGCCTTATCCTGTCCCGCCCGCTGCTGATGGGATGGCTGTGCGTGGCGGCGCTGGCGCTGAAGCTGCTGGTGCCATCGGGCTACATGATCTCCGGCGAAGGCGGCCGCGTCGCGATCATCCTGTGCTCGGGTGTCGCCCCGTCGATGGCTGCCCATTCTACAATTGGCGCATCGAACGCTCCGTCGCCGGACATGGTCATGGGCGATCACGCCATGTCTGGCCATGTCATGCCGGAGCAGGATCCCTCCACCAGCCACGGCAAGATGGAGATGCCCTGCGCGTTCTCCGGGCTCTCGGCGCAGGCGCTCGCGGGTGTCGACGCGACCCTGCTGGTGGCGGCGATTGCGTTCGTCATGGCGATCGGCGTCCGCCCCGTCCGCCGATTGGTGCCAGCCCGCGCGTCCTATCTGCGCCCGCCTTTACGCGGCCCACCCATAGTCCTCTCGACCATCTGATCCGAGCCGTCCGTCCCGATGGACGCGGCTCGCCACATTTGTCGGCGCGCGCCGTCACGGTCGCGCGCCTGTCGAAGGCTCCTGCATATGTTCCGTACTCCGCCTCCATTCGGGGCAGCGATGGCCGTCGTCCTCGCCGTTCCCGCCTGCCTTGTCGCACCTCCCGCGGTCGCTCAGACAACCGCCCCTACCCCCGCCCCTACCGAGACCGACACGCGCTTCACGATCGGCGAGGTCGTCGTCACCGCGCGGAGCATGGCGCGGTCGACCGAGACGATCCTTACGTCGGTCGACATCCTCGGCGGCGACATCGCGCAGCGCCAGTCGGTCGACAATACGTGGGAGCTGTTCGCCCGGCTGCCCGGCGTCGTGCTGACCGACTTCAACCAAGGCACCACCTCGGGCCGCTTCTCGATCCGCGGGTTCAACGGCGAAGGCGAGATCAACGCGGTCAAGCTGATGATCGACGGCATCCCCAGCAACGACAATGCCGGGGGGATGACCGGGATCGACATCGTCCCGCCGCTCGATATCGCCGGAATCGAACTGGTCCGCGGCACCGCCGATCCGCGCTGGGGGCTGAACGCGATCGCCGGCAGCGCCAACATCCTGACGCGGATCGGCGGCACCTACCTCGACGCACGACTGATCGGCGGCGCGTTCGGGACGATCGACGGACAGGTCTCCGCCGGGGTCGACCGCGGCGGCTTCAGCCAGAACTATTTGGTCGGATACCGTCGGACCGATGCGTATCGCGACCATGCCGATCTCGACCGCTTCAACGTGGCGGGCAAATGGTTCTATGATTTCGGGACGACCCGCCTGGGCACGATCGTCCGCTACTCGACCGCGACCGCCGACGAACCCGGCTATCTGACCGACGCCGACGCCTATACCGACCGCACCCGCTCCTACGCGGTCTCGGATTCCGACGGCGGCACGCGAAAGATCGGCCAATACAGCCTGCATCTCGATTCCGACCTCTCCGACACGCTTGCGTTCAGCGCCAAGGGCTATGCCAACAGCCTGCGCGACGATCGCTATGTCCGCTTCTCGGCCAGCGTCCCGCAACAGCGGCGGTCGACCGAGGAATGGCAATATGGCGCGACCGCCGCGCTGCATTACCATCCCCGGGTCGACTTCCTCCACGGCCTGATGATCGAGGCGGGCGGCGACGTGCAGGTGCAGGACAACAAAAGCCTGCGCTGGCTGACCGACCGCCGGACGCTCACCAGCCAGACGCGCGACCAGGATTTCGGGCTGACCGTCTATGGCGGCTATCTCCAGGCGGTGATCGAGCCGACCGACTGGCTCAAGATCACGCCCGCTTGGCGGCTCGATCGCGTCACCGGCGATTTCACCAACCGCCTGGCGGGCACGACCGCGCCGATCAACGACTACGGCACGATCAGCCAGCCCAAGCTGAGCATCGCGATCACGCCCGTGACCGGCGTGACCGCCTATGCCAATTACGGCCGCACGTTCCAGATTGGCGCGGGCTCGGGTGCGTATCTGGTGGCGCCGCGAACCACCGACGTCTCGCCTTCGATCAACGAAGGCTATGAGGCGGGCCTGAAGCTGACCCGCGGCCGCTGGCTCGAAGCGCGCGTCGCGCTGTGGCAACAGACCGCGAGCGGCGAACTGAAGCGGCGGCTGAACGATCCGTCGGGCGATGTCGACAATCTCGGCCGCACGCGGCGGCGCGGCATCGATCTGCAGCTCGACGTGAAGCCGGTCCGCACCGTCGCGCTCTGGGGCAGCTATTCGCACCAGACCGCGCGGATCGTCACGCCCGACCCGGCCACCCCGTCGCAGGCCGGCAACGCGATCGACCACGTCCCGCAGAACGTCTTCTCGGGCGGGCTCGACGTCACGCCCAATCCGAGGCTCCGGCTGTCGTTATGGGGCAACGGTCAGTCGAGTTACGAACTCAACCCCGCCAATACGCAGGGGCGATACGGCGATTACGTCGTGCTCAACGCGGACGTGGCGTACAAGCTGACGCCGAGGATCGAGATTTCCGGGCAACTGAAGAACCTCGCCAACACGCGGTACGAATATGTCTGGTACGACGGCACGCAGCGGCTTCATGCGCCGGCGGATCCACGATCGCTGTTCGGCGCGGTCCGGTTGACGCTCTGATGCCACGCCGGCCGCCGCTGCGCGTGATCGTGCGGCGTATCCACCTCTGGCTGGGGCTGTCGATCGGCGCGCTGTTCGCGTTCGCCGGGCTGACCGGCAGCATCCTGGTCTTCTATCCGGAGATCGACGCAGCGCTCAGCCCGGCGTTGCGCGCAGTGCCGGACGGCGCCCGGCCGGTATCGTGGCAGGCGGTCGTCGACACGCTCCACCGCGAGCATCCCGCCCGCACCGGCGCATGGCGGATCGAGGTCACGACGGACGGCGGCGCGATCTCGGTCCGCTATTACCGGCCGAAGGAAACCGCCGGTCGCGACTTCGCGCCCCTGCTCGCCTGGATCGACCCGGTCCGGCTGACGACGATCCGCACCGGCTTCTGGGGCGATACCATCGTCACCTGGATCTACGACCTGCATTACCGGCTGTTGCTGGAGAAACCCGGCGGCATCGTCATGGGGATTGCGGGGATCGTCATGCTGCTGATGATCGCCAGCGGGATCTGGGCGTGGTGGCCGCGCCCTGGCGTCTGGTGGCGCGCGCTCCGCTTCAAGCGCGACGCCGCCCCAATTCGCCGGCTCTACGACTGGCACAAGCTGATCGGCCTGGCCGGCGCGATCCTGCTGCTCGTCGTCACCGCGACCGGGGTGATGCTCGACCTCCCCGACCAGACGCGCTCCGTAATCGGACGCGTCTCACCGCTATATCAGATGCCGCCGCTGATGGTCGTTCCGAACGGAGACCGCCTTCCCGTCGACCAGCTGGTCACTGTCGCCCAGCACCGCTTTCCAGGTGCCGCACTCGCCTGGATCGAAACCCCCGCCTCGCCTACCGGCACCACGCGGATCAATCTCGCGCAGGACGGCGAGCCAAGCCGCCGCTTTCCGCGCACTAACGTCTGGCTCGATCCCCATACCGGCGCCATCCTAGCGACCCGCGACGGACTCGCCGAGACACGCGGCGACATCATGATGAACTGGCTCCACCCGCTGCATGGCGGCGAGGCGTTCGGACTGGCAGGACGCGTCCTCGCCTTCGTCGCCGGAATCGTTCCGATCGCGCTGTTCGTGACCGGACTGCTGCGCTGGCAACGACGGCGAAACCCGCGAAGGACGATTGGCACCCGGCACGAACCCGGCTAGCACGACGATCGAGCGGCCGGTTCGACCGGTGGCTCGCTAGATCGCGTCGGTGCCCGGAAGGGCTTGATTGGGAATGCGGTGCGGACGGTTCGCCGTCCTATGCCGCGGCTGTCCCTGCAACTGTAAGCGGCGAGCGAAGCGCACGAGCCCTCTGCGCGAGGGCAGCCACTGGGCCGAAAAGCCTGGGAAGGCGTGGGCGCCGAGCCTTGACCCGCGAGCCAGGAGACCTGCCGGCGTCTGGTCGCTCTTGTCCCGGTCCAGGGGGTGGCCGAGGCACGGTGAACGCCGCCTGCGTGACACTGGCTGAGCGACGACCATGTGGCGGGGTCCGCATCGGTGTCGTGCGTCGGCCGCTCATGGCGTCCGGTCGTCGCATGACCCGGCCGTTCGCGGCAGGCCCCCGTCCTCGTCGGACGCTGCGGGGCTATTGCATGACGACTTTGACGATTGAGCGACCGACGCGGGTTTCGACACGCAAGCGCATCGGCTGGATGTTCTTAGGCCTGATCGTGGCCAACATCGCGGCGTGGTGCTGGGCGTTCTCGCTGTTCCACGCGCAGCCGCTGATGCTCGGCACGGCCTTGCTGGCCTGGGGCCTCGGCCTGCGGCACGCAGTCGATGCGGACCACATCGCCGCGATCGACAACGTGACGCGCAAGCTCATGCAGGACGGCCATCGCCCGATCGCGGTCGGCTTCTGGTTCGCGATCGGCCATTCGGGGATCGTCCTGATCGCCGCCGTCGCGATCGCGCTCACCGCCAGCGCGCTGTCGCAGTTCGAGGCGTTCAAACAGGTCGGCGGCGTCGTCGCGACGACGATCTCCGCGCTGTTCCTTTTCACGATCGCCGCGATGAACCTCATCATCCTGCGCTCGGTCTGGCGCACCTTCGGCCATGTCCGCGGCGGCGGGACCTATGTCGAGGAGGATCTCGACCTCCTGCTCGGCAACCGCGGGCTGCTCGCGCGACTGTTCCGGCCGATGTTCCGGCTCGTCACGCGAAGCTGGCACATGGCCCCGCTCGGCTTCCTGTTCGGGCTCGGCTTCGACACCGCTACGGAAGTCGCGATCCTCGGCCTTTCCGCAAGCCAGGCCGCCGACGGTCTCTCGATCGGCATCGTGCTGGTGCTTCCCGTACTGTTCGCGACCGGCATGGCGCTGGTCGACACCGCGGACGGCGTCGTCATGCTCGGTGCTTACGAATGGGCGTTCGTGAAGCCGATCCGCAAACTCTACTACAACATCACCATCACGCTGATCTCCGCAATCGTCGCGATCGCAATCGGCGGGATCGAGACACTGGCGCTGCTTGGCGCAAAGCTGGGCTTGACCGGCGGCATCTGGGATCTGGCGGCCGCACTGGGCGAAAATTTCAACGGCCTCGGCTTCGCGATCATCGGCCTGTTCGTCCTCTGCTGGGTGCTGAGCTTCGCGATCTACCGCTGGAAACGCTTCGACGAGATCGAGGTGAGGCACGGGTAGCCGCCCCCCTCCGTCACCCCGGACTTGTTCCGGGGTCCACCGTCCCGCAAACTCACAACTATCGAGTATGCGGAACCGTGGATGCCGGAACGAGCCCGGCATGACGAACGCAAGGCGCATTGGCACACTCGCCAAATTCCTCTAACCCACCACTGAGGCTCGGTTTCACCGAACCTCACAGATCGCGCCGGTGCCCTTCGGGGCTTGAATGGGAATGCGGTGCGGGAGGGTGTCCTCCCAATGCCGCAGCTGTCCCTGCAACTGTAAGCGGTGAGCGAGACGCACACGCCCTTCGTTTCGGAGGGCAGCCACTGGGTGAAAACCTGGGAAGGCGTACGTCGAGCTTCGACCCGCGAGCCAGGAGACCTGCCAGCGCAATGGTCGCTCTTGCTACGATCCAGGGGATGGTCGCGGCACGGTACTCCGTCTGAGCGACGAACGCGTGCGGCCGAAAGGTCGTGCGTGCGTGCTTTTAGACGTCGAGGAAATAATCATGTCCGATCTTTCAAAGGTCCCCGTCACCATCGTCACCGGCTTCCTGGGCGCGGGCAAGACCACGCTCATCAGCCACCTGATCCGCAACGCGAACGGCCGCCGCCTTGCGGTCGTCGTCAACGAATTCGGCACGCTCGGCATCGACGGCGACATCCTCAAGGGCTGCGCGATCCCCGATTGCCCGGCCGAAAACGTCGTCGAGCTGGCCAATGGCTGCATCTGCTGCACCGTCGCCGACGACTTCATCCCGACCGTCGAGACCTTGCTCGCACTCGACCCGCGCCCCGATCACATCCTGATCGAGACCTCCGGCCTCGCATTGCCCAAGCCGCTGCTGAAGGCATTCGACTGGCCCGCGATCCGCTCGCGCATCACCGTCGACGGCGTCATCGCGCTCGCCGATGCCGAGGCGGTCGCCGCGGGTCGCTTCGCCCCAGACGTCGCCGCGCTCGACGCGCAGCGCGCCGCCGACCCCAGCGTCGATCACGAGACGCCGTTGTCGGAAGTGTTCGAGGACCAGCTCGCCTGCGCAGATCTCGTACTCCTGACCAAGGTCGACCTCGCCGGACCCGAAGGCGTCGCCAAGGCGCGCGCGGTGATCGCCGCAGAGTCCGCACGGCCGCTCCCGGTCATCGACCTCACCGACGGCATCATCGACCCGCGCGTGATCCTCGGTCTCAACGCCGCCGCCGAAGACGACATCGCCAGCCGCCCCTCGCATCACGACGGCGAGGACGATCACGAGCATGACGATTTCGACAGCGTCGTCGTCGAGCTGGGCGAGATCGCCGACCCCGCCGATCTGACCGCGAAGATCGAGGCGCTCGCCCGCAGCGCCGACATCCTCCGCGTGAAAGGGTACGCCGCCGTCACCGGCAAGCCGATGCGCCTCCTCGTCCAGGCCGTCGGCGCGCGCGTCCGGACGCAGTACGACCGCCCCTGGCGCGCGGGCGAACCGCGCCGCACGCAACTCGTGGTGATCGCCGAGCACGACCGGATCGACGAGGCCCGCATCAAGGCCGCGCTGGACGGCTGAGGCCCACGATGCACGTCGTCTTCCGCGAGACCCACGGGGTGGAGGAAAGCGCGGTCCCGCAGGACCTCGCCCAATCCCCTGCGGATCTCGTCGTCCTATCCTTCTCCGACGGTGACCTCGGCGCATTCGCGGCGGGTTGGAGACGTGCGGATGCTGCCGGAAGTCGGCTTCCGTCGCTACGCCTCGCGAACCTGACCGCGCTCCAGCACCCGCTCTCGGTCGACACCTATGTCGAGCAAACGTTGGCCGGCGCGAAGGGCATCCTGATCCGGCTGATCGGGGGCCGCTCCTATTGGAGCTACGGCCTGCAACAGGTCGAAAACCTCGCACGCAAGAAGGGCATCGCGCTCGCTGTTCTCGCCGCGGACGGTCGCATCGACACGCGCCTCGACGCCGCTTCGACGATCCCGCTCTCGACGCTGCGCCGCCTGGCTCACCTCTGCGACACCGGCGGCGCGGTCGCGGCGCAGGCGGCACTCGCGCAGTTCGCGCTGGCCGCCGGTTGCTATGCCGGCCCGGTCACCGGAGTCCGTGCGATCGCCGATGTAGGCGGCTGGCAACCGCACGACGGCGTGACGTGCCCGGCCGCGTTCGCGCTCAACGCGCACCGCCCCCGCGTGCTGGTCGTATTCTACCGCTCCTACCTGACCGCCGCCGACCTCCACCCGATCGAAGCCCTGCACGCCGAACTGACCGCGCGAGGCTTCGACGTCCTCGGCCTCTTCGCGCCCTCGCTCAAGGCACCGGATGCGGCCGGCTGGATGGGCCATTGGGTCCGAGCTTTGAAACCCGCCGCGATCGTCAACGCCACCGCCTTCTCCGCACGCGGCGCGAGCGACACGACCCCACTCGACGACGCCGACGTCCCCGTCTTCCAGATCGCGCTGGCCACCTCCGACCGCGCCGCCTGGGCCGGTGCCACACGTGGCCTGTCGCCCGCCGACCTCGCCATGCACGTGGTCCTTCCCGAAGTGGACGGCCGCCTCTTCGCCGGCGTCGCCAGCTTCAAGGAAGCCGCCGCGAGGGACGGCGACCTCGAATACACCCGCCGCGAACACCGCGCCGACCCCGCGCGCATCACCGCGATCGCTGCGCGGATCGAAGCCTGGACGAACCTCGCCAGCAAACCCATCGCCGACCACCGCATCGCGATCGTCCTCTCGACCTATCCCGGCAAGACGTACCAGATGGCACACGCCGTCGGTCTCGACGCGCTCGCCTCCACGCAGGCGATCCTCGCCGACCTTACTCAGGCCGGTTACGCGATCACGCCCGATGCAACCGATCTGGCCACCTCGCGCATTCACTGGCCGCTCGCCGAGTACCGCAAAGCCCTCGCGCACCTCCCCGAAGCTCTGCGAAAGGACCTTCAGGAAACCTGGGGCGATCCAACCGAAGACTTCGCTTTCACCGCGATCGACCAGGGCGGGGCACTCGTCGCCCTCCAGCCCGAACGCGGCCGAATCGAGCAACGTGCGGAAGAGTATCACGACCTCTCGCGCTGCCCTTGTCACGCCTACGTCGCCTTCTACCTCTGGCTCCGCACGCGCGGCACCGACGCGCTGGTCCATGTCGGCGCGCACGGCACGCTAGAATGGCTGCCCGGTAAGTCGGTCGCGCTGTCCGACGCCTGCTGGCCCGAAGCGCTCACCGGCGCGATGCCCGTCATCTACCCGTTCATCGTCAACGACCCCGGCGAAGCTGCCCAGGCCAAACGCCGCATCGGCGCGGTCACTCTAGGCCACGTCCCGCCACCACTCGAACGCACCCGTACCGGCGCCGGCCTCGGCCGTCTCGAAGCGCTGCTCGACGAATTTTCCAACGCCGACGGCCTCGATCCCGCCCGCCGCGACCGCCTGCAACGCGACATCCGCGACGAAGCCACCGCCACCGGCCTCGCCGCCACGCTAGGGCTCGACGATGCACAGTCACAGGCGGACGCGATCACCCGGATCGACACGTTCGTCTGCGACGTGAAGGAAAGCCAGTACGGCGACGGCCTCCACATCTACGGCCGCGGCGACCAAGGCGAAGCCGAACGCGCCGGGCTCCAGTCCGCGCTCCAGGGCAAACGCATCGCGTCCGGCCCCTCCGGCTCCCCGTGGCGAGGCCGCGCAGACGTCCTACCGACCGGCCGCAACCTCTACACCACCGATCCCCGAGCAGTCCCCTCCCGCGCCGCCCATACCCAAGGCGTCAAACTCGCCGATGAACTCGTCCGCCGTCACCTACAGGACCACGGCGACTACCCCCGCAATCTCGTGGTCGACCTATGGGCCTCGGCAACGATGCGGACCGCCGGCGAGGAGTTCGCGATGGCGCTCCACCTGCTCGGGGCGGAGCCCGTCTGGGACATGCAGTCCGACCGCGTGACGGGCGTCGAGATCCTCCCGCTCGCCAATTTCGACCGTCCCCGCATCGACGTCACCCTGCGCGTATCCGGTCTGTTCCGCGACGCCTTCCCGACGCTCTGCACGATGTTCGGCCAAGCCGTCCGCGCGCTCGCCGCACGCGACGAACCGGCCGATTGGAACCCGTTCGTCGGCAAGCCGGTCAGCGCTCGCGTATATGGTCCCGAACCCGGTCGCTACGGCCTGAGCATGGGCGACGCCGCCGAAACCTACACGCCAGAGGCTCGACTGGAAGCTGGCCAAGCGTGGCTATCCGCCTCCAGCCACGCGCTCGACGACGGCGTAGAAAGTTTCGACCCGACCGGCATCCGCGACCGCGTCGCTGCCGCCGACGCCTTTGTCCACGCCCAGGATTTGCCCGAAACCGACCTCCTTCTCGCCGCCGACTACGCCGCCCACGAAGCAGGCTTCGCTGCCGCGCAATCGGTCGCCGGGGGTAACGCCACCCTCTACCATCTAGACGCGAGAGACCCGACCCAAGCCAGGGCCCGTCCGCTCAAGGAGGAAATAGCCCGCGTCGTCCACGCCCGCGCGGCGAACCCCGCCTGGGTCGACGGCATGATGCGCCACGGCTTCCGCGGCGGTGCGGAGATCGCCGCCACGCTCGATCATCTCGGCGCCTTCGCCCACCTCGCCAGCGCGGTCCGCCCCGAACTGATCGACCTCTATTACGACGCCACGCTCGGCCGCGACGATGTCCACGCCTTCCTCGCCGAAGCGAACCCCGGCGCGCTGGCGGCGATGCAGGCGCGCTTCGCCGCGCTCCACGCCGCGGACCTGTGGCCGACCCGCCGCAACTCGATCCTCGCGCGCCTGGATTTGCCGTCGTGAGCGCATTCCAGGTCAAAGGCTGGTGCCCCGACGCATGGCGCCCGATGATGGCCGGCGACGGCCTGCTCGTTCGCGTCCGCCCCCCGCTCGGTCGCCTGACCCGCGCGCAGGTTCTGGGCCTTGCCGACGCCACGACGCGGCACGGCAACGGCCAGATCGACGCCACCACCCGCGCGAACCTCCAGATCCGCGGCGTCCGCGAGGATAGCTGGCGCGCGCTGATCGACGCGCTTCTCGATCTCGGCCTGATCGACCGGGACCAGACCCGAGAGGCGCGCGCCAACATCCTCGTCGCACCCGACTGGCGCGCCGGCGACGACACCCACCGCATCGCCGAAGAGTTGCGCGCCCGCCTGTCCGAACTGCCCGACCTCCCCGGCAAAGTCGGCTTCGCGATCGATGCCGGCGCCACGCCGACGCTGCAGGACGCCCCCGCCGACTTCCGCATCGAACGCGTCGCATCTGGTCAATTGATCCTCCGCCCAGACGGTCGCGAGCGCGGCACGCCGCTGTCGCCCGGCACCGAAGTCGACCACCTGATCGCGCTAGCCCGATGGTTCGTGGACAGCGGCGGCGCCGCGAGCGGTCGCATGGCACGACACGACGCGCCGCTTCCCGATTTGGCTGCCGGCATCACGTCCCCCGCGCCATCGGCGCACAGGCTCCAACCCGGCAGGCACCCTCTCGGCGTCGCGCTCGGCCTGCCATTCGGCCGGGTCTCGGCGACGGCACTGACCCGCTTCCTTGAAGCCGAAACTGCCGTCGAGGCGATCCGCCTGACACCCTGGCACATCGCGATCTGCGAAACGGCTGCCAAGCTCCGCGTGCAGCCGGACCCCGCCGACTTCATCACCGATCCATCCTCGCCGATCCTACGCACGGATGCCTGCGTAGGCGCACCGGCCTGCCCGCAAGCTACCGTCGAAACCCGCAGCCTCGCACACCGCCTAGCCCCCCACGTCACCGGCCGCCTCCACGTCTCCGGATGCGCCAAGGGATGCGCGCGCGCGCGCCCCGCCGACGTGACGCTCACCGGGCGCGAAGGCCGCTACGACCTCGCCTTCGACGCCCGCGCCGGTGCGCCACCCACTCTCGCCGATCTCGACATCGCGCAGATACTCGCCCAGTTCGGAGCCGCCTGAATGCCGTACGCCTATGAAACCGACGGCGCGGCGATCTACCGCCAGTCCTTCGCGATGATCCGCGCGGAGGCCGATCTCACCCGGTTCTCGCCCGACGAAGAGCCGGTCGCCGTCCGCATGATCCACGCAGCAGGGCTCGTCGGCCTCGCCCAGCACCTCCGCTTCTCGCCCAACTTCGCGGTCGAAGCCCGCCGCGCGCTGCAGGCCGGTGCGCCGATCCTGTGCGACGCCCGCATGGTCACCGAAGGCATCACCCGCGCCAGATTGCCCGCCGACAACCGCATCGTCTGCACGCTCCACGCCCCCGAAACGCCCGAGCTTGCGCGCGAGATGGGCAACACCCGATCCGCCGCCGCACTCGAACTCTGGCGTCCGCATCTCGCCGGCGCCGTCGTCGCGATCGGCAATGCGCCCACCGCGCTGTTCCATCTGCTCAACATGCTAGAAGACCCCGCTTGTCCGCGCCCGGCGGCGATCATCGGCTGCCCCGTAGGCTTCGTCGGCGCGGTCGAATCGAAGGCAGCGCTCTGGACCGACCAGCCAGTCCCCTGCGTCGTCGTCGAAGGCCGGATGGGCGGCAGCGCGATTACGGTCGCCGCGATCAACGCGCTGGCGAGCGGCACCGAATGACATCCTTGCGAACCGGCGGCACGATCCACGGCGTAGGCCTTGGCCCCGGCGCGCAGGACCTCATGAGCGTCCGCTCGGATCGCCTCGTGCGCGGCGCGCGCCACGTCGCGTATTTCCGCAAGGCCGGCCGCGCCGGTCAGGCCCGGAAGATCGTCGACGGCATGCTCCGCGCCGACGTGGTCGAATTCCCGATGGAATACCCCGTCACCACCGAAATCCCCGTCTCGGACCCGCGCTACAACGACTGCCTGTCGGCGTTCTACGAAACCTGCATCGATCACCTCGCGGCGCTAGCCAACGCCGGCGAGGACGTCGTCGTGCTCTGCGAAGGCGACCCGTTCTTCTACGGCTCGTTCATGCACCTCTACACCCGCCTCCAGACGATCGCACCGGTCCGGGTCGTCCCCGGCATCACCGGCATGTCCGGCGCCTGGACCGCCAGCGGCGCGCCGATCACCTGGGGTGATGACGTCCTCACGGTGCTGATGGGCACGCTTCCCGAGGAGGATCTGGTCCGCCGCATCCGCGACACCGACGCGCTGGTGGTGATGAAGATCGGCCGTCACCTCGCCAAGCTCCGCCGCGCCGTCGCCACCGCCGGACGCGAGAGCGAGGCATGGCTGGTCGAATACGCCGCGATGGCCGATCAGCGCGTCACGCGGCTCTGCGAGGCGGACGCCATCACGCCCTATTTCTCGATCCTGCTGATCCACGGGCAAGGACGCCGTCCATGACCGGCTGGCTCGCGATCGCAGGGCTCGGCCCCGGCGATCCAAACCTCGTGACCCCCGAAGTCACCGCCGCGCTCGCCGAAGCGACCGACGTCATCGGCTACATCCCCTATGTCGCGCGCGTCGCCCCCCGCGACGGCCTTACGCTCCACCCGACCGACAACCGCGTCGAACTCGACCGCGCCACGCACGCCCTCCAGCTCGCGGCTCAAGGCCAGCGGGTGGTCGTCGTGTCCTCGGGCGACCCCGGCGTGTTCGCCATGGCCGCCGCGGTATTCGAAGCGCTCGAAGCCGGCCCGCCGGAATGGCGCGATCTCGACATCCGCGTACTCCCCGGCATCACCGCGATGCTCGCCGCGAGCGCCCGCGCCGGCGCCCCGCTCGGCCATGATTTCTGCGCGATCAACCTCTCCGACAATCTCAAGCCCTGGCCGCTGATCGAACGCCGCGTGCGCCTCGCGGCCGAAGCCGATTTCGCGATCGCCTTCTACAATCCCCGATCGAAGGCGCGCCCCGACGCCCTGATCCGCATCTTCGAGATCCTCCGCGACACCTGCCGCGACGACCGCCCGGTGCTGTTCGCCCGCGCCGTCTCCACGCCCGAGGAAACCCTCCGCATCTTGCCCCTCACCGAAGCCCGCGCGGACATGGCCGACATGCGAACGATGATCATCATCGGCTCCAGCCTGACCCGGATCATCGAGCGCCCGGCCGGCCCGATCCTCTACACGCCCCGGTCGGCACCATGATCGAGCCAGTGCAGCACGTCCTCCGCCGCATGCACCTCCAACCGAGCGGGCAGGGCCGGCCGGTCTATCATGATCACGCGGAGCGCGAGGGCACGCGCCGCGCCCAGCTTCGCCTGCGCGCCGGTGCCGCCAGCGTTCTTGCAGACCACGATCTCGATCCCGTGCGCCGCCATCAACCGCCGATCGCCATCGACGTCGAACGGCCCGCGATCGACCACCAGATGATGCCGCGGCAACCCGGGCGTCTGCTCTGGCGCGTCGACGAACCGCAGCAGATACTCGTGCTGAGGCTGCACCGCGAACGCATCGACGTGCATCCGCCCGAGCGCCAGCATCACGCGCCGCGCGGGGCCAGCCAACGCCGCGACCGCACCCGCGATATCGCTCACGCGTGTCCAGCGATCGCCCTCGACGGATACCCAGGCGGGGCGCGTCAAGGCGATGTGCGCCACCCCCGCACGCGCTGCCGCCATGACGGCATTCGCGCTCATTCGCGCCGCGAACGGATGTGTCGCATCGACCAGATGCGTCACGCCGTGCGCTCGCAGATACGCGACCAGCCCCTCGACACCGCCAAAGCCGCCCACTCGCACCGGGATCGGCTGCACCTTGGGGTTCGCCACGCGCCCGGCGTAGCTCAACACGGCCGCATCGCCTCGCTCGGCCAGCATCGCAGCCAGCGCGCTGGCCTCGGTCGTGCCGCCCAGCACCAGGATGTTCGACATGGCTGACACTCCCTGGCTGACAATCATCGGATTAGGCGAAGACGGCGCGGCCGGCCTGTCCCTGTCGGCAAAAGCAGCACTCGCCGAGGCAGACCTGGTGACCGGCGCAGCCCGTCACCTCGCCCTCCTTCCGGACCTTAAGAGCGAGGTCATGCCCTGGCCAGTCCCGTTCGACGCAGGCATTTCCTGCCTGCTGGAGCACCGCGGCCGGCAAGTGGCGATGCTCGTGTCCGGCGATCCGTTCTGGTTCGGCGCAGGCACCTCCGTCACACGCCACTTGGCACCGACCGAGTGGGTCGCTTACCCCGCGCCCTCCACGTTCAGCCTTGCCGCCGCGCGTCTCGGCTGGCCGCTCGAGGATACCGCCTGCCTCGGTCTCCACGCCGCGCCCCTGTCACGCCTTCGCCGGCACATAGCACCAGACCGCCGCGCCCTAGTCCTGCTCCGCGACGGCGAGGCCGTGGCGAAACTCGCTTGTTATCTGAACGATCTCGGCTTCGGCGCATCGCATCTCCACATCCTCGAAGCCCTTGGCGGCCCCCGCGAACGCATCCGCGAAGCGACCGCCGCGACGCTGGCGTTTGACGACATCGCGCATCCCGTCGCGATCGGCATCGCGTTTGCCGGCGACGGCACGGTGCTACCGCGCACCGCCGGCCTGTCCGATGCGTGGTTCGAGCATGATGGACAGATCACCAAGCGCCCGGTCCGCGCGCTGACGCTGTCCGCGCTCGCGCCGAAACCCGGTGAGACGCTGTGGGATATCGGTGCAGGCTCGGGCTCGATCGGGATCGAATGGCTGCTTTCCCATCCATCCACCAACGCCATCGCATTCGAAGCCGACCCCGTCCGCGCCGACCGCATCCGCAACAACGCCGCGGCCCTGGGCGTCGACCGGCTGCAAGTCGTCGAAGGCCGCGCACCCGGTGCCCTTGCAGACCAGGCCATACCCGACGCCGTCTTCATCGGCGGGGGGCTTTCGAACGCGATGCTGGACGCACTCTGGAAAGCACTTCCAGCCAGCACCCGCCTAGTCGCCAACGCCGTCACGCTGGAATCCGAGGCGCTCTTGGCCGGCTGGCACGCAGCGAAGGGCGGCACGCTCATGCGGATAGAATTGTCCGACGCCGCTCCGCTCGGCACACGCCGGGGTTGGCGCGCGAGCTATCCCGTCGTCCAGTGGAGCGTCGTGTCGTGATCGTCGCCGGCTTCGGATGTCGCACCGGCGCGAACGTCGCTGCGCTACGTACTGCGCTCGCCGCGGCGCAGCACGGGTGCCCGCCCGTGAAGGCTCTGGCGTCACCGCACGACAAGCTGGCGCTCGTATCGGAACTGGCGGCAGCGCTGGGTCTACCCGTGATCGCCGTACCACCCGACGCGTTGCGGGTGCCGATAACGCAGACGCAGTCGATCGCCAGCCTCGAAGCCCGACAAACGGGCAGCGTCGCCGAAGCCTCGGCCCTCGCGGCTGCCGGCCCCGGCGCGCAGCTTCTCGCCACCCGCCATATCTCGTCCGACCGGATGGCCACCTGCGCCATTGCTCGATCGGGCGTCGAAGGACCCGCTGCATGACCGTCCACTTCATCGGCGCAGGCCCCGGCGCGCCGGATCTGCTGACCTTGCGCGGTCGCGATCGGATCGCCGGATCGCCCGTCTGCCTTTACGCCGGCTCGCTGATCCCAACGGCGATGCTCGATCACTGTCCCCCCGGCGCGCGCATCGTCAACACCGCGCCGCTGTCGCTCGACCAGATCATCGCCGAGATCCAGACCGCACACGACGCCGGACAGGACGTCGCGCGGCTCCATTCCGGCGACCTGTCGATCTGGTCGGCGATGGGCGAGCAACTGCGCCGCCTCCGCGACCTCGATATCCCGTTCACGATCACCCCCGGCGTCCCCGCCTTCGCCGCCGCCGCCGCCGCGCTGGGGGTCGAACTGACGCTCCCCGAACTCGTGCAGTCGGTGGTGCTGACCCGCACGCCCGGCCGCGCCAGCACGATGCCCGTCGCCGAGACCTTGACCGCGTTCGCAGCAACCGGCGCGACGCTCGCGATCCATCTCTCGGTCCACAACCTGGCGCAGGTCGTCGCGGACCTCACGCCGTCCTATGGCCCGGAATGCCCGGTGGCGATCGTGTGGCGCGCGAGTTGGCCCGACCAACAGATCGAGCGCGCCACGCTCGCGACGATCGCGCAGGCTATCGAAGGCAAACCCGATCGCACCGCGCTGATCCTCGTCGGCAAAGCCCTGGCCGCGGAGAATATCGTCGAAAGCAGCCTCTACGCAACCGGTTATGACCGCCGCTTCCGTCCCCAATCCGCAGACTCGAAGTTCGCCGGAGACCTCGCATGACCCCCGGCCTGCTCATCGCCGCGCCCGCCTCGGGCACCGGCAAGACCACCGTCATGCTCGGTCTCCTTCGCACGCTCCGCGACGACGGCCTCGCGGTCCAGCCATTCAAGAGCGGTCCCGATTATATCGACCCCGCCTTCCACCGTGCCGCCAGCGGCCGCGCGTCGTTCAATCTCGACAGCTGGTCGATGCCCGCCACGATGCTCGACACGCTCGCCGCCAATGCCGAAGACGCGGACTTCGCGCTGGCGGAAGGCTCGATGGGGCTCTTCGACGGGGTTGCGAAGCCGGGCGCAACCGGCAATGGCGCCAGTGCCGACATCGCCCGCAGGATGGGCTGGCCGGTCGTGCTCGTGATCGACGTCTCGGGCCAGGCACAGTCCGCCGCCGCCACCGCGCTCGGCTTCAGCCGCTACGATCCCAGCGTGCCGATCGCCGGCGTCATTCTCAACCGCGTCGCCAGCCCCCGCCACGATCGACTGGCGCGCAGCGGCATGGACGCAGTCGGCATCCGCGTGTTCGGATCGCTGCCAAGGCGCGGCGACCTGAAGCTGCCGGAGCGCCACCTCGGGTTGGTTCAGGCCGCCGAGCACCCTGATCTCGACGCGCGCATCGACGACTATGCGACGTTCCTCCGCGCGCATGTCGACATTCCCGCACTCCGCGACGCCGCTTCAGCCGGCGCCCCGGCGGCAGGCGCGCAAAGCTGGATTCGGCCGCCCGCCCAGCGCATCGCGCTCGCCCAGGACGCAGCCTTCTCGTTCACCTATGCGCACGTGCTCGAAGGCTGGCGACGGGCGGGCGCCGAGATCATGCCGTTCTCGCCGCTCGCCGACGAAGCCCCGGCCGCGCACGCCGATCTGGTCTGGCTGCCCGGCGGCTATCCCGAACTCCACGCGGGCAAGCTCGCGGACGCGCGCAACTTCCACGCAGCCCTCGGCGAACACGCACGCACGCGCGCCGTCCACGGCGAGTGCGGCGGCTATATAACACTCGGTGAAGGGCTGATCGACGCCGACGGCGCGCGTCACCGGATGGCAGGACTACTCGGTCTGGTCACCAGCTACGCCCAGCGGAAAATGCACCTCGGCTACCGCAATGCGACGCTCCATGCGCCGATGGGCGGCTTCGCGGCGGGCGCCGCGCTCACCGGCCACGAGTTCCATTACTCGACGATCATCGACCAGCCGGACGCGCCGCTCGCGCATGTTACCGATGCCGAGGGCAATTCGGTCCCCGAAACCGGCTCGCATCGCGGCCACGTCACCGGTAGCTTCTTCCACATGATCGCGAGCCCATCATGACCGGTTTCGTCTCGTTCGTCGGCTCAGGCCCCGGCGATCCCGAACTGCTGACGCTGAAAGCCGTCGCACGGTTGCAATCCGCCGACGCCGTGTTGTTCGACGACCTGTCCTCGGCAGTCCTCGGCCACGCCCGACCGGGCGCCGACCTCGTCGCGGTCGGCAAGCGCGCGGGTCGCCCGTCGCCGACCCAGGCGCACGTCTCGCAACTGCTGGTCGAATACGCCCGCACCGGCATCCGCGTGGTCCGCCTCAAGTCCGGCGACGCAGGGATGTTCGGCCGCCTCGAGGAAGAGATCGTCGCGCTGAGGACCGCAGGTATCCCGTTCGAGATCATCCCCGGGATCAGCGCCGCCAGGGCCGCCGCCGCCACCGCGCAGATCCCGCTCACCCGCCGGCTCAGTGCCCGTCGCGTCCAGTTCGTCACCGGCCACGACGTCACCGGCGACCTTCCCGAACAGCGCAACATGGCCGCGCTGGCCGATCCCGAGGCGACGACGGTGGTCTTCATGCCCAAGCGCACCTTCCCGGCGCTGGCCGCCTCGCTGATCGAGCACGGCCTGTCCCCGGACACGCCCGCGCTGATCGCGGAGAATATCGGTCACCCCGACCAGTCCCTGACCCGCTCGACGATCGCAAACCTGGCAGAGCAGTTGCAGGCAGGCTTTTCCAGCAAGCCCGCGCTGATCCTGTACGGACCGCTCATGGAGGCCGAATGATCGACTTCCATCTGATCGGCATCGGCACCGGCAACCCCGATCACCTCACGCGCGCCGCGATCATCGCGATGAACGCCGCCGACCTGATCCTTCTCCCCCGCAAGGGCGACGCCAAGTCCGACCTGATCGACCTGCGCCGCACGATCTGCGCCGACGTCCTGACCGGCTCGACCCGCGTGGTCGAGTTCGACCTCCCCATACGCGACGCCCGCGCGCCGTATCTCAAAGCCGTCGACGAGTGGCACGACGCGATCGCCGCAGCCTGGGCCACCCAGATCGCTATGCATCTTCCGGACGGGGGGCGCCTCGCGCTGCTCGTCTGGGGTGACCCCTCGCTGTACGACAGCACGCTGCGGATCGCGGACCGGCTGCGCGTCGGCGGGTTGGCGATGAGGGTCACGGTCGTCCCCGGCATCACCAGTCTCCAGGCACTCACCGCCGCGCATGCTATCCCGCTCAACACGCTAGCCGCCCCGGTGCTCATCACGACCGGCCGTCGCCTGCGCGAAAGCGGTTGGCCCAGCGGCGTCGATACGCTGGCCGTGATGCTCGACGGCCATTGCGCGTTCGAGACGCTGGACCCTGCGGGTGTCCGGATCTGGTGGGGCGCCTATCTCGGCATGCCGCACGAAGCCCTCGCCAGCGGCGCGCTTGCAGATATCGCCCGACACATCGTTACCAGACGCGCCGAACTCCGCGTGGCCCATGGCTGGATCATGGATATCTACCTGCTGCGGCGAGCACCGGTTGGCGCGTGACACACCATAGGCCGCCCCGATCCTCAACAGCACGCCGCTGCACCGGCGCCTCTACGTACGGCGGCACCGGAGAGCGGGTCGCCGACCGGATCATCGAATGCCGACAATACGCCCGATGATCCGCCCCCGTCAGGTCAGAACGCGACCTTGAACTGGCCGCCGATGATCCGCGGTTCGTTGATCATGCCGGTCAGGTTGTTGAAGTCGATCGCGCTGATGCTGCGATACTGGTTGGTGATATTGCGGACGAATGCGCCGACTTCGTACCCTCGCGGCGATTTGTAGCCGACCTTCAGGCCGCCTTCGAGCGACGACTTGCCGGTGAATTCGACGGCTTCGTACAGGAAGAAGTTAACGCTGCTGCGATAGACCCAGTCGGTATAGGCATACACCTCGCCGCCGTTGCCGAGCGGAATTCCATAGCGTGCCGTCCAGTTGGCGATCCAGCGCGGCGCCTGGGGAAGGTCGTTGCCGTCGATAATCGCGAACCCGTTGACGATCGGATCGAGCACCGTGCAGGTCGCGCACACCCCGACACCGATGTTCGGATCGCGGATTTCGGTGAAGTTGTAGCTGCCGCTCGCGGTCAGCGTCAGGTCAGGCAATGGCCGCGCCTCGAACTCGCCCTCGACGCCGTAGCCGATCGCCTTGTTCGCGCTGATCAGCCGCGCCGAATTGCTGCTGCCCCCGACTGCGGTGATCTGCAGGTCCTTGGTGCTGTACCAATAGGCGTCGAGCGAGAAGTTCACCTTGCGATCGAGCAGCGTGCCCTTGAATCCGCTTTCGCCCGAGAAGGTGGTCTGCTTGGGCGCAGTGCTCTGGACGCTGCCGAAGGTCACGCGGTCCTGGATCGCGGGGCCCTGATAACCGGTCGCGAGCCGCGAATAGACGTTGATCGCGGGCGTCAGTTCGTAGGTCGCGCTCGCATCCCAGGTGACGTTCGAGCCGCGCACGACCGCCCGTGCCGGCAACGTGTCGCTGATCCCGGTGCCGGGGATCGGCGCGGTGACGAGGTCGTTGCGGTAATCGTGCGAGTAACGGACACCCGCGCGCAACGTCAGCAGTTCGGTCGGCTTCGCCTCGATCGACGCGAAGGCGCCGTAATTCTCGTTGCGGTTGTCGTGGAAAATGTCCTGCGTCAGGTCGGTCGCGCGCGATCCGGTACCGCCGAACGCATAGTCGTACTGGTTGTAGCGCAGCGTCTGGTGGAAATAATACAGACCACCCTGGAGGCGGATACCGCTCATGTCCTCGCTGGCGTAGCGCAGTTCCTGGCTGAATTCCTTCGGCTTGGTGAGGCCGCCGGTGTTCGACGGGAACAGCCCGACGTTGATGGCGCCGATCGTACCGCCGAGGAACGTGTAGTTGTTGCCGCCGTCGACATCGCCGGTGCTCTCGACCTTGGCCTGTTCATAGCCGGTGACCGAGTAGAACGTGCCGATGCCATCGAGGTGATAGTCGAGCCGGAGGTTCGTGCCCCATTGCGTGAGGCTCTGGCTGGTATAGCCGTCGAGCGCAGCGTGTTTCGGGTCGAAGCCGGTGTTGAAATCGTTGGTGCCCGGCTTGAACAACCCGGCACGGAAGATGCGCGGCGAGCCCGTCAGGTCGCGGACGTGGACGTTCAGCAACGCGTTGAAATCGCTGCTGGTGTAGCCGAGCTGGAAGCGGCCGGCGACGTCGCGATAGCCTTCGAGCTTGCGGTCGGCGTTACCCGTGGGGGAGTCGTTCGTAACCCAATCGTCGCGCGACTGGATCAGACCCGATGCGCGGAACGCGAAGCCGTTACCGATCGGCAGATTGATCGCCGCCTCGCCGTTGATAGTGTTGTAGGTCGCCCAGGACCCGGTCGCATAGCCCGACACCTTGTCGGGGTTGGGCTTGGCGGAATTGATCTTCACGACACCCGCTGGCGTGTTGCGCCCAAACAACGTGCCCTGCGGACCACGAAGAACCTCGACGCTCTGCAGATCGAAGACCGGGAAAGACTTCAGCATCGGATTTTCGAGCGCGACATCGTCGTAAACGACCGAGACGGGCTGCGCGGCGTTGGGATCGAAATCGGTGTTGCCGAGACCACGGATGTAGAAGCGTGGGAAGGTGCGGCCGAACGACGATTCCACCTGAAGGCTCGGGGTGCGGCCGGCGAGGAACCGGATGTCGAGGCCGCTCGAGTTGAGCACGTCGAGCTTCTCGCCGCTGATCGCGGTGACCGCGAGCGGGACGTCCTTCGACGATTCCTGCCGGCGGGTCGCTGTCACGACGATCTCGCTAAGACCCTGATCGCTGGCCGGATCATCGACGGCCTGGCCTGTCGCGGCCTGGTCCTGTGCGGCGGCGGGTACGGCGAAAGCGAGTAACGGCGCGCTGGCGGCCAGCAGGCGGGCGATGGCAGACGTACGAACGGGCAAGCGAATCATGGACGGTCCCCCCTTGGGTTTCGAGCATCCTCCTGCGTCGATCCGTGTGCCCCGGACCCGTCACCGATCGGTAACACCGCTGTAACGTGCGGCAATAGGGCGGATCGGGCTCGATGCGCTTTTGCCGACCACCGCGACATCTTTGCCCCAGTCGGCGTGGTCGACGCGGCGACGTTCAGCGCGGCAAAGGCCGCATGTAGAGCGCACGCATTGCCGCCTCCATCTTCGCGCGGTCGACACGAAGCACGACACTCTGCGCGCGTTCTCCCAGGTGCGGGCGGTACGCGTCATGCCATGACAGCGTATCGCCGTAGCCAGCGGTTTGGTTCGTGTCGAAATCGACGTAGAGCGTTTCCGCTCGCGTGACGATCGACGGCTCCAGCCAGACCATCGCCGCAATCTCGTCCCACATCGGAAACCCCGGCTCGAGCCCGGTCTGCAGGGTATCGGTGAGCAGGGTATGCGTAGGCTTCAAGCTGTTTAGAAAACCGCGGGTCCACTGCGTTCCGGTCGACGGATCGATCGGCACCATCGTCACCTTCGGCCAGGCACCGCGTGCCATGATCCGCGCCGCTTCCGGGTCCCAGCGGATATTGAACTCGCGCCGCGGCGTATTGACGAACTCGCGCGCAAATTCCGCCGCCGCCGGCGTGTCGAGCGTCTGCTGCGGATTGAGGCTGCCGCCCATGTAGACCAGTTCCTTCACGTTCGCGGCAAAGCTCGGATCGAGGCTCTGCGCGATCGCGATGTTGGTCATCGGCCCGGTCGCGAACAGCGTGATCTGACGAGGGTGCGCGCGCACCATCCGGATTAGAAACGCGGCGGCACTCTCGCTGGAAGGCTTGGTGACCGGATCGCCGATCGGCAGGCTCGGCACGACCGCGGGCGACGGCCTTTCGGACCCCGCCGGGCTCGCGCCGCCGGGCGCAGGCTCGGTCCATGCCCCCTTGAACTCGAGCCGGCCGTACAGCCCCTCCCACCGCTTTGTCGCCGTTTCGCTGTTGACCAGCGGATAGGTCGCGCCCGGCACCACCGGTACATCGCGACGCCCGAGTATCTCGACCGTCCGCAGGGCATATGCCGTCGCCGTATCACGCCACACCGAGCCGCTCGTCGTCGTGATCCCGAGCACCTCGACGCCGGGCGCCTGGAGCAGCAGCGCGGGTGCACCGTTCAGCCCCACCACGTCGTCGTCGATCAGGACGAGGCGTGTGGCGGGTGCATCTCTGGCCGAGATGGCAACGGGGATGCCCAGCGCGACGAGCGTCGCGAGGCCGAGGATAAAAGATTCTCGTATGATCACGCGATATTGCCCCCAACGCCCGGGCTGCTGCATCGATACCGTACTGCAGACCGACGGTACGCACATCCGCCGCGAGCCTTCCGGCCGTCAATCGCAAAGCGCTGCTGCCCCTTGAATTCGTTCTGACGCCCGTCCAACTCTCCGCCACGAATTTACAGCGAAGGTCGTTCCGCATCATGAATCCAGATACCACGTCCATAGATCCCGAAACCGTCACGCCCGAAACCGTCACGCCCGAAACACATGCGTTCGAGGCGGATGTCTCGCGGTTGCTGCACATGATGGTACATTCGGTCTATTCGGATAAGACCGTGTTCCTGCGCGAGTTGATCTCGAACGCCGCCGATGCCTGCGAGAAACTCCGCTACGAGGCGTTGAGCGCGCCGGATCTGCTCGGGGACGAAACCCGCTCGCAGATCGCGATCACGCTCGATCCCGACGCGAAGACGCTGACGATCGAGGACAACGGCATCGGCATGACCACCGACGACATGGGCGAGGCGCTCGGCACAATCGCGCGGTCGGGCACCAAGGCGTTCATGGACCGGATCGCCGCCTCGTCCGGCTCGGAGGGCGCACAGCTGATCGGCCAGTTCGGCGTCGGTTTCTATTCCGCATTCATGGTGGCCGAAAAGGTCGACGTCGTCTCGCGCCGCGCCGGTGCAGACACCGCGTCGGTGTGGTCGTCGGACGGTCTCGGCACCTACACGATCGCGCCTGTCGACCCCTCGGAAGCGCCGTCGCGCGGTACCCGTGTCGTGGTGCATCTGCTCGATGACGCGACCTCCTTTACCGACCGCTATACCGTCGAGCGTCTGATCAAGGACCAGTCGGGCCACGTCCCCGTCCCGATCACGCTGCGCGAAAAGCCCGACGCCGAGCCGGTCGACATCGCCGACGGCGCCGCGCTCTGGACCAAGCCCAAGTCCGAGATCAGCACCGAAGACTATGCCGATTTCTACCGCAGCGTATCCGGCCAGTTCGACGGCCCCGCGCTGACGCTCCATTACCGCGCCGAGGGGCTGCACGAATATTCCGTGCTCGCCTATGTCCCAGGCGCCAAGCCGTTCGACCTGTTCGATCCCGACCGCAACGGCCGCATGAAGCTGTACGTGAAGCGCGTCTTCATCACCGACGATGCCGAGGTCCTGCCGCGCTACCTTCGCTTCATGCGCGGGTTGGTGGATTCGTCCGACCTGCCGCTCAACGTCTCGCGCGAGATGATCCAGGAAAGCCCGATGCTCGCCGCGATCCGCAAGGGCGTGACCGGCCGCGTGCTGGCCGAACTCGACAAGCTCGCGACGCGCGATGCCGAGGCGTATGCGAAGATCTGGGAGAATTTCGGCGCGGTCCTGAAGGAAGGGCTTTACGAGGATTTCGAACGGCGCGACGCGCTGCTCAAGCTTGCCCGCTTCAAGACCACGACCTCGGGCGGCGCCTGGCGTTCGGTCGCGGACTATGTCGCGGCGATGAAGAAAAACCAGACCGCGATCTACTATGCGGTCGGCACCGATCTCGACCGGCTCGAAGCGTCGCCGCAGCTCGAAGGGTTCCGCGCACGCGGGATCGAGGTGCTGCTGCTGCCGGACTCGGTCGACGGCTTCTGGGTGACGGCGGGCATCGATTCCGACGGAAAGCCGTTCAAGTCGGTCACGCAGGGTGCCGCCGACCTGAGCCTGATCCCACTCTCGGATGGCGCCGCGCCGCCGACCGCCGACGCAACGCCGGAGGTCGCCGACTTCATCGCGTTCGTGAAGACGACGCTGGCCGATGCCGTATCCGAGGTTCGCGCCTCCGAGCGGCTGACCGACAGCGCGGTCTGCCTCGTCGCGGCGGACAGCGGCATGGACCGCCAACTCGAACGAATCCTCGCCGCCAGCGGTCAGGCGATGCCCGCCGCCAAGCCGGTGCTGGAGATCAACCCGCGCAGTCCGCTGGTCGCCAAGCTCGCGGCCTTGGGCGAGGATGAGGCGTCGCTGCGCGAGGACGCCGCGCACCTGTTGTTCGACGAGGCACAGATCGCCGATGGGGAGCGCCCGCTCGACGCCCGCGCCTTCTCCGCTCGTCTCTCGCGCCTGTTCGACCGCGCGCTCGGCTGATCGGCTACATCCGCACGACCCGGGTGCCGATGCGTTCGGCTTCGCCCGGGTCGTGCGTGACCATCAGGATCGGCAGGTTAACCACGTCGCGGACATGCTCGATCGCGCGCATGATCTCCTCGCGACGCGCCCGGTCTAGCGAGGACAGCGGCTCGTCCAGCAACAGGAAGCGGGGTCGGCTAAGCAGCGCGCGGCCGATCGCGACGCGTTGCGCCTCGCCGCCCGACAGCGTCCGCGGCCAGCGATCGAGCAGATGGCCGATCCCGAGGAATCCAATCCGGTCCTCGAATCCCTCCGTCTCGTCGCCCGCGCCGTAGAGCAGGTTCGCGCGGACTCGCATGTGCGGGAACAGCCGCGCTTCCTGAAACACATAGCCGGCGCGGCGGCGTTCGGGTGGCACGTCGACGCCGTCCCCGAACAGCGTATCGCCATCGACCGCGATCCGCCCGCGATCGGGCGCGAGCAGCCCTGCGACCATGTTGAGCACGCTGGACTTGCCGATGCCCGAGGGGCCGAACAGCACCGTCGCGCCATCGCCCGCGTCCAGCGTCAGCGCGACGTGCGCATCGCCCAGCCGCTTCTCGATATCGATCTCAAAGGACATGCAGCCCCCGTCCCGCGCGCCGCGTCAGCAGTTCGGACGCGATTAGAGCGATCAACGACAACCCTACGGAGATACACGACAATCGCCAGACCATCGAGTCCGCGCCCGGTTGCTGCAACGCCGAATAGATCGCCAGCGGCAGCGTCTGCGTCTCGCCGGGCACGTTGGAGACGAAGGTGATCGTCGCGCCGAACTCGCCGATCGATCGCGCGAACCCCAGCACCGCACCCGCCAGCACGCCGGGGATGCTGAGCGGCAGCGTCAGCGTCCAGAACACGCGCCACGGCCCTGCCCCCAACGTCCGTGCGGCGTTCTCCAATCGCCTGTCGACCGCCTCGATCGAGATCCGCATCGCCCGCACCATCAACGGCAAAGCCATCACCCCCGCCGCGATCGCCGCGCCGGTCCAGCGGAACAAGACGGTGATCCCGAACCAATCCTGCAACCAGCCGCCGATCGGCCCATTGGGCCCGAAGGCGAGCAGCAACAGCCACCCGGTCACCACCGGCGGCACCACCAGCGGCAGATGGATCGCCGCATCGACGATAACCTTGCCGGGGAACCGGACGCGCGCGAGCAGCCAGGCCAGGCCGAAAGCGACCGGCAGGGTCACCAGCATCGCCACTCCGCCGACCTTCAGCGACAGCGCGACGATCCCCCATTCGGTCGCGTTCAGCATCTAGCGCGCGGAGAATCCGTAGCGGACGAAGATCGCCTTGCCCGCGCGTGAGACAAGGAAGCGACGGAATGCTTCGGCCTCGGGGTTGGTCGACGTCTTCAACCGCGCGATCGGATAGGTGATGGCAGGGTGCGTGTTTTCAGGAAAAACGCCCACGATCCGGACCTTGGCGGAGGCCTTTGCATCGGTCGCATAGACGATCCCGAGCGGCGCCGCCCCGCGCTCGACCAGCGCAAGCGTCGCGCGGACGTTCTCGGCGCGGACCACCTTGGGCGACACCCGCGTCCAGACGCCGAGCTTTTCCAAGGACGCCTGCCCATATTTCCCCGCCGGCACCGCGGTATCCGCCATTGCCAACGGCCCCGCGGTCAATACGCGGACGAGCGCGGCTGGCGGTCGCACCGGGATCCGAACCTTGCTGCCCGCCGGCGCCGCGACCACCAGCCGGTTGCCGAGAAACGTGACGCGCGTCGTAGCGACGATCAGCGTCTTGGCCGCAAGCGCGTTCATCCAGTCTTCGTCCGCCGAGACGAACAGGTCGGCCGGCGCCCCCGCCTCGACCTGTCGCGCGAGCGCCGACGACGCGGCAAACGAGATGGTCGGCTTGGCATGGCCTTTCTTGGCCCATGCATCGGCGGCGGCGGTCATCGACTCCTGCAAGGACGCCGCGGCCAGGACCAGTGGCGGACGCTGCGCCTGTGCGCCGCCCGGCAAGGCCAGCGGCACCATGAGCGCCAACGTAAGATACCGCATTTTCTCACCTCTCGGAGCTAGATCAAGCGGATATATAGCGGCCCACCATAACGCTATAGAAAACCGAAGATGCCGCCTTCTGCCCGTCATCCTGACGAAAGTCAGGATCCAGGGTCACGAAGGGCGGCGATCGGTTACTCTGGATCCTGACTTTCGTCAGGATGTCGGGACTGGGCGGACCGCTAGTTCGCCGTCACCCGCCCCGTCCGCGCCAGCTTGCCCCAGCCGACCAGCGGCCCGCGCAACGCCTGCGCGATCGCCTTCAGCACGACGTAATACATAACCTGACGGTAGCCGATCCGCTGCGGGATCAGCAGCCAGAGCAGCCGCCAGCGTTCCTTGCGCTCAAGTGCGAACGCGATCGTCGCCGCCAGCAGGTCGATCGCCGTGAAGATCAGCCAGTATGCAAGCATGGTGTAGACGTCGTGACTGGTCTGCTCCCAACCATGCGCCTGCACCGACAAATAGGTCGAGGCGAAGCTGACCAGCAGCGCGAGATCGATGATCGGCGAGATCGACGCGAGCACGATCTGGAACACGATCGCCTGCGGCAACCCGACCCAGCCAAGCCCGCGCGGATGCGAACTGCCGATCGCCGAGCGGTGCTTGTACAGGCATTGCAACGTCCCGAACGCCCAGCGGAAGCGCTGTTTCGCCAGCGCGCGCATCGTCTCCGGCGCCTCGGTCCAGGCGATCGCGAACTGGTCGTATTTCACCGCCCAGCCGTGCCGCTGGATCGCGATCGTCAGGTCCTGGTCCTCGGCGAGCGTATCGTCGGGATAGCCGCCGACGCTGCGGATCGCCTTCAGCCGCCATGCACCCACCGCACCCGGCACCACGGTCATCGCGTTCAGTCGCGCGAGCGCACGCCGTTCGAGGTTCTGCGCGGTGATGTATTCCAGCGCCTGCCACTTGGTGATCAGATTGACGCGGTTGCCGACCTTGGCATTGCCGGCGACCGCGCCGAGCTTCGGATCGTCGAACCACCGCGCGAGGCGCGCGATGGTCATCGGCTCGAACTGCGTATCCGCATCGAGCGCGATCACGATCTCGCCGCGCGCGAGTTCGAGCCCGCGGTTGAGCGCACGCGCCTTGCCGCCATTTTCCAGCGTCAGCAGGCGGACGCGGTCGTCGCCCGCGAACGCTTCGGAGACCACGCGGCTCGTACCGTCGCTGGAGCCATCGTCGATCACGATCACCTCGATCGCGACGTCGGTCGACGCCAGCACGCCTTGCACCGCGCGGACGATCACCCGCTCTTCGTTGAACGCCGGGATCATCACCGTGACGAACCGCGACGGATCGATCGCCGGGAACACCGTCTTCAACTCGCGCCGCGCCTGGATCAGCGCGAGCGCGGAGAGGGCCAAGGCGCGCAGGATGCCGATCGTGATCGCGATGCCGAAGATCCAGCGGAGCGCGACGACGATCCCGCCGAGCGTGCTGAACAGCGCCAGATCGGCGACGGCGGCGACGCGGTCGCTCGACGAGATCACCGGCATCGCCGCATCGCGCGACAGGCCCGCGAGCGTCGAGACGGGCACGAAACTGTAGCCCATCGCGCGCAACCGCTCGATGATGATCGGCAGCGCGGCGACGGTCTCCGCGCGATTGCCGCCGGCGTCGTGGAGCAGGATGATGTTGCCGCTGCGCTCCGGATTGCCCGCCTCGACGCCGGCGATCGTCCGGTCGATGATCGCCTGCACGCCCGGCCGCTTCCAGTCGTCGGGATCGACGTGCAGGCCGACCGAGATATAGCCGCGCTGCTGCGCCTCGAGCGCGGGCAGGATTTCGTCCGCGGTGCTCGGCTCGGCATCGCCGAAATAGGGTGCGCGGAACAGCCGTAGCGAGCGTCCGGTAAACGCCTGGAACAAACGCTGCGTTGCGTTGAGCTCGTACTTCACCTGCCGCGTCGACACGTTGGCGAGGTTGGGGTGCGTATAGGTGTGGCTGCCGATCTCATGCCCCTCGGCGACCATCCGTTCGAGCAGCGACCGCTGCGTCAACGCATTCTCGCCGATCACGAAGAACGTCGCCGGCGCATGCTCGCGCTTGAGGATGTCGAGGATCTGCGGCGTCCATTCGGGATCGGGACCATCGTCGAAGGTCAGCGCGAGCTGTTTCGGACGATAGCCGGTCCGCACCACGACATAGGGCGACGGCATCCGCGTGAAGTTGACATCGGCGATCGTACCGTCCTTGGCCGGCACCGCATCGCGGATGCCGGTGACGGGCTCGGCGGCGATCTTCAGGATTTCGCCATTGCCCTCGATATCGACGTTGGTGCCCGCCGGCATGGCGTCGATCGAATCGGGGACCGGCAGTTTCCGGCGATCGCGGCCCCAGATCGACCAGAGTCCCGGATCCTCGGAGCCGAGACGCCATAGCGCGACGCTCCCCAGCCCTGCCTTTTGCAGGAATGCGATCTGGTTGTACGCCGACGCCGCGTCGAGCAGCCACACCTGATGCTGCACGCCGCCCTCGGAATAGGCGAAGCTGCTGTTGCCGCTGGCCTTGTCGAAGGTCGGCATCGTGCCCGAGTCCGCGGCGTTCTGCCACGCTTCCTCGACATCGATCGCATCGCCGTTGCCCGCATCGGCGCCGGCGTGCCAGTCGTACGCATAAGAGCCGATGGCGACGACCAGCTTCGAGGGAGGGATACCGCGCGCTGCGTCGGCGACCATGCGCGCGAACCAGCGTTGCGAGGCGATCGGGCCGGGCGCGCCGCTGGTCTCGTGCTCGTCATACGCCATCAGGAAGACCTTGTCGGTCACCTTGGCATAGGCGGGCAGGTTCCAGTCGGGGTTGCCGACCGGCGCAGCGATCGCGACCACCCAGCCGCTGCTCGCGAACCGCGCGCGCGTTTCGGCAAGGAAGGCGCGGTAATTGGGTTGCGCCGATGCGGGCAGGTCCTCGAAATCGTAGAACACGCCGCCGGCATGGTTCGCGCTGAGGAACGGCACGAGCTTGTCGAGGAAGGCAGCGCGCGCCTTCGGATCGGCGAACAGCGCAGCGCTGCCGGCTCCGTCCCAGTTCCCGTCCACCGCGTTCTGCACCATCGGCAGGATCACCGGGCGGTGGACGGCCTTGTTGAGAATATCGCGGCCGGCCTGGTCGCGAAACACGGTGATCTTGTGGTCCTTGCCGGTGATCGAAACCCAGCCGGGGATCAGCCAGTCGAGCTGTTCGACGTGCCGCGCGAGGCTGGCCGTGCTCGCCTCGTCCCACGGCACGTGGAAGGCGATTGCGAGCGACGGGTTGGCGCCGTTACCGACCCCGGGCTTGGCCGCGCTCGTCCCGAACAATTGCCGGGCGTAGTAGTTGATGTCGCGCCGCGTCTCGCGGAGGATACCGCCCCGTGGCGCCGGCAGCTTGTGGAGCGCCGGGTGCTCGGGCTCGATCGGCAGCAGCGGCGCGGTCGGCACCGCGCCGATCGACACCGCGAATACCGCGATCGACAGCAGCAGCAACGCGACGAACGCCGCGACGCCAAAGGTAAAGCGCCGACGCCGGCGGCCACTAGCATCGTAGAAGACGGGATTGAGCGACATGGGAAGAGTATCAACCGGCGGAAGGAAAACGGCAAATTGCTATTTCAGGCCGCTACAGCGCGTGACACGCAGACGCTTCTGACAAATGCGTCACGCTGGCGTTAGGAATAGACTGGATCGTACCGCGGCTATTAGAACCGGGCAGTCGAATAGTGGCTCGAAACGATCCTCCCCCGCCAGGGGGAGGTGTCGCCGAAGGTGACGGAGGGGGAGGACACGGAGCGGCGGTTGCCGCTTACCTCCCCCTCCGTCTGGCCAGTGCCAGCTACCTCCCCCTGGCGGGGGAGGATCGATGGCACCCTACCCGATCAGCGGAACTTGCCGCTGAGCGAGACGCCGATGATCCGCGGTTCGTTGAACACCGCCGCCATGTAGTTCTCGATCACGCCCTTGAGGTTCTTCTCGCCGGTGATGTTGCGCGCGAACACGGCGAACTCATACGCATCGTCGGGCGCGGCATAGCCGATCTTCAGGCCACCCTCGAAGTTGCCGTTCGCAGTGAACTCCTTGGTCTTGTACAGCACGAACTGCGTATAACCCTGGATGTTGAAGTCCCCCGCGATGAACGCGCGACCGCCATTGCCGAGCGGCTGGTCGTACCGCGCGGTGAGGTCGACGTTATACTCCGGCGCGTTCGGCAGCGGGTTGCCATCGATCTGCGCGAACGTGTTGGCGCCCACCTTGATCGTCGGATCCTCGACCGTGCAGACCACGACGCCGTTCAGGATGCAGACCTGCGCGAAGACGTTCTTGTCGCGGATCTTGCTGTGCAACAGGCTCAGCCCCGCGCCGAGCGTCAGGTTCGGCACCGGCTTCCAGTTCGCCTCGGCCTCCATGCCGTACGCATCCGCCTTGTCGGCGTTGAAGAGCACCCCGTTGCCGTTCACATCGTTGCCGTTGAGCTGGATGTCCTTGACGCGGTAGGCGAAGACCGTCGCGTTCAGGCTCAGCGTGTTGTTCAGCAGGCGGCTCTTCACGCCACCCTCCCACGACAGGATCGTCTCCGACTTGGCGGTCGTGAAGTCCGAATTGAACACCGCCGAGCGGCCCTGGATCGTCGGCCCGCGGAAGCCCTCGGCGACGCGCGTATAGAGGCTGACGTCAGGGTTAGCTTGGTACAACAGGCTCGCATCCCAGCTAGGCTTGGTCGCCTTCAGCGTGACGTCGGTACGGCCGCGATACGTGACGACGCCTGCCGCCGTGTCCGCCGTCTTGAGAAGCTGCGTACGCTTCTTGTCCTCGGTGATGCGACCGCCGACGGTCAGCGTCAGCTTGTCGACCAGCTCATAGCTGACCTGACCGAAACCCGCCCAGGACGTGTTGACGTTGTGGAGCCGGACCCAGTTGTTGGGGTTGCGTGCCGTGCCCGTCAGGAAGAACCCGCGCTGGTAGAAGTCGGTGATGTCGCGCGTGTCGAAATACAGGCCGCCGACCTGCCAGTTGAAACGACCGCCGGGGGTGCCTGCAAGTCGGACTTCCTGCGACCACTGATCGAGATCGCGGATCTGGCCCTGCGACTGGCCGAAGCCGTTCGGCTGACCGCCCAACGGGAAGTTCGCTGCCGCACCGCCATCGGTGTCGCCGCGGCTGAAGCCCGACGTCGTCTCGTACGCGGTGATCGAGGTCAGCGCGGCCGGACCGAAGTCGTAGGTCGCACGGACCGAGCCGCCATAGGTGTTGTAGCTCTGCGGATTGTCGTTCGCTTCGTCGTACGAGACGACGTTGCGCGGCTCGGCCGATACGTCGTTCGAGCCCTTCTTGAGTGCGCCACGGTGGAACAGAGTCGAGGTGCCGTCATACCAGCGGGCATGGCCCGACAGGTCCAGCGTGAAACGCTCGCCGGGCGTCAGCGCGAGCTGGACGCGGACGTTGCGGTCGTCGAAGCCGCCCATCGCGTCCTTGCGCGGCGTCGCGGTGTTGTCGGCGCTTACGCCCGCGAACCGGTTGTCGACGTAATTCTCACGGTGCTGAATCAGCGTCGAGAGGCGGATCGACAACAGGTCCTTGATCAGCGGGCCACCGACGCCGGCGTCCAGGTTGACGCTGTTGTACGAACCGACCGACGCGGACGCGCGGCTCTCGAAATCATTGCTCGGCTTGATCGTGTCGAACTTGATGATGCCGGCGGTGGTGTTGCGCCCGAACAGCGAGCCTTGCGGACCGCGCAGCACTTCGACCTGCCGGACGTCATAGACCGGGTTCGACTTCAGCACGACATGCTCGAGGATCACGTCGTCCTGGATGATCGTGACCGGCTGCGAGGCGCCGAGGTAGAAATCGATGTTGCCGAGCCCGCGGATGTAGAAGCGCGGGAAGATGCGGCCGGTCGTCGATTCGACGTACAGCCCGGGGACGCGGCCCGACAGCGCGAGCAACGTGTCGTCCCCGCCCGAGGTATAGGTACGCAGCGCATCGCCCGACGCGACGCCGACCGACAGCGGCACCTTCTGGAGATTTTCGGAACGACGCTCGGCGGTGACGACGATGTCGCCGAGACCTTCCTCGGGTGCAGCCTGCGTCTGGACGGGCGCAGCGTCCTGCGCGAACGCCGCCGAACCACACAGCACGGAACCCAACGCGACGCCGAGCATCAGCGCCGACTTAACGACCGAAATCTTCAAAGTTTTTATTCCCCAATCGTGCGGCGCCGTCCCTGACGACCGGCCGCACATCCCAATACGCAACGCCGCTACGCGCCATCGACCGCCCTTCCCGGATGGCCCGACGACGCCTCGCGACGCTCACTCCCCAAGCCGGCGGTTAGGCGGGGATTGTGTTGGTATGATGACAGTTGGAGATGGAGATTACGGGTAATCCCGACGCGCATGCACGACGTTGACTATCTCGACCGTGTCCAAGACGAGGCGATAGATCAGCAGATAGTTGGGATGGACGACAGCTTCGCGCGTGCCGTCGGCCCTGCCCGGCCGGTACATGAACGGATGATCGACGAGCCGGTGCGCGCATGCCTCGATCGATGTCGCAAGGCGGAGTGCTGCGCCCCTGTTCCGGTCGGCAACGTAATCTAGAATCGTGGTGGCATCCTCGACCGCCTCAGGGCGCCAGAGCAGCTTCAGCGATCTCCGCCTGATCGATCGGCAGAGTCCAAAACCAATCTCATCGCGGCAACGGCATCATCGTGCTGGACCGACGGACGGGGGTCGGCCAACGACCGCGCAACCTTTTCGCGTAGCCAACGATCATAGGCTTCCGCTGAGATCGAGGACTCGGACTCCGAGGGTTTAGGTGCGATTTGCGGCATTAGGCGAGCTTAGGCCTGTTACTGCCGAAAGCAATGTAGCCGCGCCGCGGCAAAGCCGCATCGTCGAACGACACGGCCGAGGACAAGCTCGGCCGGTCGCCGTCCGGCTAGACGCTTGTCCTCGTCCAAGCAAAGCTTGGCCTCAGGCGTCGTCGCCCATCCGCAGCGCTGCAATAAACGCCTCCTGCGGGATGCTGACCGAGCCGTATTCGCGCATCTTCAGCTTGCCCTTCTTCTGCTTCTCCAGAAGCTTCTTCTTGCGGCTCGCGTCGCCGCCATAGCATTTGGCGGTCACGTCCTTGCGCATCGCGCTGATCGTCTCGCGCGCGATCACCTTGCCGCCGATCGCCGCCTGGATCGGGATCTTGAACAGATGACGCGGGATCAGTTCCTTCAGCCGCTCGACCATCCCGCGACCGCGGACTTCGGCGGTCCCGCGGTGGACGATCATGCTCAGCGCGTCGACCGGCTCCTCGTTGACCAGGATGCCCATCTTGACGAGGTCGCCCTCGCGGTAGCCGATCTGGTGATAATCGAAGCTGGCATAGCCCTTCGACATCGATTTGAGACGATCGTAGAAATCGAACACGACCTCGTTGAGCGGCAGTTCGTACGTCGCCTGCGCGCGACCGCCGACATAGGTGAGGTTCTTCTGGATGCCGCGGCGGTCCTGGCAGAGCTTGAGGACGCTGCCGAGATACTCGTCGGGGACGTAGATCGTCGCCTCGATCCACGGTTCGCTGATCGTCGCGATCTTGTTCGGCTCGGGCATATCGGCGGGGTTGTGCAGCTCGATATGCGTCGTACCGGACGGATCGGGGTGGGTCAGCTCGATCTCATAGACGACGGAAGGCGCGGTGGTGATCAGGTCTAGATCATATTCGCGCGTCAGGCGTTCCTGGATGATCTCCAGATGCAGCAGCCCGAGGAACCCGCAGCGGAAACCGAAGCCGAGGGCTGCCGACGTTTCCATCTCGAACGAGAAGCTCGCATCGTTCAACCGCAGCTTCGAGATACTCTCGCGCAGCTTCTCGAACTCGGCGGCATCGACCGGGAACATCCCGCAGAACACCACCGGCTGGACTTCCTTGAAGCCCGCCAGCGCCTCCAGCGCAGGCCGCTTGGCGTCGGTGATGGTGTCGCCGACGCGCGTTTGCGCGACCTCTTTGATCTGCGCGGTGATGAAGCCCATCTCGCCGGTACCGAGCTCGGTCAGCTGCTCGATCTTCGGGCGGAAACAGCCGACCCGGTCGACGAGATGCATCGTGCCGGTCTGCATGAACTTGATCTGCTGGCCCTTCTTCAGGACCCCGTCGATCACCCGCACCAGGATCACGACGCCGAGATACGGGTCGTACCAGCTGTCGACCAGCATCGCTTTCAGCGGCGCTTCGGGATCGCCGCTGGGCGGCGGGATCTTGGTGACGATCGCCTCGAGGATCTCGACGATGCCGATTCCCGACTTCGCCGACGCGAGCACCGCCTCGGACGCGTCGATGCCGATCACGTCCTCGATTTCCTTGCGGACCTTCTCGGGCTCGGCGGCGGGCAGATCGATCTTGTTGATGACCGGCACGATCTCGTGGTCGTGCTCGATCGACTGGTACACGTTCGCCAAGGTCTGCGCCTCGACGCCCTGCGCCGCATCGACCACCAGCAGCGCGCCTTCGCACGCGGCGAGGCTGCGGCTCACTTCATAAGCAAAATCGACATGGCCCGGCGTGTCCATCAGGTTCAGGACGTAATCCACGCCGTCCTTCGCATGATACGCGAGGCGCACGGTCTGCGCCTTGATCGTGATCCCGCGTTCCTTCTCGATGTCCATGTTGTCGAGCACCTGCTCGGACATTTCGCGCGCGGTCAGGCCGCCAGTTTCCTGGATCAGCCGGTCGGCGAGCGTCGACTTGCCATGGTCGATATGGGCGATGATGGAGAAATTGCGGATGCGGTCGAGCGGAGTCATGCCGCGCTCCTAGCAGCGACGCCGCGCGGGGGATAGACGGGCGATAGGCGGTAGCCTCAGGTCCTGCGCGCGATGAGATGATAACAGCGCGCGACCTGGCGATACGGGTCCTGCCGACCTGCCAGCCATTCGCTCCGCAGCACCTGCTCGGGATCGTCCGCGACGATCGGACCGGTATGATGATCGGTGAAGATGCCGATTCCCGACCACTCGACGATGTCCGCGCCCGCATCGACCAACAGGGCCTCGATCGTGGCGCGCGCGTGATTGCGGCTGGCGGCATAAGGCCCATGCGCGTCGTCGCCCGTCTCCAGCGCGATCCGCGCCTCGGTCCACCGTCCCGCCAGTCCCGCGCGCATCGCCGCCGCTGCAGGGTTGATCGCGACGATCGAGATCAGCCCGCCCGGCTTGCACAGCGCGACCGCGGTTCGGACCAACGGCGCCGGATCATCCTCGTACATCAGCACGCTGTGGCAGCAGGCGAGATCGGCGACGCCCGTCTGGTCCGCCGCCATCATCGCACCGTCCGCGCAAATCAGCCGGACTCGGTCGCGGATCGTCGCCGGCGACTTCGCCAGTCGCTGTTCGCCGAGCGTGATCATCTGCGGGTCGATATCCTGCGCGACGACGTCATGTCCCGCCGCCGCCAGCCGAACGGCCAGCGCCGCATCGCCGCCACCGAGATCGACCACGCGCAGCGGTCCCGTCGGCAATACCGCCTGCAGCGTACGGATCGTCAGTTCGAGCGGGATACTCTTCCCCTCATCCTGCACGAACGCATCGACGATACCGCTGGCGGCGGTCCAGTAGTTCATGCGGCTACCAAAGGCGTTGGGCATGGCGTCAGCACGCCGTCCGACAACAATCCGCAGCAATCGCCGTCCTCGATCTGCAGCGTATCGGGCGAGAACACATCCTCGTCGCGCGTGCTTTCTGGATGCGGCAAGTCCGACGGCACCAGATGCTCGAGATCCATGACGTCGCTACCACCATCCACTTCGACGATCCCGCCGCGCGCGATCAGGTCGAGGTGGATCGCGCACTGGTAGCCGACGACGCCCGGATCCTGATTGTGCTGGCCGAGCCCGAGATGCACGCCCGGCCGACGCTCGTTGATGTGTGAGTTCATCGCGATCGGCTCGCCGATACAGAAATTGGTCCCGAACCCGAGCTCGCCGACATTGTAGGCGCAGTGCGTCGTCAGTGCGGAATCGAGGAACCGCATCGTCCGTGCATCATCACAGCGATGCGCCACGACCCGCCCGCCTTCGATCTCGATGGTCACCGGAAATGCCTCCAGCCGCACATCGTCGTCGGTGATCGCGTTCACGTTGTACGCGAAGTCGGCGACGTGGATGCCGGAGATCTCGGCCGGGAACGTCGCCACCTCGCCGGCGGGCAGGATGACGGTGCCGCCGTCTCGCGCGCGCCCGCGATTGCTGATCCAGCGATGCTTCGGATCCAGCGTCACCGCCAGATCGGTGCCGCCCCGCGTCGTGATCCGCAGCTGCGTCGCGCGTGTCAATCGTTCGAGGATAGCGACGTTGCGCCGTGACAGTTCGTCAAGCGACGCAAGCAGCGCGTCCGCGAACAGGCTGTCGCTCGCGCTTATCGACCGAAAGATCCTCAGTCGCTCGGCGGGATAGCGCGCCAGCGCGCGGGTCAGCGCACCGGTATGCGAAAAGGTATCGCGCTCGAACGACAGCAGGATCAACCGTCCGGTGAACGCATCGCTCGCGGGCAGCGCCTCTCGCAACCGCACCTCGAACGTCTCGTCGACAAGCGGTGCCATCCATACCCGCACGGCAGGGATGGCGCGCATCTCGAGCGCGGCGCAGACGAGGGCGACGGACCGTTGGCTATCGCTGGTATACAGGATAACCGCAGTGTCGCCGCCGGCGATCCGGACATAGGCGTCCAGCAGGGACTGAACCCCGCGCCAGATCTTCCCGTCCATCGCCCTAGTTCTTAACGTCGATGCCGCGGTCGGCGAGCGTCGGCTTCGAGGTGCTGTAGTTGATCGTCCACGCGACCGTGTCGATCGCGCGGATGCGCGTCGAGCCATCGACCGTTGCTGCTGCGGTGCTGTAGGAGATCGTCCAGGCCGCGTCGCCGCCCTTGCCGAGGTCGATCACGTGCGTGCTGAGGTCGCCGATCCGGAAGACCTGCTCGCTGCTTTTTACTTCGCGCAACACCTGCGCAGAAACGCGGGTGACGATGTCGTTGATTTCTTGTTCGCTAGGCATGTCTGCTCTCCTGATGATTGCAAGAAACGCGACGCTGGTCGTGAGTAAGTCCCTTTGCGTCCCGATAAAGCTGCGCCAGCGGGCGGGACGCGACAATCGCGGCGAAATCCGTTTCGGAGGCAAAACGGTTCGATGCCGTCTCTCGCGGCGGCAGGTGTCGGGCTGACCACGATAAAACTACCGCCGTGGCGGTTCAGCTTTGCTGGCGAACGGACCCCAGACCGGCCGCTCGCTGGGCCTGACACGGATATTTGTCTTGATCGCCCGGAATGTCGGGGCTAGGGCGCTCTCCGGCAATGTTGTCGGGGCGTGGCGCAGTCTGGTAGCGCACTGGTCTCGGGGTCCAGGGGTCGTAGGTTCGAATCCTATCGCCCCGACCATTGCCGGTTTTTCAGGGGTGTTGGCCCCGCTTCCCCGAACTGAAAACTCCGATCGATGCGTCGCCCGGCCCCGGCGGATACCCGGTTTGCGACGCCCGTTGATCGATATCACCCAGCAAAAACTCTTATCGATCCTCCCCCGCCAGGGGGAGGTGGCTGGCACTTGCCAGACGGAGGGGGCGGAAAGGGAAACCGCTGATCCGTGTCCGCCCCCTCCGTCACCTTCGGCGCCACCTCCCCCTGGCGGGGAGGATTGCAGGATTAATTGTCCCGGTTCAGGCGATCTTTTCTAGCGGCGCATCGGGACGATCCGCATGCGCCCGGAACCGCGCGGCGGTGGCTTGCGTGTAGGGTTTGGTCATCACCGTCGATACCGTCACCGAATCCGCCGTGGCGTGGTCCGGCGTCAGGGTCAGCAGCGTGAAGCCCTTGCCGTCCTGGTCGCAGAACCGGACTTCGCCCTTGTTGGCGTCGGCGATCAGGCTGCCGATGCCGGGCAGCAACGAACCATAGGACGGGCTGGTGATCGCGGTGCAGCCGAACTCCGCTGCGACCAGCTTGCCCGACGCGTCGTGCAGGTCGTTCGCCCAGGCCGCATGACTGTCGCCGGACAGCACGATCGGCCGCGACCTGGCGCGCTGGAATGCCGCATACAGACGTTCGCGGGCGGGCGGATAGCCGTCCCAGCTGTCGAACCCGAACGGCAGGCCAGCGCGGTACGAGGCGATGCTCGCCGTCAGTCGCTCGCGCCACATCGCCGGCAGTTTCGCCATCGTCTCGGCGAATTTAACCGGACCGAGCTGTCGTTCCATGTCAGGGCCGGCGACCTTGGCCATCACCACCTGATTGCCGAGCACCTGCCACGGCTTGCCCGCCGCGACCGAGGTCGCCATCGTCTTCTCGACCCAGGCGAGCTGCGCCGGGCCGAGCAGTTCGCGGTCCGTCCGCGCACGCTCCGCCAGCATCGCCGCATATTCGGCGGGCGTGATCTCCTCGCCCTTCGACACGACCTGATGACTGCGCGCGAGCAGCCGCGTCTCGACCATCACGAGCGTCGCGAGATCGCCGAAATCGAAGCTGCGGTTGATCGCCGCCCAGGGCTGGCCGGGCTTGGGATCGCGGATCGGCATCCATTCGAAATAGGCCTGCATCGCGGCCGCCTTGCGCGCGTCCCAGTCGCCTTCGGTCTTGGGATCGTGGTTCTCGGCACCGTGCATCCAGTCGTCGTTAGCGACCTCGTGATCGTCCCAGACGCAGATGAACGCGGCGCGGGCATGCGCGGCCTGCATGTCGGGGTCGCGCTTCACCTGCGCGTGGCGCATCCGGTAGTCGGCGAGGCTGACGATCTCATGGCGCGGCTCGACGAGGCGGCCGATCTTCTTCGCAATGTCCGCGCCATAGCCGTCGACGCCGTACTCGTAGATGTAATCGCCGAGATGCAGCACCGCGTCGAGCCGGTCGAGCTTGGCGATCGCGTCATACGCGTTGAACAACCCACCCGCGTAGAGCTGGCACGAGACCACCGCCATGACGACGTCGGCGATCTTGCCCTTCGGCAACGTACGGAACCGGCCGACCGGCGAGCGCGTGCCGTCCGCGGCGTCGAACCAATAGCGATATTCGCGGCCCGGCTGGAGCCCGGTCGCCTCGACCTTTGCGGTGAAGTCGCGTGCCGCGCGGGCCTTGACGCTGCCTGACCGGAGAGGCTTGCCGCCGTCCGTCTCGGCGACGTGCCAAGTGAGTGCGATATCGCCGGCCTGGGCGTCGTCGGCGGGCGTCGCGCGGGTCCACAGGATTGCGCCGTCGACCGCGGGATCGCCGCTCGCGACGCCGTGATCGAAGCGGCTCTTGACCGCACCCGCGGCTTGCGTCGCGACCGCGGGCAGCGCCAGCGTCGCGCCCGATCCGGCGAGTTTCAGGGCATTCTTCAGGGCGTCGCGGCGGTTGATCGTCATCGGCTGAGGCTTTCGTAGCGGGGTCGTCCGGCTGCTAGCGGCGATCCAAGACAGCGCGGTGGCAACGATGTGACACCATCGTTACGGAACCGTCATATTCGTTTCATCATCACGACGTCGAAACGTCACATGCCGCCCGTAGTGCCTCCCCAACGACACGGGGGACTTCATGACACGTATCTTCACGCGGCTCGCACTTGCGACGCTCGCAACGACCTGCTCGACCGCCGCACTCGCACAGGCGTCGACCCAAGCCGACGTCCAGACCGGTACGCTGAACGACGAGATCGTCGTCACCGCGCAGAAGCGCGAACAGCGGATCGCGGATGTTCCCGTCACCGTGACCGCGGTCACCGGCGCCAGGATGGCGGCGATCGGCGTCAATTCGCTGACCGAGGTCGCCGCCTATATCCCCGGCCTGCAGATCCAGGAGCAGAGCGCGAACAACCCGGGCTTCGTGATCCGCGGCATCACCTCGGACAATGGCTCGTCGCAACAGGGCGCGCGCGTCACGCTGTATTACAACGGCATCGACATCAGCCGGTCGCGCGGCGCGTATCAGGACCTATACGATCTGGAGCGGATCGAAGTCGTGAAGGGCCCGCAGGCGACGCTGTTCGGCACCGCCGCCGCGGTCGGCGCGATCAGCGTCATCTCGGCGAAACCGCAAGCCGGCGTGTCGGGCGCGATCAACGGCTCGTACGGCAATTTCAACCGCACGCAGGTGTCGGGCTTCCTCAACGCCGGCAACGACGTGCTCGCCGGACGGATCGCGTTCGCCTATAAATACCGCGACGGCTATGTCCGCAACATCGCCGGCGACGCGAACGTGCCGAACCAGAACCAGGGTGGCGTGGACCAGGACGATCTGAACGGCCAGGACCAGCGCGGCGTGCGTGGCTCGCTTCGCTTTACGCCCAACGACAGCATCACCGCCGATCTCGTCCTGACCTATGACGGCCAGCGCAACCCCGGCACCGCGTTCAAGAGTCGTGCCCACGCCCCGACCGGCGGCCAGACCGGCGACTATGGCTATGCCGAACTGTCGGGCTCGCCGTACAGCGCGGCCGTGCTCGGCGCGCGGAAACTCGGGCTCGACCGCAACGTCTACGACGCCAATTTGACGATCACCGCGGACCTGTCGCGGGGGATCACCTTCACCACCGTCAACGGCTATCGCCGGTTCGACGCGCTGGAGATTTTCGACGCGGACGGTGGCCCCGCCGCGTATCTGGAATTCGCCGAGGATGCGAAGGGCGACCAGTGGAGCCATGAGAGCCGCTTCGCCTTCGAAGGGCCGAAATATCGCGCCTCGGTCGGCTGGAACGCGTTCTTCGAGAACGGCTTCCAGCGCGTCCCGTTCGCGACCGAAGAGGGCACGTATCTCGCCTGCTCGGTGGCCGCCGGCTATGCGCCGATCCGCACGGCGCTGAACGGGGCGGGCATTCCCACCGGCACCGGCTGCGTCACCGCCAATGGCACGATCCCCGCCACCCGCGCAACGTCGATCCTGACCGGCGGGCGTGCAACCGCAATACCTTATGCCGCAGAGTTCACGAACTATGGCAGGAACAACACCTATTCGGTATTCGCCGACGCGACCTATATCCCGGTCCCCGCACTCGAACTGACCGCGGGTGCGCGGATCCTGATCGAGGACCGCCAGTCGGGCTATTCGTCGATCCAGCCGAACTCGGTGATCCTGGCCGCGGCCAATATCCAGACCAGCCTGCTCGGGACGGCGAACACCAATGGGAACAAGTTCGTCGCCGAGAAGAGCTTCACCGCGATCCTGCCGCGCTTCAATGCGCTGATGAAGCTCAGCGACGCGGTCAACGTCTACGGAACCATCAGCAAGGGCCGCCGCTCGCCAGTCGTGCAGCTTGCCGCACAGCGCACCGCGTTCGGTGTCGGTCCGAACCTGCAGATCATTCCCGAGGAAAAGGTCTGGAATTACGAAGGCGGCATCAAAGGCCAGATGGGCCCGTTCAGCGGCGCCGCCTCGGTGTTCTACCAGACCTATGACGGCTTTCAGTTCTCGGTAACGAACAACGGCGTCACGACGGTGCGCAGCGCGGACTCGGCGAACAGCGTCGGCGTCGAGCTCGAAGGCAATCTCAAGCTCGCATCGTATCTATCGGTATTCGGGACGTTTGCGTATATCGACGGCGGTATCGGCGATGACGTGGCGAACGGCCCCTATGCCGGCAACCAATTCCGCCTTCAGCCCAAGACCACCGCATCGGCCGGCGCGATCCTGCGCGCGCCGATCGGCGGGGCGACGCTCTACGCGACGCCCAGCGTCACGTATAAATCGAAGGTCTTCTTCGAACTGCCCAATACCGAGGCAATCAGCCAGCAGGGCTATACGCTCGTCAACCTGCGTGCCGGTCTGGAGTTCGCGCAGGGGCGCTACAGCGTCGGCGGGTTCGTCCGGAATGCGACCAACAAGCGCTATCTGATCGACGCGGGCAACACCGGCGGGGGCTTCGGCATCCCGACCTACATAGCCGGCGAGCCACGCTTCTACGGCGTCGAGCTGGGCGCGAAATTCTAATTCCACGCATCGCTATCGTACCGAGCAACCATCCCCGGGGGGACCACGCATGACCATCGACACCATTTATACCGACGGCGATATCGACACCAATCCGACCGCCAATCCGCATCTGAACGAGTTGATCGATACGCGCTATTCGCGGCGCCAGACGTTGATGGGCGGCATGTCGGCAACCGCCGCGGCGGTGTTCGGCGGGATGCTGCTGACCGGGTGCGACGATGACGACGACGGCAACGGCAGCAGCCCGGTCACCGTCACCGCGACCGCGGGCGGCAGCTCGTCCGCCGGGCGGGTAGCGACGCTGACCGGCGCGGCGATCGGCCAGGTGGACAGCGTAAGCTGGGCGCAGACGGCGGGCCCGGCGGTGACGCTGGCCGGCGCGACCACCTCGACCGCGACCTTCGTCGTGCCGGGGGCGGCGGCGGGGACGGTGCTGAGCTTCCAGTTCACCGCCGTCTCGGCGAGCGGATCGGTGAACGCCACGACCAGCGTGACGGTGGGCGCGGCTTCGCTCGGGTTCACCGCGGTTGCGAAGAGCCTCGCGGACGTCGTTGCGGTTCCAACCGGATATGTGGTGACGGTGCTGTACCGGCTCGGCGATCCGATCGCGGGCGGGGTCGCGGCCTATGCGAACGACGGCACCGATACGAATTTCTCGAAGCGTGCGGGCGATCATCATGACGGCATGAGCTATTTCGGGCTGTCGGCGAGCGGAACGCCCGATGCCAACGGCAACACGCGTGGGCTGCTGGTACTCAACCACGAGAATATCTCGCAGCCCTATCTGCATCCGAACGGTGCAACCAATCCAGGCGGCGTCCGTCCCGAGGCCGAGGCGCTGAAGGAAATGGAGTGCCACGGCGTGTCGGTGATCGAGGTCAGTCGCTCCGCGAACTGGGCCTATGTTCCGACCTCGTCGTTCAACCGGCGCATCACCCCGCTGACGCCGATGAGCTTTTCGGGGCCGGTGCGCGGCAATGACAGCCTCAAGACGCGCTATTCGCCGGACGCGACGGCCGGGCGTGGCACGATCAACAATTGTGCCAACGGTACAATGCCTTGGAACACGTACCTGACGAACGAAGAGAACTGGGTCGGCTATTTCCGCCGCGAGGTCGGCGATGGCGCGCGGCGTGCCGCGACCGGTGCAGCCGGCGTCAAGGCGAACACGTCGCTGGCGCGCTATGGCAAGGGCGAGAGCAACACCGGCGGCAATTACGGATGGTCGACGGTCAGACCGGCCGACACGACCAGCACCGCCTATGCGCGCTGGAACATCACGGCGCAGGCCGGCGCACCTGCCGATGGTACGGGCGATTTCCGCAACGAGATCTTCCAATATGGCTGGGTGGTCGAGATCGACCCGTTCGATCCGGCCTCGACGCCGCGCAAGCGGACCGCGCTGGGGCGCATGAACCACGAGGGCTGTGAGATCGGCCGGACGATCCCGGGCGTGAAGCCTGCCTTCTACATGGGGGACGATGCGCAGAACGAGTATATCTACAAGTTCGTGTCGGCCACGCCTTGGTCCGCGGCGGATGCCACGGCCGCCAATCGGTTGGCGATTGGCGACAAGTATCTCGATACTGGAACACTTTACGTCGCGAAGTTCGCGGCGGATGGGAGCGGTCAGTGGTTGCCGCTGGTATTCGGCCAGGGGCCCCTCACCTCGGCCAACGCCGCCTATTCGTTTTCGAGCCAGGCGGATGTGCTGATCAATACGCGACTGGCGGCGGATGCGCTGGGGGCCACGCGGATGGATCGGCCGGAATGGACCGCGGTGAATCCGGCAACCGGCGAGATGTATTGCACACTGACCAACAACTCGTCGCGGACCGTGGCAACGGCGGATGCGTCCAACCCGCGCGCCTATGTCGATCCGAAGACTACCGGCGGCCAGACTACGGGTAACGCCAACGGGCACATCATCCGTCTGCGCGAGAAGGACGACACGTCCGAGGCGACGACATTCGCCTGGGACATCTATGCGTTCGGCGCGGGTTCCGATCTGGATGCGACCAACATCAACCTGTCGGGCCTTGATGCGACCAACGACTTCTCGTCGCCGGACGGCCTGTGGTTCGGCCTGCCGAGCAATGCGTCGGGGACGATCGCGCCGGTGATGTGGATCGAGACCGACGACGGTGCGTATACCGACGTCACCAACTGCATGCTGCTCGCCTCGGTGCCGGGCAAGGTCAATGACGGCGGTACGCGGACGGTGACCAACACGGTCGGCGCGGCGACCGGCTCGGTGACGACGCGGATCGGCAAGGCGCCGGGCGCGACCCTGCGCCGCTTCCTGGTGGGGCCGAAGGAGTGCGAGATCACCGGCATCTACTCGACGCCGGACGGGCGGTCGCTGTTCGTCAATATCCAGCATCCCGGCGAAGGTGGCGGGCCGACCAACATCACCAGCAGCTGGCCTGCGAACCAGGCGGGTGCGGTGACGCCGCCGTCGCGGCCGCGGTCGTCGACGATCGTGATCACGAAGAACGATGGCGGTGTGGTCGGGCTTTAAGCTTCGGGTCCCTCGCGATCCTCCCCCGCAAGGGGGAGGTGGCACCGCAGGTGACGGAGGGGGAGGACACGGAACAGCGGTCGTCGCTTACCGCCCCCTCCGTCTGGCAAGTGCCAGCCACCTCCCCCTGGCGGGGGAGGATTGTAACGTTCCTCGTCCCGTAAGGCGTGCCCGTACCGCCCCGCCCCGGCGGAGGCCGGGGTCCAGTTGGGGGACGTTGCTGACCCGCGCTGCGCTTCGTTACTGCCACCTCTCCAACTGGGCCCCGGCCTTCGCCGGGGTGGTGCAGTTTCGAGCGATTGGTGCAATTGCAGGGCGGCGGCGTCCCGTACTCCTAGACCGATCCCGCCGGAATCCGCGCGAGCGCTTCCTGCTCGATCTTCTCCAGCTCGTCCCGAGTCTGGACGATCGCCTCGCGTTGCGCGTCCAGCAGGTCGATCCGCTGGCGACAGCGTTCCGCCAGCGCGCGCATCTGTTCCACATGCTGCGGGTCGGCATCATACAGGTCGAGGAACTCCTCGATGTCGCGCAACGTGAACCCAAGCCGCTTCCCGCGCAAAATCAGCTGCATCCGCGCCACTTCGCGCCGGGTGTAGACCCGCGTCGTGCCGATCCGGCAGGGCTCGATCAGCCCCTTGTCCTCGTAGAATCGCAAGGTCCGCGCGCTCACGCCGAGCATGCGCGAGACCTCCTGTATGCCGGTCAGATCGTCCTGTCGGTCGTTCACGCGTTCACTCCCCTCGCCTCCGCCGCTGCGGCCTTTGCGGCCTCTTCTGCGACAAGTTCCTTTTTGGATAGCTTGCCGATCAGCGTCTTGGGGAGACTGTCGCGGATTTCGACCTCGCGGGGAAGCTCGATCTTGCTGATCTTGTCGCGGAGAAAATCGCGCAGTTCGAGCGGGGTAGCGACTGCCCCTTCCGCCAGCACGACGAACGCCTTGGGGGCCTGGCCGCGGTATTTGTCGGGCACGCCGATGACGACCGCTTCGAATACGGCGGGGTGTTCGTACAGCGCCTCCTCGATCACGCGCGGATAGACATTGTAGCCGCCGGCGAGGATCAGGTCCTTGATCCGGTCGACGATGAACAGATAGCCGTCCGCGTCGAGATGGCCCACGTCGCCGGTGCGCAGTGCGCCATCCGCGAACAGCTCCGCGGTCGCGGCGGGCTTGTGCCAATAGCCCTGCGTGATCTGGGGCCCACGCGCGCAGATCTCGCCATTTTCACCGATCGGGAGCAGCCGGGTCGGGTCCTCGCGGTCGCGGATCTCGATCGTCGTGCCGGGGAACGGCAAGCCCGCCGAGCCCGGCTTGTTCAGGCCGTCGATCGGATTGCAGGTGATGATCGGCGAGGCTTCGGACAGGCCGTAACCTTCGACGAGCTTTGCGCCGGTCGCCGTCTCGAACGCCACACGGACCTCGGCGGGGAGCGGTGCGCCGCCCGAGATGCAGGCGTGGATCGAGGACAGGTCGATCTTCTGCGTTTCCGCCGCAGTGGTGATCGCGGCGTAGATCGTCGGCACCGCGGGGAAGTAGCTCGGCTTGGTGCGGTCGATCGTCTTGAGCAGTTGCTGCAATTCGAAGCGCGGCAGCAGGATCATCTCCGCGCCGGTGCGGATCGAATAGGTCAGCACCGTGGTCAGCGCGAAAACATGGAACAGCGGCAGCGCACCGAGCACGCGGTCCTGATGCGGCTGTTCGCCGCCGACGAACGTCACCATCGCATCGGCGTTCGCGACGAGATTGGCGTGGCTAAGCATCGCCGCCTTAGGCTCGCCGGTGGTGCCGCCGGTATATTGCAGCACCGCGACCTCGTCCGGCGACACCGCGACCGGGACCGGCGCGCCCTTCGCCTTCAGCAGCGAATCGAACGTGCAGTGGCTCGCGTCGCTCGGGGCGTGACCGATCTCGGCGCGCTTGAAGATGCGGTAGGCGATCGACTTCAGCGTCGGCAGCGCACCCGCGATTGGGCAGGTGATGACGTGCTTCACGCCCATCTGCCCCGCGACCTTCAGGACGCGCGCGTGGATCTCGGCGATGTCGCAGGTGGCGATGATCGTCGCGCCTGAATCTTCGAGCAGGTGCGCCAGCTCGCGCTCGACATAGAGCGGGTTGACGTTGACGACGATGCCGCCGGCCTTGAGGATCGCGAAGAACAGGATCGGGTAATAGGGCGTGTTCGGCAGGCAGAGCGCCACGCGCGTGCCCTTCACGACGCCGAGATCCTGGAGCCCGCGGGCGGCCCGATCGACCGACTCGCCGAGCGCGGCATAGGTCAGGGTCCGGCCCATGAAGTCGAGCACGTTGCGCGATCCGAACCGGCGGACCGACGTGTCGAGCATGTCGCCCAGCAGCCGTGGCTCGCCCTGCAACGGCACACCGATCGCTTTGCCCCCGGAACTATCCTGCATCTCGCTCTCCATAAGATGGTGTGCGTAAGCCATATTGTCGGCCGCTTCACCTTGACGTAAAGGTGAGGTATCGCACCTTAAGGGTAACCCGCAAGCGTTAACCGGGTCGACCGCAATATGAGAGGATCATCGTGACCAACGTCGTCATCGCCGGGTACGCCCGTTCGCCGTTCCACCTCGCCGGCAAGGGCGAGCTCGCCCGCGTCCGTCCGGACGATCTCGCCGCGCAGACGATTCGCGGGTTGCTCGACAAGACCGGCGTCGATCCGGCCAAGATCGAGGACATCATCCTCGGCTGCGCCTTCCCCGAGGGCGAGCAGGGCCTCAACGTCGCCAAGCTGATCGCGCAGATCGCCGACCTGCCGATCTCGGTCGGCGGCATGACGGTCAACCGATTCTGCGGCTCGTCGATGAGCGCGATCCACATCGCCTACGGCCAGATCGCGGTCGGTGCGGGCGAGGCGTTCATCTGCGCGGGTCTCGAGTCGATGAGCCGCGTGCCGATGGGCGGCTACAACCCCCTCCCCAACCCCGCGCTCGCGAAGAAGAGCGCTGGGGCGTACATGGGCATGGGCGAGACCGCAGAGAACGTCGCGCGGCAGTACCAGATCACGCGCGCCGAGCAGGACGCGTTCGCGGTCAAGAGCCAGGACAAGGCTTCCGCCGCACGCGCCGATGGTCGCCTGAGCGACGAGATCGTGACGATCCAGACCAAGGCGGGCCCGGTCAGCCAGGACGGCACGATCCGCGCCGGCACGACGACCGAAGCGCTCGCCGGTCTGAAGCCCGCGTTCAGCGCGGAGGGGTCTGTGACGGCCGGCACGTCCTCGCCGCTGACCGATGGTGCGTCCGCGGTGCTGGTCACATCCGAGGAGTTCGCCAAGAAGCACGGCCTGAGGATCCTCGCGCGGATCAAGTCGATCGGCGTGTCGGGTTGCGCGCCCGAGACGATGGGGCTTGGCCCGATCGGCGCGTCGAAGAAGGCGCTGGAGCGTGCGGGCATCACCGTCGCCGACCTCGACGTGGTCGAGATCAACGAGGCGTTCGCGAGCCAGGCGATCGCCTGCATCCGCGACCTCGGGCTGAAAGACGAGACGATCAACCTCGATGGCGGCGCGATCGCGATCGGTCATCCGCTCGGCGCGACCGGCGCGCGGATCGTCGGCAAGGCGGCCGCGCTGCTGTCGCGCGAGGGCGGCCGTTATGCGCTGGCGACCCAGTGCATCGGCGGCGGTCAGGGCATCGCAACGGTGCTGGAGCGCGCATGATGGTCGATCAGGTCAAGAAGGTCTGCGTCATCGGCGCGGGCGTCATGGGCGCAGGTATCGCGGCTCAGGTCGCGAACGCCGGCATCCCCGTGCTGCTGCTCGACATCCTCCCCCGCGAGGGTGATGACCGCGATGCGGTGGCCAAGGGCGCGGTCGCGAAGATGCTCAAGACCGACCCCGCGCCCTTCATGTCGAAGCGTGCGGCCAAGCTGGTCGAGACGGGCAACATCGACGATCACCTGGACCGCGTCGCCGAGTGCGACTGGATCGTCGAGGCGATCGTCGAGCGGCTCGATATCAAGCAGGCGCTGTACGCCAAGCTCGAGGCGTTGAAGCGTCCGGGCACCGCGGTGTCGTCGAACACCTCGACGATCCCGCTGGGCAACCTCGTCGAGGGACGTTCGGACCAGTTCAAGGCCGACTTCCTCATCACGCACTTCTTCAACCCGCCGCGCTACATGCGGCTGGTCGAGATCGTTCGTGGCGAGCACACCGACGTCGCGGTTGCCGAGAAGGTCGAGGATTTCGTCGATCGCTTCATGGGCAAGCGGATCGTCCGGGCGAAGGATACGCCTGGCTTCATCGCCAACCGCATCGGCACCTACTGGCTGGCGATCGCGATCAATGCGGCGATGGACCAGGGGCTGACCGTCGAGGAAGCCGACCAGATCGGCGGCCGTCCGATGGGCGTGCCGAAGACGGGCATCTTCGGGTTGGTCGACCTCGTCGGCGTCGATCTGATGCCGTTGCTGTCCAAGAGCCTGTCGTCCACGCTGCCCGCCGGCGATCCGTATTTCGATACGGTCCGCCCGCTGCCACTGGTCGACAAGATGATCGCGGAGGGCTTTACCGGCCGCAAGGGCAAGGGTGGCTTCTACCGCTTCGACAAGGCGACCCGGACCAAGCTCTCGCTCGATCTTGCGACCGGCGAGTATCGGCCCGAGGCGAAGCCCGCGGACCTCCCCGGCAAGACCGGCAAGGACCTCGCCGCGCTGATTGCGGAACCGGGCAAGATCGGCACCTACGCGTGGTCGATCCTCGGCAATACGCTGTTCTATGCGGCGATGCTCGTCGGCGAGGCGGCGGATGACGTCGTCGCGATCGATGACGCGATGAAGCTCGGGTATAACTGGAAGTACGGACCGTTCGAACTGATCGACCGGATGGGGCCGGGCGTGCTCGCCGCGCGCCTCGCCGACGAAGGCCGCGACGTTCCCGCGATCCTGACAACCGCGGGCGATCGTCCGTTCTACCGTGTCGAGAACGGGCAGCGTCAGTATCTCACGGCCGACGGCGAGTATGCCGACGTGCCGCGTGCGGACGGTGTCGAACTGCTGGAGGACATCAAGCTCCGCTCGCAGCCGATCCTCCAGAACCTGTCGGCATCGCTTTGGGATGTCGGCGACGGCGTCGCGGCGCTGGAATTCCACACCAAGATGAACGCGCTCGACGATCAGGTCGTAACGTTGATCAACGAGGCGATCCCGGTCGTCCGCGAGCGTTTCAAGGCGCTGGTGGTGTATAACGAGGCGTCGAACTTCTCGGCTGGTGCGAACCTCGGCGCGGCGATGTTCGCGGTCGGGGCGGGCCTGTGGGACATGGTCGAGGCCAGCGTTTCGGGCGGGCAACAGGCGTACAAGGCGCTCAAATACGCGCCCTTCCCGGTCGTCAGCGCGCCGGCGGGCCTAGCGCTCGGCGGTGGATGCGAGATCCTGCTCCACTCTGACGCGGTGCAGGCGCATGCCGAGACCTATGCGGGGCTCGTCGAATGCGGCGTCGGTCTCGTCCCCGGCTGGGGCGGCAATGGCGAGATGCTCGACCGCTGGACCAAGTCGGGCATGGTGCCCAAGGGCCCGATGCCCGTGCTGACCAAGGTGTTCCAGAGCATCTCGACCGCGGTCGTCGCCAAGTCGGCGGCGGAGGCGAAGGAGATGATGATCCTGCGCAAGGACGACGGCATCACGATGAACCGCGACCGGTTGCTGGCGGATGCGAAGGCCAAGGCGCTGTCGCTGGTCGAGGGCTATGTGGCACGGGAGAAGCCGACCTTCCGCCTTGCCGGCGAGAGCGGCCGGACGGGTCTGAACATGGCGGTAGCGGACTTCCACAAGAAGGGCATGGCGACCGAGTACGACCTCGTCGTCGCGGATCGCCTTGCGGAAGTGCTGACGGGGGGCGAGGCCGATCTGGTCGACACCGTGACCGAGGACCAGTTGCTGGACCTCGAGCGCGCGGCGTTCATGGCCAGCGTCAAGGATCCGCGGACCCAGGCTCGGGTCGTCCACATGCTGCAGACGGGCAAGCCGCTGCGGAACTGAGGCACAGCACTCGCTCCATCCACTCCGTCACCCCGGACTGGTTCCGGGGTCCACCGTTCCGCCCACTCGATGCCGTCGGGTGTGCGGAACGGTGGATGCCGGAACGAGCCCGGCATGACGGAGTCCTCGTGACGAAGTGGGTGCATGAACACTTTTTCACCCGCTGGAATCGGTAAGAAGGCTTGACTTGTCTTCGTACAATTCTAGTCGAGACCGATAGCTGCCGTATACGGCAACAGGGTCGCGGTAACGTCGACGGCCTGACGAGACATTCGGTGACCGTACACATACGGCGCCATCAAACGACACAAGGAGAGGATAGAAGATGTCCCTGTTGATTATCGGTGCGCTGCTCGCTGGCGCTTCCGCGACGACCGAGACCGTGATCGGTCGCTGGAAGACCGAGACGCACAACGCCATCGTCGAGATCGCCCGCTGCGGCCCGTCGATCTGCGGCAAGATCCTCACCTCCGACGCGTTGCGCGCGAACCCTTCGATGAAGGACGCGAACAACGCGAACACCGCGCTGCGCAACCGCCCGATCCAGGGCATGCAGATGCTGAGCGGCTTCAAGGCCGACAAGGACGGCGTCTGGAGCAGCGGCCAGGTCTACAATGCCGAGGACGGTAAGACCTATAGCGGCAAGATCACGCCCGTTGGCGCCAACCAGCTGAAGCTGCGCGGCTGCGTCTTCTTCCCGCTCTGCAAGACCCAGACCTGGACGCGCGTGCGCTGAGACGCGACGCGCCACCTCCACCAAATCCCCGACCAATCAGTACAGCTTTCAGGATCGTGTTCATGTCTCTGCGTACCAAAGCCCCGCTCCTCGCGGTTTCCGCGCTCGTGTCCGCCTTCGGGTTCGCCAGCACCGCCTATGCCGACGCCTTCTATCTCCAGGCGCAGTCCGCACGCGGCGCAGGCCGTGCATTCTCGGGCGAGGCCGCCGACACCGGCGCGGCATCCCTGTGGTGGAACCCAGCGGCGATCGCCGGCATCCGCGACGGCAGCGTCACGCTGAGCGCAACCGCGATCCTGCCCAAGGGCGACGTGGTCGACAACGGGACGATCATCGGTCGCCCGACCTTCTCGACAGCCGGTCAGCCCACCGGCCTCAACTACACCCCGGTCGGCGGCAACGGCACTTCGCGCGATCCGATCAACAAAGGCGTGGTGCCGTCGGGTGCCATCGCCTATCCGCTGACCGACCGGATCGCGATCGGCGTCTCGGTGACGTCGCCATTCAGCTTCACCACCAATTACGAGGCGAACAGCTGGGCGCGGTACACGGCCGACAAGACGCGACTGCGGACGATCGACGTGCAACCGTCGATCGGTATCGTGGTGACCGACTGGCTGCGCGTGGGTGCTGCGCTGAACGTCGAATATACCGATGCGACGCTCAACAACGCGCTACCCAACCTGTCCGCCGCGCTGCCGGACGGGTTCCAGGAGTTGAAGGGCGATGGCTGGGACTTCGGCTGGACCGCAGGCGTACAGTTGCACAACGACTTCGCGACCGTCGGCGTCAGCTACAAGTCGAGCATCCGCCACAATCTGAAGGGCAGCCTGAACATCACCGGGCTGGTCGGGCCGCTTGCCAGTTCGAACGTCTCGATCGATGGCGCCAAGGCGAGCTTCAACACGCCCGGTCAGGTGATCGTCGCGGGCCGCGTCCGTGCAACGAATGCACTGACGCTCAATGCGCAGGTCGTGGCGTACAATTGGAGCAAGTTCGACACGATCGATCTCGGCGCGCCGCTGAACACCGCGATCCCGGAATTCTACCGCGACAGCTGGAGCCTCGCCGGTGGCCTCGACTACGACGTCACGCCCAAGGCGACGATCCGCGCCGGTATCCAGCGCACCAAGACGCCGACGCAGGACGGCTTGCGCGATGCGCGCGTGCCCGATGCCGACCGCTGGACCTATGCGGCGGGTGGCTCGTACCAGTTGACGTCGCACATCGCTCTCGACGCAGCGGCGCAATATGTCGACTTCTCCGACACGACGATCGACCGCGTGACGGCAGCGTATGCAGGAACCGCGGTGCAGACGCCGATCATCACAAATGGTCTGTTGCAGAACGCGCACGCCGTCGTGCTGTCGCTGGGTGGCCGGATGACGTTCTGACGTCGCCCGGGGTGCGTTGCCGGTCCGGCGGCGCATCCCGACTTTGCCGGATCTCGTTGGGGGCGCGTAAGGCGGGGATCGTCCGAGTCATCCATGGGTTGAGCAACGATGAACACCCGTCTTCCCGATGCTCTCGCCTCCTGGTCCGAGGCGCCTCGCGTTCGATCGCTGAATGGGCACGATGTCCTTCCCAAGGCACGCTACGTCCTGTGCTGGGTGCAGCAGGCGTTGCGCGCGCGCGACAACCCGGTGATCGATGCGGCGATCTGCCTCGCGAATGACCTGGGTCTTCCCGTGCTCGTCTATCATGGCCTGCGCGAGGATTATCCTTACGCGTCGGATCGACTGCATCGGTTCATCCTGGGCGCAAGCCGCGATCTCGCGCGAGACTGCAGGCAGCGTGGTCTCGCCTGCATCCAGTATGTCGACCGGGCAGAAAAGCGTGAAAAGGGGCTCGTCTATCGGCTGGCGGCAGACAGCGCTGCGGTAGTTATAGAGGATCAGCCGACGTTCGTTGCGCGCTGGCAATCGGAGCGTGTCGCGGCGCGGGTGGATCGCGCGGTCTTTGCAGTCAACGCTGCCTGCCTCGTACCGCCTGCCGTCCTCGGCGACGACATCGGTTCGACGACCGCGTTCCGCCGCCGCCATCAGCCCGCCCGGGGGGACTGGCTGACGACCGCCGACCTGACACCCGAAGTGCAAGCCTATGACAGTCCTCTGCCCTTCAGTCCCGACCAACTCGGCACCAGCACGGATGCCGACATCGATCGGCTCGTCGCTGCCGCCGCAATCGACCATTCGGTGCCGCCGAGTGCGATGTTCCCGCTTGGTCGCGAGGGGGCTTTGACGAAGCTCGAACGCCTGATGGATACCGTGCTGCCGGTCTATGCGACCGCGCGCAACGACGCGACCAATCCCATCGGCGCCAGCAGCCTGTCTCCCTATCTGCATTTCGGGATCGTCGGCCCGCGCGAGATCATGGCCACCGTCGAGGCGGCGGATGCCGCGGCCGGAGCCAAGGAGAAGTTCGCCGACGAATTGCTGACGTGGCGCGAATGGTTTCATTATCAGGCCCGTGCACTGCCGGCACCGGAAAGCTACGCACGGATTTCGGGATGGGCGCGTGAGACGCTAGAGGCGCATGCGCCGGATCCGCGACCGGACCTCGAGACGCTCGACGCCTTGCTTCACGGCGAAACACGGGATGAAACGTGGAACGCGTGCCAACGACAGTTCCTGGTCGATGGCTGGATGCATAACAATTTGCGGATGTACTGGGGCAAGCGGATCATCGCCATGACACCCGATCCGACGACGGCCTGGGCGACGGCATGTTACTTGAACGACCGGCTCAGCCTGGATGGCCGCGATCCCTCGACCTATGGCAATATCGCCGCGTCGTTCGGGGGAGGATCGCCCGGCCAGGATCGTTCCGCCATATACGGAAAGGTGCCGACACGATCGGACGGTTCGACCCGGCACCGCCCCGATGGCCCGGCATGGATCCAGGCGGCCGCCGCACGTCCCCGCCCCGAAATATCGGTTCCCGCCGTCGTGCCCATGACGCTCTATCTGACGGGCGAGACGCCGATCTGATTGCGTCGGGTATCGATATGGTCTCAGACGAAATTCATGGCGTAAGACGTTTTGAACGCGACTTAATACCGCGGCGATCGTTGAACGGACTTCATCACAGGAGCTACCATGAGCAACGATAACGACGTGTCCGTCCTGAACGGCCTTATCAAGACGACCCTCGACAGCATGAAGGGGTATGAGGACGCCGCCAAGGACGCCGAGAGCACGCAGTATGCGACGATGTTCGCAGACTTCGCGCGCGATCGCGCACAGGTCGCGACGCAGCTTCAGGGCCAGGTCCGCACGCTCGGCGGCGAGCCGGAGATGGATTCGAGCATGCTGGCGGCGGCGCACCGCACCTTCATGGATCTGAAGCAGGCGCTGACCGGCAAGGACGACAAGGCCATCATCTTGGAAGTCGAGCGCGGCGAAGATCACATCAAGGCGAAGTACGAAGCGGCGATGAACGACACCGCATTGTCGCCGGCCACGCAGAAGGCGATCGCCGACGGCTATGCATCGGTCCGCGAAGGCCATGACAAGATGAGCGCGCTCAAGCACAGCATCGCCTGATCGATCGGGGCGGCCGGTTCCGGCCGGCCGCCCTTCATGTTTTAGACGGAACGGGTACCGCCGGGCTGGCCAATCATGTCGAGCGACGGTCGACCTTTCGCATATTTTTCCCCACCGGAACGAAATTGAGCACCATGAAGGCCAAGCCGGCCCCCGTCATGAGTGCAGCCGTCCACAGGATCGGACCAAAGATCCAGCCGCGTATCAGTATCGCCGGGGCTGCGCTGACGACCAGAATGGCCCATCCGTTGATCCGCAACATCCGGCGTCGTGCAAATCCAACGCTCGCGTCGAACCACCGACGGTGATGCGCATCGGTGGCAAGGCCCAGAAGCAGGAACGCGATCGTGGTCAACATCGGCACTACGATACTCATTCGCTCGTCTCCTTCATTCGGCCGGCTGCAATAGGCTGCGCTCTGCGCGTGGTCGTGACGGTCGATCCCGTCTGACGAGAGGGCGGTGCAATGCGACCCTTTTGGCCAGGATCAGGAAGGCGACACCGAATGCCAGCAACGTCGCGTCGACGCCGGCGATGACGCCATCGCCGATCGCGATCATCGCCCCCATTCCGCGATCCGTGGCGACGATATCATAGAGCGGCAGGGTGACGAGCAGCACCCCGGTCATGGCGAACAGCGTCGGCCAGCCTTTCGATGACTTGGCGACGAACGCGGTCAGCGCGGCCAGTCCCCAGGCGATGAACAGCGCATGGACCTCCCAGGCGGCCCGACCTGCCAGGGTCGACGGCAGCAGGCGGTTCGCCCAGAAGAAGCAGGCGATACCAAGCGGAAAACCGCCGATCACCGCGACGTTGAGCCACTCAACCAGGCGAAACCCAAGATGCGGCCGGTTCGGGTCGGTCAGACGCTCACGCCGTTTCACGGTCCATAACACGAGGCCGCTCGCTACCATCAGCGTACCGGCGATACCGAACAGGAAATATAGCCAGCGCCCGCCATAACCGGCGAACCGTCCGGCATGCAGGCCGATCATCGCCCCCGCAGTCTCGGCCGCGGCGCCGGGCGGGGGCGAACGCCAGACGAGGTCCCCTGAGACACCGTCATAGGCCAGCCGGGGGGTTCGCGAGGACAGCATCGAATTGACGCTCTGGCTGACCGATATGCGGGCCGCCGCGTCGCCGGGATCGCTGACCTCGATAAAGCTCGCCGGCGCGCCGAGCCGACGTTCGGCATCGGCGGCGATCGCTCGCAAGTCGACGAGCGGTGCGGGCCGTCCGGTGCGCTCGACGACGGCAGCGGTCGGGAACAGCGTTTGCGACACGGTGCGCTCGTTGGTGTAATTCGCGACGACCGCCCAGGGCATCAGCAACGCCATCAGCGTGACGAGCCCGGTATAAGTGATCATCAGGTGGAACGGCAGCGCCAGCACCGCGGTCGCATTATGGCCGTCGAGCCAAGATCGTTGGCCCTTGGCCCGCCGCAGCGTGAAGAAATCCTTGAAAATCTTCTTGTGCGTGACGATCCCGCTCAGGATGGCGACCAGCATCATCATGGTCGCAAAGCCGACGAGCCACCGCGCCCAGATCACCGGCATATACTGGAGATCGAAGTGGAATCGGTAAAAGAACTCCCCACCCCGTGTGTCGCGCGCCTGCGCGACCTGACCGTCGGCGCCGATCAGCGCCTGGGTGTCGCGGCGACCGCGCCGGCCACGTCCGCCCTTCTCGCCGGGTTTCGGCTGCGGGACCCAGAATAGCTGCGCACCCGGCGACCGGTCGGTCGCCACCGCGATGATCCAGCTCTTCGCATCGGGGGCCTTCCTGGCAAGGAACGCCTGCGAGCCCGCCAGCACCCGCATCGGCTGTTCGACGCGCGCAAGCTCGGGGCGCATCCAGCGATTGAGCCCTTCGCGCCAGAACGCGATCGTGCCCGCGACGAAGACGAGGAACAGGATCCAGCCTAGCAACAGCCCGGACCAGGTGTGCAGAAACGCCTGCGACTGTCGGAACCCCTTGCTCATAGCCGCCCCGTCGCGTCGATCGAGCCCCACGCGATCGCGCCTGCGGCCGCGCCGGCCGCAGCGAGCGTCCAGATCGCGCGCCAGCCGCTACGCGCCGCGAACGACCACATGGCTGCCACCGCGCACAGCACCAGCGCGATCAGCGAAGCGGTCACGCTCGCCTCCGCCCGATCGCCGGGCAGCATGCGCGCGATCGCCATCGCCCACAGACTTGACGTCGCGTAGCCGAGCGGCACGGCCGCGACGATGCGCAGGGCAATATCCCCGCGTCTCGCCCCGCGTGCACGCGCATGACCGTCCCCTGCCGTCATCGTCCCATCCCCCCCGCGGCGATCATTCGAACGTGTACCGAAGCGTGGCGAACGCGGTGCGCGGGCTGCCGTAATAATTGCCGCGACCCGTGGCGGCGATGCGCGCGTAATAGGTCTTGTCGAGCACGTTGTTGACGTTGACCGACACGCCCAGCCGCTCGGTCAGCTTGTAGCCCGCCCGCAGATCGACAACGGCATAGCTCCCCTGCCGGACGATCGTCGACGGACGGAACGATCCGTTCGCGTTCGTTCCTGCGCCGACGCCGCCGTAGGTGCTGCCGAACCACGTCACCCCGCCGCCGACGCTGACGCCTGCCAGTGCGCCGTCGGTGGGCGCATAGTTGGTGAACGCCTTCGCCATGTGCTTCGGAATGATCGGGACCAGCGGCAGACCTTCGTTCGCGGTCGTCTGGTCCTCCAGATATTTGGTCCTGGTGTAGGTGTAGCCGCCATTGATCCGCCAGCCGGGCAGGATCTCGCCCGACGCCTCGGCCTCCACGCCGCGCGCGCGGACCTTGCCGGTCTGGAGCACGACGGTCGCGATGTCGGGATCGTTGAACAACCGGTTGGTCTGGGTGATCTGATACGCCGCCGCCGACAGCAACAGCCGATCGTCCATCAGCGACAGCTTGGTTCCCGCCTCATATTGCGCGCCGATCAGCGGCTGGATCTGCTCGCCATCGGGTCGTGTCCTTCCAAGCGGTGCCGCCTGCGGCGTGAAACTGTCCGCATAGCTGGCATAGAGGTTCAGATCGGGCGTCACATCTTAGACCAGCCCGGCATAGGGGGTGAAGCGATTGTCTATGCTATAGCGCGTCGGCGCGGGCAGCACGCCGCTCGGCGCCAGCAATGTGGCCGTCGTCGTGTCCCACCACGTCAGGCGCCCGCCACCGATCAGCGTCACCCCGTCCACCGGACTCAGGCGCATCTGCCCGTAAAGACCATATTGCTCGACGTCGGTCGACGACCCACCATAGACTTGCAGCACGCAATTGGCCGGCGCCGGTACGATCGCGGTGCTGGTGTTGGGGCACGTCGCGCCACTGCCCTGCACCGGATAATAGGGTGACGCAGCGTACGGATCGAGCGGCGGTTCGAGCGGCGAAACCGGGTTGTAGACGTCGATCCGCGCGTAATTGGACAGGCGCGTGAAATACGACGTGCCCGAACTCGCCTGATAATCCGCGCCGAGGATCAGAACCTGGTCGCGCCCGAACAATGGGAAGCTGCCGATGCCGTTGAAATCGAACGAACGCGTCTGCTGCTTGCTGTCGCCACGATACGCGATGTGGCTGGTCGTACCATTGGTCACGGTGACCGGCTGGTTGCCGATATAGCTGTAGATGTCGACACGATCGACATCGGTGAACAGGCCAGTCGCGCGCAGCGTCCACCGATCGCTGATCTTGTGCGTGATCTCGGCGAACCCTGTCCAGGTCTCCGCGTTGAACCGATTCCAGTCGGCGCCGAGATAGGTCGACCGCTTCACGTCGAGCAATCGCCCATCGCTGCCGTCGAGGCCACCGAGGATGCCGGGCAGTCCCGACTGGACCGCCGGACGGAAGCGATCGTAATTGCCGCCGATGGTCAGTGTGGTGCGATCGCCGATCTCTAGCGAACCGACCGCGAAGCCACCGATCCGGTTGCGGTGCGCGGTATCGAAGAACTGGTCCTGGTCCTGCGCCATGGCGCCGACACGCAAGCCTGCCTTCGCACCGATCGGCGTCGAGACGTCGAGTTCGAACCGGGCATTGTCATAGGTGCCGTAACCGGCACTCGCTTGCATCCTGAACGTGTCGAGCGGGCGCTTGCGGATCATGTTGATGCTGCCTGCGGGGTTACCCGAGCCACTGAACAGTCCGGCGGGGCCGCGCAGCACTTCCAACCGATCGTAGAAGAACAGGTCGGGGACGGCCGACGGAAAGTTAAACGCAAAGCTCGGCACGCCGTCGATCAGGTAATTCGAGATCGCGAAACCGCGCGAGAAAAAACTAGGGTCCTCGCTGCCGACGCCATTGACCGTGATGCCGTTGGTCGCGGTCAGCGCATCTTCCAGCGTGAACAGGTTCTGCGCCTCGATCTGGTCGCGCTCGATCACGGTGATGGTGTTCGGCGTATCCTTCAGCGGCGTGACCGTCTTGCCGACTTCGCGACCATAGCTTTTGCCGAGCACAAGGATCTCGTCCGACTTCTGCGCGTCGTCGGCGGCTTCGGCAGCGTTGCCGACCCGCGCCGGCTCGGACGCTGCAACCATCTCGGGCGCACCTACGAACGCCGCCCCGGCTAGTAGAAAACTCGTTACACTCATGCTGAACCCCCGTTATGCAGGTCCACTACCGTGATCGCTTTTGCGAGTCACTATCAATATCAGCATTTTGTCATTTTGACCGGGAAGATTGTTTCGGCCTGTAATTCGCCAGCATCGTGCATCGCATCGTGTGCCGATACGTTGCATCCCTATGAATCCCGTATCTGTTGTCCGCTATCCGTATCGGCCGATCATAGGCCGCCCCGATTACGATTGGCCCGATGGCAAACGGCTCGCGATCTACCTCGGCGTCAATCACGAGGTCTTCGATTTCGGCGGTGGCTTGGGTGCCGAACTGGCGCCGTCGCAGACCGATCCCGACGTGATGAATTACGCCTGGCGCGATTATGGGAACAGAGTCGGGGCATGGCGCTTGTTCGAGCTGTTCGACAGGCTCGATCTGCGGACGACCGCCTTGTTGAACGCGGATATACTCGATCGGTGTCCGGGCCTTGCCGAGGCCTGTCGCGACCGCGGCGACGAGATCGCAGCGCACGGACGGACGAATGCGCGCGCGCAGGCGACCATGTCCCACACCAGTGAACGCCGCATGATCGCCGACGTGACGCAGCGACTGGCAACGCTGGGCATTCGCCCGACGGGCTGGCTCGGCCCGTGGATTTCGGAAAGCGCCATCACACCCGACCTTCTGGCCGCGGAAGGATATCGCTACGTGCTGGACTGGGCCCATGACGACCAGCCGACGCGCCTCGCCACCACGCATTCAAGCCTGTTGTCGATACCGTATTCGCAGGAAATCAACGATCTGCCCGCCGTGATCCAACGTCATCAGGAGGCCGATGGTTTCGCGACGATGATCCGCGCCGCAGTCGCCCAACTACTGTCCGAGGCCGACCGCCGCCCCTCGGTCCTGGGGATCGCGTTGCATCCCTATATCATGGGCCAGGCGCACCGCGTCCCGGCCCTTGCTAAAATTCTCGAGGAACTCCGCGAGGCGAACGATCCGCGGATCTGGTGGACGACGACGGGCGCCATCGCCGAGCATGTCGAAACGCACGATCTCGCGGTGTGAGCCGCTCGATTGCCGAGCACCGCGATCCTATCGGCGACGGTCCGCGATATACCGGGCGACCTGCTCGTCGAGCACATCCAGGGGCAATGCGCCCTGGCTCAGGATCGCTTCGTGAAAGTCGCGAATATCGAAGCGGTCCCCGAGTTCGCGCTTGGCCCGATCGCGCAATTCGGTGATCTTGAGCTGCCCGACCATATAGCTCGTGGCCTGGCCCGGCCAGTTGAAGTACCGGTCGACTTCGCGACCGATGTCGGTGTTCGAAACCGAACTGTTCGCCTTGAAATACGCAACCGCCTGTTCGCGCGTCCACCGCTTTGAATGGATACCGGTATCGAGCACCAGGCGGATCGCACGCCAGACCTGGAGCGACAGCATGCCGAACCGGTCATACGGGGTCTTGTAGACGCCCATCTCGTTGGCAAGCCGCTCCGAATACAGTCCCCAACCTTCGACATACGCGCCATAGCCGCCGAATTTGCGAAACTTCGGGATACCCGCCAGTTCCTGCTGTCGGGCGATCTGGAAGTGGTGGCCGGGCGCCCCCTCGTGCGCGGCAATGCCAGCCACCTGAACCTTCTGCGTCTGGTTCATGTCGACCAGATTGACATAGTAGATACCGGGACGCGAACCATCGGCCGATGGCGGATTGTAGAAGGCGGTCGACGCCGTGCCCTCGCGCCATTTCTCGACCGCGCGAACCTCGAGCGGCGCCTTGGGCAGCGTCCGGAAATAGCGCGGTGCCGCGACCATGACCGACACAATCACGCCGCGCGCATCGCTGAGATATTGCTCGCGACCTTCAGCCGTATTCGGATATTTGAACTTCGGATCGGTACGGATCTGATCGAAGAACGCCTCCAGCGTTCCGGTGAAGCCCACCTCGCGTTTGATCGCCTCCATCTCCTGGCGGATCGCGGCAACCTGCTTCAAACCCAGTTCGTGGATCTGGTCGGCGGTCAGTTCCGTGGTGGTCGAACTCTTCAGTCGATCGGCGTAATAAGCCGCACCGTTAGGCAGGCTCCATGCGCCAAAATTGCCTTTGGACCGTGGCTCGATTTCGTCGAGAGCGGTCAGCAGCACGCCGTACCCCGTGCGAAACGGCCCGGTCAGCGCAGCGCGGCCATCGGCCAGCAACTTCGTCTTCACGGCCGCCGGCGCAGCCAGTGCGGCAATCTTCTTGCGAAAATCCGACCAGACGCTTGAATCCGGACCGGTGTCGAACGGCGCGCCGGTGATGATCGCCTTTGCATCGGCGCGCGCCGGGGCGAAATTGACCTTGTTCGGGATGATGCCCGCCGCTGCCTGCGTCCGCATCGTCGCGGACACCTCGCGCATGACGCGCTCGGTATCGCGAAGGCGCGCCACGTACGCCGTCGCATCGGCCACCGTGTCGACCTTGTGGTTGTTGATGAGCAGGACCGGGATGTCACCCGCCGGACTGCCGTTGGTCGAGACCGGAAAGCGTAGCTTGCGGAACTGCAACGACTGTCGACCGCGCTCGACTTCGTACTCGAACAGGCGGTAGCTGACACGGGCACTGTCGCCGAGTTGCGCCGGCTTGAACTGCGCGCGCATCGCCGCCAGTTGACGCTCGGCCAGCGCTTCCGCACGAAGCGCGGCGGCATCCGTGTAATCGTCCAGCCGGCCGTAATTGGTTTTCAGGCCCAATTGCGTCTGCGATTCCGGGCTGAGCGCGAGTTGCTCGTCATACGCCCCGTCGAGGAAAACCAGCAACGCCGCGTCCCGTGCGGTCGAGGTCGATACGGCCTCCGGCGCCGCAAGATTGGCCTGCATGAGCGGAACAGCCGGCAGCAGGATGAGGGCAATAGCTAGACGCATGAATTCTCCGATCGACGCTCTTGTCGCGCGCCATCGGATGCAATGCAATCGTGCGTTACGGCATAATCGGCGGTTTCAGCAGCCGGATCATGACGGATGGTGGAGGGCGGCACGCGAGCGCCGCCCTCCGGTCCGCTCAGCGCACCGTGCCGCGACGAAACATGTTGACGATCGCGAGCAGGATCACCGCGCCGACCAGCGAAATCAGGATCGACTGGATATTGAGCGCGCCGTCCATGATCGAAGCGCCACCGATCAGCGGCGTGATGAGAAAGCCGGCCAGCAGTGCGCCGACGATGCCGACGACGACGTTGAGAAAGACGCCCTGCTGCGCATCGGTCCGCATGATCATGCTGGCGACCCAGCCGATGAGTCCGCCGACGACGAGAAGGATGATGAGGTTCATGATAGGCTCCTGGATGCTATTGGTACAGGTGACTAAACAGTCTCACCGACCGATCCGTTCAGATCGCGGGCGCCACCACGATTTCGAAGTTGGTGCCCAAGCACTGGGTCCATTGGTATATTTGCGCCGCCACGATGGGAACCGACAGCCCCGCGCGACGCTGAACCGCAATGACCAAGACCCCCGCCAAACCGCTCCACGCCCCGACCCTGCACCATCTCGAACAGTTGATGACCGGGCTGCTCGAAGGCGTGATCCTGCTGGATCCGACAGGGACGATCCTGAGCGCCAACCCGGCTGCGCTGAGGATGCACGGCGTCCGCACGGTCAAGGACCTCGGGCAAACCGCCGACGAGTACGCCACTCGGTTCCGGCTGCGCTATCGCGATCGTCGCAAACTGCCGCGACGCGAATATCCTCTGATGCGGCTGCTCGCCGGCGAGAGCTTCCCCGACCTGATCGTCGAGGTCGCGCCGGTTGACGCCGACGAGCCGCGATGGGTGCATCAGGTGCGCGATATCGTCATGGACGAGGATGGCGGCGAGCCGGATTGCCTCGGGCTCGTCATCAATGACGTCTCCGAGCGCTTCGACGCGGAGGATCGGTTCGAGGCGATGTTCCACGCCAACCCGGCCCCTGCCCTTATCATCCGCGTCGCCGACCAGCGCTATGTGCTCGTCAATCAGGGCTTTCTCGATCTGTCCGGCTACACCCGCGATCAGATCGTCGGCAAGACACTGTTCGATGTGGACTTTCTCGCGGAGGTCGACCGAAAGGCCTTCGTCAAGGACTGCATTTCCGCTGGCAAGACGATCCCGCAGCTCGAAGCGGAACTGCCGCTTGCGAATGGCGAAACCACGCTCGTCATACTTGCGGGCCAGCCGATCGAGATCTCCAATCAGGACTGTCTTCTATTTACGTTCGCCGACCTCGAACCGCGGCGGCGGGCGGAGCATGCGTTGAAGGCAAGCGAACGTCACTTCTCTTCGGTATTCGAAATGGCACCGGTCGCGATGGTCGTGACGGACGGCGCGGACAACCGCATCGTCCAGGTCAATGCCGGGTTCAAGGCGCTGACTGGACATAGTGAGAGCGCCGTAATCGGCCGCGTCGCCGACGACCTGCAACTCTGGAACGATGCGGCGCAGCGCGACGAGCTTGAGGTTGAAATCAGCGAGCATGGCGGCTTCCGTGGTCATGATGTCCAACTGCTGCACAAGACCGGCGAAATGGTCGATTGCCTCGTTTCGGCCGAGCGGATCAGCATCGATGGAGCGCCCTGCGTGCTGTGGCTATACCAGGATATCTCCGCGCGCCGTCGCGGGGAACTGGCGCTCGTCGAGGCAATCGACGCGGTCATGAACGATGCCAACTGGTTGAGCCGCTCGATCATGGATAAGCTGGCGACGCTGCGAAACCCGCGCGCACCAGGGCAGGCATCCGCCCCGCCAGCCGATCTCAGCAAGCGCGAACGCGAGGTGCTCGAACTGATCTGCCAGGACATGGACGACGCGGCTATCGCGGAACGGCTCGGTCTTTCGCGCAACACCATACGCAATCATGTCGCACGCCTGTATGCGAAGATCGGCGTGAACCGCCGAAGCGCGGCGATCGTCTGGGCGCACGAACGCGGTGTCGGCGCCTGACGTTCGAGGCTAATCCGACACTCGGGTTCGGCGCATTGGTCATGCTATGATGGCGCTCTCAACCGTCCAGTCATAGTCGATCGACCCGTTGAATTAGCTAGCGACGCTGCGTCGTATGAGCGTGCATCCGAACCTTCGTTGGTGGACGGTGGCTCGACCTGCGGCCCACCGCTATCGTGACCATTGCCCGTCAGCCGGTAGAACATGAGAAACGTGGAAACGGTCAAGCATCGTTCGGTCCGGTAGAGTTCCTCCGCAAAGCGGCCACCCCGGCCCACACCACTAAGTCATTATGATAATGTGACTTATCGGGACATAAGTCGTCATGATCATTATCAGACATAGGACTGTGGTCGATCGGACCATTTAGAGAAAGACAGTCGGCATCTCAGGTCAATATCTCATGGTTAATCTTGATCAGTAAGAAATTCAGAGATCAGATAGATCATCAAGGAACGATGTAAGGCCTTCGATCGCTGTGATTTCGACGATCGAAAATCACGACCTTAACATCAGTTAGTATCTGGGTTTTGATGACAGATTGACGAAACCTATAAATATCCGTCTTGACCTATACTATCCACGATAATGTTTTAATCGATACTAGGTCGTTATTATCCGCTCATATCATTGTTCGATACATTCGTTCCGCTTGCGTAGCCGCTCGACGAGCACTGAATCACCGCCTCCGTTCCTTATATAACGTTAAAGGATATCTTCATGCGTGCACTCGTTTGGCATGGCAAAGGCGACGTCCGCGTCGATACTGTAGCCGACCCCGAAATCAAGCATCCGCGCGATGCGATCATCAAGGTCTCGGCCTGCGCGATCTGCGGGTCCGATCTGCATCTGCTCGACGGGTATCAGCCGACGATGCAGGCGGGCGACATCCTCGGTCATGAGAATATGGGCGTCGTCGTCGCGCTCGGCTCAGAGGTTACCAACCTGAAGATCGGCGACCGCGTCGTCGTGCCGTTCACGATCAGCTGCGGCGACTGCTTCTTCTGTCGCAAGGGACTGTTCTCGGCGTGCGAGCGGACCAATCCGAACGCCGAGATGGCGATCAAGGCGATGGGCCATTCGCCCGCCGGCCTGTTCGGGTTCAGCCATATGCTGGGCGGCTATTGCGGCGGCCAGGCCGAGTATCTGCGCGTGCCGATGGCCGATATCGGGCCGATCAAGGTGCCCGACAACGTCACCGACGACCAGGCGCTGTTCCTCTCGGACATCTTCCCAACCGGTTATATGGCCGCCGAAAACGCGAACATCGAAGAAGGCGATACGGTCGCGATCTGGGGCTGCGGTCCGGTCGGGCAGTTCGCGATCCGCTCCGCGCTGATGCTTGGCGCCGGTCGCGTGATCGCGATCGACGAGGTTCCCGAGCGCCTCGCGATGGCCGAAGCCGGCGGCGCAGAGACGATCAACTTCGCGGAGGTCGACAGCGTCTATGACGAACTCCAGTCCCGCACCAAGGGCCGCGGCCCCGACAGCTGCATCGATGCGGTGGGTGCGGAGGCTTCGGGCCACGGCGCCGTCGTCGCGGTGATCGACAAGGTGAAGGCTGCGACGTTCCTCGCGACCGACCGCGTGCATGTGCTGCGCGAGGCGATCATGAGCTGCCGGATGGGCGGCACGATCTCGATCCCCGGCGTCTATGTCGGGATGGGCGACAAGATCCCGATTGGCGCGATGATGAACAAGGGGCTGACGATCAAGACCGGTCAGACCCACGTCCAGGCCTATACCAAGCCGCTGCTCGCGCGGATCGAGGCGGGCGACATCGACCCGAGCTTCGTGGTGACGCATCCAGCCAGCCTCGAGGATGCGCCCGAGATGTACCAGAAGTTCCGCGACAAGCAGGACGGCGTCATCAAGGTCGTACTGCGCCCGTGATGAACCCGGGGGACGAAGCGCGCATGGCGGTTCGTCCCTTACCTGCCCCCTCGATACGGTGAGGAATACGCCATGAGCGACAAAGTCCTGATGCCGGTAAGCGGCAATCCCGATACCAAGGGCGCCCCCGACGGTGTCGGCGCGTCACCTGCAGGCAAGAGCGGCGAGGACGTGCACGGCCGGTCCGCGGCCGGAGAAAGCGGCGGCGGCGCCTATCCCAATCCGCATGCCGGCAAGGTCGCAACCAACACCGGGTTCATGGCGCCTGGCGGCTAGAGCGACGTCGCCTATCACGGTGGGGGTCAGGCCGGCGAAGACGGCGGCAGCGCGCCCAATGGCGTCGCTGGATCGGACAGCGATCCGGGATCGACGATCGCCGCCGACCCGGATGCGGATCGTACTTCACGCGGCCTCGCAGGGGATGGCGGCTCGATCGATGTCGTCGAGACCTCGGGCATCGCCGAAGCCGAGGCGGGTGGCAAGATCGGCACCGATGCCCGCTACGAGGACGAGCAGAAGCATTCCGGCTCTGGCTGACTTTCCCGCCGTATCTGATCTCCAACATTAGACCGGGCATGCCGCCCGGCGCAGAAAGAGGATTCCATCATGTCGGCACCCGAAGATCTCAAGGACATCTATACCGACGAGCTGAAGGACCTCTGGTCGGCGAACGACCAGATGAAGAAGGTTCTGAAGAAGATCACCGCGAAGGCCAGCGACGAAGCGTTGAAGACGATGCTGACCAAATCGCAGGCTGGGATCGAGAAGCACACCGATATCCTGAAGGACCTGATCGCATCGAACGACGAGAAGGTCTCGAAGGAGCATTGCAAGGGCATGGAAGGTCTGACCGCCGAGGCGACCAAGCATGTCCTCGAGGACGGACCGGACAAGGGTCCGCTGCTGGACGTTATGATCATCGCGCAATATCAGCGCATGACGCATTACGGTATCGCCGGGTTCGGCACGGCGGCGGCCTATGCCAAGGCGCTCGGCCTCAAGGGCGACCACAAGACGCTGAGCGCGGCCACCAAGGACATATATGGCGGCGACGAATATATGACGAAGCTCGCCGAGACGAGCGTGAACATTCAGGCCAAAGACGCGTAAAGACCGATCGCCCGCTGGTTTGTCTTCAGCGGGCGACAACTCGCGTTTGAGCGCGTGCCTCCCGCACGAAGCGGAGCGTGTTCGTCCGAGCGAAACGGCTATGCGCCCGGTCGACACGGGCGACCGACATCGGTTGTTGCACCGCGATCTAGCCCGCCGTCATCAAGCGAATGGGGGACCATGCGGAACCTCCCTGCCGCCTATCGCTTTGCAACAGCGATAGGAGTTTTGCCATGTCGTTGATTACCCGTCGCCAAGGTCTTTGGACGCTCGCGGGGGGAGTCGTCGCCGCGACGGCTATCGGCGCGCGCGGGATCGCGCAAACCGTTCCTAAGTCCAAGACGAGCGTGCAGACGCTTGCCGTCGTCGAAAAAATGAGGGGCGCGTCGCGTTTTACGCCGTCCCCGGGGGAAAACGCGTCGGCGTGGTGACATTGGGGATCCAGCCGCACGAGATCGTCGCCGACCCTGCGGGTAGGTTTGCCTTTGTCGGCGATTACGGCGTCGAAAGCTGGAAAGCCGCAGGCGTCGGTGGCGATAAGATCTGGGTCATCGATCTCGATCGGAGGACATTGGCGCGAACGATCGATCTATCCCCTTTCGGCCGACTTCACGCGGTAAGAATGGACAGGAAGGGCCGGCTATACGTCTTGTCGGAAAAGGATAGCGTCCTGGCGCGCTTCGACACACCGGCGACGGACAAGGCACCCTCGAGACTGGTCCCGGTCAACGGAACGCGAAGCCACTATCTGGTTGTCCGCCGCGACGGGGATCGCGCCTATATTGCCGATACCATGAGCGGCGCGGTCATCATGGTCGATCCGGACGACACCGGCGTCGCACCGGTACGCCGGCATATCGGCGTTGCTCCTGAAGCCATGACGTTGAGCGTCGACGAAGAGACCCTGTTCGTCATCGATCGTCCGAGCGGCACGTTACATGCGCTCGACGCGACATCGCTGGCTCAACGCTCGCAACGCACAATGCGCGGTGAAGCCGTCCGGATCGTGACCCAAACCAATGGCAAGCTGATCGTTTCGAATACGCAGGACAAGAGCTTGTCGCGACTGAACCCGACGACATTGGCAGAGGAGGACTATCTTCCGCTTCCAGCCGCGGCACCGGGCCTGACCATTATTGGCGACACGGTCTATGCGTCGTTGCAGAGCGACCGGGTGGCGATCGTCGATCTGCGCGCGTGGAAAATCGTCGGCGGTTTCGGGACTGGGTCGGCGCCGGACTCCGCAATCCCGATGCGGTGAAGCCGCTGGCTCCACCGCACCGAATTGTCGTCAGTCCTTCTTCATCTGCTTGACGGCATGATCTGCGGCGCGAGCCGTGAGCGCCATGAACGTCAGCGAGGGGTTCACGCACGAGATCGACGCCATCTGTGCGCCGTCGGTGACGTAGAGGTTGGACGCGGCGTGCGTCTGGCTCCATTCGTTGAGCACCGACGTGCGCGGGTCTCGGCCCATGCGGGCACCGCCCATTTCGTGGATCGCGTCGCCGGGGACGTGCTCCTTCTCGCTGCTCTTGACGTTGGTCAGGCCGGCGGCCTTCAACATCGCCTCGCCCTGCGTCCGGGCGTCGGCCATCATCTTCAGCTCGTTGTCGCGGAACGTTACGTCGAAGCGCACCAGCGGCACCCCGAACCGGTCGACCTTCGTCTGGTGCAGCAACACCCTGTTATCGGCATAGGGCAGGCATTCGCCGAACGCGCCCATGCTGAATTTCCACGGTGCGTATTTGCGCATGCCCTGCTTCATCGACGCGCCGAAACCGACCGGCGCGGCGGGGTTGCGATAGGCGCTGCCCTGATAGCCATAGCCGCGCTTGAAGCCGACGCCGTCGTCCTTGCCGATATTACGGAAACGGGGGACGTAGACGCCGCCCGGACGACGGCCATACTCGATGAACTCCTCCATGCCGGGGATGTCGCCCTCGACGCCGACCCGGAAGATATGGTCCATGATATAGCGCCCGAGCGTGCCGCTCTCGTCGAAATAGCTGCGGTCGCTGCCCGGTGCGCGCGAGTTCAGCATGATCTGCGTCGAGGCGATCGCCGAGGCGCAGAGGAAGACGAGATCGGCCTGCACCGTTTCCGCCTGGCCGGTCTTCGCATCGATATAACGGACGCCGGTCACCTTCTTGCGCGCCGCGTCGTACACCAGGTTGGTGACGACCGAGTCCGACCTGAGCGTCAGGCGACCTGTCGCGCGGGCGGCTGGCAAGGTGACGGCCTGGGTCGAGAAATACGCGCCGAACGAGCAACCATTGCCGCACTGGTTGCGGAACTGGCATTTCGTGCGGTTCTGGTCGGGCTTGTCCTCGGTCATGTTCGACAGACGCGTATTGATGAGTTTCCGGCCGGGGAACTTGGATTCGAGACCCTGCTTGAGCCATTTCTCCGCGACGTTCATCGGCATCGGCGGCTGGAATTCGCTGTCGGGCAGATAGTCGAGATTCTCGCGCGAGCCCGACACGCCGATGTATTTCTCGACATAGCTGTACCACGGCGCGACGTCGTCATAGCGGATAGGCCAGTCGCCATCGATGCCGTCGCGCTTGTTCGCCTCGAAATCCGCGGGGCTCCAACGGAAGCACCAGCGGCCCCAGATCAGCGACTTGCCGCCGACCGCGCCGGGCCGGATCCAGTAGAATTTGCTGCCCTCGTCATAGGCGTACGGGTTCAGCCGGTCGTCATTGTGGAACTCGCGGTTGCTGGGCTGGACATAACCGTGCTTGCCGATGAAATAATCGCTGTCGAGCAACGGCTTGGGCATGATGTTGCGCGCCGGCACCTCATAAGCGGGCTTGCCGTCATAAGTGTAGCCTTCGCCGTGCTCGACCATCTTGCCGCGGTCCAGCATCAGGACGCGGAGGCCCTTTTCGGTCAGTTCCTTCGCAGCGAAGCCACCGCTTACGCCCGATCCAATAACGATCGCGTCGAACCTGTTGGTCTCAGCCATGATCTCTCTCTCCTAAAACTCGGAAAACACGCCCCGTCAGAAGCGCCCCCATTTAAAAACGAAGCGCGCGCAGTGTCCGGAAACTCGTGGTGATGTCGGGCAGATAAGGCGCGGGAGCCTCGTCGTTCTCGACATAGAAATGCCGCACGCCAGCGCTGCCCTTCAGCTTGAACAGCGCGCCGAAATCGATCGTGCCCTGCCCGACCGCGGTCATGCTCCGGTCGGGGCGCATGTCCTTGACGTGATAGGCGTAGAGCCGCGGCGCCAAGCGCTCGATCAGCGTCGACAGGTTTTCGCCGGCATGCAGCGCCCAATAGAGATCGAGTTCCACCTTCACGAGCGCGGGGTCGGTCTCCTTGAGCAACCGGTCGTACAGGCTGACCCCGCCCGGCTTGGTCGTGAACTCGAAATCATGGTTGTGATAGGCAAAGCCCAGCCCGGCCTTCTTCAGTTCGGTCGCGAACCGGTTGAAGTTCGGCAGCGCCGCGTTCCAGCCCGCCTCGTTGCGATGCTCGGCGGTCATGTACGGCAGCACGACCGTGGTCGCGCCGAGCGTCTTGGCCATCGTCACCGACTGGTCGAACTGCTTGAGCAGCGCGTCGTAGCCGATATGTACCGAGGGCGCGGTCAGGCCGAGCTTGTCCATCGTCCGGCGCAGCATCGCATGGTCCATGCCGTCATAGCCGCCACCGCCGAACTCGACTTCGCGGTAGCCGATCTGCGCGACCTTGCCGAGCGTGCCGACCGGGTCCTTCGCGAAGATCTCGCGGATCGTGTAGAGTTGCAGGCCGATCGCCTTCAACTGGGCGGCCGACGCGGTGGGCACGAACGCGAGCGCTGCGACCGCACCGGAGCCCGCGAGCAGGTTTCTACGGTTGAGGATCATGCGGAATACACCTTGCTGACCTGGGAATAGGGGAACTGGCCGTTATACTCGCCCGGCACCGGCAGATATTCGCGCTCCTGCGTCATGCCGATTTCGGAGGTGTAATAGCCGGTGACGACGAGCTGCCGGAACGCCTCGAAAAAGACGCCGCCGGACGGGATCTGGTCGTTCATCGCGAGCGTGAGCAGCGCATCCTGCTGCGCGGTCGTCGCCTTCGCACCGGCGACCTTATAGTCCTTCAGGCTGCGGGCCTCGATCGCGTCGAGCCCGGCCAGGATCGGCACGCGATCGGCCGGCAGGGCCCAATCGGCGAGCAGCTTCTCGATATAGGCCGGGACGCCGGCGGCGATCGCGCCCGGCGTATCGGTGGTCGGCAGCACGCGTTCGCTGAGTGCGGTCATCAGCGCGCGCTGGGGAGCCGTGAAGACCGCGACGCTGGGCGGGCCCTCGCTGATGACGGGGATGCCGGCGGCCGCGCCGGGCGCCTGCGCGACGCCGGCGGCGCGCGCGATCGGCGCGTACAGGGCCGTGCCGAACATGGCGACGACGCCCGCGAGTGCAGTTCTACGATCGATCATTTACCGTCCTTCTTCAGGTCCTGTGCGATCGCCGCCTCGGGCAACGGACGAACCCAGATGTTGCGGAACGACACCGGCGAATCGTGATCCTGAAGCTGGATCGGCGCGGCATCGGCGTGCGCCTTGTAACTCGCGACCTGTCGCCAGATGGTCGTGCCGAGCATCGCCTGGTGGTTCTGGACGAGCACGCCGTTCAGCAGCGCGGTGACATAGGCGGGGCGGACCAGGCTACCGTCGGCGGCGAAGCGGGGTCGCTCGAACACGATATCGTAGGTCTGCCATTCGCCGGGGCGACGCGAGGCGTTCACCAGTGGCGGCTTCCAGCCATAGACCGCGCCGACCGTGCCATCGGCATAGGTCGGGTTCTGCGAGCCATCGAGGATCTGCAGTTCGTAGCGCTGCATGAACCAGATGCCGCTGTTGCCGCGATCCTGCGAGGTCTTGGTCGGCGGGTTTGGCGAGCGGAATTCGAGATGCATCTGCACGTCGCCGAAGCTCTGTTTCGAGACGAGGTTGTTCTCACCGCCGCTCTTCGCACGCGACGGGATCGTCAGCGCACCGTCCGCGATCGGCCAGGCGATCCGATCGGGCTTCCATGCATCGAGCGAACGCCCGTCGAACAGCACGACCGCATCGGCGGGCGGACCACCGGGGGTCGCGGCCGGTGCGACGACGACCGGCGCAGGGCGGTCGGCGTCATGAACGCGCCACTGGCCACCGGGCAGCATCGGCGTGTCCTTGAAGCCGGGCTTCTCCTGCGCCGCGACCGACCCCGTCGCCATCAGCGTCATCGCCGTGGCGACGCTCGCCATCAAACAGGTTTTCATGCTTTTCCCCTCATCCCTATCCCCTTCCTGCTGATCGGCTTCATGCCCATCGCCGTCATACCGAGTCGATTTCGCGATAGGCGGCGATCAGGCGATCCTCGCCCGCTCGCCCGGCGATCGAATTGCCGTGTTCCATGCCGATCACGCCCGAATAGCGCTTTGCCCGCAGCCACTTCACGATCGAGGCGTAGTTGATCTCGCCGGTCGATGGTTCGTTACGGCCCGGATTATCGCCGAACTGGATATAGCCGATCTCGTTCCAGCACGTGTCGAGCGTCGGGATCAGGTTCCCCGACTGGATCTGCTCGTGATACAGATCGGCGAGCACCTTGACCGCCGGGCTGTTGGCACCGCGCGCCACCGCATAGCCCTGCGAGATCGTCTGCATATAGACGCCCGGATGGTTGGTCCGCGTGTTGAGCGGCTCCATCACCATCGCCGCCCCCGATGGCGCGACGATATCGCCGGCGCGGCGCATCACGTCGATCACGCGCGCGGTCTGGATATCCACCGGAACCTTCGGGTCCATGAACCCGGTGACAACGGTCATCCGCTTCGCATTCAGTCGCTTGGCGACCTCGAGCGAGGCGCGGATATCGGCGAGGAACGCCTCGCGCTCGGCGCCGTCGGTCGCGCCCAGCAACGGCCGCGACTTCGACCATTTGGGCATGCTGGCGACGAACACGCCCATCGTCATGCCGCGCTGCGCGAGCGCCTTGGCCATCTGCTCCTGCTCGGCCACCGACCGCGTCGCCGCCTCGTTGTCCTCCCAGGCGGTGAAGCCCTGATCGGCGGCGTAGGCGATCTGTTCGATCCGCCCGCCGCGGCTGGCGAAGCTGCCCTCGTGCGGCGCGTAGCCGAGCGAGAAGCGCGCGGCGTTCGAGCTGCGGCGTTGCCCCCCGGCCATGCCCGGCACCAGCGACGCGGCGGCGCCGGCCGCGAGCCCGGCCCCGAGCAGGTTTCGGCGGGAGAGCGTCATGCGACCATTACCGTCATTTCGAGCCCTCGGCCTTGAGGTAGGCGATGATCGTCGCGCGCTTGGCGGCATCGGGCGTCGCGATCGGCATGCGCGTGCCCGGCACCTTCTTCTGCGGTGCGGCGAGATAGTCGTTGAGCGTCTTCTCGTCCCAGCGCAGCTTCGATGCCTTCATCGCGGGCGAGTAGTTGAAGCCGGGCGTCGCGGCGGCGGCACGGCCGACCACGCCGTACAGGTTCGGGCCGATGCCATTCTTGCCGCCCTTCACGACGGTGTGGCACGCGCGGCATGCGGCGAAGGCCGGCGGTGCAGCAGCGGTGGATTGCGCGGTGGTCGGTGCTGAGACCGTGACTGCCGCAACTGCCGCGATACTTCCCGCGACCAGAGCCATGAGCAGCTTCATTCATTCTCTCCCGGATTTACTAAAGTCCATTTCTGGTCTGCGCCGGCGTTGGCGATCACCGCCTCGATGAAGCGCATCGTGCGCAGGCCATCGGTCACGCCCGGAAACCAGCGGCCGTCTTGATCGCCGCGGATCGCCGAGGCGAACGCGCGGTAAAGATTGCCGAAAGCCTCGATATAGCCCTCGGGATGACCGGCAGGTGTACGCACCAGCGAGGCGGTCGCGTCGAGCATGCCGGGGCCACCGGTCCGCACGGTCTCGGCGGGGCGGTCGAGCCAGCGGAGCGTCAGCGTGTTGGGTTCCATCTGCGACCAGTCCAAGCCGCCGCGTTCGCCGTGGATGCGCAGTCGAAGCCCGTTCTCCTCGCCTGCCGCGACCTGCGTCGCCTTGAGCACGCCGCGGGCACCGCCCTCGAACCGGAGCAGCGCGCTGACATCGTCGTCGAGCCGGCGACCGTCGACATGCGTCGTCAGATCTGCGGAGACCGAGTGTACCGACAGGCCGGAGACATGCTCGGCGAGCTGGAACGCATGCGTGCCGATGTCGCCGAGGCAGCCGCCGAGCCCGGCGCGGGCGGGATCGGTGCGCCATTCGGCCTGCTTGTTGCCGTCGGTGTCGATCGCTTGGCTGAGCCAGCCTTGCAGATATTCGACCTGGACCAGGCGGATCGCGCCGAAATCGCCGCGTTCGACGCGCGCGCGCGCCTCTTCGATCAGCGGATAGCCGCTATAGGTGAACGCCAGCGCAAAGTGGCGACCGCTGGCCTTGGCGGCGGCGGCGATCGCCTCGGCCTCGACGACGCTCATCGCCATCGGCTTTTCGCAGAACACGTGGAACCCGGCGTTCAGCGCGGCGATCGCCATCGGGGCGTGGAGATGGTTCGGCGTGACGACCGCGAGTGCGTCGATGCGCTGGTCTTCGGTGAGGTTTCGCTCGTTTGCGATCATCGCGTCGACCGACGGATAGACGCGCTGTGGATCGAGGTTGAGCAGGATACCGGTGCGCGTGTTGCGGCCGGCGTCGGTGCTGAACGCGCCCGCGACGAGGTCCCAGTCGCCGTCGAGCGCGGCTGCCATCCGGTGGACGGCGCCGATAAAGGCCCCTTCCCCGCCGCCGACCATACCGAGACGGAGGCGGCTCATGCCTGCTCCTCCGACAGCCCGAGCAGCTTGCGGATCGCGGTGCGGTCGATGCCGCTGGCGGCGAAATCGTCGAATGGGCGTTCGGTCAGGCGGATCATGTGGTCGCGGATGAACGGTGCGCCTTCGCGCGCGCCATCATCGGACCGTTTCAGCGCGCACTCCCATTCGAGCACTGCCCAGCCGTCATAGCCATATTGCGCCATCTTGCTGAAGATCGCGGAGAAATCGACCTGCCCGTCGCCCAGCGAGCGGAAGCGGCCGGCGCGGTCGACCCAGTTCTCGTAGCCGCCGTACACGCCGGTTCGGCCGGTCGGGTTGAACTCGGCATCCTTGACGTGGAAGCACGAGATCCGGTCGTGATAGCGGTCGATGAAGTCGAGATAATCGAGCTGCTGCAACACGAAATGCGACGGATCGAACAGCAGGCGCGCGCGCGAATGGTTGTCGACCGCGGCGAGGAAGCGTTCCCAGGTCGCGCCGTCATGAATGTCTTCGCCGGGATGGACCTCGAACGCGCAATCGACGCCGGATTCCTCGAAAACGTCGAGGATCGGGGTCCAGCGGCGGGCGAGTTCGGCAAAGGCCTCCTCGATCAACCCGGCGGGGCGTTGCGGCCACGGATACACGTACGGCCAAGCCAGTGCGCCAGAGAAGGTGGCGTGCGCGGACAGGCCCAGATTGGCGCTGGCGCGCGCGGCGAGCTTAACCTGCTCGACCGCCCAAAGCTGGCGCTCGGCGGGCTTGCCGTGGACTTCAGGGGGCGCGAAGCCGTCGAACAGCGTGTCGTACGCCGGGTGGACGGCGACGAGCTGGCCTTGCAGATGCGTCGACAGTTCGGTGACCTCGATGCCGTGTTTGGCAAGGCGGCCGCGCAGATCGTCGCAGTACGTCTTGCTCTCGGCGGCGAGCTTCAGGTCGATCAACTGCGCGTTGCAGGGGATCTGGACGCCGACATAACCGAGCCCAGCCGCCCATTCGGCCAGTGCGTCGAGCGTATCGAACGGAGCCTCGTCGCCGAGGAACTGGGCGAGGAATATCCCGGGGCCCTTCATGCCGGTCATGCTGCACTCTTTCTGGTGTCGTCGCGGAAGGTGAACTGGAACAGCAGCGCGATCACGGCCGCGGCGATCGCGGGATACCACCACATATGCTGCCAGTCGGCGATGGTCGGCGAGGCTGGCAGTTGCGCATACAGAAGCGCGCCGATCTGCGACCCGAGCAGCATGCCGACGCCGTAGGTGAACAGCGTCAGCATGCCCTGCGCCTGCGCGTTGACGCCCTTGGGCGTGGCGATCGTGCCGGTGTAGATCGCGCCGGCGACGAAGAAGAAATCATAGCACACGCCGTGCAGCGCGACGCCGAGATACACCGCCCAAATCGACGAACCGCCATCGCCGATCGCGAACAAGGCGTAGCGCAACGCCCATGCGGCCATCCCGACCAGCAGCAGTGGCTTCACGCCGAACCGGCGATACAGCCACGGCATCGAGAACATGAACACGAGTTCGGACATCTGCCCGATCGCCAGCGTGCCGCCGACATTGCTGATGCCGGTCGCGCCGACATAGGGCGAGGCATAGGCGTAATACATCGCCAGCGGGATCGAGATCAAAGTCGCGCACGTCATGAAGATCAGGAACGAGCGCTGCTTGAGTAGTCCGAACGCCTCGACGCAGAACACCTGTCGCAGCACGCTCTCGTCACGCGGCGCGTCCGCGGTGACGTTCGGCAGCGTGAAGCTGTAGAGGCCCAGCGCGATCGAGACGACTGCGGCGACGCGGAAGATCTCAGGGCTCGCCGACAGCCCCGCCCAGCCGATGATCAGCCCCGCCGTGATCCAGCCGAGCGTACCGAACGCGCGGACGAACGGGAATTTGTCGGTCCGCTCGCCGAAGCTCTTCAGCGCGATCGTATTCGCGAGGCCGACCGTCGGCATGTAGAGGATCATGTAGCAGAGCAGCAGCCAGACGAAGGTCCGGCCATTCTCCGGCGTCACCAGCGATGGCAGCACGAACAGCAGCACGCCGCCGACCAGGTGCAGGATCACCATCAGCATCCGCGGGCTGACGTACCGAGCCGCCGCCATGCCGAGCAGGAACGAGCCGACGATCGACGCGATCGGGCCGACCGAAAACGCGTTGCCGATCAGGTTGCCGATGCCGACGGTCTGCATGACCAGGCCGAGGGTTACGGTCCAGGCGCCCCATACGAAGAACTGCATGAACATCATGGCGCTCAGGCGGCCGGTTAGCAGACCGCCGGTCGTGGCCTGGGGCCGAGTGTCTGCACGCGCCATTCGTTACCTCTCCGCTCGCAGTTTGCCTGCTTGTCGGACATGAAGCTACGGAGCCGCGAAACGAATGTAAAGGATTACATCGGATATATATCGACAGTGCCGACGACCGGATCCATGACGACCTTATGCCGACGATCATCGAAGTGGCCGCACTCGCGGGCGTCTCTACCGCAACCGTGTCGCGCGTATTGAGCCGGCCCGAACAGGTGTCCGAGGATACCCGCCTGCGGGTGCTCGCGGTGGTCCGCGAATCGGGCTACGTGCCCAACGTCGCCGCGCGGAGCCTGCGGACGTTGCGCGCGGCGAAGATCCTGCTGACCGTCCCCGATATCTCGAACGCGTTCTTCGCCAGCGTCATCCGCGGCGCCGAAGAGGCCGCACGGGACGCGGGATATTCGGTCGTGGTCGGCGACACGCGGCACGATCCGTACGTTGAAGACCAATATGCCGACATGCTCTCCCGCCGCGAAGTCGACGGGCTGATCTTCCTAGGCCACCGCCTGCCAACCAGCCTCGCCTCGCTGATGGCGCGCAAGGGTGCCGCCGCTCCGATCGTCAACGGCTGTGAATACAGCTCCGATCTGGGTGTCCCGAGTGTCCACATCGACAATGCCGCAGCGAGCGCCGATGCAATCGATCATCTCGTCGGCCTCGGCCACCGCAGGATCGGCGTCGTCACCGGCCCCGAGATCAGCCCGATTAGCCGCGACCGCCTTGCCGGGGCGATCGATGCCGCGACCCGCGCCAGCCTGCGCGACGGCCTGCACATCCGCGTCGGCGACTATTCCGCCGGCTCGGCCATCGACCATACCCGCGACCTGATCGCGCAGGACGTGACCGCGATCTTCTGCTTCAGCGACGAGATGGCAATGGGCGCGCTCAGCGCGATCGGCGACGCAGGGCTGTCATGCCCGAAGGACGTCTCCGTCATCGGCTTCGACGACCTCCCGCTCGCGCGCTATTTTCAGCCGCCGCTGACCACCATCGCGCAGCCCAAGGCGATGATCGGCCGCCGCACCGTCGAACTGCTCGTCGACATATTGCACGGCATCGACAGCCCGTCGCGACAGGTCACGCTCGATCACGAACTCATCGTTCGCGGCAGCACTGCACAGCCAGTTTCGGCTCGCTGACCGATTAAATCGGGCGGCGCTTCTCAGATCGACGATCGCCTGCAATATTCCGCGGCAATCCCTTCCTCCGTACGGGCGATCTAGATGTCGGTTTTCAAGCGATCACGCCTTGCGGGCGCCTTACTGGGTTTGTTTCTCTCCACCAGCGCTTTCGCCCAGGACGCGGCCAAACCGAGCGATGCAGTCGATCCGTTCATCGGCACGGGGGGCGAAGGCCATACGTTCCCGGGAGCGGTCGCGCCGTTCGGCATGGTGCAGTTGTCCCCGGATACCGATACGTCATGCGTGATCCGCACCTGTTACGGCCACGCCGCAGGATATCGCTACGACGATCCGACGATCGAGGGGTTCAGCCACACGCATTTCTCGGGCGCAGGGCATTCCGATCTCGGCGACATCCTCGTCATGCCGGTGTCGGGCGACACCGTGCCGATGGACCCCGGCACGCCCGCCGCGCCCGGCTATCGCTCACGCTTTTCGCACGCCAGCGAGGTCGCCAAACCGGGCTATTACGCGGTCACGCTGGACGGTCCCGGCGTGCGTGCAGAAATGACGGCGGGAACGCGGATCGGCGTGCATCGCTACAGCTTTCCCAAGGGCAAGGCCGCGCATATCGTGGTCGATCTGCGGTCTTCGCTCTATAATTACCCCGGCAAGATCCTGTGGTCGGGGCTGCACATGCGGGACAACGGCGTGCTCACCGGCTTCCGCGAGACGCGCGGCTGGGCGCCCGGGCGCAAACTCTACTTCGCGATGCGGTTCTCCGCGCCGCTGATCGGCCATGCGCTGGTCAACCGTGAGAAGGACATCGCGTACAAGGGTTTCCAGGGTCCGGGCCGTGGCAGCGATACGCTAGCGGAGAAACTCGGTCAGGCACTCGAAGCGCGGCTCGATTTCGGTCAGCTCGATGCTCCGCTCGAAGTGAAGGTCGGGATATCGGGGGTCGACGAGGCCGGAGCGCTCGCCAATCTGGACAGCGAGCCCGGCGGCTTCGACGCGGTCCGCACCAAGACGCAGGGCGACTGGGATACTGCGCTGGGCGCGGTCAAGTTCGAGGTCCCGGCCCCGATGCGCCGGATCTTCGCGACCGCGTTGTACCACAGCCTGCTCGCGCCGAGCGTCTGGAGCGATAGCGATGGGCGGTATCGCGGGCCCGACGATCAGGTTCATCGGGCCGACGGATTCACGGTCCGCTCGACCTTTTCGCTATGGGACACGTTCCGCGCCGAACATCCGCTGCTGACGCTGATCCAGCCGGAGAAGACCAACACCGATATCGTCCGCTCGCTGATCGCCAGCCAGCAGCATAGCCCCGACGGAATCCTGCCGGTCTGGCAGTTCGCAGGGCGCGAGACGTGGACGATGATCGGTTATCACGCCGTCCCCGTCATCGCCGACGCGTATATGAAGGGCATCGGCGGCTTCGACGCGGACGCCGCGTTGCAGGCGATGGTCGCGAGTGCCGACCACGCCTCCTATGGCGGCCTCGGCGAGTATATCCAGCGCGGCTACGTGCCGATCGACAAGGAGCCGGAGGCGGCCTCGAAGACCGTCGAATATGCCTATGACGACTGGACCATCGCGCGGATGGCGCGGCGGATGGGCAAGACCGACATCGCCGAGCGGTTCGAAAAGCGCGCGGGCAATTGGCGCAACAGCTTCGACGCGAAAACCGGTTGGCTGCGCGCTAGGCTCGCGAACGGCGCGTTCCGCACGCCGTTCGATCCGACCGCGATCAACTACGGCTCGGATTATACCGAGGGCAATGCGTGGCAATATAGCTGGTTCGTGCCGCAGGATCAGGCGGGTCTGTTCCGACTGCTCGGCGGCGATGCGAAGACCGTGAAGAAGCTCGACGCGATGTTCGACTTCGACAATTCGAAGGTCGATTACAGTCATGCGGAGGATATCGCCGGGCTGATCGGCCAATATATCCACGGCAACGAGCCGAGCCACCACGTCGCCTATCTCTACAACTACGCCGGTGCGCCGTGGCGAACGCAGGAGCGGCTTGGGCAGATCGTCGCGAGCCAATACGGCGCCAAGCCCGAGGGGCTGAGCGGCAACGACGACCTCGGCCAGATGTCCGCATGGCTCGTCTTTACGGCGCTCGGTTTCTACCCGGTTGCCCCTGGATCGAACGAATATGTCATCGGCCGCCCGTTCCTGTCGCAGGCGACGTTGGCGCTGCCCAGCGGCAAGCAGTTCGCGATCCGGACGGACAATCTGTCGGATGCGAGCCCGTATATCCGGTCGGTCACGCTGAACGGCACGCCCCTCACCCGCAGCTATCTGCGCGACGACGAAATCCGGCAGGGTGGAGAATTGCGGTTCGTGATGGGCGCGCGGCCGAACAAGCTCTGGGGCAAGCGTGCGAAGGCCCGGCCGTTTTCGTCCTCGACTGCCGCCCTGCCCCACTGATCTGCTGATCTGCGTCCGTCCTATGACGGAGCGGGTCGACATCGCGGAGACCGGGCGGAGCGATGCGCCCGAACGGCGCCGTCCGCGTTATCCTCTGGAACCGATACCGCGAGAGACAGACCATGAAGAGCGTGACGCTTCCAGGCGGAGAAACGATACCGGCGCTTGGCCAGGGTAGCTGGATGATGGGTGAGCGCGCCGCGCACCGTGCCGACGAGATCGCCGCGCTGCGCCACGGCGTAGAGCTAGGCATGACGCTGATCGACACCGCGGAAATGTACGGCGATGGCGCGGCCGAGACGCTGATCGGCGAAGCGCTGGGCAGCGTGCGCGACGACCTGTTCCTCGTCAGCAAGGCGTATCCGCAGAACGCATCGCGCAAGCGGCTGGCGGCAGCGTGCGAAGCGAGCCTCAAGCGGCTGGGGACCGACCGGCTCGACCTGTACCTGCTGCACTGGCGCGGATCGGTGCCGCTCGCCGAGACGGTCGAGGCGATGGAAGCGCTCAAGGCGGCCGGCAAGATCCGCCATTGGGGCGTGAGCAATCTCGATACCGACGACATGGCCGAACTGATCGAGGGTGGCGGCGATCGCTGTGCGACCGACCAGATCCTCTACAATCTCTCGCGGCGCGGGCCCGAACTCGACCTGATGCCGTGGCTGGCCGAGCACGGCATCCCGGTAATGGCCTATAGCCCGGTCGAGCAGGGCCGGTTGATCGCAGATCCGACATTGGCGCGGATCGCGCGGACGATCGGCGCGAGCCCGGCGCAGGTCGCGCTCGCCTGGGTGCTGAACCATGACGGCGTCATCGCAATTCCGAAGGCCGGCACGGTGGCGCATGTGCAGGACAATCGTGGTGCGGCGGACCTGCGGCTGTCGCCGGACGATCTGGCCGCGCTCGATACCGCGTTCGCACCGCCACGGACGCGTCGTCCACTCGAGATGCTGTGAGCGTCGGATGACTGTGTATTTCACGGCAGATACGCATTTCGGCGATCATCGAACGCTCAATATTCATCGTCGTCCGTTTGCCAGCGTCGCCGAAATGGACGCTGCGATCGTCACCGGCTGGAACGCGGTCGTTGGTCCCGCGGACACGGTGTGGCATCTCGGCGATGTCGCGCGCCGCCCGTCGTACGTATCCGACCTGCTGGCACAATTGCACGGGACCAAGCATCTGATCCGGGGGAACAACGATCCGCCCGCAACCGGCGCGGCCGAAGGGTGGGCCAGCGTACAGGATTACGCCGAACTGACGCTCGACGGGACCGCGCTCGTGCTGTGCCATTACCCGTTCAGCCGCTGGAACGGGCAGCATCGCCGGTCGATCAATCTGCACGGGCATAGCCACGGCACGCTCAAGCCGGTGCTGCGCCAGTTCGATGTCGGCGTCGACCCGTGTGATTTTCGCCCGATGACGCTCGACATGCTACGCGAGCGTGCGACGCCGACGGGAAAACGCGACTTACTGATGCGCCAAGGGACCACGATCGAATGAAGACGCCTCTGCCGCGCCAACCGTCGACGGACGACTATGCCCATGGCCGACGCGACGGCTTGCGGCTCGCTCTGGCCATTCTTGCAACGGAAGAAGCGAAATGGGAGGCGTTGCTGGGAGAAAGCCGATCAGGGCGCACCAATGCGATCCGCCAGGTCCGGCACAAGACGCTGCAGGTCGCGCAAAGCCGGATCCATACGGCCCTCAATCGGCTTAGCCCGAACGCCGATGTCGCGCTCGATCCCGAGATTGCCGCGGCGCTGGAGCTGGCGGGTCTCTAGACGATCTCGCTGCTGCTGGCAGAAGCAGACAAGGTCGCCACCGGCCCCGCAAAGTAACAAAGATTACTTTGCCAGTCGAAGGGCGGGTGCCGTGCATGTTTCGGATCAGGGTGCGATGGATAGCCGCGGTTTTGCCCGGTGGGACGCGTCGAATGCCAAGACGTGGCGCGGCGTAACGGCCTTCGCACTGCAACCGCATTTGCCCCCAACCGCCGACCGATCATCGTGTGCGCAATACGGAAACATATGTAATCGCCCGAGCACTTTAGCGTCGGTTTACGCAGACATTTGTGGACTTTGCCTATCGGTTGGCTAGCCACGCCCTCTATTTTGAGAGGACGCAGCTATGGGCGAACGGGTCGGGATCGCAGTGATCGGACTGAATGGCGCGGTGGCCACCACCGCCGCGGCGGGGATCGCGATGATCCGCGCCGGGTCGAACGACCTGTCGGGCCTGCCGCTCGCCAGCCGCGACGTCGAGGGCATGGCGGCCTACCGCGATCTCCATTTCGGCGGTTGGGACCTCAGCCATGACGACCTTGCCACCGCCGCGCTGAAGCATGGCGTGCTGAGCGAGAGCGAGCTTGCCAACGGCGCGTCCAGCCTCGCCGACATGCGGCCCTGGCCTGCGGTCGGATCGACCGATTTCTGCGCGAACATCGACGGCGCCAACAAGATCGCGGCGCCTGGCCACCGTGCGGCGGTCCAGCACATCCAGGATGATCTGGCGCGCTTCAAGACCGAGCAGAATCTCGACCGGGTGGTGATGATCAATCTCGCCTCGACCGAGCGCAAGGCCGATCTGGGGGCCGATGCGCTGACCAGCGTCGAGGGTTTCGAGCGCGGTCTCGATACCGACGACGCGGCGATCAGCCCGGCGATGCTCTATGCCTATGCCGCGATCGCCAGCGACACGCCCTACGCCAATTTCACGCCGTCGGTCGCCGCCGACGTCGCGCCGCTCGCCGAGCTCGCCCGCCAGCGCGGCGTGCCGATCGCCGGCAAGGACGGCAAGACCGGCCAAACGCTGCTGAAGACCGTGATCGCGCCGGCGTTGCGCGATCGGGCGCTGCACGTCGATGGCTGGTTCTCGACCAACATCCTCGGCAATTCGGACGGCCTCGCGCTCGACGATCCCAAGAGCCTCGCCTCCAAGGTCGACACCAAGAAGTCGGTGCTCGACCAGATCCTCGGCTATCCGGTCGAGGATCACATCATCATGATCCATTATTACAAGCCGCGCGGCGACAACAAGGAAGCGTGGGACAACATCGACCTGACCGGCTTCCTGGGTCAGAAGATGCAGCTGAAGCTGAATTTCCTGTGCAAGGATTCGGTGCTGGCCGCCCCGCTCGCGATCGAGATAGCGCGCTGTTTGGCGCTGGCGCAGACGCGCGGCGAAGGCGGCGTGCAGGACCAGATGGGGATCTTCTTCAAAATGCCGCAGACCGCCGACGGCGGCGAGCCGATCCACGCGTTCGGCGAGCAGCAGTTGATCCTCGATACGTGGCTCGATCGCCGGTGACGTTTGGCGCGGCGCACCTGCCGCTGTTGCGCGAGCTTGGCGACCTGAAGCGGATCCGGTCGGCGGATCGCGACGGGTCGATCGCGGAACGGCTGTTCGCGCGCGGCTGGGCGGCGCTGGCGGCGGGCGAGGTTCCGGAGACGGTGATGCGGCGGACCGTCGCCGCTGCGCTTGCCGCGGCACGACTGGGCGATCTGGACCGCGCCACGCTGGCCGAGCTTGGGTTGTCGGATGCCGAAGCCTGCGTCGTGCTCGAACGCGGGTTCGACGAGGTCGCGGTGCAGATCGACCCGGCGATGGCAGCCGATTTGCGCAGCGCGCTTGCCGAGGGCGCACCGGCGGCCGGGCCGGTACCGCGGTTCGTTATCCAGCTCGCGGCGCAACCGCGCGCAGGCGTCACCTGTCCGGGGCGGCCGCGGCTGTTGCTCCAGCCATCCGAGAACCATGCCGAGCATTGCCTGGTCGTCGCGGTGTACGGTGTGATCGCCGCGCCCTCTTACGGCGCGGATCCCGCAGAGGTGTTCCTCGCATCGATGGCGCATCATTTCCACAATGCGGCAATGCCCGATGCGGGGTTCACCGGCGAGGTGCTGCTCGGCGACCTGCTCGACCGCGTGATCGACGGTGCGCGCGAACAGGCGATGGCGATGCTCGATCCGGCGGTGGCAACGCAGGTCCGCGCGGCGATCGCGCCGATCGCCGGCGACGTGACCCCGGCGGCGCGCGCGTTCCATGCCGCCGACGTGCTCGACCGCGTGCTGGAGATCGAACAGCACACGCGCGCCGCCTCGGCGACGATGGACACGGTCCTCCACACCTACGAACTCGTGCATGCGGGTCCCGTGAAGGACTTCCACGACCGCGTGCTGGCGGATGTCGGCCTGTTGTGACCTATCGCTCTCCCCTGACCGGACGGCCGCTCGTCGCCGACACACCGCATTCGCTGGCCGCACCCGGCGAGCGCTGGCCGGTGGTCGACGGGATCCCGTATCTGCGGACCGACAGCGAGGGGCTGGTGGCGGTGGCGCTCGACCATCTCGATGCGGACTGTCCGGACGATGCGCTGGTTGCGCTGCTGACCGACCAGGATGCGTGGTGGACCGGCCCGGCGACCGATCTTCGCGAGCTGAAACGCCTCGTCCGCGAACGCAATACGCTGTCGCTGCGCGCGGCGATGGCGTTGCTGCGGATGGGGCCAGTCGCCGACTATTTCGCGCATCGCTGGAGCGACCCGACCTATCTGGCAGGGCTTGCGCTGGTCGAAGCGCACTGGCGGCGGCCGGATACCGCGTTCGAGCTGGCCTGCGGGATCGGCCATTACCTGCGCGAGCTTACTGCACGCGGCATCGCGTGCGTCGGCGCGGACGTCGTGTTCTCGAAATGTTGGCTGGCGAAGCACTGGGTCGCGCCCGAGGCCGACTATGTCGTGTTCGACGCAGCCGCGCGCTGGCCGGTCGAGACGCAGCGCTTCGACCTCGTCGGATGCCACGACGCCCTGTATTTCCTGCCCGATCAGCCGCGGGTCGCCGGATTGCTGCGCACCGCCGTCGCGCCCGGCGGCGTGCTCGCGGTCAGCCACCTCCACAACGCCGCGGTCGCCGGCGGTGCGATGGGACCGGCGCGCACCGGGGCCGAATGGGCGGCGCTGTTCCCCGATGCGGTCGTTTATGACGAGCGCGAGTTGCGGCGAGCTCTGCTTGCCGCGGATGCGCCTGCCTCGACCCGGTGGTCCGACGATCCCGCTATCGAGGCGTGGTCGATTGTCGAAGCGGATGGCGGCGTCACGCGCCCGCTGAGCGGCGGGCTGGTGATGCCCGTCGCCGATGCGGTTCTGAAGCCGAATCCGTTGCTCGACGGCGACAGCCCGCGCTGGCCCTCCGATCGCTACCGGGCGGAATATGGCGATACGTGCACATGGCTGTCGGACGACGGCGACGCCGCGCGGAACCGTCGCGTGCTCGACCTGCCGGCGCGGTGGTGAGTATGCGATGGGGGATCGTCGGCTTCGGCTGGGTCGCGCGCGATTACATGGCGCCGGGGATCGCGGCATCGGGCGGGACTCTGGTCGCGATCGCCGACCCGTCGCCGATGGCGCAGGCCAGCGCGATGTCGGGTGGCATTCTGGCTTATGATGCGGCCGAAGCGATGCTGGCCGATGCCGCGCTCGACTGCATCTACGTCGCCACGCCCAACAATCTTCATGCCGATCCCGTGTGGGCCGCCGTAGCGGCGGGCGTGCCGGTGCTATGCGAAAAGCCGATCGCCGCGACGCTCGCCGACGCCGAAGCGATCGGCGCGGCGGTTGCGGGACACCTGTACGGCACCGCGTTCGACCAGCGCCACCACCCCGCGCACCGGGCGATGGCGCAGGCGATCCGCGACGGTGCGATCGGCCGCCCGACCGCGGTCCGGATCGTCTATGCGTGTTGGGTCGACCCGAGCTGGTCACCGTCCGACGCAGGCGATGGCTGCAACTGGCGCGCCGATCCGGCGGCGGCGGGCGGCGGTGCAGTCATCGACCTCGCGCTGCACGGTCTCGATCTGGCGGCGCTGCTGGTCGACGAGCCGATCGCGCGTCTGCATATCGACCTGCAACGGCGCATCCACGACTATCCGGTCGACGATGGCGGCATCCTGTCGGGACGCACCGCAGGCGGCGTGCTGGTCCAGAGCCACGTCGCCTATAACTGCCCCGAAGTGTTGCCCCGCCGCCGGCTGGAAATCCTCGGCGAGGACGGCTTGCTGGTCGCCACGAACACGATGGGCCAGACCGAGGGCGGCACCGTGATCCGCCGTTGCGCGCGGACCGGGGCGGAAACCGCCCTGCCCTTCAACGCCGCGCTGTCGCCGTTCGCCGCACAGGCCGCCGCGTTCGCCGCCGCGGTCCGCGGCAAGTCGCATGATTTTTCCATCGACCGGGACCTGTCACTGATGCGCCTTTTCGACGCCGCCTATACCGAGGCGCGATCATGCCTTTGAGCTGGTACGCCTGCGCGCATTGCGGCTTCTGGCAGCGCCATTTCGCGCCCGCCGATTGCCCGGTATGCAACGATACGCGCAACGATCTGCCCGAGGACGGCTGGTGCTTCCTCCCCGAAAGCAATGTCGCCGCGAGTCACGACGGCAGCTGGCGACAGGTGGCCGACGACCTCTGGGCCTTCACCACCACGCCGCAGCTCGGGCTCGGCGGCACCGGCTGGCTGATCGTGCGCGAGGGCGGCAACATCGCGTTCGAAGCCGCGCCCTATTACTCCGCCGCGATGCTCGCGCAGATCGCGCGGCTCGGCGGGATCCGCTATCTCGCGGCCAGTCACGCGCATGGCTATGGCGCGCTGTTCCAGCTCCAGCGGGAGTGTGCGCCTGAGATGCTCGCGATCCACAAGGACGACCTCGGCATGACCAAGGCGTTCCGGGTCACGACGCCGTATGACGACGTGCTGGAGATCGCGCCGGGATACACGCTGCATCACGTCGGTGGCCATTACGAGGGCCAGGCAGCACTCCACGACGCGGTCGGCCGCCGCCTGTTCTGTGGCGACATGTTCAAGATCGACCAGGACGAGGCCGGCATCAGCCACGCGATCTCGAGCCACAAGGCGTTCCACAAGGACATCCCGCTGACGCATGGCGAGATCCGCCAGTATCGAGACGTGATCGCTCCGCTGGCGTTCGACGCCGTCCTGACTCCGTTCGAATATGCCCCCGACGTCGGCCGCGACGTCGCGGTCGCGGTGCTGGACGAGGCGCTGTCCCGCGCGCCGGGCGTGAAGAGGATCCCGCTATGACACGCAGCATCACCGGCCTTCCCGAGCAACTCGGTGCAGCCTGCCATCTGTATCTCGACGCGTTCCCCGCCGGCGATATCGTCGCGTTTCCGATCGACGGCATCGACCGCGTCGGCATACCCGTCTGGGTGGTCGCGCTGTTCCCAGAGACCGCCGACCTCGACGGCATCATGCCGTACGGCGTGGGCTATGGCGCGACCGACGAGGCCGCGATCCTGGGCGCGCTGGGCGAGATCGCCGAGATGGTCTGGCCGACGCTCACCCTGTCGGCGCGCGGCAAGACGCAGGGCAGCTATGCCGACCTCGTCCGCGAACGCGGCGTGCGCGGGATCGCCGACCCGCTGACGCTGTGCCTGCCTGCCGGTTCGCCGGTCGGCCGCGACACGCCGCTCGACTGGGTCGAGGCCCGGCGCTGGGCGGACGGATCGAGCGTCCTCGTGCCGATCGACCTTGCCGCCTATTCGGCCAAGGAACTCGACCCCGGCTATGTGCCGTTCACGACCATCATCTCCAACGGGATGGGCGCAGGGCCGGATCTCGACTGGGCGATCGGCCACGGGCTGTGCGAAATCCTCCAGCGCGACGGCAACGGGCTGCTGTTCCGCGCTCTCGACCGCGGGGTGGCGATCGACCTGCCGGAGAGTCTGCCCGGCGAGATCGGCGACCTGATCAACCGGTTCGCCGCGGCCGGCATCCGCGTGATCCCGAAATTCGCCACCGACGAGTTCGGCATGGCGAACGTCTATTGCGTCGGCGTCGATGCGCGCGAGCCCGCCGTACCGATCATGGCGACGGCTTGCGGCGAGGCGGCGCATCCCGACGCGGTGCAGGCACTGGCCAAGGCGATCGCCGAATATGCCGCCAGTCGCGCGCGCAAAGCGTTCGCACACGGCCCGATGGCGCTCGCCAGGTCGATCGCCCCGCGCGGCTATGTCGACCGGTTCATGGCGCAGGCCGGCGGTGCCGCCAAATCGAGCGACGGTCGCGCCTTTGCCGAGATGCGGCGCTGGACCGATGTCGATGCCGCGACGCTGCGCGCATGGCTGGCCGACACGATGCTCTCCGAGCGCAGCCGTCGCGCGTTTGCCGACCTGCCGCGCGCCGACGTGCCAGATGCACGGGCGCGCGGGCAGCTTGCGAGGGAGGCGGTCGAGGCGGCCGGGTTCGACATCCTCTACGTCGATATGTCCCCCGCTGACGCCAGCGTCGCGGTCGTCAAGGTGATCGTGCCCGGCATGGAAGTCGAGACGATGAGCTATTACCGGATCGGCGAGCGCAACGTCGCCAAGCTGGTCGCGCTCGACAGCCCGCTGGTCAGCTTCGGCGGCGAGGAAAGCGCGACGCGACGCCCCGTTCGCCTGACCGACGAGGCCATGGCCCGGTTGGGAGGCCAGCCCTTCTTCGACACCGCGCTGGCAGACGCGATCGTCGGGCCGCTCTACCCGCTCTACCGCGAGCCCGAGGCACATCACGTCGTCTGGTCGGAACAGAGCCTTGAAACCGAGGCGGCACGATGACGCTGCGCTTTGCCTATAATACGAACGGTGCGGCCAACCACCGGCTCGACGATGCGCTGCACCTGATCGCGGATGCGGGGTATGACGGCGTCGCGCTGACGCTGGATCACCACCACCTCGACCCGTTTGCCGACGATTGGGCCCGCGAGGCGGCGCGCGTCGGCGCGTTGCTGCGGTCGCTCGGGCTGGGGTCGGTGATCGAGACCGGTGCGCGCTACCTGCTCGACCCGCGCGACAAGCATGAGCCGACGCTGGTCACCGCCGATCCCGCCGGTCGCGATCGGCGCGTCGCGTTCCTCGCCCGCGCGCTGGAGATCGCCGCGATCCTGAACGCGGAAACCGTGTCGTTCTGGGCGGGTGTGCCGAAGCCCGACGTGCGCCACGCGGATGCGCTCGACTGGCTCGACGCGGGGCTTGACCGGATCGTCGAGCATGCCGCGCGGACCGGGATACCCGTCAGCCTGGAGCCCGAACCCGGTATGCTGATCGAGACCGTTGCGGACTATGCGCGGCTGGCGCTTCGCCATCCCGACCTGCGGCTCGCGCTCGACACCGGGCACTGCCTCGTCACGCAGGATATCGCCCCCGATGCTGCGGTACGCGCCTATGCCGACCGCCTCGGTACGGTCGCGGTCGAGGACATGCGCCGCGGCGATCACACGCACCTTCCCTTCGGCCAGGGCGACATGGATATTCCGGCGATCCTGGCTGCGTTGGAGTCGATCGGCTTCGACCGCCTCGTCTGCGTCGAACTGTCGCGGGAAAGCCCGCGCGCACACCAGGCCATTCCCGAGTCGATCGCCTATCTTCGGGCGTGCGGCTGATGCGGATCTGCTTCGTCTCGCGGCGTTTTTTCCCGGCGATATCGGGGATGTCGATCTACGCGATCAACCTGTTGCGGCAACTCGTCGCGGCGGGCCACGACGTGACGATGATCAGCCAATATTACGGCGATCCGGCGCGGGCACGCGTTTATGGAGGCGGTCCCCCGCCCCCGGTGCCGGGCGTGCGCGTCGTCGGCCTGGAGGCGCTGGGCGAACAGGCTGGTGGTGATTTCGAACGCGATATCGACACCCTCGTCGAGGCCATCGCCTTTGACCATGCGGTGCATCCGTTCGACATGCTCCACGCGCAATATGGCTATCCGACCGGATGGGCGACGATGATCGCAGCCCGGCGCCTCGGCCTGCCCTGCGTCGTGTCGATCCAGGGCGGCGACGGGCATTGGGTCGGCTCGTGCTGCGAGACGCACCGGCTCGCGATGGTGCGCGTGCTCGACCATGCGGGCGCGCTGCTGATCGGCGGCAACAGTTTCGCGGGCGAGGTCCACGACCGGCTGGGCACCGCGCTCGACCGGTTCACGATCGTGCCGGGGGCGGTCGATACCGACCATTTCACGCCGGCATCGAATGCCGCGCCCGAAGGTCCCGTCCGGCTGCTCTATCACGGCCGCGTCGACCGCCGCAAAGGCGTGCTCGACTTCCTCAAGGCGCTACCCGACGTGCGCGGCGAGTGGCACGCGACCATCTCCGGCATCGGTCCCGACGTCGAGGCCGCCCACGCGCTCGCGACCGACCTCTCGCTGACCGACCGCGTGACGTTCAGCGGCTATGCGGACTATGACGCGGTCCCCGAACTCTACCGCGCGCACGACGTGTTCGTGTCGCCGACCTATGCCGAGGGGTTCTCGAACACCATTCTCGAGGCGATGGCATGCGGCCTTGCGGTCGTCTCGTGCCACGCCGTCGGGGTCGTCGACTGCGTCCGCGACGACGAGAACGGCCTGCTGACCGATCCCGGCGACGTGCCGGCGCTGGCGGCTTCGCTGACCCGCGTCATCACCGATACGGGCCTGCGCACGCGCCTTGCGACGGCTGCTTTGGCAGAATGCCGCCGCGTGTATAGCTGGGACGCGGTCGGGCAGCAGATCGTCGGGATCTACCGTGGGCTGCGCAGCCGTCCGCAAGCCGCCTTCGAAACGGCGCTGCCGATGACGCCCTGCCGCTTCCGCAGCGAGCCGCATCTGCTGTGACCGGTCGATGAAGCTGCTCGCGATATCGCCCCACCTCGACGACGCCGCCTTTTCCGCGGGCGGGCTGCTGGCGTCGCGGGTCGACCAGGGGTGGGACGTCACGATCGCGACGTGCTTCACGGGCAACGTCGCGCAGCCAACCGGGTTCGCGCTGGCGTGCCAGCTCGACAAGGGGCTGGGCGCCGACGTCGATTACATGGCGCTGCGCCGGGCCGAGGATCACGCGGCGTGCGCGGCACTGGGCGCACGCGCGGTCCACCTGCCGTTTCTCGAGGCGCCGCACCGGGGCTATACATCGACCGCGATGCTGTTCGCCGCGCGACTGCCCGACGACCAGATCGTCGACGATGTTGCGACGGCACTGACCGGGCTGCTCGCCGCGGAACGGCCGGATCTCGTCCTCGGACCATTGGGCCTCGGCAATCATGTCGATCACCACGTCGTTCTGGACGCGATCCGGCAGACCTGCGCCGCGCAGGCCGTGCTGTTGTGGGAAGACTGGCCCTATGCCGATCGCGAAGCCCGGGTTGCCGCCGAGCCGGCGGTGATCGAACGCCTCACGCCCGAAACGCGCGCACGGCGTATCGCCGCCTGTGCCGCCTACACGTCGCAACTCGGCTTCCAGTTCGGTGGCGTCGAGGCGATGATCGAGCGGACCGGGCGGATCGCCGAGGAACGCTATTACGCGCTGCAGGGGCCTGTGAGCGGGGTGATCTAGCGTCGATACGCGCCGATCGGCGTTTGTCGTCGCGCGCGGGCAGGATATAGCGGTGGCCGGAAACGAGCCGTTTGGACATGTCATGACACCCAGCCGCCTACCCGTACCACCGTTTACCGTCGCGTCGGCGACCCAGAAAGTCCGCGCGGCCGAAGATGGCTGGAACGGCCGCGATCCGGCACGCGTCGCCACCGCCTATACGATCGATAGCGTCTGGCGAAACCGCGACGTGTTCCTCACCGGTCGTGCGGCGATCGAGGCGTTCCTGGCCGATAAATGGACCCGTGAGCAGGAGTATCGCCTGATCAAGGAGCTTTGGGCGTTCACCGACGACCGGATCGCCGTGCGTTTCGCCTATGAATGGCACGACAGCGCCGGCACGTGGTTCCGATCCTATGGCAACGAGAATTGGGCGTTCGACGACCACGGGCTCATGCGCGAACGGCATGCGAGCATCAACGACGTCGCCATCGAGGCGAACGACCGGCTGTTCCACTGGGAACGCACCGGCGTCCGACCGGCGGATCATCCCGGCCTGACGGAACTCGGCCTCTGAGCCCCGGCGTCACCGCCACGATACCGCGCGGCCGCGGTTCTCGGGTCGGGATATGAGCGGGATCGCGCTCGACCGGTCCGGCGATTGCCACGCGCGATCTCGTGATGGATCGCGAGGACTTACAGCCGCCGCCGGCACCAACGACATGATCGCCAAGCTGCAGCGCCAACAAGGAGACGACGCATGACCACCGCCTATGACACCAAATTGGGCCTGTATATCGCCGGCGAATGGCTGAGCGGCGACGGTCGCGATACGCGCGACGTGCTCAATCCGGCGACCGGTGCGGGCCAGGCGGCGCTGCCGCTCGCCAGTGCAGCGGATCTCGATCGCGCGCTCGAAGCGACGCAGCGCGGTTTCATCGCGTGGCGTGCGACGCCCCCGGAAAAGCGCGCCGCGATCCTGGTTCGGACCGCGCAGCTGTTGCGCGAGCGCGGCGACCATATCGCCCGCATCGCCACGCTGGAGCAAGGCAAGATCCAGGCCGAGGCGAAGGGCGAAGTCGCGTTTGCGGCGGCCCTGCTCGAATTCCACGCGGCCGAAGCCCAACGCATCTATGGTCGCGTCCTGCCGCGCCCGTCGGGGACGCGCAGCCTGGTGCTGCATCAGCCGGTCGGTCCGGTCGCGGCCTTCTGCGCGTGGAACTTCCCGATCATGAACGTCGTGCGCAAGATCGCGCCCGCGGTGGCGGCAGGCTGCTCGATCATCATCAAGCCATCGGAGGAAACCGCCGGTAGCGCGGTCGAGGTCATGCGCTGTTTCCAGGACGCCGGACTGCCGGGCGACGTCGCGCAGTGCGTGTTCGGCGTGCCCGACATGGTGTCGCGCCAGCTGCTCGCCTCGCCGATCACGCGCAAGCTGAGCTTCACCGGATCGGTGCCGGTCGGCAAGGCGCTGATGAAGCTGGCGGCGGATACGATGATGCGGACGACGATGGAGCTTGGCGGCCACGGCCCGGTGCTGGTGTTCGACGATTGCGATCTGGAGAAGACGCTCGATACGCTGGTCGCGCACAAGTTTCGCAACGCAGGCCAGGTCTGCGTCGCCCCGACGCGCTTCCACGTTCAGGACGGTATCTACGACCGGTTCGCTGCGGGCTTCGCAGAGCGGACCCGCACGCTTAAGATCGGCGACGGCATGGATGCGGCGAGCCAGATGGGCCCGATGGCCAATGCCCGTCGCCCCGATGCGATCGCCGAACTCGTGGGCGACGCGACCGGCAACGGTGCCAAGCTGTTGGCCGGTGGCGACTATGGCGGCGAAGGTGGCTTCTTCTTCCAGCCGACGGTGCTGGCCGACGTTCCGCTGTCGGCGCGCGCGATGAACGAGGAGCCGTTCGGCCCGCTCGCGTTGCTGAGCCGGTTCGCGTCCGACGAGGACGCGGTTGCCGAGGCGAACCGCCTGCCGTTCGGGCTCGCGGCCTATTGCTTCACCGAGAATGGTCGTCGCCAGAACATGCTCGGCGACGCGATCGAGGCGGGCATGGTCGCGATCAACACTGTCAGGCTCAGCTATCCCGACAGCCCGTTCGGCGGGGTCAAGGATAGCGGCCATGGATCCGAGGATGGCCCCGAAGGCATCGCCGCGCATCTGATCACGAAGGCGGTGCATATCAGCTGACCAAAGGGCGACGCGGTCTGCGCGTCGCCCGTACGACCCTGGCATTACGCTACCGGACAGGGCTTTCCGTTTGCCGACGGAAAGCCCTGTTTTTTGTGAAATCGACCGATCGGGACTCAGTCTTGCGCGCCCGTAGCGTGCAGCACGAGGGACACCGATTGAGATAAAATTGCAACAAAATGGCAAAACGTTTGTGCAGTGCCGCATTTTCTATTGTCAAAGCGCCAGGGCTATGGCGAATATTACGGTAATGTTTCTCAACCAGTGGCGCGGTCCAGGGTCTTTGCACCCTGCGAGCTCGGCAGAGAGGGAGGTCCGTGTTGCACTATGCGCTCCGCTCTCCCGTCACCGCGCCGATGCGATGTCGCGTGAGTGCCGCGGTATGAGGGCAACCGCTTATCGTGGCTCGATAGTACCGCTGCCCGTGGCTTCCTTCCCGCGCATCGAACGCGTGCCTGCCAGCGGATCACGCCGCGACGTCCGGATCGTCGATCGGCGCCCGACCGCTGCACGATTCTCGATCGGTTCGCCGGTTTTGCCCGACCATTTCGCATCGCGTGCGCCGCCGTGCCGCGCGCGTCGCAGCCTTCACAAAGACACTCGCAATCACGCCGGATGCAATCGGCGGCGCCAAGCGAGGATGCATTAGGGGCGGATCCTGAGAGCCACTTTCCAAGGGGGCTTAGGATGATGAAGTACACGACCTCGACCGTCGCAATGGCGGCCGCACTGATATCCGGATTCCCGGCTCATGCCGCCGGCCGCGCATCGCCGCAGGACGCCGTCCCGGAATCCACACAGGATACGGCACCGCAAGCCGTCGCACCCGTCGAAGCCGAACCCGCCGCCGACATTCTCGTGCTGGGTACGCGCCGAACCGATCGAACGCTGGCAAACTCGGCGTCGCCGGTCGACATCATCAGCTCGGCCGACCTGACGACGCAGCCTGCCGCGAACATGATCGATGCGCTCAAGAACATCGTGCCCTCGTTCTACGCCGGGCAGAATTCGATCTCGGACGCCTCGACCTTCGTCCGCTCGCCCTCGCTGCGCGGCCTGTCGGGCGACCAGGTCCTCGTGATGCTGAACGGCAAGCGCTATAACCGTTCGGCGCTGGTGCAGGTGTATGGCGGCAGCGACACCGGGCTCGGCCGTGGTGCGCAGGGCCCCGATATCTCGGCAATCCCGTCACTCGCGATCGGCAACCTGCAGGTGCTCCGCGAAGGGGCCACCGCGCAATATGGCTCCGATGCGATCGCCGGCGTGCTGAACTATGGGCTGCGCGAGGATCAGGGTATCGAACTGGTCGGTCGCACCGGTCAATATTATGCCGGCGACGGCGAAAGCTATCAGATCGCGGGCAATGCCGGCATCAAGGGCGACTGGGGCTTCATCAACGCGACCGGCGAATATGTCGACGAGGGCCAGACCAGCCGTGGCCGGACGCGCCCGTCGGCGGCGAACTTCGCGCAGAACTTCCCCGCACAGGCGTCGCTGCTGCCCAATTATCCGCTGCCCGTGCAGATCTGGGGCAATTCGCCGTCGCACGGGTTCAAGTCGGTGCTCAACGCGGCGATCAACGTCACCCCCGACAGCAAGCTGTATTTCTTCGGCAACTTTGCCCAGAGCAAGGGCAATCAGAGCTTCAACTATCGTGCCTCGGTCAGCAGCACCGCAGTCGATACGAATGGCGTCGTGCGCAATCAGGGGGCCAATGGCGCGTTCAACAACACGTTCTTCCTGACCCCCTGCCCCGCCGGCAACGCGACCTGCCCATCGGGCGGCTTCGTGCGGGACGGCAACACCTTCAAGTTCAACCAGCTCTACCCCGCCGGCTTCACGCCGCGCTTCGTCGGCAAGACGCAGGAGCTCTACGGCGTGCTCGGCTACAAGGGGACCAGCGGCGACTTCAGCTACGACCTGTCGGGGACGCTGGCGCGCAACACGCTGTCGTTGTCGATGTATGACTCCGCCAACTTCTCCTACGGGCCGGCGACGCAGACGAGCTTCGACTTCGGCGATCTGATCCAGCGGGAAGTGAACTTCAACGCCGACTTTACCTATGCAGCGGAGGTCGGATTGGCGGCGCCGTTGACGATTTCGGCGGGCGGCGAATTCCGCAAGGAGACTTACGAGCAGACCGCGGGCGACCTGCAATCCTATGCGGCCGGTCCGTACGCGGTCGCGCAACAGCTCTTCACGCTGACTGCGCCGGGCGTGTACACGGCGTCCGGCACCACGGCGGCGCAAGGCGTCGGCGCCAGCGGCTATGCCGGCACCAGCGAGGCGACTGCGGGCAAGTTCGACCAGAAGGCCTATGCCGCCTATGTCGGTCTCGAAACCGATCTGACCGATGCGCTGACGGTCGGTGCCGCCGGTCGCTACGAGCATTACAACACGTTCGGCAGCGCCTGGGTCGGCAAGGTCAACGCGCTCTACAAGCTCGTCGAAGGCTTCTCGGTCCGCGGCAGCTTCGGCACCGGCTTCCACGCGCCATCGCCGGGTCAGTCGAACGTCTCGATCGTCACGACGTCGTTCAACAACGGCAACGCGTTCCAGGCGGGCACCTATCCGGTCGACAGCGCACCGGCGCAATATTACGGCGCGGAGGCCCTGACGCCGGAGAAATCGACCAACTATGGCGCGGGCGTCATCCTCGAGCCGGTCCGCGGCATGACGATCACGATCGACGGCTATCAGATTGATCTGCGCAACCGAATCGGCCTGACATCGCCGTTCATCGTCGACGCGGCTGCGGTGGCGGCACAGCCGGCGCTGCAGGCGGTCGGCGTCGACGGCCAGGTGCAATATTTCACCAACGGCTTCAAGACGCGGACGCGCGGTGTCGATTTCGTCGGCACCTATCGGACCACGCTGAGCGAGGCGCTGCTCAATTTCTCGCTGGCCTACAACTATAACGACACCAAATTACGATCGTTCGACCAGCAGGTCATCGGGCTTGCCCAACGGATCGATGCCGAAAATCTGGCGCCGAAGCATCGCCTCGTGGCAAACGCGAACTGGTCGTTGCGCAATCTGAGCCTCAACGTCCGTGAGAACTACTACAGCTCGTGGACCAGCGCGCAGGATTACGGGGTGACCGTGACCAAGGCGGCCACCGCCACGACACCGGCCGAGGGGTACGCCAATCAACGGTTCGGCGGGAAGTTCACGACGGATATCGAACTGAGCTACCTCTTCGCCAAGCATGTCACGCTATCGATCGGTGCACAGAACTTCACCGACGAACGGCCCGACCGGCTGGCACCGACATCCACGGTCCAGATCTATCCGCTGACCGGCGGGACCTCCGACGGTCAGGTGTATCCCCGTAACGGCGGACCGTTCGGGTTCAACGGTGGGTTCTACTACACGCGCCTTCGGGTCAAATACTGATCCGGCCAGAGACGCGGGGTCGCGGCATGCGTTCCCGCGGCCTGGATCGGTGCGTTCAAGGCGGAGCATGCTGGGGTGCTCCGCCCAGACGTCCGATCTGAGACCGCCGCGGACAGCCATTTGGTCCGGGGTGTCAGCGTTGCGGACCGGTCGACACCTGCTTCAGGACATGGCCGGCAAACGCCGACAGGGGGCAGGTTTCGGGGCAATCGGGTATCGTCAGCGCGACGCTGTCCGGCGGTGTGCGTTCCGATAAGGGGATCTGGTGGCGCATCTGGTCGAGGCCCTGCGCGACATAGCGAGTGCGGACGACCTGCTGGCCGCTCATGCCCTGCCGCCAGACCTCGAACACCAGCCCGCCGCCCGGTGCCGCTTCGCCCGCGCCATAGTCGCGCAGTTTCCAGTCGAGGCCGAGCAGCCCGGCGAGCATCGTCACCGTACCGTCGTGCCCGCTGAGGACGACGATCTTCTCCGCGTCGCCGATCGGGTCGGCCAAGGCGGTCGCGCCGCCACCGCGCTGGAGCGTGGCGAGCAGGCGCATCGCGAGGTAGCTGCTGGTCTGGCGTCCGACTTCCGGGGTGCGGGTGCGCAGGTCGATGCCGGCGCCGTGCACGACGAGCGCCTTGCCGATCGTCGCCGCATCGATCCCGCGCCATCCGGGAAAGGCGAGCCCGTCGGCATAGGCCATCACCAGGCTCTCGGCGATCCCGGCGACCTGCAGGCTGGGGGACGTCAGGTCCGGTTTGCCATCGTCGATCCGCATCGCGACGGGCGTATCGCCGAGCCGGCGCTGCACTTTGCTTCGCTCGCCCGCCGAGCAGGGAATGCGACGACATTGCAGCAACAGCGCCTCGAACCGGTCGCGATCGGGGGCCTGCCGCGCGTCCCATGCGGCGAGGTCGCCGTCGACCCGCGCGGATATCGCCGCCAGCATCCGCTGCGGGTCGAGTGGGGCGAGCGGCGTCTGCGGTGCCTCGAACAGCGGATCGGGGGCCGCGGCGGACCGGTAAATCGTTGCTGCACATCCCGGCGTCAGGCCGGCGGCGAGTGCGGTGGCGGTCGCCTCGGTCCGCTGCGTATGGTTCGCCCAGTAATACACTGCGCAGTCGTTCGCACCGAGCAGCCCCAACTGCCGGTACTGCGCGCGGTACCAGCCGCCGAGCATCGTCACGAGCGTCGCGCCGTTGGCGGTCAGATGGCCCGGCGGCACCGCGAACTTCGGCCATGCGCGGCGGCTGTAGCGGCCGAGGTCTTCCGGGCTCGACATCGCGCTGCGGACGCCGTGGCGCATGACGATGACGACGCGTTCGAGCTTGTCCTGTGACGGCGGCGGCGTGGTCTGCGCCGCAACCGGCCCCGCCATGGTCGAGAGGGCCAGCGCGAGGCCCGCCGCGATGGATATGATCCGCATCAGAACTTCGCCCCTACGCCGGCCGTGAACGTGCGCCCGCAATCGGTATATCCACAGACTAGGTGTCGCGGACATGGTGCGACTGGACGCCGCCCGCGACGACCGCGTGGCGCAGGATCGGTCGCGGTGAGGTTGGCGGCGGTCATCCCCCGACCGGGTACGAGCGTGGCGGTACAGTTTGATGACGTCGCGGGGTCGGATCAATGACACGGACGTCGCCGATCCCGATCCGCCCTCACCGCGATGTCAACGATCGCTAGTCGACGGAGCCCGTCTGCATCAGACCGCGCACGTCGGCGGCCACCTGATTGTTGGCGCCGAGCCGCTCGATCAGCTGCGCCTGACGGCTACCGCGCAACCCGGCGGTGGTGAGCTGCGTGTCGCGGACATAGGTGTAGACGCCGCTGACCGCGAAGGCCGAGACATACGCGATATGCGCCTTTTGCGCGGCGTGCGTTGCGGTGAACGCGTCGGATTCGAAGAACGCACGCCGGGTCAGCGGGCTTTCGAAGGCGAGTTCGATCACCGCGATCCGTGCACGCTCCGGGGGTACCAGATGATCGACATTGGGTGCCGGCGGGGCGGGTTCGGCATTGTCGTAGCGGTCCGGCACATGCAGACGAAGCTTCAACACCGCGGCGTCGGCGGCGAGCGTTTCGGCAAACTCGGTCATGAACGTGGCGAACGTCCCGGCGTCGCCGTCGGCCGCGCCGAAGTGAACGTGGATACGGTCGAAGCCGTCATCGCCATTGGGTATCGGGTCGGCGATGCGGTCGACCAGCGTGCGCGATCCGTTGGGCAGCGCATAGGCGACGGTGGCCGCGAACATGTTCTGCTCGTCGGCGAACAGGATGTGGCTCGCCGCGTTGAAGACGTCTTGGTCGGCTTTCGATGCGAACCCGATCTCGACCCCGCCGTCGAGTTCATAGTCCGCGAACGGCGCGATGCCGTCGATAGCCGGCCAGAGATGCGCGTCCTGCTCGCGGTTCAGATGGTTCTGGACGTACCAGCCGAGACCCGGGATGCGCGAACACAGCGGGCCGTGGACGTCGCGCCAATAGGTGGCGAACACGTCGTGCGGCACGCGGGGGCGGCGCAGGACGGTCGTGTAGCTGTTGATCGCGATACTCGCGTCGCGCGATGCGTAATCGGTCGTGGTGGAAACCTTGGGCATGGGTGACATCCTGATGATGAGGGGGGTTAACGCGAGTCGGTCGGAAAATGCGGCAGGACATACGTCGCGAGTTCGTCGGCCACGTCCGCAAACGGGCGGCGCGACGGCTTGGGGTTGAGCGCGACATGCGCCACGCCCTCGTCCCGCTGACGCTTCCAGAGGTCGATCAGCGCGTTGCGACCGCTACGGATACCGCCGCTGGCATAGGCCAGCGGTGCATCCGGGTCCGCGAGCAGGTCGAACATCGCGCCATAGCCGTACGGCTTGTACGGGCCGTCGGCGGTTGCCGTTCGCCACCGGGCGAGAACGTCGGGCAGGCGCCGCGCGTCGCTGAGATGCCAGATCCAGCCATCGGTGTTCGCACCGAGCCAGTCCAGCGTCTGCCCGGCCCGACCGATCGCGAGGATCGGCAATCGCGGTCCGACCGGTTTGGGGACCATGTCGATGCTGCCGTCGAGCGTGCCGTAATACGCAGACGCATGCCGGGCGAACGACCGTTCGGTCGCGGCGCGGATGACGTCGATCGCATCGCGGTAGCGTTCGGGACGATCGTCGAGGTTGCTGTCGAACGCCGCGAACTCCGACGGTCGGTCGCCGGTCGACAGCCCGAGCAGAAAGCGGCCGCCGAGCAACTGGTCGACGCTCGCCGCCTGCTTGGCGACGATCAGCGGATCGCGCAGCGGCAGGACGATGCCCGCCGTGCCGATCGCGATCCGCGTCGTCTGCGCGGCAAGCCAGCCGGCATAGACCATCGGATCGAGGACTTGCCCGACATCGCCGAAGCTCGGATCGTAGAATGGCACGTCTCGCAGCCAGATCGCCGCGAAGTCGAGCGCGTCGACCTTCCGCGCCAGTGCCGCGTGATCGGCGAGCGTCGGCCACGGCGCGGTCGGACACGCTTCGAGCGGGGCGATGAAGCCCAGCGTCAGCCGGCCGGGCTGGAACACGCGCGCATAGGCGGCGTGTCCGGCCAGATCCGGTGCCAGTGCGTCCGGCATGTCCATCAGCTGACGCTCCGGGCCTTCAGCCGATGCACCAGCGGCGTCACCAGCACCGCGAGGATCGCGATCGCGGCGGCAACATAGCCGACTGCGCCGAGCCCGATATGTTGGATCACCGAACCGCCGATGATCGCGCCGAGGCCGATGCCGGCATTGGCCATCGAGACGTTGAGCGTGCCCGCCAGCGCCTGCGCATGGCTCGCCGACTGCATGACGCGCACCTGGCAGATCGGATAGAGCGCGGTGTTGGCGATGCCCCAGACCGCGAGCGCGATCGCCAGCCAGACGGTCGAGCCAGCGACCAGGGTCGTCGCGGCCATGCCGATCGCCAGCACCAGCGCCGTGATCGCCGTCACCAGCAGCGGCCCGCGGCCGACGAACTGCCCGCCCAGCCAATTGCCGGCGAGACCGACGATCCCGAAGCCCATCAGCCACCAGCCGACCTGCCCTGCCGGGATATGCGCGATCTGCTCGAGCGTGTCGGCGAGATAGGTATAGGCGGTGAACATCGCGGTGAAGACGATGACCGACAGCACGACGTTGCCGAGGAAATACGGGTCCTTGAGGATGCGTGCCTGTTCGGCGAGCCTGACGCGCGCGGGGCGTGCCAGCGTCGGCATCACGACGAGCAACAGCACCGCCATCAGCAGCGACAGGCCCGACAGCCCCCAGAACGTCCCGCGCCAGCCGAACGCGGTCGAGGCGAGCGTACCGAGCGGAATGCCGAGCACCATCGCGCCGGAAATCCCGAGATAGACGTTGGCGACCGCCTTGCCGGCCTTTTCGGGACCTGCGAGTTCGCCTGCGGTTTCGCTGGCGGTGCCCCAGAACACCGGTAGTGCCAGCGCCGGCAGGAACCGTGCGAGGCCGAGGACCCAGATATCGGGGGCCGCGGCGGCCAGCGCGTTCGCACCGGCGAAGATCACGAGGATCACGACGAACAGTCGCTTGCGCTCGAAGTGCGAGAGCATCGCGGTCAGGAACGGCCCTGCGAGCATGACCGTGAAGGCGAACAGCGTGACGAGCTGCCCCGCGACGGTGATCGAGATGCCAAGATCGCGCGCGAGGCTCGGCAACAGTCCGACGATGATGAACTCGGTGGTGACGATCACGAACGCGGAGATCGCCAGCAACAGCACGGCTAAGCCATGCCCCGCCGACTTGGTGCCCGGCGGGGCGGCGTGGATAGGATGGCTGGGGGACGACATTGGCAAAGGACTCCTGAATGGCGCCCTCTCTACGCGCGACGAAAACGCACGTCGTGCGGCATTAATTCGTGCATAGAGCGACAATTATTCCATAATGGATGCACTGCCATGATCCCGTCGGAACGTCTCAAGGGTATCGAAGCCTTTGTCTGCACCGCCGATGCGGGCAGCTTTACCGCCGCCGGGGCGCGGCTGAACCTGACCAATTCGGCGGTCAGCAAGAGTGTCGCGCGGCTCGAGGCGCGGCTGGGCAGTCGGCTGTTCGAGCGCACGACCCGCCGCCTGACGCTGACCGACGTCGGTGCCGCTTTCTACGAAACATGCGTGCGGGTGCTCGGCGAGCTTGCCGATGCCGAGGCGGTGCTTGCAGCGCATCGATCGGAGATCGTCGGGCGGTTGAAGGTCGACGTGCCGATCGCGTTCGGGCGGATGCAGGCGATGCCGCTGTTGCTCGCCTTTGCCGAACGCCACCCGAATCTGCGCCCGAGCATCACCTTCACCGACCGCAAGATCGACATCGTCGAGGAGGGCGTCGACGTCGCGATCCGGATCGGCGCGGGGGAACCCTGGCCGGACAATCTCGGTCACCGCTACCTCGGCAGCGAGCGCGTCATCATCTGCGCCGCCCCTGCCTATCTGGAGCGGCGGGGCATGCCTGCGAATGCCGATGCGCTCGCGGCGTTCGACTCCATCCTCTACGGCCGCGGCGATGGCAGCACGGCCAATTGGCGGTTCGCGCGCGACGCCGGGCGCATCGAGGAATACCCGATGGAAGCCCGCATCGTCCTCGGCAGCGCCGAAGCGCAGGTCGGCGCGGTAAAAGCCGGGTTCGGGATCGCGCAGCTCGCGACGTGGCTGATCAAGGACGAACTCGAGCGCGGCGAGCTTGTCGAGGTCCTCCCGGAACTGGCGACGGTCGGCCTACCGCTGCATCTGGTCTGGCGCAGAAGCCGCCAGCTTACGCCCAAGGTCGACGCGCTGCTCGAAGCGCTGACCGAGGGATTGCGGATCGAGTGACCGGCGGCGGCGGTCAGCGCGCCGGGGTGACGGGCGGGATAACCGGCGAGTTGGCGGGCGGGACGGCGAACGTCCTGGACAGTCCGTGATAGAGTTTCTCGCGGCAGACCCACTGGCTGGCGGCGTCGGCGATGAACGCGGTCGCGAACATCGGCAGCATCAGCCCCCGGCTCGCGGTCGTCTCTGACAGGATGATGACCGCGGTCAGCGGCGCGCGGACGACGCCTGCGAAATACGCGACCATGCCGAGGATGACGATCGCGCTCGCCGGCTCGCCGGGGAACACCTGCCGCAGCAGATTGCCGACGCCTGCACCGACTGCGAGCGATGGCGCGAAGATCCCGCCCGGCAGTCCTGCGACCGCGGTCGCGGCCGTCGCCAGGAACTTGGCCGGCCCGAACCATAAGGGGGCATCGACCCCGACGATCATCGCGCGCGCCGCGGAATAGCCGGTACCCCAGGTCAACCCGGTGGCCGTGCCGAGAACCGCGACCACCATCCCGCAGCCGCCCGCGAACTTGATCGGATTGGCACGGGTCCACTGCGTCACGCGGTTGCGTCCGAGTGCCATGGCCAGCAGCATGCGCGAGAACAGCCCGCCCGCCATGCCACCGACGATCCCCGCGACCGGCGCGACCAGCAGCGCCGACAGCAACGGCATGTGCGCGCCGATCGCACCGAAATAGATATAATCGCCCTGCACGGACTGCGCGACCATCCCGGCGATCACGATCGCGGCGAGCACCAGCAGCGTGACCCGCTGTTCATACGCCGACGCCAGTTCCTCGATCGCGAACATCAGCCCGGCAAGCGGCGTATTGAAGGCGGCGGCAACGCCTGCCGCACCGCCGGCGATCAGCACGCCGCCACGCAATGGCACGCGCAGGAGGCGGTGCGTAAGCCCCATCACCGAAGCGGCAAGCTGGACGGTCGGTCCTTCGCGACCGACCGAAGCGCCGCCCAGCACCGCACCGATCGTCAGCACCGCCTTGGCCGCGACCGTGCGCAGCGAGATGAGCGTGCGGGTTGCGGCGTTCGGATCGGCCTGCGCGGCGATGACCTGCGGGATACCCGAACCGCGCGCGAACGGTGCGTATCGCCGCGTGAGCCAGACCAGGACCATGAACGTCAACGGGGTCGTCAGCAGCGGCAGCCAGCGCCAGATCCGGGCAAAGCCGGCGAACGCCTCCGCCGCCCGGTCCGCGACCTCGGCGAACAGCGTCGCGACGATACCGACGAGGATCGCCCCGACGAGAATGGCGGCGCGCGTCCGAAATTGCACCGATCGAGGGCCACGTGCCAGAAGCAGCGCGCGATAGCGTGACGGAGTCCAGCGCTTTGCCGGCATCAGACGATCGAAGAACGCAGCCATGACACCGACCTAGATTACGAAGCCGGCGGCGTCACCCCGAAACCCCGAAGCGTGCCGAAAGGCGATCCAGCGCGAGGCGACCTCACCGTTCGCCGAACAGGTCGCGCTGCGCCTTCTCCAATTCTTCGGCATAGCGGCGGCGGACGAAGGACTCCGACAGGATTCCCAGCACGCCACGATCGTCGTCGAGCACGGCGAGCTCGTCTGCGCCCGACGCGTCGAAGCGACGCATGATCTCGGCGATGTCCATCGTCGGCGACAGCGCCGCATCGCCATTGACCGCAAGCTGGCCGACGGGCGCCGTCAGCTCGAGTCCCTCGGCATAGGCGGTCGGCGTCTGGACGATACCGGCGTAGCGGTCGTCCGTATCGATCAGCACGGTCCGGCTGGTCGCGCCGAGCGGTACGCGCCGCCGAAACTCCGCGATCGTCGTCGTCGCGGGCAGCGCCTTCGTTTCGCGTCGCATCATTCGGCCGGCGGTGAGCGTCTTGACCCAGCCTACATCGCGCGCGCTCTTGATGGTCTCACCCCGGAGATGAAGGCGCCAGGTCGAGAAGCTGTAGCCGAATGTTTCGCGGACGATCGTCGACGAGACCAAGGCGGCCGCCAGCACTGCGCCGGTCAATGCGAAATCATGCGTGGCCTCCAATACGAGCATGGCCATCGTCATGGGACCGCCGACCACCGCGACTGCCAGGGCCGCCATTCCGACCAGGGCGGCGTTGCGCGGATCGATCACGGTCTGGCCGAAGATCGCTTCCAGACCGCCGGCGAACATATGGCCGACGAGCGTGCCGAGGAACAGCGAGGCGAAGAACAGTCCACCGCGAAAGCCGAAACCCAGCGACACGATCGACGCCGCGCACTTCGCCAGGAATATCGTCGCGATGAAGGCCAGTGGTGCGCCGATGGCAAGATCGGCGTGAAGCGCGCCATGCCCAGCCGACAGGACCTGCGGCGAGATTAGCGCGACGGGGATCAGCAACAGGCCGCCGATCGCCGGACGGGCCCATTCCGGCAGCCTGGCGCGGCGCGTGCCCATCTCGACCAGCGCGACCGCGCGCATCAAAGCAATCCCGATTCCCGCACAGAGCGCGCCGAGACCGGCGTAGATCAGATAGTTCAGATAATGATGTGCCTCCATCGGCATCGTCGACACGGCATCGATCACATAGGGCTGGATCCCGAGCTGGTGCGCGACCAGCGTGCCGGCGAGCGCCGCCGCAACGACCGGGGCCAGCGCGGCGGGCGTATAGGCGCCGATGACGATTTCGAACGCATAGAACGCCCCGGCAAGCGGCGCGCCGAACGCCGCCGCGATCGCCGCCCCCGTGCCAGCCCCGACGAGATTGCGCAGGTCCGCACGTCGCAGGTTGAATACGGCCCCCGCAACCGAGCCGATCGCGCCGCCGAGTTGCGCATAGGCCGCCTCCAGCCCGACGGAAGCGCCGAAACCGTTCGACACCATCGTTTGCCCGGAGATGACGAGACTGTCCGGCACCGACATCCGGCCGCCGTGGAGCGCGTTGGCCTCGACCGCATCGAGCATGCGGCGTTTGCGGGCGCGGGTCGCCCAGGTGAATGCGGCAAGGACGATCCCGCCGATCGGCAGCACGACGAGCGACGCGGGCGGCAACGACGGCAACGCGCTGAGACGGTCTGCCGACGACAGGCCGAACAGGTCGTGTTGCAGCGTCCGTGCAACCGCGCCTTGCGCCACGCTGAGCAGGCCCGCCGCCGCCCCGACGAGCGTCGCCAGAACGATGAACGCAGCCTCGCTCGCGCGGACGCGGCGACGAAGTCATTTGAGCAGGACAAGGACTTGCACGTTCGATCGCCTCAGCGGGGGATGCCGGCGTCCTACCGCCCGAGGATCGGACTACACAGCGATATTATCGGTACTATCGTTCGGCCCGAGCAAGGTCGCTCGGTTCGAGCAGAAACGGCGTTACATGGTCGCTCGGCCGGGCCGAGGCGCGCCGTATGGGGGCGCATAGGAGGCAGGCCGATTCGTCAGGCGGGCGGCAATGGTCTTAGTCGAAGTTTAACGGTCCTCGGGCATCATGCGACGACCAAGGGAGCTATACCGCGTGTCGACACCTGCGAGTTTTGAAGCCGTTTCACTGAACGATCTCGAATCGATGCGCGACGAAGACCGCGACGCACTGCCGTTCGGGGTCGTCGGCTTCGGGGCGGACACCATCGTGCAGACCTACAATGCGACGGAGGCGCGGATGTCGGGGCTGGACCCGGCGACCGTCATGGGCGTGCCGTTCTTCGACGCCGTCGCGCAGTGCATGAACAACTTCATGGTCGCGCAGCGGTTCGACGACGAGCCCGAGATCGACGACATCGTGCCCTATGTGCTGACCTTGCGGATGCGCCCGACCAGGGTTCGCCTGCGGCTGCTCGCGCAGGCCGAGATGCCACGCCGCTACATCCTGATCGAACGATGAGGGTGCGGCGATGACCGACAAGTCGAGCGAAGAACAGCTCCTGGAATTCCTGTATGCCTGCCCCGTCGGGTTGATCGAATGCAATCTGGCCGGCGACATCGCGTTGATGAACCCGCACGCCATGCAGCATCTGCTGCCGCTCGCCGGGCCGCGCGATGCCGGCAACCTGTTCATCGCGCTCGAACAACACGCTCCCGAACTGCGGAGCATCGTCGAGGACTATGCGCCGGCGACCGGCAAGATCTGCGACGGGCATCGCATCTTCGTCGACCTGGGCCAGGGCCGGCGCGCGCAGGCACCGAAGGTGCTCGCGTGTACGCTCGTGAAGCTGGGCGCCGATCGCCTGATGGTGACGCTGGCCGATATCAGCCAGCAGGTCGTCCAGGAGGTCCGGCTGCGCCAGGCGGATACCTGGTTCGCGACGCTGCTGGACGGGGTCAATGAATACGCCGCACTCGCGATCACGCCCGATGGCAGGATCGCGTCGGCCAATGCCTGTTTCACGAAACAGACCGGTCACGATTGCGCTGCCGTGACGGGACACAACCTGGCGGACGTGCTGGAGGCCGACACGTCGGGCGGCGACCTGCAGCTCGACGAACAGATGGAAATTGCCGCGCGGGACGGCTGGCACCTCCAGGAAGGGTGGCAGCAGCGCGCCGAGGGCGGACGCTATTGGTGCCAGCGCCTCGTCGTCGCGCGATCCGACGGCGATGGCCCCGGTTTGACCGGTTTCTCGGTCGTGCTGCGCGACGTGCCGCGGCGCGAGGCGGCCGCCGAGGACATGCGCCGCCTGTTAACCATCGACTACCTGACCGGCGCGTCGAACCGCCGCCATTTCAGCCAGAACCTCGAGCGCGAACAGACGCACTGGCGCGAATTGCGGCATGCGCTGTCGCTGATCGTCCTCGACCTCGATCATTTCAAGGCGGTCAACGACACGCATGGCCATCCGGTCGGCGACGTCCTGCTCCGCCGCGTCGCCGAGGTTTGCATCGCGCTGCTACCGCCGCGCGGCATCTTCGCGCGGCTGGGTGGCGAGGAGTTCGGGGTGCTGCTGCCGCGCTTCGATCACGATCAGGCGATCGGATTGGCCGACGACATGCGCAAGGCGATCGCCGCCATGCAACTCGAAACACCGCGTGGGCCACTCAAGGTGACCGCAAGCCTCGGCTGCGCGACCCTCGATGAAGCGGGCGGATCGATCGATGCGCTTATCGCGCTGGCCGACAAGCGGCTCTATGCCGCCAAGCGCGAAGGACGCAATCGGGTCTATCGGTCCGCTGCCCGCGCAGCGTGACCACCGCCGCCCCGTCTGGCGACGCCGACGTGTCGCGCGCCGCTTCCCGAAGAATTGCCTGTGCCGTCGTCGCGGCGGAGGTACGGCGATGGCGCGGGAACGGGCAAACGCTCGCCGAACCGAACGACTGGTCCGACGTGCTGGCGATTGGCGACGATGGGCTGGGACTCGATTCGATGGAGCAATTGGGTGCGCTCGGCACCCTGGCGGAGACGTTCTGCCTGGACGACGCGCTGCTCGGGCGGGAGCCGCCATGCACGGTCGGCGACTGGATCGACTGGATCATGCGCGGACAGGCTTCCGGCGACGGCCGGATGACGGTGCGAACGTCCGGCTCGACCGGCAGTCCCAAGCCTTGCAGCCATGCGATCGCCGACCTTCTGGGCGAGGCGGCGTTCCTGGCGACGCAGTTTTCCGACCGTCGCCGCGTCGTGGCGCTGGTCCCCGCGCATCACCTGTACGGGATCATCTGGACGGCGTTGCTGCCGGCCGCGCTGGGCGTGCCGGTCGTGGCCCGGGCCCTCGGGACGCCGCTCGACCTGATCGCGGGCGATCTTGTCGTCGCGGTCCCGGACCAGTGGCGGGCGATCCTGCGCCTGACACGCGCCCTGCCCGCAGACGTCGTCGGGGTGAGCTCGGCCGGACCGCTCGACGGCCGGCTTGCGGCCGACCTGCTCGCGGCCGGGTTGGCCCGGCTGGTGGATATCTACGGCTCCTCGGAGACGAGCGGCATTGCCATGCGCGACCTGCCGGCGACCGCGTATGCGCTCTTGCCTCGGTGGCAGTTGGTACCGTCCGGACACGATGACGCGAACGATGCGTGGCAGCTCGGCGACGATCGCGGTGGTCGATACGATCTGCCCGATCATATCGAGCGGATCGGTGAGCGCAGCCTGCGCCCGATCGGTCGGCGCGACGGCGCCGTGCAGGTCGGTGGCAACAATGTCTGGCCCATGCGCATCGCCGATCTGCTGCGGACCATCGATGGCGTGGCCGACGCCGCGGTGCGATTGCACATCGACGGGCGGCTCAAGGCCTTCGTCGTCCCGCACGACGATCGTGATCGTGAAAAACTCTCGGCGTCGATCGAACAGGCGATCGCGGAGCGGCTGGCTAGCCCCGAGCGGCCAAAGACCATCCGGTTCGGACCTGCGTTGCCGCGCGATGCGATGGGAAAGCTGTGCGACTGGACATAACCCGATCGCCCCGGTCTCGACGTTGAAACCGGATCACGACTGCTTGACGTCAACCCGTCGCGCCGCGACTGTCCGGGGCGATGGCTTCCCTTCCGACCCCGCGCTGGCCGAACGATCTCATGCAGGCCGCGCTGGCGTTGCACGACAACCAGCTTCACGTCGCCGAGCCGCTGCTCAAGGCGTATCTCAAGCAGGACCCGTTCGACGCGCGCGCGATCCGAATGCTGGCCGAACTGGCCGGGCGGATCGGGCGGTACGGCGATGCGGAGGCGTTGCTGCGGCGCGCGGTCGAGCTAGCGCCGGGCTTTACCGCGGCGCGCGCGAACCTCGCGCTCGTGCTGTATCGCCAGAACCGCGCGCCCGAGGCATTGACGTTGCTCGATGCGGTGATCGCCGACGAGCCGGACAATCCCGGCCACGCCAATCTGAAGGCCGCCGCACTCGGCCGTTTGGGTGGGTTCGAGGACGCGATCGCGCTGTACGAAAAGGTGCTGCGCGACGCACCGGGCCAGCCGCGCGTGTGGCTGAGCTATGGGCATATGCTCAAGACCGTCGGCCGTCGCGACGACGGCATCGCCGCGTATCGCCGCGCGCTGTCGCTGTTGCCGACGCTGGGCGATGCCTGGTGGAGCCTCGCCAACCTCAAGACGGTGCGTTTCGACGAGAATGATATCGCGGCGATGAAGGCCGCCCTCGCACGCGACGACCTGGACGACGAGGACCGGTTCCACCTCGACTTCGCGCTTGGCAAGGCGTTTGAGGACCGCCGCGATCCGGCGCGGTCGTTCGCGCATTACGCGGCCGGCAACGCGCTGCGCCGCACGCGCATCGTCTACGACGCCGACGAGACCACCGCCTTCGTCGACCGCAGCATCACGCTGCTGACGCCCGATTTCCTGAACACGCGCCGTGGCCAAGGCTGCGACGCCCCAGACCCAATCTTCGTGCTCGGCATGCCGCGCGCAGGCTCGACGCTGATCGAACAGATCCTCGCCAGCCACAGCTTGGTCGAGGGGACTACCGAACTGCCCGACATGCCGGCGCTGGCGCGTCGCATCGCCAACTATCCGCACGGCCTGGAGGCGCTATCTGCCGACGCGTTGCGCGACATCGGCGAGGACTATCTGCGTCGTGCCGCGATCCAGCGGCGCACCGATCGCCCGTTCTTCATCGACAAGCTGCCCAACAACTGGGCGCATATCGCGCTGATCCACCTCGTCTTGCCCAACGCGCGGATCATCGATGCGCGCCGCGATCCGCTCGATTGCTGTTTTTCGAACTTCAAGCAGCATTACGCGCGGGGGCAGACGTTCAGCTATTCGCTCGACGATGTCGGCCGCTATTATCGTGACTATGTCCGGCTGATGACGCATGTCGACACGGTGTTGCCGGGCCGCGTCCATCGCGTCGATCACGAGGCTTTGCTCGATAATACCGAGGCAGAAGTCCGCGCGTTGCTCGCGGCCTGCGGACTGGATTTCGAGCCCGCCTGCCTCGCCTTCCACGAGACTGAGCGCGCGGTCCGCACCGCAAGTTCCGAACAGGTCCGCCGGCCGATCAATCGCGACGGAGTCGATGCGTGGCGTCCCTATGACCAGTGGCTCGGACCGCTGCGATCGGCCCTGGGACTGTCCGCCACCCCCTGACCACCCGCTGACCCGTGGCGAAAACGTCACGGATGCGTCACAAAAATCTCCAACGCCCGAAGCATCGTTTGACGTTTGTTGCGCCGCAACACACTCTGCGGACAGAATTCGTCGTTGGGGGCAACAGCATGCATATATTCGATCGTCGCGTGTGGATCGCGTCGCTCTTGGCGTCGTCGGCAGTTGCCGTTCCCGCGTTTGCGCAAACCGTAGCAACCGCAGCACCGGACGCGACCGCGCCACAGGCCGGCGAATATGAGGGCGACATCGTCGTCACCGCGCAGAAGCGCGACCAGAATATCCAGAACGTCCCGATCAGCATCCAGGCGATCGGCACCAAGCGGCTCGACGACCTGAACATCTCGAACTTCAACCAATATACCCAGCTGTTGCCGTCGGTGTCGTTCCAGACGACGCAGCCGGGCTCGACGGTCGTCTATATGCGCGGTGTCGCGTCGGGCGGCGACGGCAACCACTCCGGGCCGCTGCCGTCGGTCGGCACCTATCTCGACGAACAGCCCGTGACGACGATCGGCGGCACGCTCGACGTCCATGTCTACGACATCGCCCGGATCGAGAGTCTGGCCGGGCCACAGGGCACGCTGTACGGCGCGTCGTCCGAAGCAGGCACGATCCGGATCATCACCAACAAGCCCGACACGAGCGACTTTTACGGACGCGTCGATGGCCAGGTGAACAGCGTCAAGTCGGGCGGGATCGGCAGCAAGATCGAGGGCATGCTCAACATGCCGCTGTCGCAGTCCGCGGCACTGCGCGTGGTCGGTTTCTATCAGCGCGACGCGGGGTTCATCGACAACGTCGCCGGGTGTCGCAGCTATCTGCCTGAGCCGACCGCGACCTCGTGCACCTCGGCGAATGGCGGCGTGGTCGTCGACAATGCCGCGTTCGTGAAGAAGAACTACAACGATACCGAGACCTATGGCGGCCGCGCGGCGCTGAAGGTCGACCTCGACAGCAACTGGACCGTCACGCCGACAATCCTCTACCAGGAACAGCGCAACAACGGCACCTATGGCTACGATCCCAAGGTCGGCGACCTCCAGGTCCAGCATTTCTTCCCAGAATTCCGCAAGGACCGCTTCATCCAGGGCGCGCTGACGATCGAGGGCAAGGTCGGCAATTGGGACGTCACCTATGCCGGCGCGTATCTCGACCGCAAGACGTACACGTCGAGCGATTACACCGATTATGCCGAGGCGTATGACTCGGCCTATTCCTCGGTCGGGGGTCTCGCCGGCTATTTCTATTACCAGGACAATGCGGGCCGGACGATCGATCCGCGGCAGAAGATCATCGGCACCGACCATTTCAAGAAGACCAGCCAGGAACTGCGCGTCGCGTCGCCGGTCGAGGACCGGTTCCGGTTCGTCGCCGGTGCCTTCTACCAGCGCCAGACCAACGCGATCTTCCAGGACTACCAGATCGCCAATCTCGGCACCGCGGTGTCGGTCAACGGCTCGCCGGGCACCTTGTGGCTGACCAAGCAGAAGCGCGTCGACACGGATTACGCGATGTTCGGCGAGGCGAGCTTCGACATCCTGCCGAACCTGACCGCGACGGCGGGCGGCCGCGCCTATATCTACGACAATTCGCTGATCGGCTTCTACGGGTTCGGGCGTAATCCCGCGGTCGATCCCGACGATGGCCGGCCCTACACCGCGACGCCGTTCAACGCCGCGGGCAGCAGCCAGACCGGCGTTGCGGGCTGTTATCTGGCGAACGGCCAGACCTTGCGCGAAGCCTATCTGAACGGCGGCGATACGTCCGCGTTGCTGCCCGCAGCGGTTTCGGGATCGCCCTGTACCAATCTGGCGACCTACACGACCACCGGGTTGGTCCCGAAGCGCACGCAGGGACAAGGCGCGACCTACCGCTTCAACCTGACGTTCAAGCCCACCGACACGGTGCTCGCCTATGCCACCTTCTCGCGGGGTTTCCGGCCGGGCGGGATCAACCGGCGCGGCGACGTCGCGCCGTATGATGCGGATTTCCTGACCAATTACGAGCTCGGCCTGAAGACCACGCTGTTCGATCGGCTGCGGCTCAACGCCTCGATCTATCAACAGGCGTGGGACAAGTTCCAGTTTTCGTTCCTCGGGCTGAACAGCTTCACGATCATCCAGAACGGGCCAAATGCGCGGATCAGGGGCGTGGAGGCGGATGCGAACATCTCGACGGGCGGATTATCGCTGACCGCGGCGGCATCCTACACCGATGCCAAGACCCGCAACGACCTGTGCGCGACGCAGATCTGTAGCGGCGACGGCACAGACGTGCTCGCGCCGAAGGGTACGCGCCTGCCGATCACCCCGCGCTTCAAGGCGAGCGGGACGGCGCGCTACAGCGTGCCGGTCGGCACGGCCAAGGCGTATATTCAGGGGCTGGTCGCGCACCAGAGTTCGGCGGCGGCGGATATCCGCCTCGCGCAGGCGGCGAGCTTTGGCCGGCTCAAGGCCTACACGACCGCCAATGCCTCGATCGGCGCGGACTTGTCGGGCTATACGCTCGAGTTGTTCGTCCAGAACCTATGGGACGAACGCGCGCAATTGTCGCGGTTCCAGCAATGCGGGACGTGTTCGCAGCGCACCTACATCGTCACCAGCACGCCCCGGACGATCGGATTACGAGCGGGGGCGAAATTCTAAGACTGGCTCGTTTCGATCCTCTCCCGCCAGGGGGAGGATAGTTTTCTCCGAAGAAAGATGATGATGACGTCCAAGCTCAAGCTTCTCCTGGCCTGCACCGCCGTGATGACCGCCCTGCCCGCCTCGGCTCAGGCGCAGACCGCCGCGACCAACGGGCTCGAGATCGCCAAGAAGATGATCGCGTTTCGCAGCGTCCGCGGTCCCGGCAACCAGACACCGCAGCTCGCCGCATATCTGAAGTCGGTGCTGGTCGGCGGCGGCTTTGCGGCGAGCGACGTGACGGTCACGCCGGTCGACGACACCGCCTATCTGGTCGCGACGTGGAAGGGCAGCGACGCGGCGTTGAAGCCGATCGTCCTCTCCGGCCATATCGACGTCGTCGAGGCCAAGCCCGCCGACTGGGAACGCGATCCGTTCACGCCGGTGGTCGAGAACGGCTATCTCTACGGCCGCGGCGCGACCGACATGAAGCTCGATGCCGCGCTCGCGATCGCCACGCTGCTCGACATGAAGAAGACGGGGTACACGCCCAAGCGCGGCATCGTCCTCGCGCTGTCGGGCGACGAGGAAACCGTCATGAAGACGTCGTCGCTGCTCGCCGACCAGCTCAAGACCGCCGAGATGGCGCTCAACATCGATGGTGGCGGCGGGCTGTACGGCGAAGACGGCAAGGCCGAGTATTTCACGATCGGCGCGGCCGAGAAGACCTATGCCGACTTCCAGCTCGAAACCACCAGCGCCGGCGGTCACTCGTCCGCGCCGCGGAAGGTGAACGCGATCAACCAGCTTGCCGCAGCACTGGTCAGGATCGGCGACTATCGCTTCACACCGCAGCTGTCGCCGATCACCAAGGGCTATTTCGAGGGTGTCGCACCGCGCCAGACGCCCGAGATCGGCGCGGCGATGCGCGCCTTCGCCGCCAATCCCAAGGACCAGAAGGCGATCGAGACGCTTGCCGCCAACCCGGGCTATGTCGGCCAGATCGGCACGACCTGCGTCACATCGATGATCAACGGCGGGCATGCGCTCAACGCGCTGCCGCAGCGTGCCACCGCCAACATCAACTGCCGGATCTTTCCCGGCGTGAAGCCCGCGACCGTGATGGCCGAACTCGCCAGGGTCGCCGCGGACCCCGGCGTCAAGTTCAGCGACGTTACCGAAGGATCGAACCCGACCGACGCCTCGCCGCTGCGCGCCGACCTGACCGGTGCGGTGAAGAAGGCGATGGGCGCGATCCGTCCCGGCGTGCCGATCTTCCCGAGCATGTCGGCGGGCGCGAGCGATTCCATGTGGTATCGCTCGGTCGGCGTGCCGAGCTACGGCGTCAGCCCGACCTTCATCAAGCAATCCGACGACTTCAGCCACGGCCTGAACGAGCGTACGCCGATCGACAATATCCCGCTGGCGATCTCCTATTACCGCTCGCTGCTGACCGATCTGACGCAGTAGCGCGCTGACAGGGTGCGCGGTCCTCTCGCGACGTCACCACATTGGGAGGGAAGCCGGGCATTAAATGCCGACGCCCGGCTTTCTACATTGACGCAGTGCAGCATCACTTCTAGCTGCCCGCGCTCACCCTACGCTAAGCCCTTTGGCGCAGCTTGCCCAGCGCCGGAGGCGCCGCGTTACCATGACCATGACCTTTGCCGATCTCTCTCTCTCGCCGTTTTTGCTGCAGGCGCTAGCGGAGGAAGGCTATGTGAGCCCTACCCCTATCCAGGCGCAATCGATTCCGATGCTGCTGCAGGGGCGCGACATGCTCGGCATGGCGCAGACCGGGACCGGCAAGACCGCGGCGTTCGCGCTGCCGCTGCTCCACCGCCTCGCCGCCGATCCGCGACCGGCGCCCAAGGGCGGCGCGCGCATCCTCGTCCTAGCGCCGACACGCGAGCTGGTGTCGCAGATCGCCGCCGGCTTCGAGAGCTTCGGTCGGCATCTCAAGCCGAGCGTGATGACGATCTTCGGCGGCGTCAGCCAGTTCCACCAGGTCAAGGCGCTGGAAACCGGCGTCGACATCATCGTCGCCGCGCCGGGACGCCTGCTCGACCTGGTCGATCAAGGCGTTTGCGACCTGTCGCAGCTCGAAGCACTGGTGTTAGATGAAGCGGACCAGATGCTCGACATGGGTTTTGCCAAGCCGATCGAGCGGCTCGTCGCGACGCTGCCGACGGACCGGCACACCCTGCTGTTCTCGGCGACGATGCCGAAGTCGATCGCCGCGCTGGCCGAGAGCCTGTTGCGCGATCCCGCCAAGGTCGAGATCGCACCGCCATCGACCACCGTCGACCGGATCGACCAGTCGGTGATGTTCCTCGACGCCGCCGACAAGAAGGCGGCGTTGCTCGCGTTGCTCAAGACGCCCAACATGGGCCAGGCAGTGGTGTTCACACTGCAGAAGAACATCGCCAACGACGTGTGCGCGTTCATCGGCGAGGCGGGGATCACCGCGGAGGCGCTGCATGGGAACAAGTCGCAGGGCCAGCGCGAGCGTGCACTCGACGCGTTCCGGGCAGGTACCGTGCAGGTGCTGGTCGCGACCGATATCGCCGCGCGCGGCATCGACGTCGATACCGTCACCCACGTCTTCAACCACGATTTGCCGAGCCTGCCCGAGAGCTATGTCCACCGGATCGGCCGCACCGGTCGCGCCGGCCGCAGCGGCTTTGCGATCACGCTGTGCGATGCCGAGCAGCGCGCATGGCTACACGACGTCGAGCGCGAGATCGGTCGCACGCTGACCGTGCAGGACGATCATGAATGGCATTGCGAAGTGGCGCGCCACTCGACCAAGCGTGCGCCCGTGCTGGGCGGCGGCCCGGTCAAGCAGGTCAAGCCGGCCAAGGCACCGCGCGAGCGGAAGGTCTGGACCGAGGAAGAGAAGATCGCCGCGCGCATGGCCGCACAGGCGGCCTGAACCGACGTCGGACGGGGTGGCGGAGTGAAAGGCTAGGTCACCCCTTGGTCAACCACGGTGCGTCGGCCCCAACCAGGCCCTGCTCATCGAGCGAGGCGGGCGGCGAGGAAATCTACGAACACGCGGACGCGCGCGGGCGTGTTGGCACCGCCGACGAACACCGCATGGATCAGCTCGACATCGCCGGGGTTCAAGTCCTCCAACACGGCGATCAGCCGACCAGCGGCGATATCGTCGACGACGCTGAACGCGCCGACCCGCGCGATGCCGACGCCCGCCGCGGCAAGCTGGCCGAGCGTTTCGCCGTTGTTCGCTTCGATATTGCCCTTCACCGACAGGGTGACGTCGCGTCCCTCGACGCGGAACGGCCAGACCGGTTCGACCCGGCGGAAGTTGAAGTTGAGGCAATTATGCGCGTGCAGATCCTCGGCCCGCATCGGCGTGCCGCATCTCGCCAGATAGTCGGGCGCAGCGACGATCACCCGCCTGCTTTCCCCGAGCTTGCGCGCGGTCAACAGGCTGTCACCGAGCGGCCCGAACCGGATCGCCACGTCCGCCTGGCCGGCGGCGACGTCGACGATCGTGTCGGTCAACGCGAAGTCCACCAGAATATGCGGGTAAAGCCGCGCGAATTCGCCGAGTAGCGGCACGATGCACAACCGCCCGTGCGACAGCGCAGCGCTGATCCGCAGCCGTCCACGCGGTGCGCCCTGGTCGGCGATCTGTTGCTCGGCATCGTCGAGATCGGCTAGGATCCGGCGGGCCATCTGCAGATAGGCCTGCCCTTCCGCGGTTACCGTCAACGCGCGGGTGGAGCGGAGCAGCAGCCGTACCCCGAGACGCGCCTCGATCCGATCGAGCGACCGGGCGACCGCCGATGGCGTCAGCCCCAGCACCCGGCCTGCGCCGGAGAAACTGCCCTCGCGCATCACCGTCGCGAACAGTTCGAGCGCGCGCGCCCGATCAGTCCCCAGACCCATCTTTGCGTTCATCTCACAAATCCTTCGCGCACGCGGCTGCTAATCGCGCCGCCTCGATCCACCCATCTATGCATCAGGTTAATAGCGGGGATATGGATATGGACTATCGGCAATTGGGATCCTCGGGACTTCGCGTCCCGGCCCTCAGCTTCGGAACGGCCACTTTTGGCGGATCCGGGCCGTTGTTCGGCGCCTGGGGACACAGCGACGAGACGGAAGCACGCCGCATGGTCGACATCTGCCTCGACGCCGGCGTCACTTTGTTCGACACCGCCGACGTCTATTCGAACGGCGCGTCGGAAACGGTACTCGGTGCTGCGATCAAGGGTCGGCGCGATCAGGTGCTCGTGTCGACCAAGACCGGACTGCCGATGGGCGATGGGCCCGGCGACTGGGGCACGTCCCGCGCGCGTCTGATCCGTGCGGTCGAGGCGTCGCTGCGACGTCTCGGCACCGATCATGTCGATATCCTGCAGGTTCACGCCTATGATGCGTCCACCCCGGCCGAGGAGCTGATGGGGACGCTCGATACACTGATCGCCGCCGGCAAGGTGCGCTACGCGGGGGTTTCCAACTATCCGGGCTGGCAGGTGATGAAGGCGCAGGCGATTGCCGACCGGTACGGCTGGCCGCGTCTCGTCGCGCATCAGGTCTATTACTCGCTGATCGGCCGCGCCTATGAAGCCGATCTGATGCCGCTTGGGGCCGACCAGGGTCTCGGCGCGCTGGTGTGGAGTCCGCTCGGCTGGGGCCGACTGACGGGCAGGATCGGGCGGGATCGGCCGATCCCCGCAGGCAGCCGCCTCCACGATACCGAGCAATTCGCGCCGCCGGTCGAGACCGACCATCTGTACCGCGTGATCGATGCGCTCGAGGCGGTTGCAGCGGACACCGCCAAGACCGTGCCGCAGGTCGCGATCAACTGGTTGTTGCGGCGTCCGACCGTGGCGTCGGTCATCATCGGCGCACGCACCGAAGAGCAGTTGCGTGACAATCTCGGAGCGGTCGGTTGGGCGCTGTCGGCGGATCAGGTCGCCACGCTCGATGCCGCCAGCGATGTCCTGCCCCCCTACCCGCACACGCCGTACCGGCAGCAGGAGGGCTTCGCCCGCCTGAACCCCGCGCTGGTTTGAGGAGCGCCATCATGAAACTCAATCCCGGCCTGCTGGCCCTGTCCGTGACGGCCTGCCTGGATGGTCAGGCTTCGACGGTCGACGCGCCGATTACCTGCGCGAAGGAGACAGGAGCGCGTGCGTCATCCGGGGCAGGACGTGACGCGCGAACAGGTCGGCTTCCGCGGCGTGCGGATAGCCCGAGAGGATGAACGCCTCGATGCCCATGTCCTGGTACATGGCGAGCTTGGCGAGCACCTGATCGGGATCGCCGACGATCGCCGCGCCGCACCCCGATCGCGCGCGGCCGATGCCGGTCCATAGATTGTCCTCGGCATAGCCATCGGCCGATGCGCCCTCGCGAAGTGCCGCCTGCGCGGCGACGCCGGCAGACCCCGAATCCAGCGACTTTGCACGGATCGCCGCGCCCTGTTCGGCATCGAGCTTCGAGAGCAGGCGATCGGCGTACACCCGCGCCTCGTCCTCGGTCTCGCGGACGATGACGTGCGCGCGGTAGCCGAAGCGCAGCGTGCGGCCGTGGCGGGCGGCGCGTGCGGTCATGTCGGCGATGATCTCCGCGACCTTCTCGCGCGTGTCGGGCCACATCAGGTAGACGTCGCACTCCTTCGCCGCCGCCTCGCGCGCATCCGGCGACAGCCCGCCGAAATACAGCAACGGCGCCTTGCCCGAGACGGTGCCGATCCGCGGCGGGTCGAGCTTCAGCTTCCAGAACTCGCCGTCGTGATCGAGCGGCCCGCCGTTCAGCAGCGTCTTCAGAATCCGCATCAGCTCGACCGTGCGGGCATAGCGCGGGCCGGACGCCAGCGTCTCGCCGGGGAGGTCGGACGAAATGATGTTGATGTTGAGCCGCCCGCCGAGCATCCGGTCGATCGTCGCGATCTGGCGCGCGAGTTGCGGCGGCCAGCTTTCGCCGACGCGTACCGCCATCAACAGTGCCAGCCGCCGGAGCATCGGCGCGATCGCTGCGGCGAACGCGGTCGTGTCGAGCCCTAGCGCATAGCCCGAGGGAAGCAGGATGTTGTCGTACCCGCCGGTCTCCACCTGGAGGACGATGTCGCGGCAATGCTCCCACGTCGATTGCAGCCGGGGATCGGGCACGCCGAGAAACTCGTAGTCGTCGTCGCAGAGCGCCGAGAACCAGCTGACTTCGCAGGATCTGGTCACGGCAGCGCCTCGCCGCGCGCCGCGATCAGGACATCGTACCAGTCCTGCCGGGTCCAGGTGATCGCGAAGGCCTGCGCCAGTTCGGCGATCCGCGCCGGGTTCTGCGTGCCGACGATCGGGATCGCGCGGACCGGATGCGCCATGATCCAGCTATACGCGGCAGCCGACCGGCTCGCGCCGGTTTCGGCGGCCTTGCGATCGAGCGCCGCCGCCACCGCTGCGCTGCGCGCGTCGGCGGGCACGCCGAGCCGACCACCACCGAGCGGCGACCAAGCGAGCACCGCCATGTCGCGCTCCATCGCCTGGTCGAACAGCCCGTTTTCGAGCGGTTCGAGGTGGAGCGGCGAGAATTCCGGCTGGTGGCTGACGAGCGGGATGGTCAGGAATGATGCCAGCGCCTGTGCCTGCGCGGGCGTGTAGTTCGATACGCCGACCGCGCGCACCTTACCCGCCGTTACCATATCCTCGAGCGCGCGCGCCGCTTCCTGCGGGTGCGTGAGGATGTCGGGGCGATGGATCTGGTAGAGGTCGACCTGGTCGACCCCGAGCCGGGTCAGCGAGGCATCGAGCGCCTTCGCCAGATAGGCCGGGCTCGAATCATACGGCAGCGGCGGGAGGATGCCGCCCTTGGTCGAGAGGATCATCCGCTCGCGCAGGCCGGGCGAGTCCGCGAAGATGTGGCCGAGCAGCACCTCCGCATCGCCAAACCCGCCGGCGCCATCGAAACCATAGATGTCGGCGGTGTCGAACAGAGTGACGCCCGCCTCGAACGCCGCCTCGATCAGCGCGCGTCCTTCGGCGACGCCGACTCCGGCGAACCGCCACATGCCCCAGGCTATCGGGCTGACAAGGATTCCGCTGTTGCCGAGGGGAATGGCTTTGGGTGTAGGATCAAGGTGCGACATCGCTGTCACGAATAGGGGTAATACGCTTGGTCGAGCAAGTACGTTATGGTTTGGTCGGGACCGGCATGATGGGGGTCGAGCATCTCCAGAACCTGGCGGTCACCCCTGGCGCGGTGGTGACCGCGATCGCCGATCCGGTGAGCATTTCGCTCGGCTGGGCGCGCGACGCGCTGGGTGCGCGCGGCGACGGCGTGCGGGAATTTGCCGATGCGGCGGCGCTCGCGCGCAGCGGGCTGGTCGATGCGGTGATCGTCGCGAGCCCCAACTACACGCACCGCGACGTGCTGGCGCCGCTGTTCGATGCGGACGTCGCGATCCTCTGCGAAAAGCCGTTGGCGACGACGTTGGAGGACGCGCGCTGGGTCGTCGATCGTGCTGCGCAGATGACGCGGCCGTTCTGGACCGCGATGGAATATCGCTACATGCCGCCCGCCGCAGCGTTCATCGAACAAGTGCATGGCGGCCGGATCGGCGCGCTGCGAATGCTGTCGATCCGCGAACACCGCTTCCCGTTCCTGCCCAAGGTCGGTGACTGGAACCGCTTCAGCCGCAACACCGGCGGGACGATGGTCGAGAAATGCTGCCACTTCTTCGACCTGATGCGGCTGATCGTCCGATCGGAACCGGTCCGCGTCTATTGTTCGGGCGCGATGGACGTGAACCATGTCGACGAACGCTATGACGGCGAACGGCCCGACATCATCGACAACAGTTATACGACGGTGGATTTCGCCAACGGCGTGCGGGCGATGCTCGACCTGTCGATGTTCGCGGACGGCGCCGAGAACCAGGAGGAGATCACCGCGGTCGGCGACGCAGCCCGGCTCGACGTGCTGATCCCCGAGGGCGCGCTGGTGTTCAGCCCGCGCACCGGCTTCCTCAACCCGAAACAGGTCGAGCGGCAGGTGATCGAGGTCGACCGGACTGCGCTCGATGCCGGCAGCCATCACGGCTCGACCTTCTATCAGCACCAGAAGTTCATCGCTGCGGTGCGCGGCGAAATCGGCGTGGAGGTCAGCGCTCGCGATGGGCTCATGGCGGTCGCGATCGGCACCGCCGCCGAGATCAGCGCGTGTACGAAGCGCGTGGTAGAAATGACCGAACTGGGGTTCTGAATGAAGCCATACTTGGCGCGCCCCAAGGCGAAATCGTGTATGACAGCGCAGGACACTGTTTAACCTACCGTTGAAGTAGGAATTGTGGAGGGGACGCGCATGAAAACGCATTGGTTGCTGTCGGGGGTGGCCTTGGCCGCAGGGTTGAGCGCACCGGCTTGGGCTCAGGACGCAGCACAGCCGGAGGCCACCGCCCCGAGCGCGCCCGATGCGTCCGTGCCAGGCGAAATCGTCGTCACCGCGCAGAAACGCTCTGAGCGTCTGCAGGATGTGCCGGTCGCGGTGTCGGTGATTTCGGGCGCGCAGATCGCCGCGCAGGGTGCGGTGAACCTCGAAGGTGCGCAGTACCTCGTACCGACGCTCAACTTCCGCAAATCGGGCACGACGATCAACCAGTCGCTGTTCCTGCGCGGCGTCGGCACCTCGACCTTCTCGGTGGCGGGCGAACCGTCGATCTCCACCGTCGTCGACGGCGTCGTCTACAGCCGCGCCGGCGAAGCGTTCAGCGACCTGATCGACATCGACCGGATCGAAGTCCTGCGCGGACCGCAGGGTACGCTGTTCGGCAAGAACACGAGCGCCGGCGTCATCAACATCGTCACCCAGCGTCCCGGCAACGTGTTCGCCGGCTCGGTCGAGGGCTCGTTCTTCACCGGCAACGGCAACGAATATCGCACGCGCGCCTCGCTCGACATTCCGTTGAGCGAGACGATCAAGAGCCGCTTCACCGGCTTCTACGGCAATTACGCCGGCAACATCCGCAACATCGCGCACGATAACCGGCGCGTGAACGGGTACGAGCATTACGGCTTTCGCGGCATGGTCGTCGCTGACGCCACCCCCGACCTGACCTTCACGCTGATCGGCGACTATCGCCGAAGCAACGACGATTGCTGCGCCGAGGTCATCGGCACCACGCCGACCACGGGCCTCACCGCCAGCGTCCTGCCCGACCGCAACGGCAACAAGTCACGCACCGTCAACCAGGACCTGATCACGCATACCGACGAGAAGAGCTGGGGCGTTTCGCTGCAGGCGGACGCGACGCTCGGCACGCAGACGGTGACGTACATCGGCTCCTACCGCGAATACGACAATACCGAGATCCGCGACGGCGACTGGCTGCCGACCGCGTATGTCGGTGCTAACCAGCTCCATGATTTCGGGCCGCAGGTCAGCAACACCTTCACGCAGGAAGTCCGGATCGCGTCGCCGTCGAACCAGTTCTTCAGCTACGTGGTCGGCGCATTCTACTCGCGCGCGGAAACCGAGCGGACGTTCCGCCGCGACGACATCGTCTGCACCGCCACGCCGACGCCGACCGTGCTCACCCCCTGCTCGACCGCAGGCACGACGGTGACCCGGCCGACCGGCACCGCGGTGTTCGGCTCGACCTTCAAGAACCTCGCATTCTTCGGCCAGGGCGTCTTCAACCTGACCGATCGGTTCCGCGCGATCGCCGGCGTCCGCTATACGAGCGACCAGCTCGACGTATTCCACAGCCGCGTCACCACGCTCGCCGGGCCAGGTATCAACCCCAGCTTCGGGCCGTTCGCCGGCAAGACCACCAACACCAACTGGTCGGGCAAGGGCGGGCTGCAATTCGACCTGGCACCGCAATCGACCGCCTACGCGACCTATTCGCGCGGCTATAAGGGGCCGGCGTTCAACATCTTCTACAATCTCGGCGCGACCGGCACCAACGTGATCGATCCGGAGACCGCCGACAGCTATGAAATCGGCCTGAAGAACACGCTGTTCGGCGGCAAGCTGGTGATCAACCTCGCCGCCTATTACGCCAAATACCACAACTTCCAGGCCAACAACCCCGACGTAGTCGCGGGCGTGCTCGTCACCCGCTTCACCAACGCGGGCGACATCTCGACACGCGGCGGCGAACTCGACCTGCTCTACCGTCCGGTCCGCGATCTCAACATCTCGGGCGGCCTCGCCTATACCGACGCGCATGTCGATCAGTTCAAGATCCCGACCAACGGCTCGACCACCGGCGTCGTACCCGCAGGTACGCAACTCGGCTATGCGCCGCGGTGGAAGGGATCGCTCGGCGGCGACTATCGCATCCGCACCGGCGGCAGCATCGACTTCACGGTCGGCGCGCAAGGCTCATACCAGTCCAGCCAGATTTCCCAGTTCGACGCGAGCGCCGCGATCCGCGATGCGACCACGATCAAGGCATACGGCCTGCTCGATCTCTCGGCGGGCATCATCGACGCGAAGGACGCCTTCAGGGTCGTGCTCCAAGTGAAGAACCTGCTCGACACCAGTTTCGCCTCGGCAATCACCAGCGGCGGGCCCGGTGGCGCCTATCGCTACATCATCCCGCGCGAGGCGGATCGCTACGCCGGCATCACCGCAAGGCTGAACTTTTGACGGATCCGGTACAGAGCCCATCGCCGGGCCCCTTCCCCGCCCAGTCCAAGGCGCGCTGGGTGGTCGTTGCGCTCGTGTTCTTTGCGATCATGCTGAACTACGTCGACCGGCAGATGCTGGCGTTGCTAAAGCCGACGCTGGAACAGGAATTTGCCTGGTCCGATCAGGATTACGGCAACATGGCGTCGGCGTTCCAGTTCGCCGCCGCGGTCGCGTTTCTCGGGACCGGATGGTTTATCGACCGGGTCGGCCTGAGGATCGGCTTCGCGGCGGGGGTCTTCGTATGGAGCCTCGCAGGCATGGCGCACGCATTCGTGTCCGGCGTGAGCGGGTTCATCGGCGCGCGCGTCGTGCTGGGTGCGGCGGAGTCGATCGGCACGCCCGCCGCGGTGAAATCCGCTGCGACCTATTTCGGTCCCAAGGACCGCTCGATCGCGCTGGGGATCGGCAACACCGCGCCCAATGTCGGTGCGGTCATCACCCCGCTCGTCATCCCGGCGCTGGCGATCGCGTTCGGCTGGCGCGCGGCGTTCCTCGTCGCCGGCGGCCTCGGGCTGGTGTGGGTCGTCGCGTGGTTCGCGTTCAAGATGCCCGCCGCGATCGCCGAGACCGGTGGCCCCGCGCCGATCCGCTGGATCGACCTGTTCAAGGATCGCCGGACGCTCGCCATCGCAGTCGCCAAAGTGCTGTCGGATCAGGTCTGGTTCTTCATGCTCTCATGGCTGCCCGATCTGTTCCACCGGCTGTTCGGACTGCCGCAGGGTCAGGTCGGGCTCCCCGTCGCGCTCGTCTATGCGCTCGCGGCGTGCGGCGCGCTGACCGGCGGTTGGTTGCCGACGCGGTTGATGGCGCGCGGCTGGAGCCTCGACCGTGCGCGGAAATCCACGCTACTCTTGTATGCGCTGCTCATCCTACCGGTGCCGATCGTGTTGTCGCTGCAAAGCCCTTGGACCGCGGCGTTGGTGCTCGGCCTCGGGCTGTTCGCGCATCAGGGGTTTTCGACCAACGTCTTTGCACTGACCACCGACGTCATGCCCGCGCGGTCGGTCGGGTCGACGATCGGGATCGCGGCGTTCTGCGGCAACATGGGATCGATCGGCATGATCCAGTTGTCCGCCTGGTCGCTCGGCCACGGCTTCGGTTATGCGCCGATGCTGGCGATCTGTGCATGCAGCTATTTGCTGGCGCTGGGGTTCATCCAGCTGCTCGTCCCGCGGATCGAACCGGCCCGGTAGAGTCGCGGCGGATCAGTTCGAACGGGACTTCGATCCGCTTCACGGCGAACTCCGCGGCGAGCAAGAGGTCGGCCGCCTTGTAGCCGAGCTCCCGCGTGGGCTGGCGGATCGTCGTCAGCGCGGGCCACACGAACCGCGAGATCGCGTCGTCGCCAAAGCCGGCGATCGACAGGTCGGCCGGCACCGACAGCCCTCGGCGGTGCGCGACGCTGAGCACGCCTGCTGCCCTGTCGTCGTTCGAGGCGAAGATCGCGGTCGGCGGCAGGCGGAGCGCCAGCAGCGCCTCGGCCGCGTCGGCACCCGATGCGAAGTCATAGTCGCCGGGCCGTACCAGGACGGGATCGAACGCGATCTCGGCTTCGTCGAGCGCGGCGCGATATCCGGCAAGTCGCTGCACGCTGGTCGCATAGCTCGCATGCCCCGAGACGAAGCCGATGCGGCGGTGGCCGAGTGTCAGCAGATGCCGCGTCATCACGGTCGCAGCACCGATATTGTCGATGAACACCGATGCGGTGAGATCTAGGTCGGTCCCTGGCGAGACGCGGACGAACCGCATTTTTCGGCACGCCATCAGCGCCAATATTTCGGGATAGTCGGTCGCCGGTGGCGTCAGGATCAGTCCGTCGACACCCGATCCGTCGATCAGGCTCTCGATATCGTCGATCAACCGGTCGGAGTCATGGTCGTAGGGCTGCGCGATCATCCGCACGCCGTCGAGCAGACAGCGGTCGCGGATGCCGGACTGCATCTCATACACGTAATAGGGGCTGGGATTGTCGCAGGCGAGCGCGATCTGGAAGCTGCGATGCCCCGCCAGCGTCCGCGCGGCCATGTTCGGCCGGTATTTGAGCGTCGCGAACGCCGCCGTTACCCGCGCCCGCGTCGCCTCCGAAACACGAGGCTCGTTGTTGAGCACACGCGAGACCGTCTTGATCGAAACGCCGGCAAGCCGCGACACGTCGTTTATCGTTGCCCGCACACGTTCCCTCTCGTCGCCCGCATCTCAGTCCCCCTACTTGGGCGCCGCGACGACGTAATGCCAATATCGCCATACCCCGATGCACGTCCTGAAATGTATTTTCCGGCCAGTGTCGGGCATATTTCGCTTAGGCCGGCAAACTGGGACAGCCGGAGATCAAGCGGATCATAGTCAACCGATAGCGCAGGTTACAAAGCAATCACACTATATATTGCGCTTTCAACCACAGCGACCCATAGCGGGCCGGAGGCCATTTCCGCTCCGACAATGGGCGATTTCGAACGCTGGCCCGTATAGTTACTTGAGGTTCGTCTATGACTTCCGATACTGCAATGGGCCCGCTCGACCAGCCTGTCACCGTCCACATCTGGCGCGAGAAATACCGTCACGCAAGCGAGGCGACGCCGTCCGATACGTTCGCTCGCGTCGTCGGCGGGGTCTACGCCAATGATGATCCGGCTCACGCAGCCGAGGCGCTTGCCGCCCTCGAGGCACGCGACTGGGTGCCGGGCGGACGCATTTTCGCCGGCGCCGGAACGACCAAGCGCGTGACGTGGATCAACTGCTTCGTCAGCCCGACCATCCAGGATTCGATGGATAGCGAGCCCGGACTGGAGGGCGTCGGGATCATGCCGGCGCTGAACGTCGCAGCCTTCACGCAGCAGCAGGGCGGCGGCATCGGCATGGACTTCGGCACGCTACGACCGGACGGTGCCGTGGTCGGCAGGACCGGATCGATTTCGTCGGGCGTGATCCCGTTCATGGCGATGTGGGACGGCATGTGCGTCACGATCCGGTCGAGCGGATCGCGCCGTGGTGCGATGATGGGTGTGCTCCCAATCTGGCATCCCGACGTGCTGGCGTTCATTGCCGCCAAGACGCGCAAGGATTTTCTCAAGAACTTCAACGTCTCGGTCACGGTTACCGACGACTTCATGGCGGCGCTGGAGGCTGGCTCGGACTGGGATCTGGGCTTCCACGTGCCGCGCGCGGACGGCGAGCATGTCACGGTCGGTGAAAAGGTCGGCCGTCCCTGGTACGTCTATCGCCGGTTGCCCGCCGCCGAGTTGTTCGACCTGATCACGCGGACGACCTATGACTATGCCGAGCCCGGCGTGATCTTCATCGACCGCGTCAACAAGCTGAACAACCTGAACTATTGCGAAACGATCGCCGCCACCAACCCATGCGGCGAGCAGCCTTTGCCGCCCAATGGCGACTGCGATCTCGGTCATGTGAACCTCGCCAACATGGTCCTGAATCCGTTCACGGCCGATGCGGCGGTCGACTGGGACAGGCTGCGGAGCGCGGTGCAGGTCGGCGTACGATTTCTGGACAACGTCCTCGATACGTCGCCCTTCCCTACTCCGGAGCAGCGTGCCGAAGCGCTCGCCAAGCGCCGCATCGGTCTCGGTTATACCGGTCTTGGCAATTTGTTGCAGCAGATGCGGGTACGCTATGGCCGCACGGCGACGCCGCTGGTCGAGGAGATCGGCAAGGCGATCGCGATCGAGGCTTATCGGACGTCGGTGGCGCTGGCGCGCGAACGCGGCGCCTTTCCCGTCTACGACACCGAGGCGTTCGCCCGCGCGCCGTTCCTGACCAAGCTGCCGGCCGATCTGGTCGCCGACATCCGCACGCACGGCATCCGCAACGGCGTACTTCTGACGCTGGCACCGACCGGCACGACGTCGATCTTCTACGGCAATGTCAGCTCGGGCGTCGAACCGACCTTCAGCTGGCATTACGACCGCGCGGTCGTGATCGAGCAGACCGCGACCGATCAGACGCTCGAGCGTTTCGAAGTGCAGGATTACGGCTGGTACCTGTATAGCCGCATGCCGGGCTTCGATGCCGCCGCCGCCCTGCCCGACTATATGGTCACCGCGCTCGCGCTGTCGGTCGACGATCATATCGCGGTCGCCGCCGCGGCGCAGGCATGGGTCGATGCCGCGATCTCTAAGACCATCAACTGCCCGGCCGACATGCCGTACGAGGCGTTTCGCGAGGTCTATCTCACCGCCTACCGCGAGGGCATGAAGGGCTGCACGACCTATCGTCCGAGCGGCGTTCGCGGCTCCGTGCTGTCGGTGAAGAGCGATACCGCCGAGCCCGAGCCGGTCGTCGCGCCCCCCGCCGTCGCGGCATCCGACGTGCTGACCCGCCCGCAGGTGCTGAGCGGCAAGACGGTAAAGATCAAATGGCCGATCGACGGCGAGAATTACTACCTCACCATCAACGACTATGTGCATCCCGATGGACGTCGCGTCCCGTTCGAGATCTTCATTTCGACCAGCTCGGTCGAGAATTTCGAGACCATGGCTGCGCTCACCCGGACGCTGTCCGCGGCGTGCCGGCGCGGCGACGCGACCTTCCTGTTCGAGGAACTGGAACGGGTTCATTCGCCCAAGGGTGGCGCGCTCGTCCGCCTCGATCACGAAGCCAAGGGTAGCTATGCTCCCAGCCTCATTGCGCTTATTGGCAGGATCCTGCGCCAGCATTCGGAACCCGAGCCGGCACTCGCGCTGGATACGACCGGTGCACCCGGCGGTGAGGCCACGGGCGAGCAATGCCCGAGCTGCAAGCGCAACACCGCGCACATGCTGGAGGGGTGCCTGACCTGCTATCAATGCGGGTACAGCAAATGCGGATGATGCGGGCGCGCCACGACAGGGTCTAGGCTAGGAGCCGGCGCGCAAGCGTTATAGACGGCTGCGATGCCCCTGTTTCGTTTCCTCGCCGTGCTAGCCGCGTGCTTCGTTGCCGGTCCCGCCCTTGCCGAATGTCGCGTGGGCGCCTTCGAGACGATGCCCGAACGCGCGCTCATCCACCTGCCCGCTGCCCGGTCCTCGGCACCGATGCCATTGGTCGTGCTGCTCCACGGCAGCACGGGCACCGGTGCCGAGATGCTGCGCGACAGCCACCTCGCCGAGACCGCCGACCGGCACGGCGTCGTCGTCGTTGCCCCGGATGGCGGGATCGCCGCGAAACGCGGCTATGTGTGGAATATTCCGGGCGTGCTGACGGTCAGCGGCACCCTGCCCCCCAAAGATGCGCGCGACGATGTCGCCTACCTCACGGATCTGGTCGACCGACTGGTCGCCACCGGTTGCGTCGACGCCAAGCGTGCGTACCTGACCGGGTTGTCGGGCGGTGGACGCATGACCTCGTGGCTGGGCTGCGTCGCCCCTGGCCGCTTTGCCGCGATCGCGCCGGTCGTCGGGTTGCGCGCCGGACGCCCGCTCGGGTCCGACCCGATGCAGGCGGATCCCGCAACCTGCCGCCCCGGCGTATCCGTGCCGCTGCTCGCCTTTTCCGGCGACGCCGATACGACCAACCCGATCGCGGGCGGTGGCGCGCCCTATTGGCAATATTCGCAGATCACCGCGCTGCAACGCTGGGCGGCGCTCAACGGCTGCTCGAGCCCTTATGCGCGCACCGTCGGCGGGTCCGTGTACGAGCAGGGCTATGCGCGGTGCCGGGACGGTGCGACCGTCGTGGCGCGCGTGATGCGCGGCGGCCCGCATAATTGGTCGGTAGTCGACAACGAGGCGATGTGGGCTTTCCTGTCACGGCATACGCGCTGACGGGAGGGCTGCATCACCATCGCCGGATCGCCACAGGACACCTTACCGGTCCGGCTATCGGTTCACTCAGGGTCGGGTGTTCATACTGGCGTGGGAGACCCAGCCGCTAGAGGCATACTCCTGGATCGCACCCCCGTGGCGGCAGCGAGCGCGTTACCGAGTGCCGCTGCGGTCGGGCCTTGCGCGCACTCGCCCGTGCCGAGGAACGGCGTCCCCGGCCGATCGATCACCTCGACGCTGACGCTGCGCGGCGCGTCAGCGAAGCGAAGGATCGGATAGGTGCTCCAGTCGTAATCGGTGCGGCGTGCACCGTCATGACCTGCCGCCTCGATCGCGGTCCAGCTCAGCGACTGGACGATCCCGCCCTCAACCTGGTTGCGGATGCCGTCCGGATTGACCGCCTCGCCGCTGTCCACCGCGGCGACCGCGCGGTGGACGATGAGCCGACCCTCGTCGGGGATGCGCTCGACATCGAGCGCGACCGCGCAATAGGCGCCGTGGTTCTTGTAGCGCGCAAACGCGAATCCCCGCCCGCGATTGGATGCGGGTCGGTATCGTCCCCAGCCGAACCGATCCGCCGCGCGCCGGATCACTGCGGCGGCACGCGGATCGTCGATATGCGCCAGTCGGAACGCCACCGGGTCGCGTCCCGCCGCGACCGCCAGTTCGTCCATGAAGCTTTCGAGCGCGAAGATGTTGAGATGCGCGCCAAGCCCCCGCAACGCCGAGACGCGCACCGGCATGTCGGGCAGGAAATGGCTGACGATGGTCTGGTTGGGAAAGCGATAGAGCGGAATGGCGTTGCGGTCGCCGCCGCCGTTAGGCTGCGGGATCGGCTTGGGTGGCGTCGGCGTGAAAGGTGGCACCACCTCCGAGCCGGCGAGCAGATCGCCAGCTGCCGTCGGGCGGGTGCTGTGCGTGTTGCTCCACACCTGATGCCGCCAGTCGACGATCCGCCCCGACGCGTCGAGCGTCGCATCGACCTGCGCGAGCATCGCCGGGCCGAGCGGTTCCCAGCCATTTTCCTGCTCGCGGCTCCATTGCAGCCGGACCGGCACGCCGGGCATCGCGCGCGCGATCAGCGCGACGTCGCCCGCGACGTCATCGGCGCCGTTATGCCCGTAGCACCCTGCTCCTTCGCGGTGGACGCAGCGGATGCGGTCGACCGGCATCGCAAGAAGTTCGGCGATCGCCTGGCGCAACGGCTCGACGCCCTGGCTGTGCGTCCAGACCGTCAGTCGGCCCTCCTCGAAAAGCGCCACGGCACAGGATGGTCCTATCGCGCCGTGCATCAGATAAGGGCGGTCGTAGCGCGCCGACAGCCGCCGAATGCCGCGCGCCGCGGGGTCGTCGCGACGCGTGTCGATCACTTGGCTTTCGCGGCGCATGGTCAACAGTCCCGCGGGCATGGGCGGTAGCGCCGGCACCGCGGCATCGCGCACCCAGCGGCCACGATTGGCGACCCGAAGCGCCTGCTCGAGCGGCCATTCGCGCGGTCCGACGATCGCCGCGAACCGCCCGACCTGCACGACTTTGGCGACACCCGATTGCCGGCGAAGCGCGGCAAGATCAGGCGTCAGTCGCGTGCCGGACGAGGGGCCGCGCAGCACCCGGGCGTGCACCATGCCGGGCAGCACCATATCGTGGACATAGCTCGGCAAGCCGGTCAGCTTGGCAGGCAGGTCGACGCGCGGCACCGGCCGTCCGATCAACCGCCGCGCCGCCAGACGCTTGCGCGGCACGTCGGCGCGTGCACGCACGGCCAGCGACGTCGACGCGGCGAGCTCGGCATAGGTCGCGCGCCGTCCCTGCCCGTCGAGCACGGCGCCGTCGCGCGTGAACAAGCTCGTCGCAGCCACGCCCCATCGTCCCGCCGCCGTCTCTGCCAGCAACAACCGGACGTTGGCGGCGGCGTTGGCGATCGCGGTACCGCTCTGTTCGAGCGTCTGGCTACCCGCTGTCACGCCCTCGTTGGGGGTCAGCCCGGTATCCGCAGTAATCAGATCGACCCGTTCGATCGCCACGTCGAGTTCGTCGGCGGCCAATTGCGCCATCGCGGTCTTCACGCCGGTACCGAGTTCGACCTTGCCCGTGAACACCGTCACGCGACCGTCCGGTGCGATGCGGATCCACGCGTCGAGATCGGGAAACTTGGCCAATGTCCCCGGCAGATCGGGCGCGACCGTCGGCGGTCCGCCGCTGCCCTCGCCGCCGCCGGTCTGTGCAAGCGCGGCGGGCGCGAAGGAAAACGCGACCAGCAGCCCGCCCAGCACATCGCGACGTGACGCCTGCCCGCTCATGTCACCGGTTCCGCGGCATCGACCACCCCGCCGCCGCGCATCACCGCCGCGCGCCGCACCGCGCGCAAAATCCGCATGTGCGTGCCACACCGACAGAGCGACGGTGCCATCGCCGTCCGCATCGCGTATTCGGTCGGTGTGGTCGTCTTGCGCAGCAGGCCTTCCGCGCGCGCCATCATTCCGGGGATGCAATAGCCGCATTGCGCCGCCTGCTCGTGGAGGAAGGCGCGCTGGACGTCGCCCGGTTTGGCGGCAGTCCCCAGCCCCTCGACCGTGGTGACCTTCCGCGTCCCGATCGCGCCGACGGGCATCAGGCACGAAAATACCGGTCGATCGTCGACCAGCACGGTGCATGCCCCGCACTGCCCCAGTCCGCACCCGAACTTTGCGGCATGGAGATGGAGATCGTCACGCAAGACATAGAGCAGCGGAGTGGCGGGATCGACATCGACCCGCGCCGCCGCCCCGTTGACGGTCAAGTCGATCATTCGCCCTCCTCGCGCGCCTTGGCGACGTCCTTCTCCAGGTCTTTCCAGGCCGGACCGCTGCCATGCCGCACCTGCAGATACGCCACGATTTCCGCCACCTGACGGTCGTCGAGCGCATCGGCAAAGGCTGGCATATAGGGCCCACGCGCCGAAACCGGCGGACGCAGCCCCTGCAGGATGATCTGGATCGTGTCGCGGGGATTGTCCTCGTGCAGCGGCGTGCCGAGCGGCAAGACCGGGCGCCCCGCGACCATCATTGCCGCACCCGGCTCGTGGCACACCGCGCAGGCACCCTCGTACAGGCGCGCGCCAACCGGATGCCGCTGCGATGCCGATGCACGACGATCGGGTAGCGGCGGCTCGACGCGCGCGGCTGGCGCCTCGCGCATCTGCCACGCGTAATAGGTCGCGAGCGCGCGCACATCCGCCGGTGCAGCGCGCGCCAGATTATACGTGACCGGCCCCATCGGCCCGGCGGCCGCGGCATGCGCGGTACTCAGGCCGGTACGGAAATACGCATCGAGCCGGTCCACGGTCCATGCCCGAACTGCCGGGGAGCGCGCGTTGATCGGGGGAGCATACCAGCCACCCGACCACCCGCCATCATAGGCTTCGGCGCCACGCTTTTCCTGCTGCAACAGGCCGCGCGGACTGTGGCACGCGGTGCAATGCGCCAACGTCTCGCCGATGTAGCGACCCCGGTTCCACGCGGCCGACTGGCGAGGATCGGACGCCATCGGTTGCGGTCGCAAGAACAGCAACTTCCAGCCGGCGAGCAAGGGGCGAAAGCCGAGCGGCGGGATCATCGTATTGGCCGGCGGTACCGCACGCACGGCCGGCCGGGTCATCAGGAACGCGTACAACGCGCCCAGGTCGCTGTCCGTCACGTTGGCATAATGGGTATACGGAAAAGCCGGATACAAATGGCTACCGTCACGCCCCACGCCCTCACGCATCGCGCGGTTGAATGCAGCCGGTGACCATTTCCCGATTCCCGTCGCCGGGTCGGGCGTGATGTTGCTGCCATAGACCGTCCCGAACGGCGTCTTGATCGGATAGCCGCCCGCATAGGGACGTTCGCCCGCGGCCTGATGGCAACTGACGCAATTGCCCAGCCGTGCGAGATTGGCGCCGCGCGCGACCAGCGCCGCATCGAACAACCGCGGATCAGGCCGCGTCACCGCCGCAATGGCCGGTCGGTAGGCGATGATCGCAAAGACCACTATGCCTACGCACAGCGCAATCGCGGCCCATATGACGGTGCGCGTGATCCCTGACCGGCTCATTCCCCGCTATGTCCCTCGATCAGCGCTCGCCTTCGCCGCCTTCGCCTCGCTCGTTTTCGCCACCCTCATATTCGCCTTCGCCACGCTGGCCTGAATGCTGCTGCGCGGCACGGGCGCGACGGGGGTTGCGGACGACATGCCGAGACTTGGCCGAGCGGACGACCTGACGCCCCTCCCCCTCCCCCTCGCCTTCACCTTCGCCGCGCTCGTTCTCGCCGCCTTCGCCGACCTGATCGACCGACGACGCCAGCGGCTTGGCTGCCGCTTCGGTCAGGATCGCCTGGCCAGATTGCGCGACCACGAAGGCACCGACGCCCATCCACAATTTCGTACGCATGATATTTCCTTACTCGCCAAGCCGTTGGCCGCATGGGGACTTACTGATAGGACCCGCGACCCGACGTCATGTCGATGCCACGAGTTTCCCTATGTTGATCATGATTGCCAACGTTCTGGATGCCGACAATCTCCAGTGGCTGCGAGATAATCTCGGCAAGACCCGCTTCGTCGACGGGCGCCAGACCGCCGGTCGCGAGGCGCGGCCGGTCAAGCGCAACGAGCAGGTCGACCGTAGCGACCCGTTGCTCGCCGACATGCAGGACCTCGTGATCGACCGGCTGCTGGCGAACCCGCTGTTCCGGATGGCGACCCGGCCGCATGTCGTGCGCCCTCCGCTGTTCAGCCGCTACGAGCCCGGCATGGCCTATGGCAACCATGTCGACGACGCGATCATGGGCGGGATGCGGACCGATGTGTCGGTCACGATCTTCCTGTCCGATCCCGACACCTACGAGGGCGGCGAACTGGTCATCGACTCCGCGGCGGGCGAGCAGGACGTGAAGCTGGCGGCGGGCGATGCCGTGGTCTATCCGACGACCGCGCTGCACCGCGTCGCGCCAGTCGTTTCCGGCGAACGGCTGGCCGCCGTGACCTGGGTCCGCAGCCTGATCCGCGATGCCGACGCCCGCGAGCTGTTGTTCGATCTCGAAACCGCACGGCACGCGCTGTTCGAGCAGCTGGGCAAAACGCCCGAGCTGGATTTGCTGGCGAAGACGCAGTCCAATCTGCTCAGGCGCTGGGCCGAGGATTGAGACGCCGCAGGAAACACGGTCAGCCTCGATCCCGACGGCCGCGAGACAAACACCGTCGGTGATAATCGATGGACAGATTTCGATCGCGAACCGCCGGACGTCTTCCCAACGCCGCTTCCGCGTAGCAGAAGCGTCGGATGCGCAGCGACGATGCGAAGACCGATCATTACCACCTCCGCCGCAAGAGCCGAACCCCTGCGTGGCTCGCCTTATCCTGGCGTGCACTGGTCGCGCTTGGCCTGATCGGCATCGCGCTTGCGGTCCACTGGTTCGACCGGGAGGGCCTGCGACAGAATTCGGGCGCGCCGGTGACCTTCTTCGATATCCTGTATTTCACCATGATCACGGTGACGACGGTCGGCTATGGCGACATCGTACCGGTGACGCAGCAAGCCCGGATGTTCGATACGTTCGTGGTCACGCCGATCCGGTTGTTCGTATGGCTCATCTTTCTGGGGACGGCGTATGACTTTTTGCTCAAGGGCGTCTGGGAGAGATGGCGCATGTCGGTGATCCAGCGCCATCTCGATGGTCATGTCGTCGTGGCCGGTTTCGGTACGAGCGGGTCGGAGGCGGTCAGCGAGCTGGTCCGGCGCGGCGCCGATCCAGGCATGATCGTGGTCATCGACGAAAACGCTGCCGCACTGCGCACCGCCGAAACGTACGGCACGACCGTGATGGAGGGGAACGCGACGCGCAATGCCGCGCTCGAAGCCGCCCGGATCGCCAACGCCCGCGCGCTGATCGTATCCGCAGGCCGCGACGACACGTCGATACTCATCGTCCTGACGGCGCGCAGGATCGCACCCGACCTGCCGATCAGCGTCGTCATCCGATCCGAGGACAACGAAGCGATCGCCCATCAGGCGGGTGCGAACGTGGTCATCAATCCCGCCAGTTTTGCCGGACTCCTGCTCGCCGGATCGACGCACGGCCCGCATATCGCAGACTATATGGCCGATCTCGCCGCGACCGGCGGTCGGGTCGCGTTGCGCGAGCGGTGCGTAACCGCAGATGAGGTCGGCAAACCGCTTGCCGGGATCGCCACCGGTCTTGGTCACCGCATCTATCGAGGGCATCAGGATTTCGGCTTCTGGGAACCCGAAGCGCGCCATTTGGAAGCCGACGACCTGATCGTCGAGGTGGTCCCGCGGCGGTGATACGGGGACGTCGGGTACCACGCCTGGCGATCAGCGATCGGCGGCCGCCACGACTGCGCGGGTGACGTCGCCCATCAACCGCATCCGGACTGGAATGGGCTGACGCGTGCTCGCGATCATCACGGCGACCGCATAGCGATGGCCATCGGGCGCAACGAGCAATCCCACATCGTTATAACCGGTCGACAGATTTCCGAGATCCTGGCCTGTCCCCGTCTTGTGCGCGAGCGTCCAACCGGGGCGGAGTCCGGATTTGAGGCGAAGCGGACCCGTCTTGCTGGATCGCATCAACGTCAGCAGCGAGGCGGTCGAGCGACGGCTCAACAGCTTGCCCTGCGCCAGCAGCGATAGTCCGAGCGTGATGCCATTCGCCGACGCGCCGTCCAGCGGTGCTGCGAGATAGCGGCGCAACGCCTTGTCGCGGGCTTCGTACGTCATGGCGGCGCGCGCCTTGAGGAATCCCCAGCCTCCAGCCCATTCCGGTTGCCATTCGAGTCCCGCGGTACGGGCTTGCAACTGCCGCTCCCCAGGGCCGAACTTGACGCCGGCGACGGCCTTGTCCGCGAGCATGCGATTGATCGCCGCAGGCCCGCCGACCCGCCACAGGAGAACATCGTTGCAGGTGTTGTCGCTGCGCGTCATCGCCCCGCCCAACAGCGCGCCGATCGTCGTGGTGTAACCGTTTTTGCCGACGAGCGCCCTGATCGGTTGGTGAAACAGCGTGAGATCGGATCGTGTGACCGTCACCGGATCGGCCAGCGACATACGGCCCCGGTCGACCGCGTCCATTACCGCGATCGCCACCCACAGCTTGCTGACGCTCTGCTGCGGACGCGGGCTATCGCCTTCCCACGCAACCACCCACCCTTCATCGATATCGCGGACACTGATGCCCGCCTCACCCTTGAAGCTCGCACCCAGTGCCTGGATGGCGTTGAGCAGACCTGCCGACGGCTGACTGCGCCGTATCTGCGGCCTTGGCGGTATTTTCGCGGGGGCGGTGGTCTGCACGGTGATCGGCACGGATGCAGGCGACGCGGGCTGCTGCCCCGCAGGAACGCAAGCGGCAAGAACAGACACGCCGGCAAAGCCGCCAAGGCGTCGACACACGGATTCAAAAGACAACGACACTTCCCTTTTGTCGTCTTCTAACGATCTGTCGTCCCGAGGAAACCGGGCAGCGCCGGCTTCGGCGCGCTTCGCACCCCGTTCGGCGCACAGGGGAGAAGATTGGCCGCAGATCGAGAGGTCGCCGAGCCGGCAGTCGTCACGCGCCGGTCAATATCGTGCGCGGCCATAACCTAGACCGACTTCCAGCCCGCGCAGCTCCGCCAGCCCGCGCAGACGGCCGATCAGCGAATAGCCGGGGTTGGTATGCTTGGTCAGGTCGTCCACCATCTGATGACCATGATCCGGACGCATCGGCAACGACCGCCCCGTCCGCGCCTGCAACGCGACCAGCTCGGCCATGATCGCGGGCATGTTCGCATCGCCCTCCAGATGCGCTGCCTCGTGAAACGCGCCATCGGGCTCGCGCTGGACGGAGCGCAGATGGACGAAACCGATGCGGTCACCAAGCCGTCGCACCATGCCCGGCAAGTCGTTGTCCGCGCGCACACCGAACGACCCGCTGCAAAAGCAGAGTCCGTTCGCAGCGGAAGGCACGGCGGCAAACACCGCGGCTACGTCCGCCTCGGTGCTTACGACGCGTGGCAGGCCGAAGAGGGGGAATGGCGGGTCGTCGGGATGCACCACCAGCCTGATCCCTTCGGCCTCGGCGGTAGGGCATACCGCCTCCAGGAACGCGATGTGGTTGGCGCGGAGCCGGGCGGCATCGATCTCGGCATAGGTCTCGATCTGCTCGAGCAGCTGCGGCGAACTGAAGCTCTCTTCGCTCCCCGGCAAGCCGGCGATGATCGTCCGTTCCAGCGTCCCGCGCGCCACGTCGTCCATGGCCGCGAACCGCTCGGCGGCGCTGGCAATGACGTCGGGCGCGTAATCCCGCTCGGCATCCGGGCGGCGCAGAATGTGAATATCGTACGCGGCAAGCGCGTGCAGCTCGAACCGCAGCGCGCGCGCGCCGTCAGGCAACGCCCAGCTCAGGTCGGTCCGCGTCCAGTCGAGCAGCGGCATGAAATTATAGGTCACCACCTCGATGCCCTGCCCCGCAAGGTTTCGCAGACTGGCGACATAGGCCTCGATCAGCCGATCCCATTCACCCGAGCCCGTCTTCTCCGAGCCCGTCTTCAGGCCCTCCGTGACGGGAAGGCTCTCGACCACCTTCCACTCGAGGCCGGCATCCTCGATCATGCGGCGATGTGCGGCGATGGCGTCCGCGGTCCATACGTCGCCGTTGGAAACCTCGTGCAGCGCCGTGACGATCCCGGTCGCGCCAGCCTGGCGGATGGCGTTGAGCGGCACCGGGTCGTTCGGGCCAAACCAGCGCATGGTCTGGGTCATCATCATCTGCCGGTCATCCTCATCTTCCGGCCCATGGTCCGGTCCGTATTCCGCGGCGATGCGGCCACGTCCATGCGAACCAGATAGCAACGATCGAATTGGTCTGACAACCTAGAAGAACGCTGCGGTGAAGGACTCAAAGGCTTGTAGCGCCGCCATAGCGCTGGCGGGTCGTTGCAAGGGCGAGGCGAGCCTGCTCCATTGCCATTTCTTCGGTCTGGAACAGGAGATGGTCCATGACCGACGTCAGATGCGCGCGCATCGCAGCGCGCGCCGCCGCCGAGTCTCGTGCGCGTAAAGCCTCAACGATCGCAGCGTGTTCGGCGACGACCGGCCGCACCTTGGCATTGCGCGCCTTGGCATGGAGCAACGCGCACTCGGGCGAGGTCGAGCGCAAATGCCACAGATCCTCGATCGTCCGCACCACGCCCGCATTCCGCGTCGCCCTGGCGATCGCGATGTGGAAATCGCGATCGGCAATCTCGGTGACCTCGGGAAGCAGGTTCTCGGTCGTCATGGCCTCGACCAGCCCGTCGAGCTGCTCGATCTCCGCGTCGGTAATCTGGGCTGCAGCGAGTGCCGCCGCCTCGCCCTCGAACATGATCCGTGCTTCCGTCAGTTCGAATGCGGTGATCGCAAAACCGGGCTCCTCCCCCTGCCCCGGCAAACGGCAGACATACGCTCCCGAGCCGACCCGGACTTCGATAAACCCCTGCACTTCCAACGCAATCAGTGCTTCACGTACCGCCGGGCGACTGGCGCCGTAATCAATCGCGAGTTCGCGCTCCGCAGGCAGACGATCGCCGATCGCATAGGTCCCCGCGACCAGTTCCTCAAACAGTCGCCGCGCCAAACGCTGGTACAAGCGATCGTTCGCCGGAACGTCATATTGTCCGACGGCGAACAGCGCATTGCGGGCTTGGGAATTCTTCATTGGACTGACCAATCTAATATTTGCGTATCGGTGCTGTCATGGCACCCTCTCGAAGGAAGCAGACGTCGCGGAATATCCGGGAATGGCGGCGTTCCCGCAAGCTCCATCAAGCGGTGGGAACCGGACCGAGATAGGAAAACGGAACCGGAATGGTACCGAATACCAGTTTTTCGAGGACCATGTTGTCGTCCAGCCTCCAGACCTTGATGGTATGCCGTCCCGTTGCGACGCTGCCCAAGCTGGTCGACACCTGCACGATGTTGTCCTTCACGGCCGCCGCCCACCGCTCCTTGTCCGGATTGTCCGCACCGCCGCCGGTCGGTTCGAGCACGGCACGAAGCACCTGAACCGCCCCGCCGTCGATCGACACGCCGATGCGCGATCCGTCACGGCCGAAGGTATCGAGGGTCGGCGCGAGATAGAGCGTCAGCGTTGCGGGGCCGGCCTTGCGTACGGTGACGTCGTATTCCAGGCACACGCCGTCTTCCGGACGGGTCGCGGGTCGCCCCTGCGGCAGGGCGATCACCGCGCCGACGGTCCGGCCGAGATGCGGTATCGCGGTCCAGCGCAGGCCCTTGCCGTCGCGCGCACGACTGAACGCCGGCGCCTCTATGGCGACGATTCCGGGATCAGTGGCAGGCGATCGGACGAACACCGGTTGCCGCCCACGCTCTGCCTCGGGCGTGTCGGCGCCGACGCGCATGATGCTCGGCATCGTCTGCTCGGTGGGGTCGTTCCAGATGACGTAGCTCATATGGACCTGCGCCATCATGCCGTCCCACTTGCCGCCGTTGATACTATGGTATCGCTGCGTCAATTCGCCGTCGCGGCGGAAGGCGGTCTCCACCCGATCGGCGAAGTAATTGGCGCGCGGATCGTTCCGTGCCCCCAATACCCGGTTCCAGGCGGTGCCGTAATAGAGCCGATACAGGTTCGCGACCGCCGCGATCGGAAACTCGACAAGCTGGTAATAGGCGTCGTGCTGCTCGGGTCGCAGCGTGGCGCGGACCGCCAGCATGCGAGCCTCCAGGGCATCCCATTCGCCGACCATCGCGCCGAATTCGCCGCCGTCGAGCCCCTTGGGCGTGACGCCGCCGAGCGGGAAGCTGCCCTGGTCGATCAGCTCGGGCTTCCGCCGCGCGACATACTTGCTGTACCGCGTGACGATCTCGCCGATAGCATCGGCCTGGGCCGGATCGAACGTCGCCGCCGCCCACGCCCGTGGATAGTCGGCGACCGCGGTGGGCGTCATCGCGTCGGGATTCCACGCCTGCGCGAGGAAGAAGCCGAGCGGATATTCCATCGGCTTGATATCGCCGACATTGGCGATCCAGATCTGCGCCGCACCGCGCCTGTACGCCAGGTCCATCTGCTGCCAGATCTTTTCGATCTGGTTGGTGTTGAGCCATTTATAGTTGCGCGGCACGCCGACGTAATCGAAGTGATAATAGATGCCGTACCCGCCCTTGCGCGGCGGTGCGGCGGGATCGGGCAGGCGCCGGATCTGGCCCCAGTTATCGTCCGAAAACAACAGCGTGACGTCATCGGGCACCTTCATGCCGTGATCGTAATAGTCCTGCACTTCCTTGTAGAGCGCCCAGACCTGCGGGGTCTCGCTCGCGGGTTTGCCGGTAACGTCGGCGATGATCTTGCGCTGCTCGGTAACGACGCGTTCGAGCAGCCCGGTCGCGGTGCCCTCGGCCATCGCCTCGTCGCCATCGCCGCGCATGCCGACGGTCACCACCGAATCGTATTGCCCCCCGCCGCCCTTCGCCATCATGCGCTCGATGCCGCCGCGCCAGAATTTGCGCAGATTGGCGCCGTTCCTGTCATAGTCCCACGCGCCGCCGGTGACGCCCTGGTCCTCATGCCGGTGCCATTCGGCCTGCGCGCGCAGCATCGGCTCGTGATGCGAATTGCCCATCACGACGCCCATCGCGTCGGCGAGCACCATGCTCGCGGGATCGTCGTCGGCGAACGCCTTGCCCCACATTGCGGGCCACAGATAATTGCCCTTCATCCGCAGCAGCAGCTCGAAGACGTGCGCGTACATCGCCGAATTGACGCCGCCGAACGCCTTCTTCGCCCAGCCGCTGAGGCATGGATCCTCGTCGTTGATGAAGAACCCGCGATAGTGGACCTTGGGCTGGTCGCGCCTGGAGCCGGCCGGGATCAGCACGTCGCGCTGGCGGCGGACCGGCACGTCCGCGAACCAGTACCAGGGCGATACGCCGATCCGCTCGGACACGTCATAGGTGCCGAACACGGCGCCGCGCCGGTCGGATCCGACGATTACCAGCCCACGCGCCACGCCCGGCATCGGATCGTCGACGACGATCTGGCGAAAGGCTTCCCATTCGCCGCGGATGTCCGCGGCCGTGATCTTGCCGGCCGCGACCAGGCGATCGATCACGCCACTGTGGCCGAGCACGCCGATGATTACCGCAGGCCCCCGCACCGATCCGCCAGCGCCGTCGACAAGCCGTCCCGCGGTGCCGCTGACCCGCTCCAGATCCTTGGCAAAGTCCGCCGCGACGTGGCGAACCGCGCTGTCGGCGTCGGCATCGATCAGGACTGTCGCCGGCACGCCCTTGGCGATCAGCGGAAACGCGGTGCGTGGATCGGGTGCCGGGTCCTGTGCCCCCGCGCCGAACACGGGTGCGGGCAGAGAAGCGAGCGCAGCGCTGAACGCGGCGCCGCCCATCATCGTGCGGCGCGATACGGCCTGTGTCATCGGATGCTCTCCTGTCACCGCAACCGCGTCCGGCGCGTCGAAGCTGGTGTGGCTGTCGATTTGCGGCGCGGTGAGCAACCGGCCCTGCGCCGCGCCGGTCAGGTTGGTGCGAACAGGCACCGCGGTATCGGGGCTGACGTTGACCAGCGCGAGGTAGAGCTTGCCGTACCGCCTTCGCGCCGCCGATCCGTCGATCGTCGACATGCTCGCCTTGCCCTTAGTATAGACCGGCCCCGCGACCAGCGCCGGGAACGGTGTCGCATCCATGAACGGGGCGGCCGCATCACGACCGCCCCGCATGTGCCTCCTAGAACGTGCCGCGCAGACCGATCAGGAACTGGCGACCGGGCTTGTACTGCGTGAAGGTCGCGTTCTCGAACTGGAAGTACGACCGCAGCGTCGCATCGGTAAAGTTCGCGACGTTGATCGTCAGCTGCGGTGCACCCGCAAGGCCGAAGATCTTGTCCAGATCGAACGACGACGAGAAGTCGTACGTCGTATAGTCCGTGCCGAACAACGCCGCCGCCGGAATGCCGTTCTGTGCCGCGCCGCTGTTCTGCGAGCCTTCGCGCGAGGTCGTCGACACGCGCAGCATCACGCCGTTCTTCTCGTAATAGCCGGTGATGTTGTAGGTGAACGGTGCCACGCCGAACGCCTGGGCCGGACCGTCGCTGCGCTGATCGACGACCGTTGCGTTGGCATTGAAGCCGAAGCCGGTGACGCCGATGTGCTTGGTGATGAAGTCGAGCGGCTGGACCCACTGGAACTCGAGGCCGTTGATCGTCAACTTGTTGGGCACGTTGACCTGCGACGTGACCTGCACCTGCGCGGCGCCGGGGCCGCCACGCGAGTTCAGTGCGATCTGCTGTGTCGGGTTCAGCGTATCGTAAGTGATGCCATATTGCGCCAGATCGGCGAACGGCACCGTGCTGATGAACGTGTTGGTGAAGCCCTCGATCGACTTGCGGAAGGCGTTGAAGCTGACCACGCCTTCTCGGCCGGTGTAATATTCGAAGCCCAGATCGAGGTTGGTCGACAGATAGGGCTTCAGTGCGGGGTTGCCGATCGTCGCCTGGTCCGCCGAGGGGGCGCCGAAATTGACGCCCGGCAACTGCGCGGACGGATCGGGGCGGGTCATCGTCCGCGAACCTGCGACGCGGACCACGGCATGCTCGCTGACGTCGTAGGCGAAGGTCGCGGCTGGCAGCCACTTCGAATAGACGTTCCGCGTCGAGACGTTGCTGACGAGGTTCGGATAGCGGCTGCCGTCGGGCAGCGAGGCACCGGTCGACGTCGTGTTGCGCGGATCGGGCAGCGACACGCGCCCGGTGATCGACTGAATCGTGTTCACATAGCGCACGCCGACGTTGAACCGCAGCATGTTGCCACCCAATTCCTGCTCGCCGTTCACCGTCGCGAATGCCGATTTGACGACTTCGCGGATCGCACCGCCGCTGGCACCAGTGTTGGCAGCACCGGTTTCCGGGGCGTTTTCTTGATAGAAATCATAGTTGCTGGCGGCCGCGAACTTCGGCCAGTCGACCGTCACGAACCCTGCCGGACCGGGCGTCAGATAGGTCGGTGCCGCCGAATTCGGGATCAGCGAACCCCCATAGCTCACCGGCCCGGTCATCCCCGCGGTCGATCCGGTGCCATAGCCAGGATAGGTCGGATAGCCGGCCGGGGCTGCGCCGGGCGCGTTAAGGCCTTCGCAGGGCGGTTGCGAATTGGGCGAGCCAACAAATACGTTGGGATTGTTGCCGCAGACCGCGTTCTGCCACGCCTGACTGTTATCGTATCCGCGGATTCGACGAAACACGTCGTCGAACGCACCGCCGACCTTCAGATTAAGGGCCTTGCTACCCCAGGTGAGATCGCCGCGCCCGCCCTTGCTCGTGTTCAGCCGCCGCTCGTCCTGGATATTGACGCGGCTGCCTGCGTTCCAGCCGAAATTGGCCGGATCGTTGAGGTCCAGCCCGCTCTGGATGGTCGGGATACCGCCGTCATTTGTGTACGTGACCGTGTTACCAACACCCAGCGGCGTCGTCAGGCCGACCGACGGGCTTTCGCGGTGGAACGTCGAGCGCGCATAATTGCCCTGGAGGTTGAGCTTCAGCGTGTCCGAAATCTCCCATTCGCCGCCGGGATTGATGCTGAAGAGCTTCGTCGTTTCGGTATAGGGGCGGAATTCGTTGAAGAACTGCGCGTTGGCAAACGTGCCGCCGGTGACGACGCAGCCGATCGTGCAATCCGCCTTGTCGAACGTCAGGTTCGTCGGGATGATCGCGCTGTTGCGGACGATCCACGCGACATTCTCGCGGATCAGCTCGTTCTTCTTGTAGCCGTAGAGACCGTCGATGTAGAAATGCAGCGTATCGGTCGGCTGCCATTCCGCGCTCATGATCGCGTTGATGCGGTCGCGGGGTCCACGGATGCTGGTGTTGCGGCCGAGCCGCGGTAGCAACGCGTTGTCGATCTGCTGGATCGTCGCACCGGGATTGTTGGCGAGCAGGAAGGCCTGGGTGATCGGCGTGCCGGCGACGAGGCCGCCGCCAGCGCCGACAGGCACTGTCGCAGGGATCGTCCAGTTGCCGCCGCCGGTTGTGTTGCAGCCAGTGGCAGCACCGCACTGCGCCGCGGTCAAGGCCGGATTGGTATAACCGATCGTCTCGAAGCCGCGCGTGTCGGTGAACAGGCGCTGCGCCGAGACACCCGCGAGGATGCCGAACGTGTCGTTGCGCCAGCTGCCGATCAGCGAGCCGCGCGCACCGATCCGGTCCTCCGGCGACTGCTTGGTCCCCTGCACATTATAGGCGAGGAACGAGGTCGCACGGTCGAACGGTCGCGCCGACCGCAGATCGATATTGCCCGCCGCACCGCCTTCGAGCAGGTCCGCGGTATAGCTCTTGTTGACGGTCAGCTTGGTGAACAGGTCGGTCGGGAAGAAGCTCAGATCGACCGAACGATCGGTGCCCTGCGCATCGGTCGCGCCCGACGATGCCACTGCGATCGTCGCGCCGTTGAGCGTCACGTTGGTGAAGTTCGAGCCGAGCCCGCGGATCGCGACGTTCGTGCCCTCACCCGTCACGTCGCGCGTGATCGTGATGCCGGGAATACGGTTGAAGGATTCTGCGATGTTCGTGTCCGGGAACTTGCCGATGTCTTCGGCGAAGATCGAATCGGTGAACCCGGTCGCGGCGCGCTTGGCATTGGTCGACTTGGCGAGACTGGAGCGATAGCCGGTGACGACAATGTCGGCACTATCGGTTGCGTCGACGGTCCCTGGAACCTGGTCGGAGCTGGGCAAGCCGGCTGCTGGTGGTGCCGCGGGCGCGGCAGGGTCCGCCGCGGTGGGCGGTGCAACGTCTTGCGTTACGGGCGGTGACGGATCCTGCGTCGGCGGGATGGTTTGCGCCGTTGCAAGGGTCGCACATAGCGCGGCCATCGTCGTCGCGCACAACAGGGCCGCGCGCGTCATCCGAGGTACCGTTTTATAAGGTGTCATGATCAGGATCCTCTCTGAAACCTCACCGTCGTTGCGGTGGGAAAACATGTTATGGTCGTCGGAAATCGGCGCGCGTCGGACGGCGCAAGACGCTATGCGCCCGGTACGTCGCCAGAACTGTAATGAGGCGCCAAAACCATCCAACTCCCGATCATTCCTGTCTTATGCAGGCGTTTGATAGCGGTACCTTACTGCGACCTGTTGACGAGTCAAGGCTTTCCGGCATGGCCAATTCGGTCGGTTTCGCCACCGATTAGACTGGTATCTATATCTAGATCTGTATTACCAATATTTTCGGATCGCGATCGCTGCGCGGGCTCTGCCGCGCGCCGTCCCAGCACTAGTTGTGTGTTCCGCGCATAGGGCGGCGAACCTGACCTAGCGACCGGCCCCGTTCGTAAAGCCGGTGGTCGTCCGAGGCGCAGGATGACATCTCCAACGGGGGCGTCGAAACTCTCAAGTGTCTTCGACGAGAAGCCCTCGGTGCCGGAACCGATAGCAATCTTACGCACTGCGGATGGTACCGCTCCCAAACCGCGAGCCACGCGGTCCTCATAAGTTTCAATTTTTCCTTCGAAAGCGCACCGCCGACCCAGCGCGCCGAACCCGCGCTTTGATCATCCGCACCGTGTCGTTCGCCGGTGATCAATCCGTACGAACGCCGGCAACTTCAGTGCGTTACTTTCCCGGCGATGATACCGGGCACCGTCCCAGAAGGTCCGGCTTTGCCAAAGAGATATCCTTGGCCATAGTCGCAGCCGCGGTCGAGTAGGTATTGCGCTTGGACGTCCGTTTCGACCCCCTCGGCGACGACCTCCATACCCAGTCGGTGACCGAGGCCCACCACCGCGTCGATGATCGCGGCGTCGTTGGGGCTGGTGTCCAGACTGCTGACGAAGCTCCGGTCGATCTTGATGATATCGACCGGGAAAGCCTTCAGATGGGTCAGCGAAGCATAGCCCGTTCCGAAGTCGTCGAGGGCGATCTTCACCCCTTCGCGGCTGAAGGCGTTCAAGGCTTCTGCCACGGAATCCGCCCCCCGTCCGAGGAACACCGTTTCGGTAACTTCCAGTTCAAGACGCGAGGTTGGCACTCCCGCGCGGTGCAACCGCTCCAGAACCCGTGAAACAAGCGCCTCCTGCCGGAACTCGGCGGGCGACAGGTTCACGGCGATCCGCCCAAATTCCACGCCATTATCGAGCCAGCGCCGCATGTCCTCGACGATTTGCGCCAGCATGCGTTCGCTTATGCTCGTCGCCAGATCGAGATCTTCGAATGCGGCGGAAATGGTCCCCGGCGCCTGGATGCCCAGGGTCGGGTGATGCCAGCGCAACAGCGCCTCGAAGCCGCGAACCGCGTTGTCCTGCAACGAGACCTTCGGTTGATAATAGGGCACGATACGGTCCTCGCGCGCGGCGTCGCGGGCCACGCTGATCATCGACGACCGTCGCTGGAGGTCGGCGCGCATCGTCGATCTGAAGGTCAGCAATCCACCACGGTTGCGCTCTTTCGCAGCATAGAGCGCGATGTCGGCGGCCTTCAGCAATTCCGCAGCGTTTGCCCCATGCTGGGGAAACACCGATCCGCCGGCCGTTGCCTGGCAGTCGACGATGCGCCCTTCATAGGTGAAGGGCTCACGCAGTACGTCCAGCGCCGCCTGAACCTCGGCGACCATGCCCCGCTCATCGGTGAGTTCCAGAATGGCGGCGAATTCATCGCCACCGAGCCTGCCGACGGTGCCGCGCTTGCCGAAGAAGGTGGTGAGGCGTTCGGCGAGGGTCTGCAACAGCGAGTCGCCTGCGTCGTGCCCGATCGTGTCGTTGGTTTCCTTCAGATGATCCACATCGAACAGCACCAGCGCAACATGGGTATGCTCGCGCCTGGCGATGGCGATGGCGCGTTCCAGCCGATCGCCAAACGCGGTGCGATTGGGCAGACGCGTCATCCCGTCGTGTTCCGCCGTCCATCTGATCCGTTCCTCGACGCTGCGTTCCTCGGTCACGTCGCGGACCGTCACGAGAACGCGGTGCAGCCTTCCCTGCGGCGCTTCGATTCGCCACCCAGCCGTCTTCATCCATCGCTCTTCGCCGGTGTCGGCACGCCGGATGCGCACCATGGTCTCGAAGCGGTAACCGCTGTGCCCTGCTCGAACCGCGCCGATCAGGGCCAGCAGCTTGGGTCGATCGTCAGGCACCACGCACGACCGTGCGCTGTCGATCGATGGTACGGCATCGCGCGGCAGCCCAAGCATCGACTTGAACTCGTCGGACCACTCGCGCCGGTCGTCGGATGCGTTATAATCCCAGATGCCGAGGCCAGCGGCTTGTGCGGCCAGACGGAAGCGCTCCTCGCTGTCGCGCAGCGCGTGTTCCGCCAGCTTGCGATCGTGGATATCCTCGAGCGTGCCGTACCAGCGCACGACCGATCCCGAACAATCCAGCCGGGCTACAGCGCGCGAACGCACCCATCGATACCCGGCGTTACGCGTCTTAAGGCGGTATTCGATATCGATCGGCAGCTTGGTCTCGAGCGTCTTTTTCCACGCTTTCACCGTCTCTGCCACATCGTCGCGATGAAGATGCTTGAGCCACTGATCGCCCAGTGCGGCCGAACGATCTGCCCCCGTCATCTCCGCCCAGCGGGGACTCACACGCTCGACGCTACCGTCCGGGGCGGCGGTCCAGTTTATCTGGGGGCTGAGCGCCACGGCATATCGGGAGTCCTCATCACACTCGTCCAGATTGGCGACGGACAGCGGCGGATAAGCACCGCTTGGCGCGGATTCACTGTCGCCGGGTATCTCTCGAGCAACAACGGCTTGAGAACCCTGTCTGTCTTCGTCGACGTCGAAGCGTCGATACCCAAGCTGATCCAAACTCTCGCCTCTCCGATGACTGCGTACGGTCCCACGCGCCTTAACGATCGGAGCTCGCGCCTAACGAATAGTAACGAAACCAAAATGAGATCGATCCCCCCCATTCCGGTGAAAATCACACCCCCCTCTTGCAGCGGTTCGACGGTATCCGCGCGGCGAATGCAGCATGTATTGCCGGCGAGCCTCGTCTAATTCCCCTTAACTTGGATCATATACGATCGGACGGAGACGGCGCGCAGTCACAGTGACCTGTCGCATTGACAGCCCATTTATAATATCTGGCAGTTTGACCGGGTTAGAGGATTTTGTTCGTTGCTTTTACATCTATGCGCTTCATGGCACTACGGATGACTGGTCTGATATCCCGCCTGAGGCAGCTTCGGCATTCCGATCACGCAATCGCTGCATCGGTGCGTGAGACCCTTGTCGGATCACTGTATGCGTCCCCCCAATCGCTGGTGATCGGTGCGCTGACCTCCAGCGGGGTCATGGGCATCGTGGCGCTCGCCAGCGGCCGTCGGTCGATGATGCTGTGCGCAGCGGCGATTGCGGTCGTCGCCGGGGTGCGGGTTTGCGATGCGATCGGGATATGGCCGCGGTCGGAACGCAGCGGCGCATCCGCGCGGACCACGCCGGGTCGACAGGAAATGCTCTACCGGCTCGGCGCGTTGTGTTACTCGGCGTTGCTCGGTGTGTTCGGGCTTCTGACCCTGGTGAACACCGACACCGCAGTTCTCCAATTGCTCGCAGTGACGACGACGATCGGATACGCGGCCGGGATCGCGGGACGAAACGCCGGTAGGCCCTGGATCGCGCTGTCCCAATTGTGCTTCGCCTCGCTCCCGCTCGCGGTTGGCCTGATCGTGTCGCTCGATCCGCTGAAGATCACGCTGGCGGTGGTGATCATGTTGTTCGTCGTGGCCATGATGGACATCACGTTGCAGACGTACGGCGTGATCCTGAAGGCGACCACGGTCTCGCGCGAGAAGGCGGCGCTGGCCGAATATCATGCCGCGGTCGCGCGCCGCGACGACCTGACCGGCGTTGCCAATCGAACCGCGTTTCGCGAACAGTTCGAAGCGCGCCTGAGAGCGCTGTCGCGAACTGAGCGGTGGCTGACGATCCACTGGATCGACCTGGATCGCTTCAAGGAGATCAACGATTCGTTCGGGCATCTTGCGGGCAACGCGCTGCTCGCCGGAGTCGCACACAGGCTGAACGAGAATTTCGGAAGCACGGGTATCGTCGCAAGGCTGGGCGGCGATGAGTTCGCGGTCGTCTGCGAGGTCGAGCACCGGGCCGACGCGACGACGATCGGCCGCCGGATCATCGATTTGGTGGAGCGGCCGGTCCACCATGACGGACGGCTGCTGCATGTCGGGGCATCGCTGGGCATCGCGATCGCGCCGGTGGATGGCGCGGACGCCGATACCCTGCTGAAAAACGCCGATCTCGCGCTGTACCGGGCGAAGGACAGCGGGCGCGGACAAATGTGTTTCTACGAGCCGCTGATGGACGAGAAGGTCGAGCGCAGCCGCGATCTCGCGAGCGAGATGCAAGGTGCCCTGGAACGCGGTGAATTCCATTTGATGTACCAGCCGATATTCGATCTGGCCGGCCAACAAGTGCTGTCGTGCGAGACGCTGCTACGCTGGACCAATCGCCGCCATGGTGCGATCTCGCCAGCCGAATTCATCCCGATCGCCGAAGACAACGGCCTGATCGTACCGATCGGCAGCTGGGTGATCCGCGAAGCCTGTCGAACCGCGAGCACATGGCCGTCCGAGGTCAAGATCGCGGTCAACCTGTCGCCGATCCAGTTGCGATCCGCCAATCTGCCCATGGTCATCATGAGCGCGTTGGCCTCCAGCAACCTCGATCCGGAACGGCTGGAACTGGAAGTGACCGAGTCGGTCCTGCTCGACGACATCGAAGCATCGCTGGCGGCACTGGATGCGATCAATCGCCTTCACGTCCGCACGACGCTCGACGATTTCGGCACCGGCTATTCCTCGCTCAGCTACCTGACCAAATTTCCATTCCAGACGCTGAAGATCGACCGGTCGTTCATCGCCGATCTCGAGCAGAGCCCGGCCTCGGTCGCGATCGTGCAGACCGTCATCGATCTGGCGGCGAAACTCGGCATGCGGACGGTTGCCGAGGGTATCGAGACCCAAGCGCAGCTGGATCAGTTGCGCCGGACGCGCTGCGACGCGGTGCAGGGCTTTCTTCTGGCGCGGCCGATGCCGGCGAACATGGTCGCGACCATGCTCGCCGGGACACCCATCAAAGCACAAGTGCGATCATGAACGGCCGGATCAGGAGCGGCCGGATCATGAACGGGGCGATCATGCCGCCATCTTGTCCAGCAACCTGGTCTGCGCCCCGACCAGTCGGCGCATCAGCTTCAGGTCCGCCTCGCTAAGCCGCAACGCCGCATCGGCCCACAGGTCGACGACCGCCTGAAGTTCGGACAACGGCAGTGGATTGACCGACCGCGAGGCTTCGTAGATCGCGCAATGGCCGCTATGGCGCCGCCGGTTCTGACGGATATAGCTCTCGACCTCTGCGCGTCCCTTGCCGGGATCGGCGAGCGCGTGGACGATGCCGAGATCGTACAGGTCCTCGGCACTATAGGAGCGCCCGCTGAGGATCATGTGTTCCGCCCGGGCCGCGCCGAGCCTGCGGGACAGGAAGCAGTGCGCGCCCATCCCCGGAAACAGGCCGAAATTGGTCTCGGGCAACCCGAATTGCGTGCCGCGTTCGGCAATGACGACGTTGAACGACAGCAGCGCTTCGAAGCCACCGCCGAGCGCATCGCCTTCGACCAGCCCGATCGTGATGATCGGTCGGTCCAGGCTGCGCATGTTACGGTGCAGGATCTCGACGCAGGCGCGACCATACCGAACCAGCGCGCCACGATCGCCCTTGCGGATATGCGCCGCGAACAGGTCCAGATCGCCGCCCAGCGAAAAGACGCCGGGAAACCGCGACCCCAGCACGACATAACGGATCGGCATCGATCCCGAAGACTGCGCGGCGACGATGTCGTCCTGCCACTGTCGAAATTCCGCCAACAACCCCGGATTGAAACTGGGTCGGCTGCGCTGGCACATATAGGTCCATAGGGTGTCGGTGGCGGGATCGAACTGCGACTCCAGATCGATCGCCTCGAACGGTCGCCGCGGGGTGGTCCGCAATTCGACGGGCCGGTGGGACGTTTCGTCTCGGTCGGTCGACACTGAGGGGGAATATTCGAGAGTCATTACGACGTCCTTCTGCACACGCAGCAACAGTGCTGCCGCAGAAGTCTAGTTTGATCTTGACGCAGGACCGATCACGCTATGCCGCGACCCGGAAAAAATGTCGCTGGGGACTCTAGTCGCCGACGCGCGCGGCACGCTGGTTTAGGACGATCCGCATGGCACCCTTGGGCGTCGTACCGGTGACGGTGGCCTGCCCGACAAAGCCGCTACCGTCATACGTGCCGTCCCGCGCGATATGCATCGGCTCGCCGCGCTTTTGCGGGCAGGTGAGCGCCTGGGTGTAACGACCGCCGGCAATCCGCTGGCTATCGACTCGGCACCGTGCCTTTGGATCGGGGACCAGCAACGCCTCGACACCCTGCGCCGCCGGCAAGCGCTTATGCTCGGCCTTCGATTTGCCGCGCATCATCCGCACGATAAAGCCTGGCGCGCCGGGAATGGAGATGTCGGCAACGGTGGAGGTCACATCCCATCGCCCGGCCGCGAGCATGGGACCGTTCGCGGTCGCAACGGACGGCGCCAAAGCGAGCGCGAGCACGATAGATCTGGGAACATGAAATAAGGACATGTCCCTGTTTATAGGGCGATCTTTCAGGATGCCAGTCCGGATCATACCGGTTATCGTCGCGCTGGCGCCGGCAAGCCGCGAAAATGCTCCAGACCGGGCCAGACCGACGCCGGTTCGCGGTCTGTTGCCGATGCCGACAGGTCGCGGTCCTGTTATCGGCCCCCTGCCTGCGCTACGCAGCCGGAAACCGGGTGCGCGGAATGGATCGCAGGGAATGACGTGCCGCTTCTGACGCCCGACCACCGCGCCGACCGTCCTAGTTCGACGACGCCGAACGCCACGCTGGTGCTGTTCAGCGCAGGAGATTTCGCGTTCAATCTCTATTGGCAGGCAATCAGCCTGTATCTGTTGTTCTTCTACATGGACGCGCTGGCGTTGGCGCCGGCCACCGCCGGGCTGATCTTCATGCTCGGGGCGATCTGGGATGGTGCCGCCGATTTTCTTGCAGGGGCTGCGGCGGAGCGGATGCGGCTTTCGTATCGTCGGCTGGTTGGATGGGGTGCGTTGCCGCTGGGCGTGGCGTTCGTGGCGATGTTCGCAGTGCCGGCGGGAGCGGCGCAGTGGGCGCTGGCAACGCAGATCGTGTTCAGGACGATCTATGCGTTCACCAACATTCCATACGCGGCGTGGACGACGCGCGTGGCGCAGACCAGTCGGGAACGGTCGCTGATCGCGGGGTGGCGTATGGGCTTCGGCGCGGCCGCCGCGGCGTTGGTGGCGATCGCGCTGCCCAGGCTGGTGACGGCGACTGGCGGCTACGGCCCCGCAACGGCGTTGCTCGCCGCGGTCGGCATACCCTTGCTCGCGATACTGGCGTGGCGCGTTCCCGAACCGATTGCCCCTGCCCGGTCTGGCGATCGTCCCGCTATCCGCGCAGGCCTCGCAGCACTCGCGCGCAATCGGGCGTTCGTCGCGCTCAACATCGCCGCCGCGCTGGGCGGCGCGGCGACCGCGCTGACCACCCAATCGGTGCTGTATTTCTTTCGCTACGTCCTGCTCGACACGCCCGGTGGCCCCCGTGCGCTGGCAGGCATGGCCCTTGCCAGCCTTGTCGCGGTACCGGTCTGGACGGCGCTTGCCCGTGCTCGTGGCGCCCGCGCGGCCTGGATCGGTGCGGGCGCGCTGGCGCTGGTGTTGCCCGCCGGGTTTGCTCTCGCGATTGCCCCTGGGACCGTGGCAACCACCGCATTCCTGCTGGCGATGCAGGCGACGTTCGTCGGGTTTGCGCTGGCGGCGTGGACGCTGTTGCCGGACGCGGTCGACTGGGGCGAAGCGCAGAGCGGCACGCGCGTCGAGGCGCTCGCCTTCGGCACTTTCGCGCTGGTGCAGAAGGTCGCGCTGGCCGGGGCCGGGTTCGCGATCGGCGCGGTGTATCAGGCGAACGGCTTCGTCGCCGGGGCCGCCCAGGGCGCCGACAGCCTGTACGCGATCCGCTGGCTGATGCTGGCGGGGCCGGCTCTGCTGATCGCGGCGATGCTGGCGGCGGTGGTCGCCATCCCGCTTCGCCGCGATACGCTGGAAACCGTCAGGCGAGCGTGAACTCGCCCGAGACGCCTTCGGCCTGCGCCGAGGGAGCGATCCAGATCTGGAACCGGCCGGGCTCGACGGTCGGCTTGAGGTCGCGACCGACGTACATCAGGTCGGCCTTGCGCAGCGTGAACGTCACGACCTGACGCTCGCCGGGCTTGAGCGCGATCTTCCGGAACGCCTTCAGTTCGCGCACCGGCCGGGTGATGCTGGCGGCGAGATCGCGGATGTAGAGCTGGACGGTTTCCTCCGCGGCATGCTTGCCGGTGTTGGCGATCGTCGCGCGCACGGTGAGCGTGTCGTCGCCCGTCATCTGGCCGGTGCCGAGATCGAGTCCGGCATAATCGATCGCGCCATAGGTCAGGCCGTGGCCGAACGGGAACAGCGCGTCGTTGGCGAACTCGCGGTAATGCGCCTTGTATTCGGCGAGCGGCCCCGGCGGGTTGGGACGGCCGGTGCTCTTGTGATCGTAATGATAGGGCTCTTGGCCCGTCGCGTGCGGAAACGACACCGGCAGGCGCGCGGAGGGACCGATCCTGCCGAACAGCACATCCGCGATCGCCGGTCCATCCTGCGACCCGAGGAACCAGGTCACGAGGATCGCGGAAGCGTCTAGCACGGCGCCACGCAACGCCAGCGCGCGACCGGTGCGGAGCAGGACTACGATCGGCTTCCCGGTCGCCGCGACCGCCTCGACCAGCGCCATCTGCGCAGGCGGAATGACGATATCGACGCGCGACTGCGCCTCGCCCGACATGCGCTGGCTCTCGCCGACCGCCAACACGACGATATCGGCAGCCTGCGCGGCCGCGACGGCCGCCGAAATTCCGCCGGCCAGCGGTTCGTCGACACCCGAGCCGAGCGCGACACTGACGAGCGACGGATCGGCGACGGTCGCACGGACGCCGGTCGCTAGGTCGACCGCCTCCGCGTCGGTACCATAGACGTTCCAAGGGCCGATCAGGTCGTGCTGCCCTGCCGCGAACGGACCGATCAACGCGATCCGCTTGCCTGCGCGTGGCAATGGCAGGAGATCGCCGTCGTTCTTGAGCAGGACGATCGACTTCGCACCAGCCTCGCGCGCGAGCGCCAGGTTTTCGCGCGTGCGGATGCGGGTCTTCTCGCGGCGGGGGTCGATCCGGCGGAACGGATCGTCGAACAGCCCGAGTTGCACTTTCAGCGCGAGCACGCGGCGCACCGCCTCGTCGAGCCGCGCCATCGCGACCTCGCCCGCCGCGACCAGATCGGGCAGGTGTTTGAGGTAGAACCCGCTCTGCATGCTCATGTCGACGCCGGCCATGAAGGCGAGCTTGGTCGCCTCGCGTGCGTCGGCGGCGAAGCCGTGCGCGATCAGCTCCTCGTCCCCGGTGTAATCGGACACGACCAGCCCGCCGAAACCCCATTCGCGGCGCAGCACGTCGGTGAGCAGCCAGGGGTTGGCAGTGGCGGGGACGCCGTTGATCTCGTTGAACGAGGCCATGACGGTCGGTGAGCCCGCCGCGAAGGCCGACTGGAACGGCGGGAAATACGTTTCGCGCAGCGTGCGTTCGGAGATGTCGACCGAGTTGTAGTCGAGCCCCGCCTCGGCCGCGCCATAGGCCGCGAAATGCTTGGCGCAGGACGCGACCGCATCGGGGGCCGCGAGACCGCGCTCGCCCTGGAAGCCTCGCACGCGGGCGGCCGCCATCAGCCGGCCGAGCAGGACGTCCTCGCCCGCACCCTCGACGCCGCGACCCCAGCGCGCGTCATGGGCGATGTCGACCATCGGCGCGAAGGTCCAGTCGATCCCCGACGCAGCAGCCTCCGCCCCCGCCGCCCGCGCGGTGCGCCGGGCGAGTTCCGGATCGAAGCTCGCAGCCTCGGCCAGCGGTACCGGGAACACGGTCCGCAACCCGTGGATGACGTCGGCCGCGAACAGCAGCGGAATCTTCAGCCGCGATTCGCGCATCGCAGTCGTCTGCATCCGCTTGGCCATGACCGCGCCGTTACCGTTGAAAACACCGCCGAGCAGGCCGCCGCGCACCTCCGCCAATTGTCCGTCGAAGCTGGACGAACCACCCGCCGGGTTGAGCGAGGTCGCCGCGCCGCCTGCCCAGGCCGCGGCCATCAGCGTCAGCTGGCCGGCTTTTTCGACGACCGTCATCCGTCCGATCAGCGCCTCGACCGAGGCGGGCAATGCCGCCATGCCGCCACTCGCCTGCTGGAGCAGTGCGCGCGCGGGACTCGCCGTCCAGGCCGTCACCGCGGCCGCGCCCATCATCATCGCCCGTCGTGAAATCATCCGTTCCGAAACTGCCGCCGTCATCCACTCACCCCTGTCCATGCCTGTCGCGATCACCCGGAAGGACGATCGTCGCAAGGTTCTTGATCCCTGCTTCTGGATCATGTAACCGGTTACATCAAGAACAAGATGCTGATCGCGACACGCAGATCGGCGCCAGAGAGGGTCCTGACGCTTCATGCCGCATGCTACTGTCCGTGATATCGCCCGCGAAGCCGCGGTGTCGGTGGCGACGGTGTCGCGCGCACTGAACGGACACAGCAACGTGCGCCCCGAAGTGCGGGAGCACATCGAGAGCGTCGCGTTGCGGCTTGGTTATGTCCCCCACGCCGCGGCGCGCCATCTGAGCTCGGCGAAGTCGGGGATGATCGGCGTCGTGGTGCCCGACCTGCACGGCGAGTTCTTTTCCGAACTGTTGCGCGGGATGGACCGCGAGGCATCCGAGCGCGGCCTGTATTGCATGATGATGGTGATGCACGGCGATGCGCAGCGCGGCGTCGCGGCACTGCACGCGATGCGCGGTCGGGTCGACGGTTTGGTGGTGATGGCGCCACAGGTGTCGGCGGACGAACTGCTGGTGCATCTACCGCGCGGCATGCCCGCGGTCTTGGTGAACTGCGCGCCGGGACAATCGGGTCGCACCGAATTGCGCATCGACAATGTTGCCGGAGCGTCGGCATTGGTCGAGCATCTGATCGCGACCGGCCGGCGGCGGCTAGTCCACGTCGCCGGGCCTGCGGGCAACATCGATGCCGACGAGCGCCTGCGCGGCGCGCAGGACGCGTGCGCCCGCGCCGGCGTGTCGCTGCGCGTGCTGCCCGGCGACTTCAAGGAACCGTCCGGCGCCGCCGCCGCCATGACCCTGATCGACGAGGGTGCGGCGTTCGACGCGATCTTCGCCGCCAACGACATGATGGCGATCGGCGCGATGATGGTGCTCAAGCGCGCCGGCGTCGCGGTGCCCGATCAGGTCGCGATCTGCGGCTTCGACGACATCCCCCTCACCCGCCTCATCTCGCCGTCGCTGACCTCGGCGAGCATCGACATCGCGAGCTTCGGCGCCAGTGCGGTCGCGCGGCTAGTGAACGCGATCGCGGGCGACGACGACGGCGGCGTCGAGCAGCGCGTGCCGATCGTGATGGTGCGCGAGTCCACCGGCCCGGCGCGAGCCGTCCAGCCCGGCCAAAATCTTTCCAACGTCCACAACAACAAACCCGAACAATCGGGAAAAGGGGAACTAGAATGACCAAGATGATGTTGCGCGCGGCGGTCGTCTCGCTGACCGCGCTGTCGAGCGGGCTGCTGTTTGCGCCGACGCCGGCAGTCGCACAGGTCGGCCAGGCATCGCTGCGCGGCACGATCACCGCACCCGCCGACAATCCGGTCGTCGAGGTCACCGCGATCGAGATTTCCACGGGCTTGCGGCGCACCGTGCCGGCCGAAGCTGGCGGCGCGTACAACTTCGCGTCGCTGCGCGCGGGCACCTATCGGCTCGAGATCAAGCAGAAAAACGGCACGCGCAACTCGGACGCGTTCACGCTGCGCGTCGGCCAGTCGGCCGGGCTCGACTTGGATCTCGCTGCGACGGGTACGCCAGCCCCTGCCCCTGCTCCTGCGGCGGGCGATGCGGCCGGTGAGACCACGTCCGGCGACACGCCCGCCGCTGGGACGGCGGAAACCGGCGCCACAGCCGGCGATGAGATCGTCGTCACGGGCAACCGCATCCGCTCGCTGTCGGGCGGGCAGGTCGGCAGCGTCATCTCGTCGCGCCTGATCGAGCAGTTGCCGCAGAACAACCGCAACTTCCTCGCCTTCGCCGATCTGGCACCGGGCGTGCGGTTCATCGAGGACGCCAGCGGCGCGTCGCGCATCCAGGGCGGCGGCCAGGACAGCCGCACCGTCAACGTGTTCATCGATGGCGTCAGCCAGAAGGACTATGTCCTGAAGAACGGCATCACCGGCCAGGATTCGTCGCCCGGCAACCCGTTCCCACAGCTCGGCATCGGCGAGTATCAGGTGCTCTCGTCGAACTACAAGGCGGAGTTCGACCAGGTCAGCTCGGTCGCGATCACCGCGGTGACCAAGTCGGGCACGAACCAGTTCCACGGCGAAGGCTTTTTCGACTTCACCAACCAGAACCTGCGCGATCGTCGGCCGAGCGAGATCTTTCCGACCACGATTCCCAAGGTCGACACCAGCAACAAGCAGTTCGGTGCGGCGCTCGGTGGCCCGATCATCAAGGACAAGGCGCACTTCTTCTTCACCTATGAAGGCAAGCGCATCTCCAGCCCGTACGATGTGCGACCCGAGAATGGCTACCCGATCTCGTCGATCCCGGCCCAGTACCAGGATAACTTCGGCACCTTTGCGCAGAACTTCAAGGAAGACCTCTACTTCGGCAAGATCGATATCGTGCCGACCGACAACGACCTGATCGAACTGTCGGGCAAGTATCGCAACGAATCTGGCCTCCAGAACGCGACCGGCATTAATGCCGCCAGCACGTCGACGCTGAACAAGGTGGTCGACAAGCGCGGCCTGCTGCGGTGGCAGCATACCGGCAACCAGTGGATCAACGACGCGCGCGTGTCGTATGAGGACGTGGTCTTCTCGCCGACCCCCGCGACCGACGGCATCACGCAGTTCTTCCAGGCGACGCAGCGGATCGGCAACGGCACGCAGCGCACCGACCTGCTCCGCGCCGGCGCCGGCGGTAACTTCCAGACCAAGGGCCAGAAGGGCTGGACCGTCCAGGACGACTTCACCTTCACCGGCCTTCAGGGCCACACGATCAAGGTCGGTGCCAAGGGCAAATGGGTGAAGCTCAACACGCTCGAGCAGAACCTGACCAACCCGCAATACACTTATGACGTCAATGCGATCCCCGGCGTCGCGTTCAATGATACGCTGCCCTATCAGCTCCAGTTCGGAGCGCCGGTCGGTTCGGGCAACCCCGGCGTCCGGTCGAAAAATTTCCAGATCGGCTTCTACGCACAGGACGATTGGGACGTCACCAGCCACCTGACGCTCAACCTTGGCCTGCGCTGGGATTACGAGCGGACCCCGGCGTATCTGGACTATGTCACCTCGGCGGAGAACATCACGGCGGTATCGCCCGCCAACTATCCCAACCTCGTCAACGCCGATTACGACATCAACGACTATATCTCGACCGGCAACAACCGGAAGGCGTTCAAGGGCGCGTGGCAGCCGCGGCTCGGCTTCACCTATCGCTTCGACGACGCAGGGCGGTTCTCGATGTTCGGTGGCTATGGCCGGTCGTATGACCGCAACCAGTTCGACTTCCTCCAACAGGAGGTCAGCCAGGGCGCATACCAGGTCCGCACGTTCAACTTCATCGGCAACGATTCGCTCAACCCGTGCGTGCCGAGCCAGACCTGTATCGCGTGGGACCCGTCCTACCTGACCGAGGCCGGACGCCAGCAGCTGGCCAATTCGGCGACCGGCGGCGGGCGCGCGATCGTCATGATGAACAACGACCTGAAGCTGCCCTATTCGGACCAGTTCAGCCTCGGCCTGCGCGGACGCTTCTCGCCGGTCGAGCTCGAGGTGGGCTTCACGCATATCGAGAGCAACGACGGGTTCGCGTTCCTGCTCGGCAATCGCCGCCCGGACGGGAGCTTCTTCTTCAACGATCCCGCCAGCGTGTCGGACGTACCCCAGTCGCCCTTCTCGTTCTCGCCCAATGGCTATGGCTCGATCATCCTCGGCACCAATGGCCTCAAGACCAATTCCGACGCGGTCTATTTCAAGCTGACCAAGACCTATTCGGCGGCCTCGCCGTGGAGCATCGACGCGACTTACACCTACACGCAGGCGGACGAGAACCGGCAGTTCGGCGAGACCTATTCGCTCGATTACGCGCAGCTCTCGAATTATCCGACGCTCCGCTCGTCGGGCGTGCCGCGCCACCGGTTCGTGATCGCGGGCAGCGTCGACACGCCGATCGGCGTGACGATCTCGAGCAAGTTCCAGATCGAATCGCCGATCTATCTGAAGTCGTTCATCGACAATTCGGATCCGTTCTCGCGGACGCTGGTCGGGCGGGAGGCGGATGGCCTCGGCGATCTCTGGGGACGCCGACAGCTGGATTTCGCGTTCACCAAATATGTCCCGCTCGGTTTCATCACCGACCAGACCAGGATCCGCATGCGGCTCGATATCCTGAACGTGATGAACGATCGCAACTACACGGACTTCAACAACAGTCCGCTCGATCCGAACTATGGCAGGCGTTCGACCTACAGCACGGGCGGCAACGCGCCGCGTACCATCAAGCTGTCGGCCGGCTTCTCGTTCTAATAAACTCCGTTTTGCGGGATGCGGCCAAGCCGTGTCCCGCATCGTCTCAGCGTATCAGTACCCGAAGGACATCATGATCGATCGCAGGCACATGCTGGGTACCAGCGCACTTGGCCTGGCTGGACTGATGGCCGGTTGCGCCGTCCCGCCCCTTCCCCGGCCCGGCACCGCGGATCCTGCCGGCGGAGCGGACCTCACCGCCAATACGGGCACCTCGACGGGGCGGCCGATGCCGACCCCGTTGATCGCCAATCTGCACGAACGCAGTTTCTATTATTTCTGGGACACCACCGATCCGGCGACCGGCCTCACCCCCGATCGCGGGCCGACACCGTCCTTCGCGTCGATCGCCGCGGTCGGGTTCGCGCTCACCGCCTATCCGATCGGGGTCGAGAATGGCTGGATCACGCGGGATCAGGCGCGCACCCGGACCCTGACGACGCTGCAATTCTTCGCCGCGGCGCCGCAGGGCGACAGCCAGAACGACGACAGCGGCTTTCACGGCCTGTTCTATCACTTCCTCGGCACCACCAAGGGCCACCGCTTCGCCCGTGCCGAACTGTCGACGGTCGACACGGCGCTGCTGATGGGCGGCGTGTTGTTCTCCCAGAGCTGGTTCGACTCCGACCACCCCGACGAGGTGCGGATCCGCGCGCTGGCGGAGCAGCTATATGCCGCGGTCGACTGGGCCTGGATCGTGCCGCGCCCGCCGTTCATGGCGATGGGCTGGCATCCCGAAAGCGGGTTCATCCCGCACGACTGGAACATCTACAACGAGGCGATGCTGCTCTACATCCTGGCGATCGGCTCGCCCACGCACGCGCTGCCGCCGCAGACCTGGGATGCCTGGACCAGCCGCTTCGGCGCGCAGTGGACCGATCGCTGGGGCGGCGAGCCGTATATTCATTTCGGGCCGATGTTCGTCCACCAGTACAGCCATTGCTGGATCGACTTCCGCGACATCCGCGACCGCTACATCGCGACCAAAGGCATCGATTATTTCGAGAACAGCCGCCGTGCGGTGCGGGCGCAGCGCGCCTATGCGATCGCCAATCCGGGCGGGTGGACGGGCTATGGCGCCGATGTCTGGGGGCTGACCGCGAGCGACGGGCCAGGCGACTTCACCGCCACTATCGGCGGTCGCAAGCGCGAGCTCTTCAGCTATTCCGCGCGGGGCCCCGGTGACCGCGACGACGGCACGATCGCACCGACCGCGGCCGCCGCGTCGTTCGCGTTCGAGCCGGAGCTCTCACGCCAGGCGATCGAGGCGATGCACGAACGCTATGGCGCCAACATCTATGGCAAATACGGCTTTCTCGACGCGTTCAATCCGACGCTGACCGCCACGACGCAGCCGTTGAAGCACGGTCGTATCATTCCCGGCGCAGGGTGGGTCGACGACGATTATATCGGCATCGATCAGGGGCCGATCGTGGTGATGATGGAGAACTGGCGCACCGGGCTGGTCTGGAAAACGATGAAGCGCAACCCGCACATCCGCCGCGGCCTGCAACGTGCTGGTTTCACGGGAGGTTGGTTGGCCTGATTCTAGGGCATCCGCTCCCAACCCAGCCTTCAGGTGCCGACAGCAGCAAGCGCCAGCGTCTTGAGTTCGATCGATGGATCCGCGAGCACCGCCGGATCGACAGGGATCGATCCGGCGACCAGCGCACGACCCTGCACGTAATCCCGTACCCGGTTGACGCAGTCCAGCGCGATAACCCGTCCGTGCTTGAGATAGACGAGCGAGAAGCTGCGACTTTCCGGATCGCCGCGCAGCACCGCGTCGTCGTACCCCGAGGACAGACCGACGGTCTGGAGCTTCAGATCATATTGATTGGACCAGAACCAGGGCACCGCATGATAGGGCTCGGGCGTACCGGTCAGCAATTTCGCGACGGTGGTCGCCTGGTCATTGGCGTTCTGCACCGATTCCAGGCGGATCACGTGCCCCTCGGCAAACGCGTTGACATGCGCGGCACAGTCGCCGATCGCGAAGATATCGGCCAGCGTCGTGCGGCACTGATCGTCGACATGCACGCCATTGCCGCCCTCGGCCCCGGCAGCGAGCAGGGGGGCGACCGCGGGTATGATGCCGATCCCGACGATGACCATCTGACACGGCACGACGGAGCCGTCGGTGAGCCGGACGCCGCAAGCCCTACCGGCGGCTACGTCTATGCCCGCCACTTCCACGCCGGTGCGCAGGTCGACGCCGTGCGCGCGATGTTCTGCCTCGTAGAACCGTGACAACACCTCGCCCGTGACGCGCGCGAGCACGCGGTCCTGCGCCTCGAGAACCGTGACATGCTTGCCGAGCTTGGTGAGCACGGCCGCGGCCTCGAGCCCGATATAGCCACCACCGATCACGACGACTCGGTCGACCATCGGCATTTCCGCGATCATCCGATCGACATCGGCGCGCGTGCGAACGCTATGCACGCCGGTCGTGTCATAGCCGGTGCAGGCCAACCGCCGCGGCACGCCTCCCGCCGCCCAGATCAACTGGCCGTATCGGAGTGTGAGCCCCTCGGCGGTGACCACGTGATGCGCCTCGGGATCGACCGCAACGACCATATGCCCCGGCAGGAGCGTGATCATGCGGTCGGCCCAGAACGCCGCGGGACGCAGCAGGATACGCTCGAACGGCTTGTCGCCGGCCAAATAGTCTTTCGACAGGGGCGGACGTTCATAGGGCAGCGAAGGCTCGTCGCCGAGCAGCGCGATCGTCCCCTCGAACCCGCGTTGGCGCAGCGCGATCGCCGCCTGCGCTCCGGCATGGCCCGCGCCGACGATCAGGACGTCGTAGCGATCAGAATGGGACATGATCGATCCTAGCAATGGCATCTCGGCCCCAGCCTGGCGGCACAGGCTCTGGTGGCGGTCGATGCGATGGGGCCTCGTCAGGCTGGCTATTGCCAAGCCTTGCGATCGTCAACGGAGCGTCGCGCGGATCGGCCACCGCATCACACCGCATCACACCGCACGAACCGCCGAAGATGCCACCGCCGACCATGCCGGGCATCACTCAGACAGGCAGACCGGGCCCTGCTCGCCGACGGCTTCGGCGAGGATCCCGGCAATCTGTCCGACGCGCGGGCCGCTGTGGCGGTCTCCTTTTCGCAGGACGGCCTTGGGTTCGAGATCGAGTTGTCGGACGATGAAGTTACGGGATTCCGGCAAGGTGCGAAGCCAATAGGAAAAGCGCCGGTAATAGCTGAACTCGTCATAGGCCGTCGCCTTGTGCGCCATGCCCCCGGATGCCACCTCGAGGATGCCGGTGCTCGGGCCCATCGCGAACAGCAGCCCGCGAAACGTCAGTTCCTCGGACAGCGTACCGCGCAGCATGGCGCCCGCCGCCAGCTCGACATAGGAAAGCTTCACCCCCTTGCGTTCCAGGACGCCGGCCACCGCACCGAAACTTGTCGCGGGAATATAGCGGAAGCGGGCTTCGCAAACGGTGTTGGTCGTATTGACCCAAGGCCGGTCCCGGACGACCTGCCGCAGGAACGCGCCGATCTCGTCGGCATAACAGGCGGCACCGAGCGGCGTGGTGTGCGTACCGTCGCGAAGAAAATCCGCCAGCCGCCCCTCCGCCTTGGCCTGGACCATGCGGTCGGTCAGATCGAGCAAGGGCAGATCTTCTTTATCTGCGATCGCACGAATCGATCGGACGAGCCGATCGGTTCGATAGTCGACCGGGCCACGGAACAGGTTGACGAAACACGGAACCGCACCGCCCTGCCGAACCTGCGCGACGATCTCTGCCAACGCGGTGTCATAGCGCCCGGGATCGGCCTCGGCATAGCGCAGGCAGGTGGCGATCTCGAACAGGACGTAGTCGTACCGGTCGTAGCGTAGCAGTCGGCCCAGATAGGGCACTACGGCGATGGCGGCACCGCCGACCGCCTTTCTGTCGACCGCGATCTCTCCGGCTAGCGCCCGTTTTACCAGCGGAACGAAGCCTGCGGTTTCTTCGGTAACGCTGAACCCGAACACCAGAACACGCGTCATTGCACTTCCCCCGCTCGCCCCGGTCCAGCCGATCATGTCGGGGTGATTATTGTAGAGACAGTGTCCTTGGTGATCTCACAAGTGCATTCCGCGGTCGCCCATGATCGGCATTCGTCCACAGTATTTCATCGTTGGAGGAAAAAGGGCGCGTATCAAATAAACTTCCACAAAACCGGCGCCTGTAACGCACAATGTGACCGATAACGCCTAATCTATGATATCGTTCGATTTATTTAGCGAACGTCGGCCCTTGGATCGTCCTCCCGACCGCATTCTCTCAAGTAGAATGACGGCGACGACGACCAGCACAAAAACACCGATGAGAAATATAGCCGCATCCGAGCTCCAGTCTATATTTATCAGACGCATGGGGTTTGCTTACCAATTCGATAGTCTCAGCCATGACATAGCGCGAAGTAGCGCAATCTCCAACGCGAAGCTTTGCCGGTGCCGGTTAAGGGATCGTCGTCGTGCCGGCGTATCAGTCCCCCGCAAACGTGAGCGCCGACGTTTTCCGTTCGCGTTCGTTGATCAGCAGCGCACGGCCCGCCGGTGCGATCGAGCGTTGCGGGCAGTCGTTGCGGAAGCAGGCGCGGCAACCCAGGCCGATCGGCATCGCCCTTCCCGCCAGATCGAAACCGCTCGCCGCCGCGAGCACGCCGGCCTGCGATGCCGCCACGCCCAGGCCGATCGCGAACTCGGCATGGACCGCGCCGAAGCGACTGCCCTGCGGCGTAACCGTCCGCGCCATCGTCAGCCAGCGCGCGCCGTCCTCCAACTCGACGAGCTGGACCATCAGGCTGCCCGGCCGGTCGAACGCGTGGTGGAGCCGCCACAACGGACAGCGCCCCACCGCCTCGACCAGCGCCGCGCCGCTTGCGCCGGGGTAGCGCTTCGATGCCTGTCCCGCGCGGTCGATCCGGATCATGAAGAACGGGAGCCCGCGCGCGCCCACCCGCTGCAACGTCGTCAAGCGGTGCGCGACCTGTTCGAAGCCTGCACCGAACCGGCGTTGCAGAAGCTCGATATCGTACCCTGTCGTCTCGCACCCGCGCAGGAATCGGGCGTACGGCATCATCAGCGCTGCGGCGAAATAGCCGAGCAGGTGACGGCGATAGAGGCGCTCGGCGGCGCGATCGGTGAAGCCTGCGCCCTTCGCGAGCGCATCGATCTCCGCCTTCGCCTCGATCTGGCCGAGCTGGAAGGCGACCGCGAACGTCCGCGACGCGGGGTCGAGCATCTCGCTCAACTGCAACTGGCGCGCGTGGAGGTCGAGCCGGCGCAGCATGTCCGGCAGCACGTCGGCCGGCAGCACGCGGATCGTCAGGCCGTGTTTCGCGCGCAGTCGCTCGGCGATGGCGCCGTACAGGTCGCCCGCGCCGAGCCGCAGTTCGTCCGCCAGCGCCTCGGCCGCCGCGTCGAGATCGGCGAAGTGATTGCGCCAGCGCTCGATCTCGCGGCGCACGAGCGTCACCGGATCGTCGCCCGCCTCGACCACCGCGCCCCCACCGATCCGGTCGAACACGCGCGCGAACGCCGCCGCACCGCCGGGCGCGCTGGCGAGCCATTCCTCGACCTCGTTGCGATCGATCTCTAGGTCGGCGAACATCGGGTCAGCCAGCCGCCGCCGGATTGCCTCCGCGCCGCCGCCGGGCTCGGCCGCAGTGAGCGAACGCGGATCGAAGTCGAAGCTCTCCGCCAGCTTGATCAGCAATGTCGCCGACACCGGGCGCTGGTTGCGCTCGACCAGGTTCAGGTAGCTCGGGCTGATCGCCAGCATGTCGGCCATCGCCGCCTGCGTCAGCCCAGCGCCGCGCCGCAGACGACGGATCGCGTGCCCCGCCAGTAATTTCCGTTCCGCCATCCTGAAGCCCTCCTGTCACGATCTTTACAGGTCGACAGCTCAGATACAAGGACGGCGGACACCGCGACGCTGGCGTAACGCGGTCGCGCCTTCCAGCACGCCGGTGTTGCTCGCTATTGAATGCGTATCGCCTCTCTCGATACGCAGTCGCTGTAAAGAGAGAGACAAGACGAGCCATCGAAGGAGGCAAGCCATGCAGACCACCACCGAACAACCCCGCGCCCGCGCCGTCTTCTCGACCAACGATTTCGCGCTGATGAAGGAAGTGCTCGGCGAGATGATCAGCAAGACCTCGATCGACGACGCGCGGCTGATGCGGATGAGTGCGCTGTACCACCGCCTCGGCCGGCTCGGCTGATACGATTTACGCAGTTTCCTGGGGAGGAAAGGTGTCCGCCGGTGGCTCGTCCACCGGCGGGTATTCCTGTTTTGGCGCGGCTGCTGCACGTTGCACCCATCCGTCATCCTGACGAAAGTCAGGACCCAGGATTACAGGCGGATACGCTTGTGGCTCTGGGTCCTGACTTTCGTCAGGATGACGCAGCGCGAAGTAGCAAGTCGCACGCCGCAGCCGCATTCCAATTGCCGTCGCGCTTCGATTGCACCCCCCAACCTCTTGCGAAGCCGCCCCTTTCCAACCGCATCCCCTCGTGTAGGACGGCGGGATGGCCAAGACACTGACCGCTCGCATCAAGGACGACATCGTCCTCTATGGCGCCCTCGCCGCCAATCTCGGGATCGGCGTGGCGAAATTCGTCGCGGCCGGGATGACCGGTTCGTCGTCGATGCTGACCGAAGGCTTCCACTCGGTGGTCGACAGCGGCAACCAAGTGTTGCTGCTGTATGGCCAGGGCAAGGCCAAGCGTCCCGCCGACGAGGCGCACCCGTTCGGCTATGGCCGCGAGCTGTATTTCTGGGCGTTCGTCGTCGCGATCCTGATCTTCGCGATCGGCGCGGGCGTGTCGATCTTCGAGGGCTGGCGGCACATCCAGGACCCCGAGCCGCTGACGACCCCGACGATCAACTACATCGTGCTGGCGATCTCGTTCGCGCTCGAGGGCAGCAGCTGGACGATCGCGGTGCGGGAATTCTCGAAGACCAAGGGCGACATGGGCTGGTGGTCGGCGATCCACCGGTCGAAGGATCCCACCGGCTTCATCGTGCTGTTCGAGGATTCCGCGGCGCTGGCGGGCCTCGTCATCGCCGGGATCGGTATCTGGGCGAGCCACGCGTTCGACGATCCGCGCATCGACGGCGCCGCGTCGATCGCGATCGGGCTGATCCTCGCGCTGGTCGCCGTGCTGCTCGCGCGCGAATCGAAGGGCCTGCTGATCGGCGAGCGCGCCGACCCGGCGGTGATCGCCACGATCCACAAGATCGTTGCGGCGCATCCTGCGATCGTCTCGGTCAACCATGTCCGCACGGTCCATGCCGCGCCCGACAGCATCTTCGCCGCGATCAGCGCGGACTTCGACGATGCGGTGACGATGGGCGACGGCGAGACGATGATCGAGGCGATGGAGACCGAACTGCGCGCCGCCGTACCGACGCTGTCGTCGATCTATATCCGGCCCGAGAAGCGCGAGAACGCGACGCTTGCCCCGGCGCCAGCCTCCGGCGGCGGCGAAACTACCACGCAGCGCTGATGTAAATCGGACGCATGCCTCTGGTAAGGCTGGAGATTCGGCGATAGCCTCGGCCGATGAAGCCGCTGCTACGCCTGATCGCCCTGTTCTGCCTGTGCGTCGGATACGCACTGCCGGCGCAGGCTGCGGTCACGATCACGTTCTGGAGCCATGAACTCGGCAACAGTTTCCCGCACGCGTTCTTCACCTTGCGCGGGGTGCCCGATGCGGGCGGCGCGCGGGTCGACACGAATGCAGGCTTCACGGCGAAATCGGTATCGCCCGCGCTGTTGATGGGACCGGTCGCGGGCAAGCTCGACATCGCCAGGCCGAGCTATGTCGCGAGCAGCGACGCGCAATTCTCGGTGGTGATGACCGACGCGCAATACGTCGCCGTGCTGCGGCTGGTCGAGGCGTGGAGCGAGGGCAAGCCAGACAGCGTGTACCGTCTGGGCGACCATAATTGCGTCCACTTCGTCAAGGAAGCCGCGCGCCTGGTGGGGCTGTCCGCGCTCGATCAGCCCGGGTTGATGAAGAAACCGCGCTCGTATCTGAAGGCGGTGCTGGCCGGTAACGCCGGCCGCGTCACGCCGATCGAGATGCACGGCAGGCAGTATCTCACCAGCCTTGGCCCGATCGAGTCGCCCGGCGTAGCGGTCGCGACGGGAGCGGCCGCATCCGGCATGGTGACGACGACGGTTCCGGGCCACCTGCCCGCCGCTCGCTAGGACGCGGGGACCAGCTCGACCACGTCGAGGAGCGATTCGAACCGCGGATAGGGCAGCACCACGCGCCAGCGCTGCGGGGCGATCCGCTCGATCAGCCCGGCCATGTCGCGGTTGGCGTCGCGACCATAGCGCAGCGGCCGCGTCTCGTCGCCGAGCTCCATCGTTCCCAGGAAGATCGCCCGCGCATTGGTGTCGGCGAAGACCGAGCCGACCGGGCGCTGCGATCCGTCGAGCTTGACGAGGCTGACCACGCGCTCGCCATCGTCCTCGCTCGTGCCGATCCGGCAGGCGAACCAGCCCGAGGCCGTGAAGGTCGGGCCGATGCCCGCGCGAGCACCGAGCTTGTACGTGCGACACCGATACGCGCCCGCGGGTGGCAACGGGTCGACCAGCGAACGGTCGGGGTCGAACAGCACCGGATCGCGCGCGACCTCCTTCGGATCGACCTGCGCGAGCGCGGCGACCCAGGCGCCACGCCAGCCGCGCAGCCGCGCGCGATCCGCTGGGGTGGCTACCCGCCGCCAATCCAGGTTGGGCCGCGCGGCGCTGGCGTTCCCGACACCGGCCACGGTCGATCCACAGGCCACGACCATCATGCACGCGGCAGTTCCGAACCAGGTTCGCATCGTCTCGTGTCCCGTTGGCCTGCGCCAAGCTAAGCGCGTATCGCCTTGAACGGCAATGGTTTTCCGGGCGGCGGCGCGCCGATCGGTCACGCCGCCGTCCAGCCGCCATCCATCGACAGGTTCGCGCCGGTGATCGCCTTGGCCTCGTCGCGACACAGGAACAGCGCGAACGCCGCGACCTGCTCCGGCGTGACGAATTCCTTGGTCGGTTGCGCGGCAAGCAGGACGTCGTTCATCACCTGATCGCGCGTCATCCCCCGCGCCGCCATCGTGTCCGGAATCTGGTTCTCGACCAGCGGGGTCCAGACATAGCCGGGCGAGATGCAGTTGACGGTGATGCCGTCGGTCGCGGTCTCCAGCGCGATCGTCTTGGTGAGCCCGGCGATCGCGTGCTTGGCCATGACGTACGCCGACTTGTTGGGGCTCGCGACGAGCGAGTGCGCCGACGCGGTCGAGATGATCCGGCCCCAGCCCTTCGCGCGCATGTGCGGCACCGCGGCGCGCATCGTGTGCCACGCCGAGGACAGGTTGATCGCGATGATCGCGTCGAACTTGTCGATAGGAAAGTCGGCGATCCCGGCGACGTGCTGGATGCCCGCGTTGTTGACGACGATGTCGACGCTGCCGGTCTCACGCGCCGCCCGCTCGACCATCGCGGCGATTTCGTCGGGCTTCGTCATGTCGGCGGGATCGTAGAGCGCGGCGGCTCCGCTGACCTGCGCCAAGGCGGCGCGGTCCCGCTCGATCGCGTCCGCGTCGCCGAAGCCGTTGAGCACCACCGCGGCGCCCTGCGCCGCAAACGCCTTGGCGTAGGCCAGGCCGATCCCCGAGGTGGATCCGGTGATGACCGCGGTCTTGCCCTTCAGGAACATACGCACTCCCCCTATCGCTTTACGCGGCGGATTCGACCGCCGTGCAACTCTAGCGCCACCTTGCGCATTTCGTTCCCGAGAAGAAACGAAAAGGGGCATATTCATGCGGCTCGACGATTACGATCCGAACATCAACGTCGAGGACCAGCGCGGCTCGGGCGGCGGCGGCGGCGGTTTCGGCGGCGGTGGCGGCGGCCTGCTGATGGGGCTGTTGCCGATGATCGGCAGCCGATTCGGGTGCGGCGGGATCGTCGTCGTGCTGATCCTGATGGCAGTGTTCGGCGGCATGGGTGGCCTGGGCGGCCTGCTCGGCGGCGGACAGTCCTCTGCCCCGACCACACAGAGCGGAGCGCCGCGCGCCGGCACCGACACGACGTCGAGCTGCAACCTGACGCCCGAGAGCAAGGCGGCCTGCAACGCGTTCAGTTCGGCCGACAATACCTGGGAGGCGATCTTCGCCAAGAACGGCCAGCGCTTCGAAGCGCCCAAGCTGGTGTTCTTCGACGGCAATGGCCGTTCGGGATGCGGTGCCGCGCAGTCGGCGATGGGGCCGTTCTATTGCCCGACCGATCAGGGCATCTATCTCGACACGAGCTTCTTCAACGAGCTGTCGACCCGGTTCAAGGCGGACGGTGATTTCGCACAGGATTACGTGATCGCGCACGAGTTCGGTCATCATATCCAGAAGCTGCTCGGCACCAACGCGCAGGTCCAGCAGGCGCAGCGCCAGGCTAGCGAGACCGAAGGCAATGCGCTGTCGGTACGGTTGGAACTGCAGGCGGATTGCTATGCGGGCGTGTGGGCGGCGGCCAACCGGTCGCGACTCGAGGCTGGCGATATCCAGGAGGGCATGACGGCCGCGCAGGCGATCGGCGACGATACGCTGCAGAAGGAGTCGCAGGGGCGTGTGGTGCCGGATAGCTTCACGCATGGGACGTCGGCGCAGCGCCAGTCGTGGTTGAAGCGCGGGCTGGACAGCGGCGATCCGGCGCAGTGCGACACGTTCTCGGGCGCGATCTGAGCTGAACCTTTGAACCTCCCCCGCCAGGGGGGGGGGGGGCTGGCCTTTGCCAGACGGAGGGGGGAAAGGGATAACACCTGCTCCGTGTCCTCCCCCTCCGTCGCCTTCGGCGACACCTCCCCCTGGCGGGGGAGGATTGCGGGCTGCGATCCGAGTTCGATAACCGTCACCCTAGCGAAAGCTGGGGTATCCCTCGTGGTTCACGAAGTGTGCCTAACCGGGAGATCCCAGCTTTCGCTGGGATGACGGGGGGCTTGGGGACGACGGCGAGCCCCAAAAGACGATGGCGAGGCTCGGCGGCGACAGCATCGCGTACCTCGCGTCCTCAACCGACCGTCACGCCTTTCCAGAACGCATAGCGGTCCTTTATCTCGGCCGCGGCCGACTTCGGGTCCGGGTAATACCAGACCGCATCGATGTTGCGCTTGCCGTCGACGACCAGCGTCTTGTAGCTCGCCACACCCTTCCACGGGCAGTTCGAGTGCGTAGCGCTCTCCTCGAGCAGCGCCGGGTCGACGCTGTCGGCGGGGAAGTAGTGATTGCCTTCGACGACGACGGTATCGTCCGATCGCGCAATCTCGCGGCCATTCCATGTAGCGACAGGCATTCTACTCTCCTTCAGGCGTTGCCCAGCCCCGCCGCGTCATACCGCTCGGGCGTGAATCCTACCAGCAGCGTATCGCCGGCTTCGAGCACCGGACGCTTGATCATCGACGGTTGCGCCAGCATCAGCGCCACCGCGCGATCGGCGCTCATGTCGGACCGCTCGGCCTCGGGGAGCTTGCGAAACGTGGTGCCGTTGCGGTTGAGCAGAACCTCCCAGCCCGACATCCCGATCCAGCGCCGCAACCGATCCTCCGTGATGCCGACCTTCTTGTAATCGTGGAACACGTACGTGACGTCCTGCGCATCAAGCCAAGCGCGCGCCTTCTTCATCGTGTCGCAGTTCGGAATTCCGTATAGTTCGACCGTCACGTATCCATCCTCAATCGTTGCCAGCGCTTAGACCGTCGGCGTGACCGGTCCGACTTGCCAATAGGTCGCGTACCGTTCGTGCGCGATCCGGTGATACGGGACCAGGCGGACAGGACGGCCGTCTGCAGCGGGGATCGTGAACTCCAGCGTGCGCTTGGTCGGGCGGATCGCCTGCGCGAGCGTCTCGGGATCACCCGTCAATCTGGGCGGCGTGAACGCGGTCGCGTTATAGTCGCCATATTTACGCTCGTTGGTGACGATGTCCGCGCCCGGCGCCAGCCCGTCCTGTCCGAACGCGCCTGCCAGTACCAGCGGACCGACGGTGAAGGCGACGATATCCGGGGCGGTTGGCAGGCGTTCGGCGACCGGATCCATATCCAGACGCACTTCCACCACATCGCCGTTCCGCCAGACGCGGGCGATCTCCAGATACCGACCGGGAACGCTCGACCGCATGGCCTCGACGCCGTTGATCAGGACGATCGCGGTGCCGCTCCAGCCGGGATGGCGCAATTTGAGCGCCAGTTCGGCCGGCGACTTCAGCGTCCAGCGCAAGCTTGTCGTGGAGGTTTCGGGGAACGCGGTCGTCTGCGTCAGGACTGCGCCTTTCTCCCGCCACCGGACCGCGGACGGCACGAACAGGTTCACATACAGCGCGCGGTCGTCATGGAAGTAGATCGAATCGCGATACTTGACGTGGTTCTCCATCCCCGTGCCCGTGCAGCACCAGAACGCCGTCTCGGGAGCATGATACAGCTTCATGTAACCGGGCCGCGCACCCTGGAAATACGTCGCCATGCCGGTATCGGGATCCTGCGACGCCAGGATTCCGTTATACAACGTCCGCTCGTAATAATCGGCGTAGCGCGCCTGTGGATCGTGCAGAAACAGCGCTCGGGTCAGTTTCAGCATATTGTGCTGGCAGCAGGTCTCGGACCCCTTGGCCGAGAAAACGTGCTTGCCGAAATCCGCGACGGGAAAGAAATGCTCGTTGTCGCCGTGCCCGCCGGTCGCGAACGACCGGGTCAGCGCTACCGTATTCCAGAAAAACTCCGAGGCCGTGCGGTATTTAGCGTCACCGGTGATCTCCCACACACGCTGGAACCCGATGATCTTGGGCACCTGCGTATTGGCATGAAGTCCGTCGAGATGATCGCGGTTCTGGGCCAAGGGCGCGAGGATCGCCTTGTGCGAGAATCGTTCGGCCATCGTGCGATATTCGGCGGTGCCGGTCATCGTGTAGAGATCGGCGAACACCTCGTTCATGCCGCCATGCTCGGTGTCGAGCATCGTCTCGAACTGCGCCGGGCTGAGCGGTCGGCTCGCCACGACCGCCCAATCCGCCAGCCGCATCAGTACCGCACGCGCCGTATCGCTGTCCGCCAATACCGCGGAATCCCGCAAGCCTGCATAGACCTTGTGAAGCGTATACCAGGGCACGCCGGTAATCGGTTCGCCACGCAGATGGGCCGCCACCAGCGCCGGCCCATCGGGGAAGGCACAGACCAGGCCGGTGCCCGACGCCGCCTGGCAGGCTGCAAGATCGTCGGCGATATGTTCGATCCGCGCCTTGAACCGCTTATCGCCGGTGGCGCGATAGGCGAGCGCGCAGGCCGACAGATAATGCCCGAGCGTGTGCCCGTGGCAGTTGATGTCCGCCCACATCGGATCCGATTCCCAGCCGCCATAGACCGGCGCCTTGGGCGGCAATCCAGCATTCACGCGGAAATTGTGGAGCATCCGATCGGGGTCGAGCGACAGGAGATACGCTTCGGTCTTGCGCTGCGCGTGCAGGAACGGTCCCTCGCCGAGCGTCACATCGGCCATGTCGAACGGACGCAGCGACGCCGTCGGCACCCCCGGCGCCTTAACGGGGGTTGCGGCATAGACGGCGTTGGCGGTGGCCGCCAACGGCCCCGCCAGCAGCGCGCTTTTGCCGACGCTCGTCAGGAAATGACGACGCGATTGTCCGGCAGGCGACGGATCGGTCATGGCAGCACCCTCTTCTCGACATTCTATTTGTCTGAGTAGGTAGAGCATGCTGCAGCCCGCTGCGCAACCGTCGCGGGGGCGGTCAGCGCGAGGCGATGGGGGCGGCCACCTGGGGCACTTCCGCTTGTCGCCAGCGGCGATAGCCGATCACCGCGAGCGCGATCATCGCCGCGTACAAGCCCGCGGTCAGCGTCAGGCCTTTGACCAGGAACATCCCGACATAGAGAATGTCGACTGCGATCCAGAGCAGCCAGTTGGCGGTGTGGCGGCGTGCGGTCCAATATTGCGCGACGAGGCTGAAGCTGCTGAGCGCGGCGTCCATCCATGGCAGCGCGGCGTCGGTGTAGCGGCTCATGAACCAGCCGATCGCGACGGCGCCGGCCGCGCCCGCGGCGAGACTCGCGATCGCGTGCGCGGGGCGAAGCGGGACCACGACGACGTCGCCGGTGGCGTCCTTGCCGCGGGTCCAGGCGACCCAGCCATAGAGGATCGCGAGCCCGAACAGCGCTTGCAGGACCATGTCGGCATAGAGCCGGACGTCGAGGAACAGCTTGAAATAGAGCCCGCAGGCGATGAGGTTGACCGGCCAGCACAGCATGCGGCGCGTCGCGGTCAGCCAGATGCCCGTGACGCTCACCGCGACCGCGACGATCTCGAACGCGGTCATTGGGAATGAGCCCCGGCTTCGATCGCGCGAAGGAAATCCTGCCCTGGGGTAGACAAAAACCACTCGGCGTGGCCGATCACATACCCGTCCCAGGCGAGCCCGGCAGATGCCGGGTCTTCGACCACTGCGGTGAAGTAATCGATCTCCGACAGCGCGAACTCGAGGTGGACCAGCGGCAACACGCGAACGACCGCGGCAATGTCGGCGCGAGCGAGCGGCGCGGTGGTGGCGTAGCCCGCAAGCAGCGCCAATGCTGCCTCTGGATCGCCGATGTCGTCGGTCCCCTGCCCTAGGTCGAGCCAGCGAACGGCGGTGCGCTCGATCGCGGTGGCGATGTCGTGCACGGCGCAGGTCCGGTCGGCGAGTCCGAAGTCGAACGCGGTTCGGACACTGCCGCCGTTCGTCCAGAGCAGGTTGGAGGGGTGCCAGTCGTTGTGCGTCCACAGCGGCGTTTGCTCGGCAAGCAGAGGGGCCAACCCCTGCCCCAAGGCTTCGAACAGCCTCGCGAGCTCGCGTCGCCAAGGCTTGGATTCGAGGAACGCGGCCAGCGCGGGACGGGCCGCGACATAGGCTTCGGCTGCGGCGAGCGGATCGGCGGCGGGGAGGATGGTGAAGCTGGCAACCAGTGGCTGCGGTCGGCGGGCCGGCGCGCTGAAACTGCGCGCCGCCTCATGTAAATTCGCGAGCGCGACACCGGCGGCATGGGCATGCGCGTGCGAGGCGAACGGCGTCCATGACAGGCTGTTGCGGTACAGGTCCGCACCCGGCGCCGCACGGTGCAGTTCGTACGACCAGGCGCCGCTCGTCACCGCCGTCGCGCCGTCTGCGGTTGCCATCACCTCGGGTACCGACATGCCCGCGCCGGCGAGGTGCGCGATGAACGCGTGCTCCTCCGCCAGTCCCTCGATCGAGCGGACGCTGCGGTGGTGGCGCTTCAACAGGAACGCGCCCTGCGTCGTGTGCGCCAGCGTCGCGGCGGAGAACGGTCGCGGGGAATGCCAGTGCAGCCCGGTCAGCCGCCCTGCCGCCGGAAAGCGGGCGATCACCGCATTCGCCTCGTCGGCGGTGATCGCGGGCCAGGTCGGCGCCTCCATCGCGGTGCCCATGCCGTGGACCAGATGCGCAGGCTGCGTCGCCATCTCAGAATGCCCGCGAGATCGTCGCCATGACCGCCGCACCGCTGCCGATATAATAGGCCGGGGGGGAGCCTGCGATGACCGTGCCGTTGCGGCCGATCGTGTCCTGCGCGTTGGTGCTGACCGACTGGACGCCGGCGAGGACGTGCGGATCGGTGACGTTGATCGCGTTGACGCGCAGATCGGTGCGCTTGCCGTCGAGCCAGTCGGCGAGGTGCATGCCGACCGACAGATCGAGCGTCGCATAGCCCTTGATCCGCTCGTCGTTCATGAAGCTCGCATATTGCCGGCCGATATATTTCGACGCGACGCTGCCGAAGAACCGGCCATCGTCATAGATCCCGCCGGCACCGAACTGGACGGTGGGACTGGAGACCGCGTGCTTGCCCTTGGTCGGCAGGAAGTCCGCGCCGACGGGCAGGTCGTCGTCGATCCGCGCGCGCAGATATTCGCCCGAAAGGTAGAGGCTGACGCCTGCGACCGGGCGATAGTCGATCTCCGCATCCACCCCGTACGAGGTCTGGCCGCCGGCGTTGAGCGTCGCGTTGACCTGCGCGCCGCCCTGGTCGAGCACGGTGGCGAGTTGTCGGTTGCGGAACTTGTAGTGGAAGCCGGTCACCGAGGCGGAGAGCTGTTCGCCGATGAAGCGATAGCCGATCTCCTGCGAGACCGAATATTCGTTCTTGAGCGCGTTCGTCCCGCGCACGACGACTTCGCCGCCGAAATAGCTGTTGTAGAGCGTGAATTCGTTGGGCGTGCGGAAGTTGGTGGTGATGTTGGCGAACAGCTGTTGGCGATCGTCGAGCCGGTAGTGGATCGCGGCGCGCGGCAATGCGGCGAAACTGTCGTTGCGGACCTTGTCCTGCGGTCCAGGCAAATAGGTGCGGCCGTTGCGCAGCACGTTGACGCCCTTGAACCCGGCGTCGATCGTCAGCCGCGGCGTCAGCGCGATGCTGTCGGCGAGGAAGAAGCCCTTCGTGACCGTGACGGTGCGCTGGTTCTCATAGGCGAGCAGGCGGCCGTCGGCGGTGCGGATCGCTTTCGCGCGATACCCCCAGCGGTCGAACGGCTGCCCATCGGCGTCGATCGACGTGTACGACTGGGTGACGCGATCGGTGCCATAATCGAACCAGAGCCCGGCGGTCAGCGTGTGCATGCCTGTCTTGAAGGTGAGCTTGCTGACGTTGCCGGTCCGCATCTGGTCGCCGGTGTAATTGCCGAGCACGGTCGCGACGCCGTCGACTGCGCCGGGCAGCGCGATCGGCTGGGCGAGTGCCTCGGTGCCGAGGAAATTGCCTTCGGTGGTCAGCTGCGTCCCGTAGGGCGAGTTGCCGTAACCGAACTGGAGATAGGTGGTGCTGTCGAGCGCAAGCCGATCGTTCAGCACGAGGTGCACCGGCGCGGAGGCGTAGAGATTGCGGAACGGCGCGCGGTACAGCCGCCAATAGTTGGTGTTCCCTGCCGTGTAGCGCTCGTCGAAATTGAAATCGCGGCCCTGCGCGTTCCACTCGGCGAGCGTCGGGCTTGGGTAGCTCGACGAGTTCGCGTCGTTGTAGGAGAGCGCGAGGCTGGCGCGGTTGCCGGCGCCCCATTCGCTGAGGATCTTGGCGTCGATGTGCTGGCGCGTGTCGTAGCCCGCCCCCCGCCAATTGTCCGCGCGCGTGTTCGAATAGGACAGGAACGCCTTCAGCCCGGTGTTGCCGATCGTCCCGCTATCGATCCGGACGAACGCGCGCCGCGCCGCGTAGCTGCCGAGCGACAGGTCGACCAGCGCGCCGGGACGCGCCTTCGGATCGTCGAGCGATAGCGACAGTAAACCGCCTGCACCGCCGAGCGTCGGGGAATCGATATCGACCGAGCCTTGGGCGAGCGAGATGCGCTTGAGGTTCTCTGGGTCGGCGAACTGCGAGGGGTAGGCGTAGTAATAGCCGATGTCGTTCTGCGGTGCGCCCTCCATCAGCACGCCGATCTCGTCCTGGCCGAGACCGCGCAGCGTCAGGCTGGAGCTCGTCGACAGGCCATAGGGATCGCTCGACGCGACGTTCGCACCGGGGAGCAGCGTGACGAGCTGGAACGCGTTGAGCGTCGGTGCCTGCTTGTTGATGAAGTCGGCGGAGATCGCGCTCTGCGCGCGCGGGACCTTCTGGTCGGGCAGCAGCCCTGCCGGGTCCTGCTTGCCGACGACGCGGATTTCTGCGGGTTCGACCGGGTCAGCCACCTGCGCACCTGCCGACGATGCGGCGAAGGTTGTTACGACCAGGCCTAAAAGCCTGCGCTCGCGCGCGGCGGACATTATACGAAAACCAGCACTGAAAAAAATCACGTCCACTCCAATCGGAGGGACGACGGGCCAGCCGCAGACCCTCCCTACGCCGGTATAAGCCGGATCAGGTTCAGCGGGTCATGGGCTGCAGCCCACCTCTCAGCCGCGCATCAGCGGCCCCCCGGGGATGCCCGTCGCTTAGGTGGTCGTGTCGGCATTGGAAAGCGCTAACCTTTTGAACAGGGTGATCCCGGTTTCCTTCGACGGGATCATTGCGCCGTGCAGCACGGAATCCAGACTGGGCTTCGACGTCGCACGAGATGGTGCGACGAGCGCAGGGCAGTTGCGCAGCGCGTTTTGCCGACCATCGCACGGATATTGCTAGCGGACGAAATATGCGTCAGCTTGCCGGCTGCGCGACGGGGGCACCTTCGTGCACGCCGACCGGAGGCGATGTCGTCCGGCTTGCTTTATCGATCAGCGTTCAACCCGGGGGTTGCCCCTTCTCGTCCAGGAGTTTCGATGCCGTTCACCCACATTCCCCGCCTATCGCTCGGCGTCGCCGTGCTCGCCTTGTCGGCGTCGGCCGTCGCGCAGACCCAATCCACACCGGCGGCGCCACAAGCCTCGACCGGCACGCGCTACGGGACGTTCGGGATCGACCTGACCGCGGCCGACAAGGCGGTGAAGCCGGGTGACGATTTCTGGACGTATGCGAACGGCAACTGGAACAAGCGGACCGAGATCGCCGCCGATCGCACCTCAGCGGGCGGCAGCGTCATTCTCGCCGACCAGGCCGAGCAGCAGGTCCGCACGATCCTCGACGACGCCGCGCGTGATCCGGCCGCGGTCGGCCCCGGCGCGAAGCAATTCGGCGACCTGTATGCAAGCTTCATGGACGAAGCCGCGATCGAACGCGCCGGGGCTGCACCGCTGAAGCCGTATTTCGCGAAAATCGATGCGGCCGGCGACAAGCAGAAGCTGCAAACGCTGTTCTCAACGGTCGGCTATGCCGCGCCGGTCGAGGTCGGCCAGTTGCCCGATCCAGCCGATCCGAAGCGCTATTCAGTCGCCGCCGGCCAAGGTTCGCTCGGTATGGGCGGTCGCGATTACTATCTCGAACAGGGTCCGAAATACGATACCTTCCGCACCGCCTATCGTGCGTATGTCGAGAAGATGCTGACCTTGTCCGGGATCCCGGACGCGTCGGCCAAGGCGGATCGGATCGTCGCGTTGGAAACGGCGATGGCGAAGGTGCAATGGTCGCCGGTCCAGTCGCGTGACCTCAAGGCGATGCTCAAGCCCATGGATGCGGCAGGTCGCAAGGCACTGGCCCCCGAATTCGACTGGCCTTTGCTGCTGTCGACCGCGGGCTATGGCAATTTCCCGATCGTCTACATGACCAATTCGACCGCGCTGACCGAACTGGGCAAGATCTTTGCGGCGACGCCGGTATCGACGTGGCAGGACTGGATGAAGTTCCGTCTCGCCTCGGCCAGCTCCGCCGTGTTGCCCAAGGCGTTCGATCAGGCGACGTTCGATTTCTACGGCAAGACGCTCGCCGACCAGCCGCAGCAGCGCGCGCGGTGGAAGCGCGGCATCGCGCTGGTCAACGGGACGATGGGCGAGGCGGTCGGCGAAGTCTATGTGAAGCGCCATTACCCGCCCGAGAGCGAAGCGAAGATGGGCGAGCTGATCGCCAATCTGCGCGCCGCGTACAAGGAGCGGATCACCGCGAACACCTGGATGGACCAGGCGACCAAGACGCAGGCGCTGGCCAAACTCGCCGCGTTCGATCCGCGGATCGGGCATCCGGTCAAGTATATCGACTATGCATCGTTGCAGGTCGTTCGCGGCGATCCGGTCGGCAATGCGATGCGCTCGGGCGAGTTCCAGCACCAGCTCGAACTGTCGCGGCTCGGCAAGCCGGTCGATCGCACGCTGTGGGGCATGACGCCGCAGACCGTGAACGCCTATTATGACCCGCTCAACAACCAGATCACTTTCCCGGCGGCGATCCTGCAGCCCCCCTATTTCGATCTGAAGGCGGATGCCGCGGTGAATTACGGGGCGATCGGGGCGATCATCGGGCACGAGATGGGGCATGGCTTCGACGACCAGGGCAGCCAGTTTAGTGCGTCCGGCAAGTTCGAGAACTGGTGGACGCCGGAGGCACGAGCGGCGTTCACGCAGCGCACCGCCGCGCTGTCGAAACAATATGACGCGTATGAGCCGATCCCCGGCGTGCATGTGAAGGGCGCGCTGACGCTCGGCGAGAATATCGGCGATCTCGGCGGCGTCGAGACCGCCTATGCGGCGTATCAGAAATACCAGGCGGATCACGGCAAGGCGCCGGTGATCGGCGGATTGACCGGCGACCAGCGGTTCTTCCTGGCTTATGCGCAGGCATGGCAGGCGAAACTGCGCGAAGGCGCGGCGCGGGCGCGGCTGCTGACCGATCCGCATTCGCCACCCTTCTACCGGGTCAACGGCATCGTCCGCAACGTCGACGCATGGTACACGGCGTTCGGCGTAAAGCCGGGTAACGCGTTGTACCTGGCGCCCGCACAGCGCGTCCATATCTGGTAACCAGGCGGGACGTGTGGCGCTGGCCGCACGTCCCGTTTTCCAAGGCGTTTGGTACGTAGTCCGGCACCAGCATCGTCGCCACGGGCGGATCGACTAGCCGGTCGCGGGACGGGGCGTTGCGAGGACTGCGGGGCGGCCTGCTTGGGATGCCTCTACATCCAAGCAGGCCGGACTCATTCGATCAAACCGCGCCGTGGCACTGCTTGTACTTGCGTCCCGACCCGCACGGGCATGGCGCGTTCCGGCTCACGACGCCCTCCCAGTTCGCTGGATCCTCGCCGATGTCGGCCTCCTGCGGCTGCGGGATCTGCAACGGCGGCATCGTCGACGTGATGTGGCCGCGCGTGCCGCCGTCGAAATCATTCGAGTTATCTTCCCCCGTGAACGGGTCGAAATGCGTCGTGATGAAGTCGGGCAATTCCGGCAAACCGACCGGCGCCTGCATCTGGAACTGCGCATGCGCGATCGTCTTGGTCACGTCCTCGCGGATCGTTTCGAGCATCCGCTGGAACAGCGAGAACGCCTCCTGCTTATACTCGTTGATGGGCGTTTTCTGCGCATAAGCCCGCAGATGGACGACCTGACGCAGCGCATCGAGCGTCGCCAGATGCTCCTTCCAGTGATGGTCGAGATTCTGCAGCAGGATCGACTTCTCGACCGAGGTCCACGTCTCGGTATCGAGATCGGCCGCCTTCGTCGCGATCGCCTCGTCCGCCAGCGCGCGGACGCGCTCCTCGATCACCTCGGGATCGACCGATTCCTCGAGCAGCCACGCGTCGATCGGCGGCTCAAGGTTCATCACCTCGGCCAGCCGCGTCTTCATCCCCGCCACGTCCCACTGCTCGGGATAGGAGTTGGGTGGGCATGCATCGCCGACGATCACGTTGACCGTCTCCGCGCGCATGTCGGTCACCACGTCGCCGACCGTATCGGCATCCATGATGTCCGCGCGCTGCTCGTAGATCACTTTCCGCTGCTCGTTCATCACGTCATCATATTCGACGACCTGCTTGCGGATGTCGTAGTTGCGCGCCTCGACCTTCTTCTGCGCGGTCTCGATCGCCTTCGACAACCACTTGCTGCCGATCGCCTCGCCGTCCTCGATGTTGTTGCGCATCATCTTGGCGAACAGCGTGTCAGGCCCGAAGATCCGCAGCAGATCGTCGTCGAGGCTGAGATAGAAGCGCGACAGGCCCGGATCGCCCTGGCGACCCGAGCGCCCGCGCAGCTGGTTGTCGATGCGCCGGCTCTCGTGACGCTCGGTGCCGAGCACGAACAGGCCGCCCGCGGCGAGCACCGCCTGCTTCTCCGCCTCGATCTCGATCGTGATGCGCGCCGCCGCCTCGTCATATTCGGGCGTGCCCTCGACCAGCTCGGGATGCTCGTCGAGCATGCGGAATTCGAGGTTGCCGCCGAGTTTGATGTCGGTGCCGCGGCCCGCCATGTTGGTCGCGATCGTCACCGCGGACTTGCGCCCGGCCTGCGCGACGATGTGCGCCTCCATCTCGTGGAAGCGCGCGTTCAGCACCTTGTGCTCGACCTGCTCGCCGACGAGGAACTCGCTCAGCATCTCGGACTTCTCGATCGACACCGTGCCGACCAGCACCGGCTGGCCCAGATCGGCGTGATGCTTGATCTTCTTGGCGATCGCCGCGAACTTGTCCTTGGTGTCCTTGTAGAACTCGTCTTCCTCGTCGACGCGCTTCACCTCGACGTTGGTCGGGATGCTGACGACGTTGATCTTGTAGATGTCGTAGAACTCGGCCGCCTCGGTCGCCGCGGTGCCGGTCATGCCGCCGATCTTCGGGTACATGCGGAAATAGTTCTGGAACGTGATCGAGGCCATCGTCTGGTTCTCGGGCTCGATCTGGACGCCCTCCTTGGCCTCGACCGCCTGGTGCAGGCCGTCCGACCAGCGCCGGCCGTCCATCATGCGACCGGTGAACTCGTCGATGATGATGACCTTGCCGTCCTTGACGATGTAGTCGATGTCCGACTTGAACATCACGATCGCGCGCAGCGCCTGGTTGAGGTGATGGACGACCTGCGTGTTCTCGAAGTCGTACAGGTTCTGCCCCTCGAGCAGCCCCGCCGCCTCGAGCATCCGCTCGACCTTCTCGGTGCCGTCCTCGGTGAGGATGATGGTCTTCTGCTTCTCGTCCTTGTCGTAGTCGATTGGCTCCAACTGCTTCACGACCGCGTCGACCTGCATGTACAGCTCGGACTTGTCGTCGGTCGGGCCGGAAATGATCAGCGGCGTGCGCGCCTCGTCGATCAAGACCGAATCGACCTCGTCGACGACCGCGAAGTTGAAGGCGCGCTGCGTCATCGCGCTGCGCTCGTACTTCATGTTGTCGCGCAAATAGTCGAAGCCGAACTCGTTGTTGGTGCCGTAGGTGATGTCGGCGGCATAGGCGGCGCGGCGTTCCTCGTCCGACAGGTTCGGGATGATGACGCCGATCGTCATGCCGAGGAAGGTGTAGACCTGCCCCATCCACTCCGCATCGCGTGCCGCGAGATAGTCGTTGACCGTGACGACGTGGACGCCATCACCTGGGAGCGCGTTGAGATAGGTCGCGAGCGTGGCGACGAGCGTCTTGCCCTCGCCGGTCCGCATCTCGGCGATCTCGCCGCGGTGGAGGACGATGCCGCCGACCATCTGCACGTCGTAATGGCGCTGGCCGAGCACGCGGTGCGCGGCCTCGCGGACGGTCGCGAATGCCTCGGGGAGCAGGTCGTCGAGCTTCTCGCCGTTCGCGAGACGCGCGCGGAACTTGACGGTCTGCGCGGAGAGCTCTTCGTCCGACATCGCCTGAAGCGACGGCTCGAACGAGGCGATCTTCGCGAGGATCGGGTTGAGCGACTTGACGTAGCGGTCGTTGGACGAACCGAACAAGGATTTGGCGAGGCCACCGAACATGGGCTGATTTCCTGAATTTATGACGCGGCGGCACGCTGAGGGCACGCACGCGGGGAGAGATAGGGCGGCCCGTAAGCCGAGGGGTCAGAAGCCCGACGCTATTCGCGCCGGCGGTCCGCCCAGATCGGAGCCTTGCTCAAGGCGATAACCCGCAACGCCGCGGAGACGGAAACGTCTTCCAACGACGCCAGAACGGCGGCCGGCCGTATCGCAACCTTGACCGGCGCTGCCGCCACCGACTGCGAGCAAACGCTGCCCTGCGCGACAGCCTGTGCCGACTGGCCACGCACGCCCGGCACCGCGCCGGTCAGCGCGGACAGGAGGGCGGAAAGGAGCAGCAGCAGGTTCATGCAGCACCGGCTGTATGCGAGCCGGCGCGATAAATCTACCGTTCGTCTCGTGGCAGCGCCCATCGGACGCGGGGGAGCTCGAAGCGCGAGACGATCGCTGCGCCCCGTGCATCGCGCGCCGGCCTGAAGCGACCGTGACGGACCGCCGCGCGGCATGTCCCGCGATCGAGCCTCTTGATACCGCTTCCGGCGAGGATCTCGCAGGCCTCGACGCGTCCATCGACGCCGACGAGTAGCGCGACCCGGACCGCACCCTCCTGCTCGGCGCGGATTGCTGCCGGGGGATAGTCATCGGGACCGAACCAGTCCGCATACCTGCCAATCGGGCTCGCAGGGGTTACGGCAACGGGAAGATCACGGGGGAGAATCGTCGGGTACGGAGATCGCCACGAGCGATAACCGTCCTTGGCGATGAGCAGGATGCAGGCGGCGAAGGCGAGGCTGCACGCCGCGATCAGCGCGAGGACGGTTATCATCACCGTCCGGCTGCTGCCGTCGAACCGGGCATCCAAGCGGCTGGAATAGGGTTCGCTTGCGTTCGCGTCCGTCATCGTCGAGCCCCCTCGCGCTATCTTGGACACCGGCGGACCGTCGATGGTCAAGCGCGATCGGCGATCTTGCCGCCTGGATTGCAGCGACTATGAAGGCGGGATGCAGACCTCGCCGCTCGCCTTGCCCTTCCCCGCCGCCCCTTCGATCGACGGAGTCGCGCTGCATGTCGCGCGCGCGGCGTACAAGAATTGGGATCGGTGCGACCTGACGTTCGTGACGCTGGAGCCGGGGACCGTGGTCGCCGGTGTGCTGACGCAGAGCAAATGTCCTTCGCCTGAGGTGGAATGGTGCCGCGCGGCGCTGACACTCGGGCAGGCTCGGGCGCTGGTCGTGAATGCAGGGAATTCCAATGCGTTTACGGGTTCGCGCGGGCGTGCGGCGGTCGAGGCGATCGCGGCGCGGACGGCGGCGCATCTGGGGTGCCAGCCTTCGGACGTTTTCGTCGCCTCGACCGGGGTGATCGGCGTGCCGCTGCCGATCGACAAGGCCGAAGCGGGCCTCGATGCGGCGTTCGCTGCCGAGCCGTGCGGCTGGGAGGATGCGGCGGCAACGATCATGACGACCGACACCTTCACCAAGGGCGCAGTGACGACCGCGGTGATCGGCGATCGCACGGTCACGCTGGTGGGGATCATCAAGGGCTCGGGAATGATCGCGCCGGACATGGCGACGATGCTCGGCTTCATCTTCACCGATGCCGCAGTCGAGGCCGAGTTCCTGCAGACCGCGCTATCGAAGGCGAACGTACCGAGCTTCTCGTGCATCACGGTCGACAGCGATACCTCGACGAGCGACACGGTGCTGGCGTTCGCGACTGGCAAGGCCGGCAATGCTACACTAGCGGACGACGACAGCGTGGGGGCGGATGCGTTCCGCGCAGCGTTGGCGGACCTGTGCCATCAACTCGCGATGCTCGTCGTCCGCGACGGCGAGGGCGCGCAGAAGCTGATCGAGATTCAGGTGACGGGCGCCGACAGCGATTGTAGCGCACACCGCATCGCCATGAGCATCGCCAACTCGCCGTTGGTGAAGACCGCGATCGCCGGCGAGGACGCGAACTGGGGGCGGGTCGTGATGGCGGTCGGCAAAGCCGGCGAACCCGCCGATCGCGACACGCTCTCGATCCGCTTTGGAAATACGCAGGTCGCCGAGGGCGGCTTGGCGCTGAGCGGTTACGACGAGGCGCCAGTAGCGGCGCATCTCAAGGGCCAGGAAATAGAAATCGGCGTCGATCTGGCGCTGGGCGAGGGCCGGGCCACCGTGTGGACCTGCGACCTGACGCACGGCTACATCTCGATCAACGCCGACTATCGGAGCTAACCCCCTATTGCCGTCACCCCAGCGAAAGCTGGGGTGTCCCGGTTGGTGAGCGGGGTGGCTCGAACCGGGAGATCCCAGCTTTCGCTGGGATGACGGAGGGGTGGGTGTTGGTTACGCCAGCTCGCCCTCGAGCCAGGCCTTCAGCCGGCCCTTGGGTTCCGCGCCGACCTTGGTGGCCGCGGGTGCGCCGCCCTTGAACAGGATCATCGTCGGGATGCCGCGGACGCCGTACTTGCCCGGCGCGTCGGGGTTCTCGTCGATGTTGAGCTTGGCGATCGTCACCTTCTCGCCGAGCTCCTCGGAGATTTCCTCCAGCGAGGGTCCGATCATCTTGCACGGACCGCACCATTCCGCCCAGAAATCGACGAGCACGGGGCCGTCCGCGTTGAGGACATCCGCATCGAAGCTGGCATCGGTGATCTGCTTGGTCGCCATCGTGAATTCTCCTTGGTTAAACGCCATCTAGGGTGGCGCGGTCGTCGGCTCAACCATCGGGGCGCTAGCTTTGCTCCGTCGCCCGATAGCGCGGCTTGTGCTCGGCGAGCAGTTCGGGCGGCAACGCGATCAGCCGCGGGCCGGCGGTGTAGAGCAATGCTGCCTCGACCGATCGTCCCGGAAAGATCACGCGCAGCGCCTCGACATAGGCCGCGAGTTGCTTGACGTGATAGTCCGGCACGTCGGCGAGGCCGTAGGGTGCCCGGCGCCCGGTCTTGAAATCGACCACGCGGATGCGGTCCGCCTCGATCAACAGGCGATCGACCGTGCCCGATACGACGATGCCGTTGGCGAGCGTCGCGGCGATCGGTGCCTCCGCCAGCGTGTCCGCGCCGAACAGGTCGGCAAAGCGCGGATCGTCGAGTACGCCGGCAACGCTGGCGACGATCTCCGATCGCGCGGCGGCATCGTCGACACCGCCCGCCTTGGCGAGCCAGCGATCCGCCGCCTGCGTGCGCTCGCTCGGCGCTATGGCGGGCAGGCGTTCGAACAACGCGTGGATCAGCCGCCCGCGTTCCGCCGCGAGCCGCATCGCCGGGCTTGGAGGCGGATCGGATACCGCATCCTCGCCGAGCGCGGAGGGCGACAGCGGCCGCGGCGGGCGCGCCTCGACCGGGGCCGGCTGGTGCGCCCAGTCGGGCAGTTGCGCGGTGTTGATCGCGGTCGCCTGGTGCGAGGTCTTGGCGACGATCGCGGGTTGCGCTTCGGTACCGTGAAAGGTTCTCGCGCCCTCCCCTTCGCCTACCCCCAACGCGAGCAATGCGCGGTCGGCTGCGGCATACCAGCTGTTGGTCGGCGGCACGCCCTGCGCGCGCATGCCCAGCGCGCCGGCAATCACGAGGCGTTCCTCGGCGCGTGTCGCGGCGACGTAGAACAGCCGCCAATGCTCCTCGAGTTCGCGCTGTTCGGCGGCTGACACGACCGCGTCCAACGGCCCGCCGCGTTCGGTCGAGCGCGGCCGGAACACCGGGATCGGCGCAGCGCCGGGTTCGGGCGCCCATTTCAGGATCGAACGCGGTGCCGCCGACGGATCGGCGGTCGCGTCGGCGAGGATCACCAGCGGCGCCTGCAAGCCCTTCGCGCCGTGCGCGGTCATCACCCGGACGGCATCGAGCGGCGCGGACGGATCGCGAACGATCTCGACATCGCCACGATCGAACCAGTCGAGGAAGCGCTGCAACGAGGGCGTCGTGGTACTCTCGAAGGTCAGCGCGGCGTTGAGCAGTTCCTCGATCGGATCGCGCGCCTCGGTCCCCAGCCGGCGGATGAGCTTGCGCCGGCCGTCGAGCGGGCCCGACAGCAGTTCCTCGAGAAACTGATACGGGGTGGCAATATCCGCCCGCGCCAGCATCGCCAGCAACGGGGCGAGCCGCGCAGGCGACTGCGTGCGTTGTAGGTGGCGCCACAACGGGCCGGCCTCGCGCGGTGCCGCCGCCATCAGCTCGTCCTGCGTCCAGCCGATCAACGGCGAGACGAGCAGCGCCGCGACGCTCAAATCGTCCTCCGGCTGCAACACGAAGCGGATCGTCGCGAGCAGATCCTGTACCGCGAGTGGTGCGTTCAGCCGCAGGCGATCGACGCCCGCCACCGGCACGCCCTCGGCATAGAGCCGCGCGACGATCAGCGAGGCGAGGTCGCCGCGCCGCTTGACGAGGATCATCACGTCCTCGGGCCGCAACCGCCGCCCCTTGCTCTCCAGCATCAAGCCGGTCTCGGGCGAGAGCCAGCCCTTCACCGCGCGCGCGATATCGCTGGCGAGCTTGCGCACCGCGTCGTCGACCCAGCCCTCCTCGTCGTCCTCTCTGCCGCCGGCTGAGACCGACGGCCACAGGGTCACGCTGCCGGGACCGGCGACTTCGCTCGCGTGACGCTCGACCTCGCCCGCGATGCCGAGACCCGGCTCGCCGATCGCATCGATCGCCGCGTCGACGAACTCCAGCACGGTTCGCGTCGATCGGAACGAGTGGCGGAGCGACAGTCGCGCCAAGGGCAGCCCGCGCTCTTCCTCGGGCCAGTCGTCGTCGCCCTCGGCTTCGCTCGCACGGCCGCCGAAATACTGTTCGGCGGCCTGGAAATTGAGCGGATCGGTGCCCTGAAACCCGAAGATCGCCTGCTTGTAATCGCCGACCGTGAACAGCGTTCGCGTCGACGGCGCATAGATGCCGCGGCCGACGAAGAACTCGTCCGCCAGCGCGCGGACGATCCGCCATTGGTGGCCGTTGGTGTCCTGCGCCTCGTCGATCAGCAAATGCTCGGTCGCCTGGTCGAGCTTGTAGCGCACCCATTCGCCGATCCCCGGCTGGTCGAGAAGCGCCACCGTCGTCGCGATCAGATCGTCGAAATCGACCGCCCCCGCGCGCCGCTTGGCCAGCGCATAGCCCCGCGCGTAATCACGGCCGACTTCCAGCCCGTCCGCCAGCAGGTCGCAGTAGGTCGCGCGCTGGACCATCGATAGGACGTCGGTGCACGCTTCGCCCAGATCGCGCGCGAGGATTTCGTAATCGGGCTCGGCATCGATCAGTTTCTTCGAGGCTTTGCGCTGCGTACCCGTGCCGGTCAGCACGACGCTGGCGAGGTCTGCCAATGTCGCCGCGCGATCCTCGGAGTCGAGCCAGCGCTGAACGGTCGCCGCTGCGGCCTGACCGGTGGCCGTCCCCCAGGCGCGATCGGCGGCAGCGATGCGCGCGATCGCATCGAGGTCGAGCGCGTCGCACCACTCGGCGATCGCCTCGTCGATGTCGCCGGAGGGAAGCCCGAGTTCGCGCCGTAGCCAAGGCTGGATGCCGACCGGGAGCGCCTCCAGCGCCGGCAGCGCGCGGGCACAGGCGAGCAGGAACGCCTCCGCCCCACCCTCGCCCATCCGCAGCGACAGGCGGCCGACGATCTCGACCGGGCGTTCGCGGCCATCGCGCTCGGCATCGGACAGCATCGTCGCCAGCGCCTCGCGTGCGAGCCCCGCCTCCTCGCGCGCCTCCAAGGGGCGGAACCCCGGCGTCAGGCCAGCCTCGACCGGGAACGCCGCCAGCAAGCCCTGACAAAATCCGTGGATCGTCTGGATGCGCAAGCCGCCGCCCGGGGCGTCGAGCACCTTGGCGAACAGCGTCCGCGCCCGGTCTTGCAACGCCTGCACCGGGCTCTCGCCGAGCGCGATCAGGTCTGCCGCGAGCGCCGGCGCGGGCATCCGCACCCAGGCCGCAAGGCGTCCGTTGATCCGCTGCGCCATCTCGGCCGCACCCGCCTTGGTGAAGGTCAAGCACAGGATCGCGCCGGGATCGACACCGCGCAACAGCAGCCGGAACACGCGGGCCGCCAGCACCTGCGTCTTGCCGGTGCCCGCCGACGCGGACAGCCACACGTGCGACGCCGGGTTGCTCGCATCGGCCTGCGCGCCCCTCAGCCGGGGCAGCGTGGCGAGCGCGTCACCGCTCACGGCCATACCATTCGTCGCGTCGCATCAGCTGGTCGTACTCGGCATAGGGTGCGTATTCGGGGACGAGCTTGGCCGTGAACGCGGCGCTGCCGGTGAGCCATTCGCCGACGACTTCGGTGAAATTGTGCGCGGCGATTGACGTGAACTCGACGGTCGGGATCTTGTCGCGCTTGCCCTCGGGATCGACCGGGCTTTCGATATAGCCGAACGCATCGCGCTTCTTGCCGAGCGACCAATATTCGAACGCGCCCGCGGTGCCACGCACGTCCTCGAACCCTCCGCGCTCGGCGATCAGGCCGAGCAGTCCGAGTTGCAGGCTGTAACCCGCGCGAACCGCGGTCGGCGAAGGTGGCTTGCCGGTCTTGTAGTCGATCACGGCGAGGCGCCCGTCGGGCATTTTGTCGATGCGGTCATAGCGGCCCGACAAGGTGACGCCGGCGATCTCGATCTTGCCCTTGCCCTCGGCGCTGGCGACCGTGCGGCCGTCCAGCCCTTGCGCCACGATCGCGCCGGCGATCCAGTCGATCGCCTCCAGCAGGCGCGGCTGCCACAGCGCGCGCATCATGGGATGCGTGCGCTCGTCGTCGAGCATCGCCTTCGCGCGTTGGCGGAGCGTGTCGACGGTGCAGTTGTCCTGCTTCCACCATTGCTCGAGGATGTCGTGCACCGCGGTACCGCGCCATGCCGCGCTGGGGTCGGCATCGACCGGGTCGAGCGGCATCAACCCGAGCACGCGGCGCGCGTAGAAGGCGTAAGGGTCGGCCTTGAGGCGATCGACTTCCGTGACGGAGATCACTTTCGGACGCAGCGAGGCGGGTGGTGAAGGCTCCGGTCGAACGGCGGGTTTATGCTCGCCCGGATCGTCCAGAGCACGCGTCCAGTATTCAAGAGACGAAGCCCGCTCGAACCGATCGCCTGCGAGCGCCTGCAAACGCAGCCACAACCGGGACGCCAGCGCGGGCGACTTCGCATCCCGCCGCGCCCGCGTGACGACCGCGCGCGGGGCTCCCAACGCCTGCGCAAAATCATGCGCTGCCGTGCCGACACGCCGCTCAAGACCCGGCAGGCCAAGCTCCATACGAATGCGCGGCGCCAGCCAGGGATCGGGCGCCGGCCGGCCCGGCCACACGCCTTCGTTGAGCCCGCCGAGCACCATGACGTCGGCGGTCTGCAACCGCGCCTCGATCAGGCCGTAGATCGCAAGCCGCGGATGCCCGCCCGGCGCCGGCCGCACCGCGACCTCGTCGAGCAACGTCCGCAGCAATTGCGGTAATTCGCGCGGATCGATCCTCGGCGGTCCGGCTGGCGCTTCGGCTTCCAGATCGGCGAGGAACTCCGCTGCGGCACGTCCTGCCAGACCCGACCAGAGATTGTCGCCGCACAGTGTCTGCGCCGTCTCGCGCAGGCAGGCGAGCACCGACGCCAACGGCTGCGGCCCCTGATCGAACGCGCCAGCCAGCGGCGTCAGCAACGGCTGAACGTCGGCCCACCATGTTGCAGCCGTCCCCTTGCGCTCCTCCAGATGCCCATCGATCCCGTCGAGCCCCGCCGCCGGTCGTGGTCCGCGCAACCGTCGGTCGAGCGCGCGCGCGCCGTCTAGCCACAGCAAGCGATCCTCGCCGGAGCGCACCAGCGGATGCTTAAGCAACGCCAGCAGCGCGAGCGGCGAGAAGCGCTGCGCCGCTGCCTCGGCCAGCGCGAGCAACAAAGTCCCCGGCGGCAGGATCGAAAGAGGCCGGCCCGCGCTGTCGTCGATCCCGATGCCCCAGCGTCCGAGATGCGCCGCCACTCGCCGCGCCAAAGCTCGATCCGGCGTAACGAGTGCGGCCGTGCGCTCGGGCACTTCCAGTGCCTCGCGAAGGACGAGCGCAATCGCCTGCGCTTCTTCCGCCGGGGTCGCGAGTTCGGCTGCGGTCACGCCCTTCAGGCGGCGATCCTCTGCGGCGATCTGCGTCCATTTGCCGGTGAAATCCGCGGGTGCCAGCGCGTTGGCAATCGCTCGGCCGCGGGCGGCATCGGCGTCGTGCCCGCCGCCTTCGCGCCACGTCTGGACCTCGCCGCGCGCGATTCCCATGCGCAGGAGCATCAGCTTGGCATCGAACTGCGGGTGCGTCTCGATCGAGCGCCGTGTGAGCCCGGTCACCGGGTGCGGATCATGCGGGCCGAGCGCGTCCCATTCCTCGTCCGGCAGCGCCAGGTCGAGCCCGGCGAACACCACCATGCCCTGCGGCATGTCGGCGATGCAGCGGAGCAGCCGCGCCACCGCGGGTGCGGAATCGGTCACGCCTGCCGCACAAACGATCCCGGCGGGCGGCGCATTCCGCCAGCGTTGGGCGAGCCGGTCGAGCAATGCCGAGCGTCGCGTCGCCGCATCGATCCGCTCCAGCCGCGCGAGTTCGCCCGGCCAGCGTTGCAGCACGATCTCGAACGTCGCCAGCGCACGCCGCCAATGCTCGGTGAGTTCGGGGCCGAGTTCGATCTCGCGCAACCTGGTCGGAGGCACCTCCTCGACCAGCAACTGGTCGAGCGTCCGCGCGAGTTCTCCCGCGAGCCGCACCGCCTCCGCCGCGTCGACCGGGTGGCCTTCGCGGGCGCGCTCCTCCGACACCAGCCGCGCCAGGATCATCCGCCGCTGATACGGTGGCACGGCGGGAAGCGGCGGATCGATATCGTCCGCCGGATCGAGCGCGGCGCCGACCGCCTCGCCCATCTCCGGGTCGCCCAGCGCCACGAGGCGCGGCAACACGAGCCCACCGCCGCTCGCGCGGACGAACGCCTCGGTGACCGCCTTCACCGCGCGGTTGTTCGGCAACACGACGAGCGCGCGGGCGAGCGCCAGCGGATCGCGTCCAGCCTGCCGCATCAGCCCGGCGACCAGCGCATCGGCAAACGCCCTGTGCGCGGGGATCGTGTAGAGCGTCGGACGACCCGCCGTGGCGAGATCAGCCATCCGCGAGGATCGCCTCGGTCCTGGGGATCGCGGCGGGCGTGCCGACGTCGAACCACAGCCCCTGGTGGACCTGGCCATAAGCGCGACCCGCCGCGATCGCGCGATCCCAGAAAATATTGGTCGAGAACGGCCCCTCCGGCCAGTCCGCGATCACGCGCGGATGCAGGATCTGGATGCCGGTATAGGCGAATGGCGCGAGCCGGCCGGACTTGCGCCGCCCGCTGATCCGGCCATCGGCGGCGAGGTAGAAATCGCCCGGCCCGCGGTGATTATGCGCACGCGCGAGCGGCACCATCAGCAGCAGGGCATCCATCTTGGCGTCGTCCCAGCGCGACGCGAGCAGCTTGATCGCATCGACCGGGCCGTCGATCCAGAGGTTGTCGCTGTTGACCACCAGCACCGGGGCGTCGCCGAGCAGATGCCGCGCCTGGACGAGCCCGCCGCCCGTCTCCATCAGCATTTTCCGCTCGTCCGAGATCACCACGTCGATCCCGTCGAACCGGTCGGTGACGTGCGCCTCAAGCGTGTCCGCCAGATAATGCACGTTGACGACCGCGCGCTTGATCCCGGCCGCCTGCAACCGCTCGAAGACGTGATCGATCAACGGCTTGCCCGCGACCTTCACCAGCGGCTTGGGGCGGGTCGCGGTCAGCGGCCGCATCCGCTTGCCGAGGCCGGCGGCCATCACCATCGCCGTTTCGGGGACGACGCCGCGGGGCACCGGACGGATCGTCTGCTGGCGGGTCAAGCGCTCAGGACCAGCGGATCGCCGCGCAATTCGGCCGGGACGTTCGCTTCGAACCACGCGGCGACCGGTGCCAACACAGGTTGCGCAAGATCGCGCCGAAGATAGGTCCAGACGCGCGGGCACATCGTCGGGTAATGCGGCTTGCCGTCCCGCTGCCACAGCCGCGTGAAGATGCCGAGGATCTTGGCATTCCGTTGCGCGCCGAGCACGTGGTACGCGTTCATGAAGGCCTCGTCCGCTTCGGTGGCGGCGCGATACCGGTCGAGCATCGCCGCCTCGACCGTCGGGTCGACCGTCCGCCGGGCGTCCTGCAACAGCGACACGAGATCATAGGCCGGATGGCCCGCCAGCGCGTCCTGGAAATCGAGCAGCCCGAGCGAGCGTTCCGGCCCGACCAGCATCAGATTCTCGGCATGATAATCGCGCAGCACGGTGACCGGCGTCTCGGCGATCGCATGATCGAACACCGCCTCCCATGCCGCATCCCAGCCCGCGAGATCGGGCTCGATCCCGACCGCCGGGCAATACCATTCCACGAACAACCCCGCCTCACGTTTCAGCACCGCGCGATCATAGGGCGGCACGGGCCCTGCCGGATGCCCGCGCAACCGCACGAGCAGGTCGATCGCCGGCGCATAGAGCGACAGTTCGTCGGCCGGTGCCGCATCGACCGTCTCGCGCAGACGGATATCGCCGAAATCCTCGATCAGCACGAGCCCCTGGTCGAGATCGCACGCGAGGATCGCCGGCGCCGCGAAGTCGCGCTCGACCAGCCATTCGGCGATGGCGATGAACGGTCGCGGGTCCTCGTGCGGCGGCGGTGCGTCCATGAGGATGGCCTGGCGCCCCCCCTCTTCGGCGCCGGCAATCGCCCGGAAATAACGCCTGAACGACGCATCGCCGGCGACCGGGAGGATCTGCGCGGCTCCCCAGCCATGAGCAGCGAGAAAAGCGGCGGCGCCGGGCGGCGGGGTCATGTCGGCCATCGCGACCTCCAAGCTTCCGGCACCTCGACTGTCAAGCCGCGCGTGCCGTCCGGCTCGATCGTCAGGCTCAAGCGAAGCGCATCCGGCCAGTGATCGGGGCCTGCGCGCTCGGGCCATTCGACGAGGAGGAGCGAATCATACCGGGCGTCGTCGAGCGCGAGTTCCTCGATCTCGCCGGGGTCCTCGATCCGGTAGAGGTCGACGTGCAGGACCGGGAAACGCACTTCGGGCGGCTCATAGGGCTGGACGATCGCGAAGCTCGGCGACGGCGCCTCGCCGGCGAGCCCGAGCGCCGCGAGAAGCCCGCGCGCGACGCTGGTCTTGCCCGCGCCGAGGGTGCCCTGGAGGGTGACGACGTCGCCGGGCTGAACGCGCTCGGCCAGCAGCGCCCCGAACGCCTCGGTAGCTTGCGGATCGAGGAGTCTCACCACCCTCCGCAACCCCGGACCTGTTCCGTGGTCCACCCGTCCGCATTCTCTACGGCCGGCAAGCACGCGAAACGGTGGATGCCGGAACAAGCCCGGCATGACGGAGTGGCAGTAATCATCGCCGCGGCAATTCTACGGTGATCAACGTGCCCGCGCCGGGCTCGGAGACCAGCTCGATAGTCCCGCCGTGCGCTTCGACGAACTGCTTGGCCAGCGGCAACCCCAACCCCAAAGCGCGATCCCCCATGGCTTTCGATTCCCCAAACCGGTCGAACGCATGCGCGACCGCCTCGGCAGTCATCCCCGGCCCATCGTCCGACACGACGATCCGCGCCGCGGTGGCGTTGCCATCGGTATGCAACAGCACCCGCCCGCCATCCGGCGTCGCCGCGACCGCGTGGCGGAGCAGATGCTCGACGACCTCCTTCAACCGCTTCGGATTGCCGTTGACCCGCCCGGTCGACCGAGCCACCTCGACCGCGAAATCCAGTTTGCGCCGCTTGGCAGACGGCAGTATCGTCTCCGCCGCCGCGCGCACGGTGTTCGCCAGATCGACATCGGTCCGGTCCGTCTCCGCGCGGTCGCTCTCCGCGCGCGTCAGGTCGAGCACGTCGTCGACCAGCAACCCGAGCCGCTCGACGGACTCGAGGATCGCCCCGACATAGCCCTCGGCCTGCGGGGTCATCGCGCCGGCATAGCCGCCATGCAACATCTCCGCGAAGCCGCTGATCGACGTCAGCGGCGTGCGGAGTTCGTAACTCATGTTCGCGACGAACGCGGTCTTCACCTTGTCGGTCGCCTCCAGCGCATCCGCACGATCGCGCAACGCCTGTTCGGCGCGCCGGCTGTCGGTGATGTCGAGCATCGTGAACAGCGCATTGCCATCGGGGAGCGGCACGCCGGCGAACTCGAAATGCCGTCCGTCCGCGAACGCCACGCGCCCCCCGCGCTGCTGGCGTCCGACCGTCGCCGACCGGACCAGATCGGGGATCAACGCCGACCGACCGGGCGTCGCCAGCTTGGCACCAGCCGCCTCGGCAAACGAATCGACGCGCGGGTGCGAGGCGAGGAACTCTTCCTCCAGCCCCCACAGCGCGCGGAACCGGTTGTTCCAGAGCTGCAACCGCCCATCCGCCGCGAACACCCCGAGCGCCTCGAACAGATTGTCGAACGTCGCGGTCCGCACGCGCAGCAACGTATCGCGCGCACTGGCGAGTTGGACCTGCTCGGTGCGATCCTCGAAGATCAGCAACAGGCCGCCATCGGGCAAAGGCTGCGCGACGACGCGAAGATGCGTGCCGCCGCGGAGGTGCCAGTTCTCCTCCATCGCGCCGCCGCCTTGCGCGGAGCCGGTCTGCATGAACCAGTCGCGGCGCTCGGCCTTCCAGCTCGGGAAGTCGCGGACTTCGGGCAGGCGGTTCGCCTCGCGCATCCGCTCGAGCACGCGGTCGAATTCTGGCCGGTCCGCGAGCCATTCGCTGCGCATCGCGAACATCCGCCGGAACGGCTGGTTGCAGAATACGAGCGAGCGATCCCCGCCGAACTGCGCCACGCCCGCCGACAGCCGATCGAGCATCGCGCGCTGGGCTTCGGCAAAGCGCTTCGCCCCCGACCGCGCCTGTTCCAGCTCCTCGATATCGATCGCGAACCCGGCCACGCCGCCGCTCGACAGCGGCACGTCGTAGATCTGCAACGATCGCCGCGCGCCGTCGATCGTGGCGGGAAGGACCTGTTGATGCGGACGTCCCTGCTCGCGCGCGACGGCGGCCCCGGCGAGAGGTCCGCCACGGCCAGATCCCTCGACCAGTTCCAGCCCGCGCGCCACGACATCGGCCGCATCGCGCCCCTCGACCGCATCGACGTACGCGCTGTTCACCATCGCCAGGCGCAGGTCGCTAGCGCGGTACCACATCGGCATCGGCGCCGCCTCGATCAGCCCGGTCATCGATTCATACGCCTCGCCCAGCCGCGTCGTCTCCGCGCCAAGCCGGGCGATCTCCGCCTCGCTGTCGGTCGCGTCGAAGGCCCAGAGCAGAACGGCCCCGGTCGCACCCATCTCGCCGGGCGCGCGACCACCCCGGAACGTGATCGCCCGCGTCGATCCCTGCAACCGCACCGATCGCACGAACGCCCGCCCCGACCGCTGTGCCGCCGTCACATCCGCAATCAACCGCGCCGCGTCGTCCGGCGACAGCCCCGTGCCGCCGGTCGCCAACTCCGCCAGCGACCGGGGCGGTGAGTCCAGCCCAAGCCAGTCCGCCATCCGCTGCGTCATCTCGATCCGCCCGCCGGACCCGATCACCGTGACAATTGCCGGCGAGCCATCGAGGATCGTCCGCAATTGCGCGTTCGCCTCGATCGTGTCCGCCGCAGCGTTCCGTGCACGCACGCCGACATACAGCAGCACGCTCCCGACAACGACCAGTGCCAGCAAGAGGACACCGACGAGCACCGTCATCCCGAGCCCGAGCGTGATCATCGTGAAGCGGACGGGATACGAAGCAAGATCATCGTCACCCGTCTAAGCGTGACGAGGCCGATGGGGAAGACGGATGGAAAACCACCCGTCGATTGTCGTCCCAAGCAGCCCCTTCAGGCGACGGTCCAAAGTCTGCAGGCCCTGCACATAGGGCAAATAGGACCGCAAGCGTGCCGGAGTGTTGCATGGAGGAAACACCAAGCAATAATCGGTCGCGGTTCGCCGCAAGATAATGGCAGGACCGATGTCCCAGCCTTAGGCAGCGCCGCATCGGCGAACGACAGCCCCCTTGTCGTTTCGCCCGAACCATATGCCAGGACCCTTTAGAATGCAGACCTATCGCCGCCGTTTGCTGGCCACGACGTTGTTCGTGGGTGCCGTTGCCCTCGCCGCTCCTGCGGTCGCTCAGGTCGCGCCGACCGAAGCACCGGCCACCGATCCGATGGCAACGCAGCCGCCCGTCGATCAAACGACCGCGCAGTCGGCCGCTAATCAGACCGCCAATCAGACCACGACTGATGCGCCGCAAGCCGACCAGGCTCCGGGCGACATCGTCGTCACCGGATCGCGCATCGCGTCGCCATCCGCTACCGCTGCCTCGCCGCTGCAGAGCGTCGGCATCACGCAGATCCAGCAGTCGGGCGCGATCAACGTCCAGGACGTGCTGCTGCAGAACCCGGCATTCGGCACGCCCGGCGTCAGCCGCACGAATTCGAGCTTCGCAACGCAGGGCGCCGGTATCGCGACGGTCAATCTGCGCAACCTCGGCGAGGACCGCACGCTGGTACTGGTCAACGGCCGCCGCTTCGTCTCGGGCCTGCCCGGCAGCAACGCGGTCGACCTCAACGTCATCCCGACGCAGTTTCTCGAGCGGGTCGACGTCCTCACCGGCGGCGCATCGGCCGTCTATGGCTCGGACGCGGTCGCCGGCGTCGTCAACATGATCTACAAGACCAAGTTCGACGGCGTGCAGCTGGACGGCCAGGTCGGCATGTCGCAATATGGCGACGGGTTCGATCGCCAGATCAACGCACTGGTCGGCAAGAACTTCGCCGACGGTCGCGGCAACATCATGTTGTTCGGCGGTTATTCGAAGCAGGGCACCGTCCTGAAGCGCGACCGCTTTACCGAAGCCGGTTCCAGCGCGATCGATTCCACCAGTCGCGGCGCCTATGTCACCGGCAACGACGCCGACCTGTTCACCCCGGAACGCCCATATTTGTCGGGCTTCGCGCCGCAGGGCCGTTACTACGCCGGCGACAGCACGTTCACCTATGGCCAGGACGGGGCACTGCGTGACTGCGTCTCGACCAATGGCACCGACGGGTGCGTCAATGCCGATGGCACGGCGGCCGGTGCGGACGGCTTCAACCGGTCGAGCACCCGCTACCTCGCCGTTCCGGTCGAACGGTATGTCGGCGCGGGACGGGCCAATTTCGAAGTCTCGCCGGCGCTGAACCTGTTTATCGAGGGCAATTACGCGAAGACCAAGGTCAACACGGTGATCGAGCCCTTCCCGCTCGATTCGACCTTCAGCAACCCGCGCAACTCGGGTCAGATCCCGATCCAGACGGTCGTCGGCGGCATCACCTATCGTAACCCCTATGTCCCGGACGCGATCTTCAACGCGGCGACCGACACCAACGGCGACGGCCTGAAGGACATTTATTTCGACCGCCGCCTTTCCGATTTCGGCCCGCGCACCAGCAGCGTCACGCGTGACGTCTTCCGCATCGCCGGCGGCGCGAACGGCAAGTTCCTGGACGATCGCTTCAACTACGAAGTGTACGGCATCTACGGGCAGACCAAGGAAGACCAGGTCGGCAGCGGGCAGTTCAATACCGCTAACTTCTTCCAGGCGTTGAACTCCTACCGCGATCCGGCAACCGGCCAGATCGTCTGCGCCGACCCCGCCGCACGCGCCGCAGGCTGCGTACCGGCAAACATCTATGGCGCAGGCGCGCTGACGCCGGCGGCGTCGTATCTCGCCGTGCCGACCACGCTCAGCACGAAGGTGACGCAGACGGTCGCCGGCGGCAACGTATCGGGCAAGCTGTTCTCGCTGTTCGGCGCCGACCCGGTCGGGTTCAGCATCGGCACCGAATATCGCCGCGAAAGCAGCCGCAACGACTTCGATCTGCTCACGCAGCAGGGCCTGAACGGCAACAATGCGCTGCCGTCCACCGCCGGTCGCTTCCATCTCTGGGAGGGATTCGCCGAAGTCGTCGCGCCGATCATCCAGGATCGTCCGTTCTTCCAGTCGCTCAGCGTGCGCGGCGCGATCCGGGTGTCCGACTATTCGACCGTGGGCACGACCTACAGCTATAATTTCGGCGGGGAATGGGCGCCGATCGACGACATCCGCTTCCGTGTGATGCAGGCCCGCTCGGTCCGTGCACCGAACATCAACGAGCTGTTCCAGGCGCCGCAGCAGGACTTTCCGAGCGTCAACGATCCCTGCATCGGCGTGACCGCCGCGACGACCGGCACGCTCGGCACGACCTGCCGTGCGGCACCCGGCGTGCTGGCGAACATCGCGGCCAATGGCGGCACGTTCACCGCGAACCAGGCCGACGTCCAGGGGGTCACCAGCTTCGGCGGCGGCAACCCGAACCTGAATGAAGAAAAGGGCGATTCGTTCACCGCGGGCGTCGTCATCAACCCGCGTTCGATCCGGGCGCTGCGCAATCTGGTCGTCACGGTCGACTACTTCAACATCCGTATCAAGGATGCGATCGTCCAGACGCCTCTGCAGTACATCCTGAACCAGTGCTACGAGCAGGGTGCCACGGACTATTGCAGCCAGATCACACGCCGCGCAGGGCCATTGGGCCCGAACAGCGCTGGGTCGCTCGACCAGCTGACCAACAGCTTCCTCAACAGCGGCGGCGTGAAGACCCAGGGCATCGATACGGTCATCACCTATCGCCAGGACCTGACCGATATCGGCCTTGCCGGTACGCTCGGGCTGCGCGGGTCGTACACGCATCTGATCTCGGGCTACACCGTGCCGCTGCCGGACGCCGACCGCGATTATTTCGCGGGCGAAATCGGCGCATCGCGTGACCGGTTCACGACCAATGCGTCGTACGACATCGACGGCGTCGGCCTGACGATGACGGGTACGTGGATCAGCCAGGCGAGCCTGGACGATCAGCTGACGGGTGCACGCCCGGGTACCAATCCGCTCTACCGCGTGCGTCCGCAGTTCTACCTCGACTCGCAGATCCGCTTCCAGACAAGCGACGGCTTCGAATTCTACGTCGGTGGGTCCAACCTGCTGAACAACAAGCCTCCCTATCTCGCCGACATCGGCGCGTCGGGTGGCCAGGATACCGATGCAGGCACGTATGACGCGCTGGGCCGCCGCTATTATGCGGGTGTCCGGATCAACTTCTGATCCTTCCGCAAGATCGTCCTTGGAAGGGAGCCGGAAACGGCTCCCTTTTTTTGTGTGGTGGACGGCGGGCAGTAGGAACGCAGTGTAGCGACTGAGCTTCCACCGCGATGTCATCACGCCAAGTCCGGCAGCCCCCGACACATCGCATTCACGCGAAGGCGCGAAGATATCGACAAGCGGTCCGAGCTTGCCCGCTATGCAGACTGATTATGCACACTGGCAGCCTCGCTATCGCTGGGTATCCCCCGCAACTCCCCTTGCCTCTTCTACTTGGCGTCTTTTTCTACTTGGCGTCTTTGCGCCCTGGCGTGAGCAACCATCTCGTCCTTCTCAGGCTGGGTAGTCTTAACGCAAAAAGGCCGCGCCCACCTAATGGTGGACGCGGCCCTTTACGCAACGATCGTGCGAACGATCAGTAGCGGTAGTGGTCCGGCTTGAACGGGCCTTCGACCGGCACGCCGATGTAACCGGCCTGCTTGTCGGAAAGCTTCGACAGCTTCACGCCGAGCTTCTCGAGGTGGAGCATCGCGACCTTCTCGTCGAGGTGCTTCGGCAGGACGTATACTTCGTTCTTGTAGTTCTCACCCTTGGTCCAGAGCTCGATCTGCGCGAGCGTCTGGTTGGTGAAGCTGGCCGACATCACGAACGACGGGTGGCCGGTGGCGCAACCCAGGTTCACCAGGCGACCCTTCGCCAGGATGATGATCTGCTTGCCGTCCGGGAACTTCACCAGGTCGGTGCCGGGCTTCACTTCGGTCCAGTCGTAGTTCGACAGCGCGGCAATCTGGATCTCCGAGTCGAAGTGGCCGATGTTGCAGACGATCGACATCGGCTTCATCGCCTTCATGTGATCGGCGGTGATGACGTCGGCGTTGCCGGTCGCGGTGCAGAAGATGTCGGCACGCGACACGGCCTCTTCCATCGTCACGACCTCGAAGCCCTCCATCGCCGCCTGCAGTGCGCAGATCGGATCGACTTCGGTGACCATCACGCGTGCGCCGCCGTTGCGGAGCGACTGGGCCGAGCCCTTGCCGACGTCACCGAAGCCGGCGACGCAGGCGACCTTGCCGGCGAGCATGACGTCGGTCGCGCGACGGATCGCGTCGACCAGCGATTCCTTGCAGCCGTAGAGGTTGTCGAACTTCGACTTGGTGACCGAGTCGTTGACGTTGATCGCCGGGAACGGCAGCTCGCCCTTCTTGGCGATCTCGTACAGGCGGTGGACGCCCGTGGTGGTCTCTTCCGAGACGCCTTTCAGGTTCTTGACCGTCTCGGTGAGGTAACCCGGGTTCTTCGCGACGTACGCCTTCAGCGCACGCTGCATCTCGACCTCTTCCTCGTTCTCGGGCTCGGGCATCGTGTGGCCGGCTTCGAGCTTGGCGCCCCAGAGTGCGAACATCGTCGCGTCGCCGCCGTCATCGAGGATGATGTTGGCGGTCTGGCCTTCGATCTCCCGATCCCACGCGAAGATGTCGCCGACATAGTTCCAGTAATCCGCGAGGCTCTCGCCCTTGATCGCGAACACGGGGACGCCGGTCGCGGCGATCGCGGCGGCGGCATGGTCCTGCGTCGAGAAGATGTTGCACGTCGCCCAGCGGACGTCGGCGCCGAGCGCGGTCAACGTCTCGATCAGGACGGCGGTCTGGATCGTCATGTGCAGCGAACCGGTGATCCGCGCACCCTTCAGCGGCTGCGACGGACCGAACTCGGTGCGCAAGCTCATCAGGCCGGGCATCTCGGTCTCGGCGATGTTGATCTCGGCGCGGCCGAATTCAGCGAGGCTGATGTCGGCGATGACATAGTCGGGCTTGCCGGCAGTTTTCTGGGGCGCGAGCGTGGTGGCCACGAGGATATCTCCTGGAATAATCTTTGATCGGCGAGCCTCATGCCCGTGCCGGATGGCCTGCGCCTTAGAGGATCGAGGGCCTCAAATCAAATATAAAGATATCTTTATATGTTGGATCGACCTCCGCCGACCGCCGGTGCCGAGGCAAACTTTCCTCCCCCGCCAGGGGGAGGTAGCGCCGAAGGCGACGGAGGGGGAGGTCACGGAACAGGGGTTTCGCTTACCGCCCCCTCCGTCTGGCAAGAGCCAGCCACCTCCCCTTGCGGGGGAGGATTAAACTACGCCCGGCCCGTCTCCGCGACCAGCAACCGCGGGTCCACGCCGGCCTGCGCGAACGCATAGGTCCAGCGGTCGTCCGGCGCGGTGTCGAACAGGAGGTCGGTATCGCCGAGCACATTGAACCACCCCGGTCGCGACAATTCCCCCTCAAGCTGGCCGGGGTCCCAGCCGGCATAGCCCAGCGCCACGACCCACTGGGACGGCCCCTTCCCGTCCGCAATCGCGCGGAGCACATCGACCGTGCTCGACAGCTTCCATAGCCCGGCAACATCAACCGAGTCCTGCCCGCCCCAATCCGACGAATGTATCACGAAGCCGCGCCGCGGCTCGACCGGGCCGCCGAAATGGACCGGTGCGTTGGGGGCATCACCCGGTTCGATCCCGAACTGTTCGAGCAGGTCGTGGAAGCCCAACCCATCGATCGTCGCGCCGAGGCCGATGCCGATCGCGCCATTCTCGTCATGGCTGCACATCGCGATCACCGCGCGCGCGAACCGCGGGTCGCTCATGCCGGGCATCGCGAGCAGGAATTGTCCGGAGAGAAAAGCCGTCTTGTCCATGGCTTGGAACATAGCGACGCACACCGCCGCCCGCCACGCTTGAAATAGCGCGCAAGGCGTACGAGGTACGGGCCGCGTGAGATCAACGCGCGACATACAGGCTCTGCGCGAACACCGCGCGGCACAGGAGATTTTCAGATGACGATCAGCGTCGGCGACCGCCTTCCCACCACCACTCTCGTCAAGGCCACCACGGATGGCCCCGACCAGGTCGACACCGACAGCTTCTTCAAGGGCCGCAAGGTCGCGTTGTTCGCGGTCCCCGGCGCGTTTACGCCGACCTGCTCGGCCAAGCACCTCCCCGGCTTCGTCGAAAAGGAAGCCGAGCTGAAGGCCAAGGGCGTCGACGAGATCGCCTGCGTCTCGGTCAACGACGCGTTCGTGATGGGCGCCTGGGGCAAGTCGGCGGGCGCCGGCGACATCACCATGCTGGCGGACGGCAATGGCGATTTCGCCGAGGCGATCGGCCTGACGATGGACGGCTCGGGCTTCGGCATGGGCACGCGCAGCCAGCGTTACTCGATGCTGGTCAACGACGGTGTGGTCGAGCAGCTGAACGTCGAGGCGCCGGGCGAGTTCAAGGTGAGTTCGGCCGAGCATCTGCTGAGCGAGATCTAATCCTCCCCGGTACGGGGAGGGGGACCGTTCGGCACCTTTGCCGAAGGGTGGAGGGGGCTCACTGCGAGCGTTACGCTCGTGGAGCGCCCCCTCCGTCAGCCCAAGCGGGCTGCCACCTCCCCGACACGGGGAGGATTGAGGTGGTCTTGCCACCGTAACGATCGCCGCTTAACACTCGCCGATGACAATCGCATCCGACCTCGTCGCCGACCTTGACCGCCTCTACCGCGCCTCCGTCGAGCGCCTCCAAGCCGCCATGAGCGCCTATATCGCCGACGGCACGACGCCCGATCCCGCCAGCCGCACCGACGGGTCGTTCGCCTATCCCGAAATCCGACTGACCTATAAAGGCGGCGTCGATCGCCCCACGCCGCTGCGCTCGTTCGGCCGCATGGTCACGCCCGGCGAATACAAGATCAGCGTCACCAAGCCCGCGATCTTCGCCGAATATCTGATCGAACAGCTGACCCTGCTGATCGAGGACTACGACGTCACCGTCGAGGCGGTCGAGGGTCGCCAGGAAATCCCGTTCCCCTATGTGATCGAACCCGGCCACGCGCTGAGCCTAGACGAGGTCTCCGCGACCGAATTGTCGCGCCATTTCCCCGCCACCGAACTCGCGCATATCGGCGACGAGATCGCCGACGGTCTCTGGGTCGCGAACGACGACACGCGCCCGCTCGCGCTGTTCGACGGCCTGCGCACCGATTTCAGCCTCGCCCGCCTGCGCCACTATATGGGCACCCCCGCCGAGCACGCGCAGCGCTTCGTGCTGTTCACCAACTATCACCGCTACGTCGACGAATTCGTCCGCTGGGCGGGCACGCAGCTGGGGGAAGGCAGCCGTTTCACCAGCCTGTCGGGCGCGGGCGGGATCACGATCTCGTCGGGCGAAGACATCGACAAGATCATCTCCGACAGCGCCTGGCGGCGGCACCAGATGCCCGCCTATCACCTGATGGCGGACGACCGTACCGGCATCACGCTCGTCAACATCGGCGTCGGCCCGTCGAACGCGAAGACGATCTGCGACCATCTCGCGGTGCTGCGGCCCGAGGCTTGGCTGATGATCGGTCATTGCGGCGGACTGCGGCCGAGCCAGCGGATCGGCGATTATGTGCTCGCGCATGCCTATCTGCGCGACGACCATGTGCTCGACGACGTCCTGCCGCCCGAGATCCCGGTGCCGGCCATCGCCGAAGTCCAGGTCGCGATGGCCAAGGCGGCGGAGATCGTGTCGGGCCAGTCGGGTGAGGAATTGAAGCGCCGCCTCCGCACCGGCACGATCGTGACGACCGACGACCGCAACTGGGAACTCCGCTATTCGAAGTCCGCGCTGCGCTTTTCGCTGAGCCGCGCGGTCGGCATCGACATGGAGTCGGCGACTATCGCCGCACAAGGGTACCGGTTCCGCGTCCCCTACGGCACGTTGCTCTGCGTCTCGGACAAGCCGCTGCACGGCGAGCTCAAGCTGCCGGGGCAGGCCAACCGCTTCTACGAACGCGCGATCAGCGAGCATCTGCGGATCGGCATCGAGACCTGCGAACAATTGCGGCTCGAGGGCGCCAAGCTGCACAGCCGCAAGCTCCGCGCGTTCGACGAGCCGCCGTTCCGGTAACGGCGGACGGGTAAAAACCGGAGCGGATCGCCTTGGAATGCGTTACGGTTCCGGAATCATTGCTGAGGGAAGATAGCCGTGGCTGACACCGACACGCCCGATACTGAAGCGAAGAAGCCCGCCGCACGCCGGAGGGCACCGCGTAAGGCCAGTGCGCCGAAAGCGGCGCCGGCTGCGTCATCGGTAAAGCCGGTCGCAGCTAAGCCCGTACCGGTCGCGAAACCGGTTGCGGACAAGCCGGTGCCCGTTGCGCCGCCTAAACCGGTTGCGAAACCAGCGCCCAAGCCGCGCTCGACCAAGCGCAGCACCCCGCGCCCCGTGTCTGCGCGCAAGCCGGTCACGCCAGTTGCAGTCGCCACTTTGCCGGAAAAGATCCGTGGCAAATGGGGTGCTGCGGCGATCTTCAGCGGTGTCGCGGTAGCGGGTGCGGCCGTTGGGGCGCTGCTGACGCTGCGGGGGAGCACGCCCAAGGCTGCGGCACCGCTTAAGTCGAAGGGCAAGCAGGCGCATCAGGCCGACGGGGCGGATTCGTCGAAGTCGTTCGAGGCTGGCATTGCTGATCCGCGGACGGTTCCGGAGTAAGCGGCTCACGCCGAACAGCTCACCACCCCGGATAGCACGCCACCCCAGATAGCACGCCACCCCGGCGGAGGCCGGGGCCCAGTTGGGGGACGTTGCTAACCGAGCGATGCGCTTCGTTACTCTGGACGTTCCAACTGGGCCCCGGCCTTCGCCGGGGTGGTGCAATTTTGCGCGATCCCAGCATATTTCCCGTTCCCCCGCGGAGGCGGGGGCCTAGCTAAACCACGGGTGCGTTCGTAACCCTGGGCCCCCGCTTTCGCGGGGGAACTAGAAGTTAGAACGCGAACGTCAGCTGGCGATAAGCCAAAGGCCCCATCACCACCCGGTCGGCTTGCCCTTGTTCTGCACGTCCAGCCATGTCTTCAACGGCGCAAAATACTCGACGAGTGCCGCGCCCGACATCTCGCGGCTGCCGGTGAATACCTGTAGCGCGTCCGGCCAGGGCTTGGACTGCCCCATGCTCAGCATCGCGTTCAGCTTCGTGCCGACCGCCTTGTCGCCGTAGAACGAACAGCGATGCAGCGGTCCCTTCCAGCCGGACTGGTCGCACGCCGCCTTGTAGAACTGGAACTGCAACACCCGCGCCAGGAAGTAGCGCGTGTACGGTACCGCCGCCGGGATATGGTATTTGCCGCCCGCATCGAACTTGGTCTCGTCGCGCGCAACCGGGGGCTTGATGCCCTGATACTGGAGCCGCAGCTTGTCCCATGCCGCCTGATAGCCGGTCGTCGGGATCTGGCCCGAGAACACGCCCCAACGCCATTTGTCGATCAGCAGCCCGAACGGCAGGAACGCCACCTTGTCCATCGCCTGGCGCAGCAGCAGCCCGATGTCCTTGTCCGCGCTCGGCACCTTCGCCTGGTCGAGCAGGCCGATCTTCACCAGGTAATCCGGCGTGATCGACAAAGCGACGGTATCGCCAATCGCCTCGTGGAAGCCATCGTTCGCGCCGTTCTTGTAGAACATCGGCTGCGCCTTGTACGCGCGCTGATAGTAATTGTGGCCGAGCTCGTGGTGGATCGTGACGAAGTCGTCCGCGTTCACCTTCGTGCACATCTTGATCCGGATATCGTCCTGGTTGTCGAGATCCCAGGCCGACGCGTGACAGATCACGTCGCGGTCGGCGGGCTTGGTGATCTGCGACCGCTTCCAGAACGTGTCGGGCAGCGGTGCGAAGCCGAGCGACGAGTAGAACCCCTCGCCCTGCTTCACCATTTTCAGCGGGTCATAGCCCTTGGCCTTGAGCAAATCGCCGGTGTCGTAACCGACGTCACCTGCCCCCTTTGGCGCGACGATGTCGTAGATATTGCCCCACTCCTGCGCCCACATGTTGCCGAGCAGATCGCTGCGGATCGGCCCGGTCTTGGCCTGCACCGCGTCGCCGTATTTCTCGTTGAGCTTCCACCGCGTGTAGGTGTGGAGCGCCATGTAGAGCGGCTCGACCTCTTTCCAGATCTTGTCGGTGAGCGCTGCGAACTGCTCGGGCGTCATGTCGTAGCCGGAGCGCCACAGCGCGCCGACGTCCTTGTAGCCGAGCTCGCGCGCGCCTTCGTTGGAGATCGCGGTCATCTTGGCATAGTCGCCGCGCATCGGCGCACCGACCTTGTCATTCCAGCTCGTCCACATCTCCTGCAGCTTCACCGGATCGCGGCTCTCGCCCATCGCCGCCTCGATATCCGAGCCGTTGATCGGCTTGCCGTCGAGCGTGCCCATACCCTTGCCGTAGAAGGACGACATCTTGGTGGTCAGCGTCGACAGCTCCTCGGACGCGCCCGCGCGCGTCGGGGCCGGCAGCGTCAGGCCGCCGCGCAACAGATCGAGCTTGCGCTTGGTGTCGAACGAAAGCCCCGGGAGGGACGCATAGCGGGCCGCGCCGAGCGCGTACTTCACGCCGAGATCGGTCATCTCCGCGCCCGACTTCGCGGCCAGCGCATCGGTGTCGTCGGTGATGTAGGTTGCGTTGACCCAGGCGACGCGCGACGCATCGACCGACTTCGCGGCGAACACCCGCTCGGCCTCGGCGACAAAGGCATCCGCCTGCGCGACGGTCGGCTTGCCGGTGGCAGCGACTTTGGTGGCGGCCTGGGCGCCGGCAACGGACGGCACAGCGCACAGCGCGCCGGCCAGAGCAAACATCGAAACGCTGAACCGAACCATCATTATCCCCTTTATACGGGGCATTGATTGCGGATGGAGCATGGCGAGGTCAACCCACCATGCCGAGCGTGATGCTCGCCTCCCTCCGTCAGCCTGACGAAAGTCGGGACCCAGAGCCACATAGGACGACGCGGGTTACCCTGGGTCCTGACTTTCGTCAGGATGACGTCTTGAGGCGGGCAGTTTGGTTTTATCGTGCGAGGAAATCCGCGATCGCCTGGCCAAGCTCGGGCTTCACGACCGCGCTCATATGGCCGCCCGGCGTCTCGATATACTCGCCATGCGGCAGGACCGCAGCCAGATCGGGGGCCGAGCCATTATCCTGGTCCTCGCCCCCGCATACGACCAAAGTCGGCTGCTGGATCGCCTTCACCGACTCCAGCGGCGTATCGACGAAGGTCTCGAGGATGCCGAGCAGCGCGACCGGATCGCCGCCGGTGGTCTTCAGGAATGCCTCCGCGAGCCATTCGGGCGTGCCCTGCACATGCTGCCCGAGCTTGGTCAGGATGTTCCGGAAGTGCGAGGCGCGGCGCGACGTATGCGTCAGCCCCTCCAAGCCCATGCCCGAGAAGATCACACGCCGCGGCGTCGCCCCCGTCGCCAGCATCCGCGACGTGGTCCGCGCGCCGAGCGAATAGCCGCCCAGGTCGTAGTTCGTCAGCCCGAGATGGGCGACCAACGCGTGACCGTCCTGCGTCAGCGCATCGGCGGGATACGCCTCGAGCCCATGCGGCTTCCCGCTGTCGCCGTGCGCGCGCAGGTCGGGCATGATGACCCGGAAGCCCTTCGCGGCGATCTTCGCGGCATGGCCGTAGCGGATCCAGTTGGTCTTCGCGTCGGAAAAATAGCCGTGGATCAGCACGACGGCCCGGCCTTCGCCGACCTCGTGCCACGCCAGCCGCGTGCCGTCGAAGCTCTCGAAAAACTGGGTATCGCTCGGGGTGCTGGCCACGGTCTCGTCCTGTCGTGCTGGGGGTGCCGCCAATTCGGTCCCCGGGTCCGGGGTGTCAACCCGCGGGCGTGCGAACCGCAAACCGGGTGCGCGGTGCGACGCCCCAAGAAAAAGCCGCGCCGCCATCTCGTAATGGCGGCGCGGCAATGTCGTTCAGTCCGTCCCGGTCGCGCGGATCAGGCCTTTTGCAGATGCCGGCGCCCGAGCAGTTCGGCGATCTGGACCGCGTTCAGCGCCGCCCCCTTGCGGAGGTTGTCGCTGACGCACCACAGGTTCAGGCCGTTCTCGACGGTCGGATCCTCGCGCACGCGGCTGATGTACGTCGCGAAGTCGCCGACGCACTCGATCGGCGTGATGTAGCCGCCGTCCTCGCGCTTATCGACCAGCATGATGCCGGGTGCCTCGCGGAGGATGTTCTGCGCTTCCTCGGCCGAGATCTCGTTCTCGAACTCGATGTTGATCGCTTCCGAATGGCCGACGAACACCGGCACGCGGACGCAGGTCGCGGTGACCTTGATCTTCTTGTCGAGGATCTTCTTGGTTTCGACGACCATCTTCCACTCTTCCTTGGTCGAGCCGTCGTCGAGGAAGCTGTCGATGTGCGGGATCACGTTGAAGGCGATCTGCTTGGTGAACTTCTTGGGCTCGGCCGGATCGCCGACGAAGATGTTGCGGCTCTGCTCGAACAGCTCGTCCATCCCCGCCTTGCCCGCGCCCGACACCGACTGGTAGGTCGAGACGACCACGCGCAGGATTTTCGCGGCGTCATGCAGCGGCTTCAGCGCGACGACCATCTGCGCGGTCGAGCAGTTCGGGTTGGCGATGATGTTCTTCACGCGATAGCCGTCGATCGCCTCGGGGTTCACCTCGGGCACGATCAGCGGCACGTCGGGGTCCATGCGGTAGAGCGACGAATTGTCGATCACCACGCAGCCGGCGGCGGCGGCGATCGGCGCGTAGACCGCGGTGCCCTCGGAGCCGATCGCGAACAGCGCCATGTCCCAGCCGTTCCAGTCGAAATGCTCGATGTTCTGGCATTTGATCTGCTTGCCGGTGTCGCCGTAATCGACCATCAACCCCTGGCTGCGCGACGACGCGACGCAGGCGATCTCGTCCGCCGGAAACTCGCGCTCCGCCAGGATATTGAGCATCTCGCGCCCGACATTGCCGGTCGCCCCTGCGACCACCACCCGATAACCCATGTCTTAACTCCGATTGGACTTGGCCGCGCACTAACGTCGTTGCGCGGGCAGGTCCAACGGCTTTCGACTTGTTGCGCGGATAGAGGGGGTTTGGGGTGCCGTGATTATACGCCACCTTACTGTCCGCCCCCATGTTCCCCCGCGAAGGCGGGGGCCCAGTCTGGCCCCCCGCCTTCGCGGGGGAACAATCTTTTCGCACCACCGCCCCAAATAGTAGCTTCACCAATAATAGCACCACCCCGGCGGAGGCCGGGGTGGTGCCGTAGTGGTCGGACCACCTGCTACTACATCGTCAGCAGATTCTCGGTAGAATTGGTGTGCGGTTTGGGAGGTTAGCGGACGATCCTCTTTCTACTCTCGCGGTATTCCCGAAATGCGGCCCACACGAGCAAGACAGCAAGGATAAAGATGGCTCTCGTCGGAAGGTGACTGATGGCGGACTGTAAGTCGCTGTCAATCCAGTCGAATGCGAACTGTCCAATCAATATCGGCAAGCCGACCATGACGATGAGTTTTAGGATACGGCGCGGCATCTGCCCATCGTATCTAAGACCCGGATGTCTGCAAGTGGACGTTTTCAGCCGTAGTTCGAGAGCACGTGGCGAGACGGTCGGGTACCGACCGTCTCGCCGAACCGCACCGGCGTTTACTTCGCCGAAACTGGCGCCGCAGCAGGCGTAACCTCGGGTACCGGCTTGTCCTTCACCGTCCGGTCGAGGAAGTTCAGGATCGTCCCCCAGACATGCTCGCTAATCCCCGGCCCCGATACGCGGTGCGTGTAGCCGGGGTAGAACATCATCTCGAACGGCGTCGCGGTTTCCTGCATCCGCGCGGCAACCTTGGTCGAATTGTCGAGGAACACGTTGTCGTCCGCCATCCCGTGAATCAGCAGCAACGGATCGACTATCCTGTTCGCCTCCTCGACCGCGGCCGAGGTCGAATAGCTCGCCGGGTCCTTCGCCGGATCGCCGAGATACCGCTCGGTGTAATGCGTGTCGTACAACTGCCAGTCGGTGACCGGCGCGCCCGACACTGCGGCCGCATACACGCCCGGCGTCTTCTCCAGCATCTTCAGCGACATATAGCCGCCGTAAGACCAGCCATAGGTCGCGATCTTGGTCGGCTCGACGAACGGCAGCGACTTCAGATAGTTCGCCCCCGACAGCTGATCCTCGACTTCGACCGTGCCCATCGCGTGATAGATCTGGTCCTCGAACGCCTTGCCGCGGTTGTACGAGCCGCGATTGTCGATCTTGAAATAGATCCAGCCGCGATCGACGAGGTATTGCGGTAATCCGCCCTGCCACCCGCGCGTGACCTGCTGACCGGTGCCGGGTCCGCCGTAATGTTCGAAGAACACCGGGTATTTCTTGCCCGGCTCCAGCGGCGGCGTGATCATCTCGTAATAGAGGGTCATGCCGTTCTTCGCCTTCAGAGTCCCGAACTTCGTTTCCTGATGGCTCGATAGATACGGGTAATAGGGGTGCCCCTCGACCACCGCATTCTCGTTGATCCACGAGATCCGCTTCCCGGTCGCGTCCGCCAGATAGACCTGGGTCGGCTGCTTGGGGTTCGAGCGCGAGATGATGAAACGGCTCGCGGCGGCGTCCATCGTCGCGCTGTTCCACCAGCCCGTTTCGGTCAGCTTGGTGATCGCGTTCGGCTTCGCGACGTCGACCGAATAGAGTTGCTGCTCGAGCACGTCGTCCTTGTTGCCGAGGAAGAACAGGCGCCCCTTGGCTTCATCGACCCCGACCAGATCGGTGACGACCCAGTCGCCCTTGGTCAGTTGCGTCCACTTGCCCGATGCGAACCGGTAGAGATGCCCATACCCGCTCCGCTCCGACCGCCAGATCAGGCTCCCGTCCTTGAGCACATGATACGCATCCGACAGGTTGAGCCAGCTCTTCACGCCCGACTTCTCGGTGAACAGCACCGTAGACTTGCCTGTCGCCGGATCGACGCGGAGCATCTCCAGCAGCTTCTGGTCGCGGCTCTGGCGCTGGACCAGCAGCATCCGGCCGTCCGGCGTCCAGTCCACGCGCGCAAGATAGATGTCGGGGTTGGTGCCGAGATCGACCTTCACCTGCCCCGAGCCGTCGGGCTTCATGATATACAGGTCGACCAGCACGTTGGGCGTGCCGGCGGCGGGATAACGCTGCTCGTAGACCTTGGTCCCGGTCGCGCCGATCGACGCCCGCGTGGCGGTGTGGACCGGCGCTTCGTCGAACCGCTCGACCGCGACATATTGCTCGTCGGGCGACCACCAATAGCCGGTGCGGCGATCCATTTCCTCCTGCGCGACGAACTCCGCCTCGCCGAAATGCACCGTGCCGCCGCCGCCCGTGGTAACGGCCCGCGCGGCGCCACCGCTCAGCGGTTGGACGAAGACATTCTGGTCGCGGACGAACGAAACGAAGCCGCCCTTGGGGCTGACCACCGGGTTCAGTTCGCCGCCGGGCGTATTGGTCAGCCGCGTCACCTTGCCGTCAAGCCCGGCGAGATACAGGTCACCGTCGAGCGGCACGAGGATCGACTTGCCGTCGGGCGCCCAGTCATACGCGACGATGCCCTTCTGTCCGCCGATCCGCGCGCGCTCGCGCTGCATCTTCTCGGCCTCGGTGAGTTCGGCGCCGCTGCCGACCTTCTTCGAATCGACCAGCATCCGCGCTTGGCCCGTCGCGGTGTCGACCGCCCAGAGATCGAAGCGCTCCTTCTCGTCGTCGCGATTGCGCAGCGAGGTCAGCAACGTGCCGTCCGGTGACAGCCGCACCGCGCGGGGTTGCGATCCCGACAGGTCCGGATTGCCGAACACGCGCGCCATCGTCAGGTCGCCGGGCTTCGCCGCCTCGACCGGCCGCGCCGGCTCAGGCGCGGAGGTTGTTGCCGCAGGACCGGCGGCGGGCGTCACCTGATCAGCAGCCATCGCGGCGGTTCCGACCGAAGCAAGCGCAAGCCCGAGCAACCATGTTCGCATCCTGTAGACTCCGTGGGATCACCCCGCCGGATACCGCCCGGCGGCCCGAAGATGTTCGGTGGCGCGTTATCGCGACGCCATGGGGCGACGTAAAGGGCGCATCGCAGCGCCGATCCAAACCGTGCCGATCACCGGCCGACGGGCGAGGAACAATTACCGTGACGTATACCGCGTCTTTACGCGCTTCGTTTAAACGGACCGACGAGAACCTTGCCGGGAACCTCCGTTCCACGGCGCAGCACGACCGGAGTATGATGGTTTCGACCACGGTACCGCAGGGCATTGAGCCCGCTGGCGAGCGCAGCGCCTGGCAGGCGCTTGTCCAGTTGGCCGAGGCCGACGGCAGCGTCGCGCATCCGCATTATCTCAGCTTGATCGCCGGTGGCCCGGCACCACGCAACCTGTCCGACGCGGTCCATGCGCTATGTTCGGTGCACGGCGACCATCCCGGCGTGATCGCCGACGTCCTGGCGCACGCGGTCCAGCCCGAGGCGCGGGACTGGCTGACCGCCGCCGCCGCCGGGTTCGTCGACGAGCGCACCTATCTCGCGCTGCTCACCGCCGCGGTCGGCCCGCTGCCCTCGACGCCCGGCCAGGCGGAGACCGAATCGGCGCTGGTCGGCGAGCGGCACGCGCTCGAAATGCTCGCCCGGTCCGAACGGCGCGGCTGCGCGACCGGCGCGGTTGCCGCGCTGTTGCTCGACTGGAATGCGATCCGCCGGACGCTTGATGTCGCTGCGGAGCGGTTCGGCCTCGCCGTACCCGCACCGACCTTCCCCTCGGACGCCGACACGCAGGCGATGATCGCGGCGCTCGGCACTTCGCCCGGCATCCAGCGCGCGATCCTGTTCGGTGCGCAGCAATTGTTCGCGCAGCACCGCGGCCTGTGGTCGCTGCTCGAAGCCCGTGCGAGCGCCCGCGGCGATCTGTAACCGGCTTGCACGGGGCTGCGGAAACCCTCTATCCATACCCGGTATTCAGAACCGGACGGGACATCGCATGAAGCGCTTCGAAGGCACCCAGAGCTACGTCGCGACCGACGATTTGAAAGTCGCGGTCAACGCCGCCGTAACGCTGCGCCGCCCGCTGCTGATCAAGGGCGAACCCGGCACCGGCAAGACCGTACTCGCCTACGAGATCGCCAAGGCGCTCGGCGCGCCGCTGATCGAGTGGAACATCAAGTCGACCACCAAGGCGCAGCAGGGCCTGTACGAATATGACGCGGTCGCCCGCCTGCGCGACGGCCAGCTCGGCGACGCGCGCGTCCACGACATCGGCAATTACATCCGCAAGGGCAAATTATGGGAGGCGTTCACGCAACCCGCGCCGCCCGTCCTGCTGATCGACGAGATCGACAAGGCCGATATCGAGTTCCCCAACGACCTGTTGCAGGAACTCGATCGGATGGAATTCCACGTCTACGAGACCAAGGAAACGGTGCGCGCGGTCGAGCGCCCGATCGTCATCATCACCAGCAACAACGAGAAGGAACTGCCCGACGCGTTCCTGCGCCGGTGCTTCTTCCACTATATCAAGTTTCCCGATCGCCAGACCATGCAGGCGATTGTCGACGTGCACTTTCCCGGTATCCAGAAGATCCTCGTCGGCAAGGCGATGGACTTGTTCTACGACGTCCGCGACGTGCCCAGCCTGAAAAAGAAGCCGTCGACCAGCGAGTTGCTCGACTGGCTCAAGCTCCTCCTGCACGAGGACATGCCGCTCGACATCCTCCAGAACCGCGACCCGACCAAGGCGATCCCGCCGCTCCACGGTGCGCTGCTCAAGAACGAGCAGGACGTGATGCTGTTCGAGCGCCTCGCGTTCATGGCGAAGCGGCAGAAGAACCAGGGGTAAGGGCGGCCTTAACCCCGATACTGCATAGGCTATGAGGTAGTTTCAATCCTCCCCCGCAAGGGGGAGGTGGCGCCGTAGGCGACGGAGGGGGAGGACACGGAACCGATGTTACCCCTTGCCGCCCCCTCCGTCAGGCTACGCCTGCCACCTGCCCCTGGCGGGGGAGGATCGATAGATCCCGACGCCCGTGCACCCAGAACTTTCCGTATCGCACTCCTGCTCGCCGGCATAACCCTCCTCGGCCTGATCCTCCGCCTATGGAGCGCCCGCGGCGGCCTGTGGGTCGACGAGGCCTGGTCCGCGGTCATGGTCGAGCGCGCGCAGACCCCGCTCGGCATCTTCACGGCGATCAACCACGACAACAACCATCACCTGAACAGCCTTTGGATGCGGCTGGTCGGCTATGGCGCGCCACCGCTCGCGTTGCGCGCGCTGTCGATCGCCACCGGCACCGCGACGATCCTGGTCGCCGCCGCGATCGGCGCACAGCGCAGTGCCCGCCACGCGCTCGTCGCGGCCGCACTCGTCGCGGTGTCACCGATCATGGTCGATTACGGCTCCGAAGCGCGCGGCTACATGCCGATGCTGCTCGCACTCATGACGATGGTCTGGCTCGTCCTGCGCTGGCTGGACGCGGGAGCCGACCAGGGCCCGCCGCGGTGGCGACTGGCCCTTCTCGCCACGCTCGGACTGGTGTCGCAGCTGACGATGCTCTTCGGGATCTGCGCGATCGTCTTGTGGGTCGCAGTCGCGCTCCGCGTCCGACATGGCGGGGACCGCGCGACACGTTTGACGATCCGCCTGTTGCTGCCGACGATCGTCGCGACCGCAGCGGTGTTCGCATTCGTACTGGCCGCAGCGTCGGCGAGCGCGACCGGGATGCAGGTCGGCGATTACGTCGCGTTTTCACCCCTCGCGATGGGCCGAGCGCTCGTCGTCATGGTCGCGGCCAGCATTGGCGGGCTCGCCGCACCGACCTGGATCGCGGGCGTCGCGACGATCGCCGTCGCGTTCGCTCTCGTGCTTGTCATCCGGAGGCGCGACCCGACCGCGATCTTCTACCTCGCCGCGATCGTCGGCCTTCCTCTCGGGCTCGCCGTCCTCCGCATCGGCAATACCGGCATGCCCCGCTATTTTCTCCTCTCATCGCTGGCCCTGCTCCTGCTGCTCGCCGGACTACTCGCCGACGGTCTCGGCAAACGGGGCGGACTCCGGCTCATCAGCGCAATCCTCCTTACCGCGATCATAGTCGCAAGCATCCGCGACGATCTCGTCCAGGCTGCACGTCGCCGCGGCGACACCGGCGCGGCGATCGCGACGATGGCGGCGATAAGCCCGGCCGGGGCCAGTGTGCTCGTCGACCATCTCCGCCCGATCGCGACCTTGCGCGTGGCGGCGGCAGAACGCGGTTATCCGCTCAGGATCACACGGGATTGCCCTGCCCCCGCGTTCCTCCACGTCGATCTGGACGATGATGCACAGGCATCTCCGGCGTTGGTCCGATGCGGCATGCGCTACCGCCTGGCGGTCGTTCGGCGGCGCGCCATCCTCTCGGGGGTCGACTGGGCACTCTACGCACGCGCCGACTTGCCCGAAAAACGCGGCGGAACCGCGCGTTAACCATAGGCTGCAACTAGCCGGTCATCTGCGGCTTGATACCAACGGTGCATGAAGCGAATCCCCCGAACGCTCCTCGGCCTTGCCATCGCCGCCACCGCTGCGGCCGGCGCCAATGCCAGTTCGTTGCTCAATTATGTCGGCGAGTGCGTGCCGTTCGCACGCGCTGCGTCGGGCATCCAGATCTACGGCAACGCCTGGACATGGTGGGAGCAGGCCGACGGTAAGTACGAACGCACGCACAAGCCCAAGGAAGGCGCGGTCATCGTCTTCGCCAAGACCGCGCGGCTGCCGATGGGCCATGTCGCGGTCGTCAGCCGGGTGGTCGAGAAGCGCGTCGTGATGCTGACGCATGCCAACTGGTCGCGGCAGAATGGCGAGCGCGGGCATGCCGAACAGGACGTCACGCTGTTCGACGTCTCGCCACGCAACGACTGGAGCGACGTGAAGGTCTGGTACAAGGATGTCGACGGCCTCGGCGGCGGAGTCTACCCGGTCTACGGCTTCATCTACGGCAAGGCGCATGCCGCGCCCGAACTGACCAGTCGCAACCCCGATTATGTCGGCGCGCTGATCGATGCGTATGTTCCGGTGAGCGGCAAACCGATCGCGCGGTAACGCTCCGCCCGTCATCCTTGCCGCCACCGTCATGCTGACCACCGCCGTCATCCTGACGAAAGTCAGGACCCAGGGTTCCGAGCGCCATCCTTTACAACCCTGGGTCCTGACTTTCGTCAGGATGACGCAGGGTAGAGGATTGCCGCCACCCTCGAAACCGTGCCACCACCGTCCCGCAAAAGACGGCGAGGATGACGATGCGGTTCAAGGCTTTCACGACGGTCACGCTGGCCTTGCTCGCAACGTCCGCCCCCGCGATCGTCGGCGCGCAAAAAGAAAAGGCCCCGCCGCCCGGCGGTGACATTCCCGCCAGGTTCGTCCCCGCCAACGCCAGCTTCGACTTCGACCGTCGCGAGGTCGATATCCCGATGCGCGACGGCGTCACGCTCCACGCGGTCATCGTCCAGCGCAAGGGCCTCACCGACGCGCCCATCCTGCTCCAGCGCACGCCCTACAATGCCGAGGGCGTCGCAAGCCGATCCTCCAGTTCCAGCGGCGCGATGAACTTGCGTGCGTCGGATGCGATGTTCTTCGACGCGGGGTACATCCGCGTGTTCGAGGATGTCCGCGGCAAGAACGGCTCGAACGGCGCCTATATCAACGAACGCCCGCTGATCGGACCGCTTAACACAACCAAGGTCGATCACTCCACCGACGCCTCCGACACGATCGACTGGCTGGTGAAGAACCTGAAGAACAGCAATGGCCGTGTCGGCATCATCGGCGGCAGCTACGACGGCATGATGGCCGCGATGGCGCTGGTAAACCCGCACCCTGCGCTGAAAGCCGCGGTGCCGATGAACCCGGTGATCAACACCTGGAAGGGCGACGACGATTTCCACGGTGGCGCCTTCCGCCAGATCGGCTACGATTATTACTACAGCCAGGACGCGGCCAAAGGCGAGGCCGGCGACCTGTGGCGCGACGCCTACGACGACTACGACACGTTCCTCCGCGCCGGATCCGCCAGCGCGTTCGTGAAAAGCCGCGGGCTGGAGCAGTTGCCCTTCGTCAACCGACTCCACGATCACCCGAGCTACGACGTGTTCTGGCAGGGCCAGGCGCTCGAGACGATCCTGCCCAAGCAACCGCAGACCGTGCAGACGCTCTGGGTCGCCAGCCAATGGGACCAGGAGGACATCTACGGCGCAGTCGCGGCCTACGAGGCGGTGTCGAAGGTCGACCCCAACCACGTCAATCACCTAGCGCTCGGCCCTTGGGCACATGGCGGCGCGAACGGCGACGGCTCGACCTTGGGCGCGATCCGCTTCGATGCCGACACCGCGCTCTGGTTCCGCAAGAATGTCCTGCTGCCGTTCCTTGACGGCGCGCTGAAGACCGGCGCGACACCGCCCGCGCTCGCCCCCGTCACCGCGTTCCAGACCGGCGCTAACCAGTGGCAGACGCTCGCCGGCTGGCCGAATTCGACCGCCACGCAGAAACTCTACTTCCAGCCCGCCAGCGGCCTCGCGCCGACCGCCCCCGCACGGGACGGCCACGATGACTATGTCTCCGATCCCGCCAAGCCGATCCCCTACCGCCTCCGCCCGATCCGCCCGACCTACGCGAGCGGCTCGACCTGGCGGCAATGGCTCGTCGACGACCAGCGCCCCTTCTCCGATCGCACCGATGTTCTAGTCTACCAGACGCCGCCGCTGACCAGCCCGGTCGCGATCGCCGGCGCGCCCGTCGCCGACCTGATCGCCAGCACCACCGGCACGGACGGCGATTTCGTCGTGAAGCTGATCGACGTCTACCCCGCCGAATATTCCGACAAGCCGGACATGGGCGGCTATCAACTCGCCGTCTCTATGGACATCCTGCGCGGCCGCTACCGTGACAGCTTCGAGAAACCGACCCCGATCGTCGCGGGCCAGCCGACGCATTTCCGCGTGGTCCTGCCCAACGCCAACCATGTCTTCCTCCCCGGCCACCGGATCATGGTCCAGGTCCAGTCGAGCTGGTTCCCGCTCTACGACCGCAACCCGCAGACCTACGTTCCCAACATCTTCGACGCGAAGCCGGCCGACTACAGCAAGGCCACGATCAGCGTCTTCCACTCGGCCGCGCAGCCCAGCGCGATCGAACTGCCGATCGCGCGTTGAAACCTATGCCACGCGCCACAACCACTCCCTCACCCCGGACTTGTTCCGGGGTCCACCGTCCCGCAAACTCACGCCTTTCGGGTGTGCGGGACCGTGGATGCCGGAACGAGCCCGGCATGACGGTGGCTTCGGAGTGACCCCATGTTCCTGAACTTCCTCGACGAACTCCGAAGCGCGGGCATCCCCGCCAGCCTCAAGGAGCACCTGATCCTGCTGGAGGCGCTCGACGCCGAGGTGATCGAGCGGACGCCCGAGGATTTCTACTACCTCTCCCGCGCGGTGTACGTGAAGGACGAGGGACTGCTCGACAAGTTCGACCAGGTCTTCGCCAAGGTCTTCCGCGGCCTCGCCACCAGCTACGGCACCGCCCCCGGCGAAGTGCCCGAAGACTGGCTGAAGGCGGTCGCCGAGAAATTCCTGACCCCCGAGGAGATGGCGGCGATCAAGTCGCTAGGGTCGTGGGACGAGATCATGGAAACGCTCAAGAAACGCCTCGAAGAGCAGAAGGAACGCCACCAGGGCGGCAGCAAATGGGTCGGGACCGGCGGCACGAGCCCGTACGGAAACGGTGGCTACAACCCCGAAGGCGTCCGCATCGGCGGCGAAAGCACGCACAAGCGCGCGCTGAAAGTCTGGGACCAGCGCGAGTTCCGCAACCTCGACAACACCAAGGAACTCGGCACCCGCAACATCAAGGTCGCGCTCCGCCGCCTGCGCCGCTTCGCCCGCGACGGCGCCGCCGACGAACTCGACATCGACGGCACGATCGCCGGCACCGCGCGGCAAGGCTATCTCGACATCGTCATGCGCGCCGAGCGCCGCAATGCGGTGAAGCTGCTGCTGTTCCTCGACGTCGGCGGCTCGATGGACCCGTTCGTCAAGCTCTGCGAGGAACTGTTTTCCGCCGCGACCACCGAGTTCAAGAACCTCGAATTCTTTTACTTCCACAATTGCCCGTACGAGGGCGTATGGAAGGACAACACGCGGCGGTTCGCAGAGCGCACGCCGATGTGGGACGTGCTCCACAAATACGGCCATGACTACAAGCTGATCTTCGTCGGCGATGCGTCGATGAGCCCGTACGAGATCACCCACCCCGGCGGCTCGGTCGAGCATTTCAACGAGGAGCCGGGCGCGGTCTGGATGCAACGGCTGACCAACACCTATCCGGCGGCGGCTTGGCTCAACCCTGTGCCCGAGGCGCAATGGGGCTATTCACAGTCGGTGCGGATCATCCGCGAGTTGATGAGCGACCGGATGTACCCGCTGAGCCTTGCCGGGCTCGACGACGCGATGCGCGAATTGACCCGCAAACGGTGAGTTTGGTGCGGTAGGCGGCGTACCGTAACGGAACCGTCACGGAGGCGATCGGTTTATCGGGCATCATCCCTCACCGAAGGACTATCCGATGTCGTCGATCCCCAACTCCGCCATGCCGCACGCCAAGGTTCACCACGACGACGACCACAAGCCGAAGGCTGACAAGAAGACCGCTGCAGCGAGCGACTGGGTCGAGGACGCGACCGACGCGGCGAAGGCTGGACTCGCGACAGCGACCGATGCGGTGAAGTCGCACCCGAAGACCGCGATCGCGGTCGGCGCGACGGTGATCGCCGGGATTGCTGCGGCGATCGCAGCGCCTGCGTTGCGCGCGAAGGACGGGGCAGAGAAGAAGACCCCGCCGAAGAAGCCAGAGCCCAAGAAGCCGGCCAAGGCAAAGAAGCCGCACTGATATCCCAGTGCACCCTCATGGTGCACCACCCCGGCGAAGGCCGGGGCCCAATTGGGGGACGCCGCTAACTGAGCGCGCTTCGTTAGTGCAACCTTTCCAATTGGACCCCGGCCTCCGCCGGGGTGGAGATCTCTCAGGCGACGGTGCTTAGCTTTCTTGTTCTCCCGCGAAGGCGGGAGCCCAGTCTGGGCTCCCGCCTTCGCGGGAGAACAAGCTTTTTTTGCCAGGCGCACCGCCCCCTAAACCCGATCCACAACCCCACCAGCCATCGCCACCGGAACCCCAGTCGTCCCCGGAAAACTGATCGCCAGCCCCTTCAGCGTCCGAACCGCCATATACGCGAACCCCTCGGCCTCCAGCGCATCGCCGTTCCACCCGAGCACATCCGTCGGCTCCACCCTCAGCCCGGTCCGCGCGGCAATCATCGCCAGCATCGTCGGATTATGCCGACCACCCCCCGCCACCAGCAACCGAACCGGTCGAGCCGGCAAATGCCGCAAAGCCTCAGCCACGGTCGCCGCCGTAAACGCCGTCAAAGTCGCCGCCCCATCCGCAGCAGACAACCCCCGCGCCGGCTGGATCGTGAAATCATTCCGATCGAGCGACTTAGGCGGCGGCGCATCGAAAAACGGGTGATCGAGCATCGCCGTCAGCACCGTCTCGTCCACCCGCCCGGACGCCGCCAACGCCCCCCCGGCATCATACCGCGCCCCCGTCTCAGCCTCGACCCAACTATCGATCAACCCGTTCGCCGGTCCCGTATCGAACGCCACCAGCCCGTCGCGATCCGCCATCTGCGCCCGCTCCGGCGACATCTCCCGCGAATCGTGCATGTCATGCCCGCCTGGAATGAAGGTGATGTTCCCGACCCCGCCAAGGTTCAGCACCGCAACCGGGCCCTCTAGTCCCGCCGCCAAAGCCGCATGATACACCGGCAGCAAAGGCGCCCCCTGCCCGCCAGCCGCGACATCCGCAGACCGAAAATCCGACACCGTCGTGATCCCGGTAGCCCGCGCGACCGCAGCGCCATCGCCGATCTGCCACGTCCAGCGCCGATCCGGCCGATGCGCGATCGTCTGCCCGTGAAAGCCGATCACATCGACCTCCGCCGCCGCAACCCCCGCATCCGCCAGCAACTTATGCACCGCGAACACATGCGCGCGCGTAATCAACTCACCCGCGGCAACCACCGGTGGACTCGCGCGCGGCTTGTCGAAGGTCAGCGCCATCCTCGTAGCCTCCGACAGCTGCGCCCGCGCCGCATCCGAATACGGCTCGCCACGAAACGCAATCGGCCGCACGAACGCCTCGCCATCGGTCTCGATCAACGCGGCATCGATCCCGTCGAGTGACGTCCCCGACATCAGTCCAATCGCCAGCATATCGGTTCCTTCCCGCGCAATCCGCCCACCCATGGCGGAAGCGATTTCGCGCGCCTAGAAAAAACCGAACTTTGCGCCTATGTGCGCGGGCTTCATGGCAACAACACTCCCCTCCCCGCCGAAGATCGGCATGGTCTCGCTCGGCTGTCCGAAGAACCTCGTCGACAGCGAGCGGATTCTCACCCAACTCCGCGGCGACGGCTACCAGATGTCGCCCGATTACGCCGGCGCCGACATCGTGCTGGTCAACACCTGCGGCTTCCTCGATTCCGCCAAGGAGGAGAGCCTCGAGGCGATCGGCGAGGCGATCGCCGAGAACGGCCGCGTAATCGTCACCGGCTGCATGGGCAAGGAAGCCGACGCGATCCGCGCACGCTTCCCGCAGGTCCTCGCGATCACCGGCGCGCACGAATACGAGCAGGTCGTCGGCGCGGTCCACGAAGCGGCGCCGATGCCGCCGTCTGCGTTTCTCAACCTGATCCCCGACGCTGGCCTCAAGCTGACCCCGCGCCACTACAGCTATCTGAAGATCTCGGAAGGCTGCAACCACCGCTGCTCGTTCTGCATCATCCCGAGCTTGCGCGGCGACCTCGTCAGCCGCCGCCCCGACGCGATTCTGCGCGAGGCGGAGAAGCTCGTCGAAGCCGGTACCAAGGAACTGCTGGTCATCAGCCAGGACACGTCTGCGTACGGCGTCGACCTGCGCCACGCCAGCTGGCCGGTTAAGACCGGCGGCCCGATGGCGCGCGGCGAGGCCCGCGAGGTCCGCGCGCACATGACCGACCTGTCGCGCGAACTCGGCAAGATCGCGCCCTGGGTGCGGCTCCACTACGTCTACCCGTACCCGCACGTCGACCACGTCATTCCGCTGATGGCGGAAGGCCTCGTGCTCCCGTATCTCGACATCCCGTTCCAGCACGCCGCGCCGTCGGTACTGCGTCGGATGAAGCGTCCGGGCAATGATGCGAAGGTGCTCCAGCGCATCCACAACTGGCGGACGATCGCGCCCGACATCACGATCCGCTCGACCTTCGTCGTCGGTTTTCCCGGCGAGACCGAAGAGGATTTCCAGTATCTGCTCGACTGGCTCGACGAAGCGCAACTCGACCGCGTCGGCGCGTTCCGGTTCGAGCCAGTCGAGGGTGCGGCGGCGAACCTGCTGCCCGACCACGTGCCCGAAGAGCTCAAGGAAGAGCGCTACGCCCGCATCATGGAAAAGACCGCGGCGATCTCCGCGGCCAAGTTGCAGGCGAAGATCGGCCGCACGCTCGACGTGATCATCGACGCGGTGGACGAAGAAGGCGCTACCGGCCGTTCGAAGGCGGACGCGCCGGAGATCGACGGCGAAGTCTTCCTCCGCGACGCCGGCCACCTTACAGTAGGCGACATCGTCCCGGTCACGATCGAAGACGCCGACGACCACGACCTATACGGCGTGCCCATCGCCTAACCCCACTTACTGTTCTCCCGCGAAAGCGGGAGCCCAGGATACCAAGCGATACCACCCGCAACCCTGGACTCCTGCGTCCGCAGGAGAACGAGCGTCAGACCACGTTACGCCCGGTGAACAGCTTCACCAGAACGACGATGACCGCGATCACCAGCAGGATGTGGATCAGCCCACCCGCGACATGGAAGGCAAAGCCCGCCAGCCAGAGGATGAGCAGGATGACGGCGATGGTATACAGCATGAGTGTGTCCCCTGAGACGTAAAAAGCTCCCGGTCGCTCGATGAAACGTGTCTGTAACACGCCCTGTTCCGTCAACATTTCTGCCCTAGCCTAACCCCTTCAACCGCCGCGGAATTAAAATCGCAGCGTTGCGCGCGCGGGCCGGTTCTGCTTCGTTGCGCGCCATGATCCTCCGCCTTCTCGCCGTCGCCGCGCTGCTGCCCGCCCCCGCCATCGCTCAATCACTCACCCCAGCAGAAACCGCGCAGATCGACACGCTGGTGACCGCCGCGCTAGGCGATACCGGCGTGCCCTCAGCCTCGATCGCGGTGGTGCGCGGCGGCCGGATCGTGTTCGCCAAGGCCTATGGCAAACCCTCCGAGGTCATCGCCGTCGCGGACCCCAAACTCCCCTACCAGATCGCCTCGATCTCGAAGCAGTTCACCGCCGCCGCGGTCCTGCTGCTCGAAGACGAAGGCAAGCTGTCACTCGACGACACCGTCGCCAAATACATCCCCGGCATCACAAGCGGCGACCACATCACGATCCGCCAGCTGCTCAGCCACACCTCGGGCCTGCAGGACTACTGGCCGCAGGATTATAGTTTCGCGGCGATGGCCAAGCCCGTCACGCCGCAGCAGATCGTCGATCGCTGGGCCAAGAAGCCCCTCGATTTCCAGCCCGGCACGCAGTGGCAATATTCCAACACGGGCTATGTCGTCGCCGGGATGATCGTCGAAAAGGTCTCGGGACAACCGCTGCTGAGCTTCCTCCAGCAACACATTTTCAAGCCGCTCGACATCCGCGCGCTCGACCAGGACAAGGCGATCGGCAAGGCCTACCCGCAAGGCTATGGCCGCTTCGCGCTTGGCCCCGTCCGCCCCGAGACACCCAGCGCGGACGGCTGGCTATACGCCGCCGGCGAACTCTCGATGAGCGCCGAAGACCTCGCCAAATGGGACGTCGCGCGCCTCAACCGCACCACGCTCCCCGCCGACGACTGGACCGCGCAGGAAACCCCTGTCAAACTCGCCGACGGCTCGAGCAACGGCTACGGCCTCGGCGTCTTCACCGGCAGCGCGAACGGTCGCCGCTACGTCGAGCACAGCGGCGAAGCGGTCGGTTTCCTGTCGGAGAACACCGTCTATCCCGACGATAAGGCCGCGATCGTCGTGCTCACCAACAGCTGGTTCAGCGACGCGACGGGCCGCATCGCCGCAGGCGTCGCCAAGATCGTCCTGCCGCCCGCCGCTGCAAGCACCGAAGACACCGCCGCGCTCGCCCGAGCCCGCGCCGTCTACGACCAACTCCGCACCGGCACGCTCGACCGCAAGGGCCTCACTGAAGACGCCAATTACTATTTCAAGCCGGTCGCGCTCGCCGACTACAAGACCAGCCTTGGCGCGCTCGGCGAGCCGACCGCGTTCGCACAAACCGGCAAGACCCGCTTGCGCGGCGGCTTCGTCAACCGCACCTACCGCATCACCTATCCCGACCGCACGCTCTCGCTCAGCACCTATGCCGAGCCGGGCGCGAACGGCCGGTACGAACAACTTTTGGTGGCCCCCGCTCTATGACCGACTTCGCTTCGATGCTCCAACCCGACCGCGGCCAGCCCGCCCGGACGATCCACGTCGTCCACCCCGATGCCTATGAAGGCTGGCTCGCCAAGCAGTCGCAGCGCATCCGCACGACCGTCGCCGCGCACCGGCTGACCGGCAAGCCCGGTGACCGCGCAGTCCTGCCGGGCGATACGGCCGACGACTGGTCGATGCTGCTGGTCTGCAACGAGGCGCTGACGTCGCCGTGGCGGATCGCTTCGCTCGGCGCGTCGCTCCCCGCTGGAACGTATCGCCTCGCAGAGGGACCGGTAGGCGCGGCGGGGCTCGGTTGGATGCTCGCCCAGCACCAGTTCACGCGATACGTGAAGCCCGACGCGACCGGCCCGCGCATACTCCTGACCGCCGACGCCGCGCATATCGACGAGACCGTCCGCCTGGCCGAAGCCACCGCGCTCGTCCGCGATCTCGTCAACACCGGCGCGTCCGACATGGGCCCCGCAGACCTCGAAGCCGGCGCCGAGACGTTGGCCAAGCGGTACGGCGCGACCGTCACGACCACCCGAGGCGATGCACTCGCGACCGGCTACCCGATGATCCACACGGTCGGCCAGGCCGCGAGCAAGGACCGCGCGCCGCGGCTGATCGAACTCGAATGGGGCGACCCTTCGCATCCCCGCTTCGCGTTGGTCGGCAAGGGCGTCACCTTCGACACCGGCGGACTCGACATCAAGCCGTCCGCCGGCCTGCGGCTCATGAAGAAGGACATGGGCGGCGCGGCGCACGCGCTGGCGCTGGCAAGTCTCGTGATGGCGGCCAAGCTCCCGGTCCGCCTGCACCTCTTGATCCCCGCGGTCGAGAATTCGATCGCCGGCAACGCCTTCCGCCCCGGCGACGTGCTCGCCACGCGAAAAGGCCTGACCGTCGAGAACACCAACACCGATGCCGAAGGCCGCCTCATCCTCGGCGACGCGCTGACCAAGGCGGGCGAGAGCAACCCGGACCTGATCCTCGACTTCGCAACGCTGACCGGCGCGGCCCGCGTCGCGCTCGGTCCCGACCTGCCACCGCTGTTCACCGACGACGAAACGCTCGCCGCCGACCTACTCGCGGCAGGCGTCGCGGAGGGCGACCAGATGTGGCGCCTGCCGCTCTGGAACGACTATGACGAGATGCTGAAGTCGGACGTGGCGGACATGGTCAACGCGCCAGATGGCGGCTTTGCCGGCGCGGTCACCGCCGCGCTGTTCCTGCGCCGGTTCGTGGCGAAGGGCACGCCTTGGGCGCATCTCGACGTGTTCGCGTGGCGGCCGTCGGCGAAACCGGGGCGGCCGAAGGGCGGCGAGGCCTATGCCCTCCGCGCCGCCTTCGCGATGTTGGCGAAGCGGTACACCTAGCGGTTCCCCCGCGGAGGCGGGGGGCCAGGGTTACGAACGCTATCCTGTGACATCCTGGGCCCCCGCCTTCGCGGGGGAACAGGGTATTTTACCGAGATCCGAGCAGGACCATCTAACTCGTTGCAAACTGCCCGAACGGCAGCAATTTATCTGCCAGCGTCTTCGTCGCAGTCGCATCGCCAGCGCGCAGCGGCACCAGCACCGCCATCGCCGCTTTCCGCACATACCCGTCGATCGCGCTCGGCGTCGGCGCCTTGCTCGCCGTCTCCAACAGCGCACGCCCCCGCGCATCGTTCGGATCCAGCTCCAGACGCAACAACCCCGCCAACCCGGCGAACATCGCGCGATTGCCGCCCAGCGCGACCGACCGATCCAGCGCCTCGAACCCGGTCGCCTTCTGCGCGCCCGCCACCGCACGCCCGACGAACCGCCCGAGCTTCGCGATCACCCCGACATGCCACGCGCCCAGCGCCGCCTGCGCCTCGGCATTCCGCGGATACCGCGTCACCAGCGCCTCGTACTGCTTCCTTGCGGCGATCGCCTGCCCGCGATTGCCGAGCAGCTTCGCGCGATAGCCGTTCGCCATCGCCTGCATGATCGCCGCCTCCTGGTCGTTCGGCGAGCGGCTCAACGCCTGCCCCGCGACCGCCGCCGCCTTGTCGATCCGCGCCAGCGCAACGCCTCGGTCACGATCGACGAACCCGGCCTGGGTCAGCAGTTCGCGTGGCGTTTCCGCCCGAATGGGGGTCGCGCATACCACCGCACTGGTCGCGATCGAGGCACCTATGCATCCGACAAACCATCTGGCCATATCAACCCTCGCACGAAAGCCGCTTTACGCCGACCGACGATCATCCCGTCGAATCGTCGGTCAACCTTAAGAGTATAGGGTTTATCGGGACTTAACGCTGTTCCTCGCCCGCATTCACAGCCTTGTCACAGCGAAGCCGCCGCCTCGATGATCGGGACGAACTTCGCCGCGGTCAGGCTGGCACCACCCACCAGCGCCCCGTCGACGTTGGGTGTGTCGAGAATCGATGCCGCGTTCGCGCCCGTCACCGACCCACCGTACAAGATCCGTACCCCCGCCGCGGCATCGCCGATCAGCATCCGCAACTTGGCGCGCGCGATGGCGTGGATGGCCGCGATCTCGTCGAGCGTCGGCGTGCGTCCCGTCCCGATCGCCCAGCGCGGCTCGTACGCCAGCGTGAACCAGCTCCCGTCCGCATTGTCCGGCACCGACTTCTCGATCTGCGCCTGCACCACGCGCTCGGCACGATCCGCGTCGCGCTCGGCCTCGGTCTCGCCGCAGCACAGGATCACGTGAAGTCCCTGCCGCCGCGCCGCCGCCGCCTTCGCCCAGGCATCGTGGCTCGTCTCGTGCTGGTCCGCGCGCCGCTCGGAATGGCCGACGATCGTGAACGACGCGCCGACCTCCTTCACCATCGCCGCCGAGACGCAGCCGGTATGCGCGCCCGAATCCGCCTCGTGGACGTCCTCCGCACCGATCGCGAGGCCCGGCACGCGCTCCGACGCCGCCGCGATCAGCGTGAAGGGCACCGCGACCGACACGTCGACCCCGGGTGCGGCGCTGGCCGCCGCATCAATCGCATCGAGCTCTACGAGCATCGCCCGCGACCCGTTCATCTTCCAGTTTCCTGCTACCAGCTTGCGCCGCATCGCTAATTCCCCAAGCATTTTGCCCAGCGATAGCGCCGCCCCCGGCTCGTACAACCCCTGCACATCCCCCGAATGGCCCAGCACGGGCCGACCCGAGCCCGCACGACCTTGAAGCGCCCGACTTGAAGAGCCGCCCTCGCCCCCGTAAAGCATCCGCGTTCCCATCCCTGTCGATCGGCTGTCCATGCTCGCTTTCTTTCGCCGCCTTACCCATTCGAAGGTCGGCGTGGTCATCACCTTCATCGTGCTCGGCGTCATCGCGCTCGCGTTCGCGGCCGGCGACATCACGGGCTTGAGCTCGATGACCGGCGGCGCAGGGATCACCGGCGGCGACGTCGCCAAGGTCGGCAAGGCCGAGATCACCGAGAACGAGTTGAAGACGCAGGCACAGACCCAACTCGAAGGTTTCCGCCAGGAACAGCCGACGCTCGACATGGCGACCTTCATCAATCAGGGCGGCTTCGAAGGCACGCTCGACCGGATCATCTCCAGCATGGCGCTCGAGCAGTTTGGCCGTGCACAGGGCATGGTCGTCAGCAAGCGCGCCGTCGACGGTCAGATCGCGAGCATCCCCGCGCTGCAGGGCCCGACCGGCAAGTTCGACGAGAATTTGTACCGCCAGGTGCTCGCCCAGCGGAAGCTGACCGACGCGCAGATCCGCAGCGACATCGTCCGCGACACCTACGCGCAGCAGCTGACGATCCCGAGCACCGGCGCGACGCAGGTCGCCAGCCAGCTCGCGCTCCCTTACGCGTCACTGCTGCTCGAAAAGCGCACCGGCACGATCGGATTCATTCCCGCCGCGGCCGTCCCCGCCGGCCCCGCGCCGAGCGATGCCGACCTCGCCACCTTCTACAAGCGCAACGTCGCACGCTACACCGTGCCGGAGCGCCGCATCGTCCGCTACGCGGTCATCTCGCCCGATCAGGTCAAGGCGCAGGCCGTCCCGACCGATGCCGAGATCGCCAAGACCTATCAGCAGGATCGCGCACGCTATGCCGCGACCGAGAAGCGCACGATCACGCAGGTCGTCGTCGCCGATCAGGCTGGCGCCAACGCGATCGCCGCCAAGGTGAAGGCCGGCACCAGCCTCGCCGACGCCGCCCGCGCCGCCGGCCTCGAAGCGTCGACCCAGACCGGCGTCGAGAAGGCCGCCTATGCCGGCACGACGTCCGCACAGGTCGCCGACGCGGCCTTCGCAGCCGCCAGCGGTGCGGTGATCGGCCCGGTCCGTACGCCGCTCGGCTGGACCGTCGCGAAGATCGACAAGATCGAGACCGTCGCCGGTCGCTCGCTCGACCAGGTGCGTGGCGAGATCGCCGCTGCCATTGGCATCCGGAAGTCGGCCGAGGCATTGTCCGCGATCCATGACAAGATCGACGATTCGCTGTCGGGTAACGCCACCTTCGACGAGGTGGTCGCCGACCAGAAGCTTACGCCCGTCACCACACCCGCGCTGATCGCCAACGGCGTCAACCCCGACGATGACGCCAGCAAGCCCGATCCCGCGGTCGCCCCCCTGGTTGCCGCCGCGTTCCAGGCGGCCGAGGGCGATGGCCCGCAGCTCGTCCAGCTCGGCACCGATGGCGGGTTCGCCGTCGTCGCGCTCGGCCGGGTCGTTCCCGCCACGCCGCGTCCGCTGGCGCAGGTTCGCGCCGCCGTGCTCCGCGACGTGACCGCCGATCGTTCGCGTCAGGCTGCGCGGAAGGTCGCCGCCGACGTGCTCGCGCGGATCAACAAGGGCATGCCGATCCAGCAGTCGCTCTCGCAGACCGGTTTGAAGCTGCCGGCCGCGCGTCCGCTGACCGCCTCGCGTGCGCAGATCGCCGCCGATCCGCGCGGTGCACCGCCCGCGCTCGCGCTGATGTTCAGCATGGCGCCGAACACCGCCAAGACGCTCGCCGCGCCCGACGACAGCGGCTGGTTCGTCATCAAGCTCGACAGCATCGCCAGCGGCAATGCGGCGGGCAACGATGCCGCGATCAAGGCCGCGCGCGCCAATATCGGCCGCTCGGTCGGTCGCGAATATGTCGAACAGTTCGCCAAGGCGGTCCGTGCCGATGTCGGCGTGAAGACCGATTCGACCGCACTCGCCCGCACCCGCGCCGATCTGCTCGGCAACGGCGCCACCGGCAACTGATCGTCGGATGAACGCGCGCGCAGCCTTGGCCGAAGGGCGCCCGGCGCTCGTCTGGCGTCGCCAGGTCGCCGACACCGAAACGCCGGTCGCCGCCGCGCTGAAGCTGATCGAGCCGGGACGTGGCGACTTCCTGCTCGAATCGGTCGAGGGCGGTGAGATCCGCGGCCGCCACAGCCTGATCGGTCTCGCCCCCGACCTGCTGTTCCGCGCCAACGGCCACAGCGCGGAGATCAACCGTCACTGGGCAACCGATCGCGAGGCGTTCGAGCCTTGCCCGGCGCCGACCCTCGACGCGTTGCGGATGCTGGTGGCGGAGTGCCGCGCGGAGGTTCCAGCCGAACTTCCCCGCGCGCTCGCCTGCCTCGTCGGCTATTTCGGCTACGAGACGATCGGGCTGGTCGAGGACCTGCCGCAGCCGCCGGTCGATCCGCTCGGCCTGCCCGACATGATCTTCGTCCGGCCGACCGTCGTGCTCGTGTTCGATCGCCTGACCGACGCGCTGTACCTCGTCGCGCCCGCCTGGCCCGATCCTTCGCGCGACGCCGACGCGATCGTAAACGAGGCGGAAGAGCGTCTCGACGCGGTCGCCGCCAAGCTCGCCAGCACGCCCGTCCCCGCACCGATCCGCGCCGACGTCGCCGAGCCCGTCTACACGCCAGCCCTACCCGAAGGCCGCTACGGCGAGATGGTCGCCACCGCGAAGGACTATATTCTCGCCGGCGACATCTTCCAGGTGGTCCTCGCCCAGCGGTTCAGCACGCCGTTCGCGTTACCGCCGTTCGAGCTGTATCGCTCGCTACGGCGCATCAATCCGTCGCCGTTCCTCTATCACCTCGACCTGCCCGGCTTCGCACTGATCGGTTCGAGCCCCGAGATCCTCGTCCGCGTCCGCGACGACGAAGTGACGATCCGCCCGATCGCCGGCACCCGCCCACGTGGCAAGACCGCCGCCGAGGACGAGGCGAACCGCGTCAGCCTGCTCGCCGACCCCAAGGAGCGCGCCGAACACCTGATGCTGCTGGATTTGGGCCGCAACGACGTCGGCCGCGCCGCTGCGCCAGGGTCGGTGAAGGTGACGGCCAGCTACGGCGTCGAGTTCTACAGCCACGTCATGCACATCGTCTCGAACGTCGTCGGCACGCTGTCCCCCGACAAGGACGCGCTCGACGCGCTGTTCGCCGGTTTCCCCGCCGGCACCGTCAGCGGCGCACCGAAAGTCCGCGCCTGCCAGATCATCGCCGAACTGGAACCCGAGCGGCGCGGCGCATACGCCGGCGGGGTCGGCTATTTCTCGCCCGACGGCTCGATGGACTCGTGCATCGTGCTGCGCACCGCGGTGGTAAAGGACGGCACGATCCACGTCCAGGCCGGCGCCGGGATCGTCGCCGACAGCGTCCCCGAATACGAACAGCGTGAGTGCGAGGCGAAGGCCGGCGCGATCCTAGCCGCCGCCCGCGAGGCCGTCAGCCGGGCGAAAGCACCGGGCTTCGGTCAGTAAGTCGCTTTGACCACGGACAAGGTGGGCCGGAGCCCGACAACTCAACCACCCCGGCGAAGGCCGGGGCCCAATTGGTGAAGTCGCGGTAACGGGCCGGAACCTTTGTTTTTACCGTCGCTCAATTGGGCCCCGGCCTTCACCGGGGGGCTTTGCTTTTTGGCTCGACAACCGTCCAACTGACAAAAGCGGTTACGGCGTGGTGGTCGTCTCGCTCGCAGGCGCACGGCGCTCCGCCGCAAACGCCTGGTTACGCTGCATGAAGCAGCCCGACTGGCCACCCGTCCCGACCGCCGAACACGTATCCGGCAACCCGCCGGCAACCCGCCCGATCTGATCCATCGTCGCCGCGCGGTTCACCCAGCTCTGGTTCTGCGCGGCGATGGGCTTGTCCTCGCGCAACGATTTCGGGATGCGGTATGGCTGGTCGAGCGTCGAGCACACGACGACTTCGCCGGCGCTGGACTTGGGGCATTTCTGGTCGCCGGTCAGCGTGACGCTGCGAATACGCTGGGGCGGGGTGTCGACCTGCGCGTCCTGGGCATATGCCATGCCGGGAAGTACGATCAGTGCAGCGAGGACGACGGTACGTAACATCGGTAAGGCTCCTTTGAACGGATAACGTCCGTCACGCGGCATTGCTCCGCGCTGAATGATGCGCCGCCTGCGCTTCCGATATAGGAAGGAACCCGACGATCCGCGACTGCGCCGTGGCAAAATCGGGGCAATCGCTCGCAGCGCGGTTGATGGAGCGTAACATGCGGGGCCGCTGCCATGTTGCACCGCGCCCCGGTTAGGCTAAGGCGGCGCCATGATCCTCGTCGTCGACAATTACGACAGCTTCACCTGGAACCTCGTCCATTACCTGATGGAACTGGGCGCCGAGGTCGAAGTCGTCCGCAACGATGCGATCTCCGCCGGGCAGGCTCTGTCGTCGGGCGCGGACGCGTTCCTCATTTCCCCCGGCCCCTGCACGCCGACCGAGGCGGGGGTGAGCCTCGACCTCGTCGCGGCCTGCGCGGACGCGGGCAAGCCGTTGCTCGGCGTGTGCCTCGGCCACCAGGCGATCGGCCAGCATTTCGGCGGCAAGGTCGAGCGTGGCGGGCTCATGCACGGCAAGACCTCGCCCGTGCTGCATGACGATACCGGGCTGTACGCCGGATTGCCCTCCCCCTTCATCGCCACGCGCTATCACTCGCTGATCGTCAACGCGGTCCCCGACACGCTGGTGGTGAATGCGACCGCGCAGGACGGCACGGTGATGGGCTTCCGCCACAAGACGCTGCCGATCCACGGCGTCCAGTTCCACCCGGAAAGCATCGCGACGGAACACGGCCACGCGATGCTCGCCAACTTCCTGAAGATGGCCGGCATTCCGGTGAATGCGCGCGAAGGCCTGAAGGTATGAGCGCGACTTCTATCCTCCGTCACCCCGGACCAGTTCCGGGGTCCATGGTTCCGCACGCTCGCCGGCCGACGAAAACGCGGAACGGTGGATGCCGGAACGAGCCCGGCATGACTGTGCTAGTATGGCTACGATGACCCTCCTCCCCGACCCGTCCTCCCCCCTCTCGCGCGAGTCCGCCCGCGAGGCGTTCGCCGACATCCTCGACGCACGCGCCAGCGACGACGCGATCGCCACCTTTCTCACCGATCTCGCCACCCGCGGCGAGACCAGCATCGAGATCGCCGAAGCCGCCCGCGCGCTCCGCAACCGGATGATCCCGATCGACGCGCCCGCCGGCGCGATCGACGTCTGCGGCACCGGCGGCGACGGCCACCACACGCTTAACGTCTCGACCGCCGTCGCGCTCGTCGTCGCCGCAACCGGCGTCCCCGTCGCCAAGCACGGCAACCGCGCCGCCTCCAGCAAGGCCGGCGCTGCCGACACGCTGGAAGTGCTCGGCCTCGACATGGACCGCGCCGGCGCCACCGCGGAGGCGAGCCTCAACGAGATCGGCATCGCCTTCCTGTTCGCCGCCAACCACCACCCGGCGATGAAGCGCATCACCCCGATCCGCCAGCGCATCGGCAAGCGCACGATCTTCAACCTGATGGGCCCGCTCGCCAACCCGGCCGGCACCACCCGCCAGCTGATCGGCATCGCCCGCCCCGATTACGTCGCGCTCTATGCCGACGCGCTGGAGCAACTCGGCACCGAAGCCGCTCTGGTGGTCTCGGGCGAAGAGGGCCTCGACGAACTCTCCGGCGCCGGGCCCAGCATCGTCGCGTCGGTCGGCAGCGTCGCGCTCCCCCCCAGGATCACACCCGAAGACGCCGGCCTCACCCGCCACGCGATCACCGATATCCGTGGCGGCGATGCGGCCCACAATGCCGACGCGCTCCGCCGCCTGCTCAAGGGCGAGGCGGGACCCTACCGCGACGCCGTCCTGCTCAACGCCGCCGCCGCCTTGATGGTGGCCGGCACCGTCCCCACTCTCGTCGAAGGCGCCGCGCAAGCCGCCGCCGCCCTCGACACTGGCAGCGCCGACGCGCTGCTCGCCCGCTGGATCGCCTACTGACATGACCATGCTCGACCGTATCCTCGAGACCAAGCGCGCCGAAGTCGCTGCGCGTAAAGCCACGACCTCGCTCGCCGATATCGACGCCGGCATCGCCCGCATGTCGAAGCCGCGCGGTTTCCGCGCCGCACTAGACGCGAAGACCGGCTACGCGCTGGTCGCCGAGGTCAAGAAGGCAAGCCCCTCGAAAGGCCTGATCCGCGCAGACTTCGATCCCGTCGCCCACGCCCGAGCCTACGAAGCGGGTGGTGCCGCATGCCTATCCGTCCTCACCGATGAAAAGTGGTTCCAAGGCTCCGACGCCTATCTGACCGCGGCCCGCGACGCCGTCTCGATCCCGGTCCTGCGAAAAGACTTCATGGTCGATCCGTGGCAGTCGACCGAGGCGCGCGCGATCGGTGCGGACTGCATCCTGATCATCGTCGCCGCGCTCGACGACGTCCAGATGGCCGAGATCGAGGCGTCCGCGCTCGAATGCGGCATGGACGTGTTGGTCGAGGTCCACGACGCGCACGAGATGGAGCGCGCGCTACGGCTCAAGTCGCGTCTGATCGGCGTCAACAACCGCGACCTGCGCGACTTCACCGTCGATTTCCAGCGCACCTACGACCTCGTCGGCAAGGCGCCCAAGGATTGCACCTTCGTCGCCGAGAGCGGACTCACGACCCGCGCTGAACTCGACGCGATGGCCGAGCACGACATCCGCTGCTTCCTGATCGGCGAAGCGCTCATGCGGCAGGACGACGTCGAAGCCGCAACGCGGGCGCTAGTGGGTTGACCGGCTTAACCCACATCGACGAAGCCGGCGCGGCAAGGATGGTCGACGTCGGTGGCAAGGCCGTCACCGCCCGCGAAGCCATCGCCTCCGGCCGCATCACCATGTCCGCCGAAGCCGCCGCCGCGATCGGGGCCGGCACCGCGAAAAAAGGTGACGTCCTCGCGGTCGCCCGCGTCGCTGGCATCATGGCCGCCAAACGCACCAGCGACCTGATCCCCCTCTGCCACCCGCTCCCGCTGACCAAGGTCGAGATCGAGCTGGTCGCCGACGAAACCGGCGTAACCGCCACCGCCACCGCCTCGACCGAAGGCAAGACCGGCGTCGAGATGGAAGCCCTCACTGCCGCCACCGTAACGCTCCTCACGATCTACGACATGGCCAAGGCCATCGACAAAACAATGGTCCTCAGCGACATCCGCGTCCGAGCAAAATCCGGCGGCAAATCCGGCAACTGGACCGCGTAACAAGGAACCCTCTCCCAAAGGGGAGAGGGAAAGACGCCAAAGGCGGCGAGGGTGAGGGCAAGCCAAGCAGAACGCGCTCACCTTAAGCCCCCTCAATCCCCATCCATAGACCAGTCGTGACTCTCCACGATCGTAGACTCCACCGGCCGCCCCGCCGCATCGAGCGAAGGGTCATACCGAAACCGCTGCTCGATCAACCGACACGTCAGATCATCCAGTACCCGGCTCCCGCTAGACCGTGTCACCCGGCACCGCGACACCCGCCCATTGGTCTGGACCAGATACCGCACGAACACCCGCCCCCGGATCCCGGTCTCGGCGGCCTCGCGCGGATAGTCCGAGTCCCGCAACCGCCCGCTGCGCCACTCGGGTGGCGTCTCCTCACCCCCACCGCCGTCGCCATCGCCATACCCTCCGCTCCCGGTTCCATTGCCGATCCCGCCACTCCCGGTCCCCGGCCCGCGAACGTTCGAAGCCCCCGAAGTCGCCTGCGCACCCACCCCAGCCTTCTCCGCCACGACGACCGGCGGCGGCACCACAGTCGGCACGATCGGCGGCGGCGCCACGACCTCGGTAGCCTTCGACTTCAGGTTCGGCGGCGACGCGGCCCCCTCGGGCTTGCGACTAGGCGAAGGCCGAGGCCTGACCTTCTCCTCGGGCGGCGGCGGCGGAGGCGGCGCCACGCTGAACACCTTCAACGCGTCCGTGACGGCCGCCGGCAGCGGCACCACCAACCCATAGATCAGCGCATAGCCCAGCAACCCCGACACCAGGACCGCGCCCGTCGCCGCCCCGATCCTGTCTATCGCCCGCGGCTGATTGCGTGTCATCATACTGATCTGGTGTCTCTTTCCCCCCAAACAAAGCCCCGTAAAGGATGAACCCTCGCTGGCTGGAGGTTCGAGGGACGCGTTAGACGATCACCCGCAGCCTAGCCCGCCCGGAAGAAAACAGTCCCCCAAATCCACCCCGGCGAAGGCCGAGGCCCAATTGGGAACGCCAACATTATAGCAACCGCCATCCGCCCAACCCTTTGCTTCCCCGCGAAGGCGGGGACCCACACTGGACTCTCGCCTTCGCGGGAGAACAAGGAGGCGGTAGCAACCGTTCGAAATCGATCAGCCCAAAGCGCCCTCAACGGCCCGCCGCCCCCCTCGCTCAGCCAACAACACCTGTCCTACACCCGGAACCCGTGACAGAGCATGGAACATACCCCCGCACCCCGCGCTTCCCCCTTATTCGCGCCCCAAAGCACAAACCGCCAAACCGCTCCTAGCGGCTATACTTCCTACACTTCACCCTTCAGAACTGCCCGGAAACAGAGCCTTCATGACCCTAGTCCCCGTCGCCGAAGCCCAGACCCGCCTCTTCACCATGGCCCCTCGCGTCGGCCACGAGACCGTCCCCTTACGCGAAGCAGCCGGCCGCTGGGCCGCGGAGGACATCCTCGCCCGCCGCACGCAGCCGGCCGCCGACCTCTCGGCAATGGACGGCTACGCGATCCGCTTCGAAGACCTCCCCGGCCCCTGGAAAGTCATCGGCGAAAGCGCCGCCGGCCGCCCCTTCCCCGGCAAAGTCGCCCCCGGCCAAGCCACACGCATCTTCACCGGCGCCGCGATACCCGAAGGCGCCGACACCGTCATGGTCCAGGAAGAGGCCGAGCGCGACGGCGCCACCCTGACCCTAGCCGGCGAAGGTCCGCCGACATTCGGCCGCAACACCCGCCGCAAAGGCCTCGACTTCTCAACCGGCACCCGCCTGATCGCCGCCGGCGACCGCCTCAGCCCGGCGCGCATCGCCGTCGCCGCGACCGGCGGCCACGGCCGCCTGACCGTCAACCGCCGCGTCCGCGTCGCCGTCGCCGCCACCGGCGACGAACTCGTCCCCCCCGGCTCCACGACCGACGGCGTCGCACTGCCCGAATCGAACGGCATCATGCTGGCGGCAATGCTCGCCGACATGCCCGTCGACATCATCGACCTCGGAATTCTCCCCGACAATCTCGAAATCCTCCGCGACGCGTTCGCCAGCGTCCAAGCCGACCTCCTTGTCACTACAGGCGGCGCGTCGGTGGGCGATCACGACCTGGTCCGCCCCGCAATCGAGGCGGCCGGCGGCACGATAGATTTCTGGCGGATCGCGCTGCGCCCCGGCAAGCCGATGATGGCCGGCCGGATCGGCGAGATGATGGTGCTCGGCCTCCCCGGCAACCCGGTCTCCGCGTTCGTCACCGCCACGCTGTTCGTGAAGCCGGTCGTCGCGCACATGGCCGGCGCGCGCGACCCGCTCCCTCAGTCGACGCACGCACTGCTCGGCGAAGACCTCCCCGCCAATAACGCCCGCACCGACTATCTCCGTGCCGAACTCCGCGACGGCAAAGCCTATGCCTCGACGATCCAGGACAGCTCGATGCTGCTGACGCTGGCCCGCTCGACGTGCCTCATCGTCCGCCCCGGCAACGCGCCGGTGGCATACGAAGGCGAATCGGCGGAAATCCTCGTTATCGCGTGATACGGACGCTTGACGGCGTTAATTATGTTCCATAGAAGTTCCCAGTCTGTTCCGGACGGAGAACCGCTATGCTCACGCGCAAGCAGCACGAACTCGTCTGCTTCATCAACGATCGCCTCAACGAAACCGGCGTCTCGCCGTCGTTCGAGGAGATGAAGGACGCGCTCGACCTCAAGTCGAAGTCGGGCGTCCACCGTCTGATCAGCGCGCTCGAGGAGCGCAACTTCATCCGCCGCCTGCCCAACCGCGCGCGCGCACTCGAAGTGCTGCGCATGCCGGAGCGTGCGGAGAAAAAGGCGCCATCGAAGACCTCGAACGTCAAGGCGGCCCCCACCGCCGCCACGCCGCAACCGGCCAACGACGTCATCGAGATCCCCCTCCACGGCCGCATCGCCGCTGGCGTCCCGATCGAGGCGTTCGAGGGCAGCACGATGTTAGCCGTCCCCGCCGCGTTGCTCGGCACCGGCGAACATTACGCGCTGGAAGTCTCCGGCGACTCGATGGTCGAAGCCGGCATCCTCGACGGCGACTACGCCTTGATCCGCCGCACCGAGACCGCTCGCGACGGCGAGATCGTCGTCGCCCTGATCGAAGACAGCGAAGCCACGCTCAAATACTTCCGCCGCGAAGGCGCCATGGTCCGCCTCGACCCAGCCAACCGCGCCTACGACCCCCAACGCTACGCCCCCGCGCAAGTCCGCGTGCAAGGCAAACTCTCCGGCATCCTCCGCCGCTACGATTGAGCTGCCAGCGCCTACTCTGCGCAGCATAAAGAATATGTTCGCGCGGAGACGCGGAGCCGCGGAGGTTTTTCGGTTGGGTAGAACCTTGCGCTTTAAAATGACCGCGGGAGGGACGGCCGGATAGTCTCTAACCTGGTCCGGTTCGTCGTCTAAGACACTGCTCCGCGCCTCCGCGTCTCCGCGTCTCCGCGTGAAAATTTATCGGCCGGCCAGCGCGCGCGTCCGCTGGTGATTTGGATCACGCGAAGGCGCAAGGGCGCGGAGATGTTGCGTTTTGGGGGACGCCTACTTCCACCTCGAAGCGGTCAAGGCGACGAGGCTGCTCAATCCTTCATGGAGTTCGGGATGGTCTCCCGATCGCCATCACCGGCGCGCCTTTGCGCCGTTGCGTGAACATCGTACTTCCTGCGGCCTTGGACGGCCCGAAATCCAGACGTCTCATCTTGAAACCGAGCGTGCCGCGATCTCAAAATATGCGCAGGACGTTTGAGGACGGGCGGATCGCGCCAGGGATGGCGATCGCCTGCAGTCAGTATCGTGACGACCGTCCCGGTCCCCAAGGTCAGCGCGACCCCGCCTGTCCGACGCAGAACACGGCGATCCAGCTTCAGCCACCGCGGCACGCAACGTTTAGGCAGACCGCGTTCGCTGACCACGACGTCGGCGCTACGACACGCGGAAATAAGTTCGCCGATCGGCACCATATAAGCGCTGCGCGTCGCAAGGATCCGCCACATCCGTCCTCGCGCGGCGATATCGGTGACGCACAGATCGCGGCTGCATCGTGCATCGGGCTGGTCCGCAAGCAGGAGTGGCTCACCATCCACCCCGCCATTCTCGGCGAGCATGTCGCGCGTATAATCGCCGGCCCGGTCGCGCAGCATAGCCAGTCCCGCCGCCGTCCGCACCGCCACGTGGCGGCCGTCACCGGTAACGAGAACATCGGGTGCAGGTGTCGTCAACGCCCAGATCGCACCGGCGGCGAGCGGCAGCAGTCCCAGTCGGCGCAACCGCGTCCGCCACAACGCAATCCAGATACCGCCGATCACCATCAGCGCGAATGCTGGCGTCGGCATTGCGGGCAAGGATCGTACCGAACCCGGCGCGTCGGCGACGATATGGGCCAACCATAGCAGCGCATCGAGCGACCGCTGCACCAGCCACCAGACCGGTGCGCCCAGGCCGCCAGCGTCGAGTAGCAACGCCAACGCCTCCAGCGGCATCACTACGAACGTCGTCAGCGGGATCGCGACGATGTTGGCGAACGCGCCGTACAGGCCCGCCTTGTGGAAATGATAGACCGCGATCGGCATCAGCGCGAATTCGACCAGCAGCCCCGTCAGCAGCAGCGACGCGACGCCGCGCGCGAGTCTACGCCCGCGCCCCTCGTCATGCGGGCCGAAGAACGCGCGGATCACCGGATGTTCGTGCAACGCCATGATCGCGGTGATCGCCGCAAACGAGAGCTGAAAGCTCGGCCCGGCCGCCGATTCGGGCAGGACCAGCATCACGCACGCGGCGCCGGCTGCGACGAGCCGCAAAGTCATCGCCTCGCGTCCCATCGCCAGCGCCGCCAGCACCAGCAACGCCGCGACGCACGACCGGATCGTCGGCACCTGGCTCCCGGTCAGCAACGTGTAACCAATCGCCGCCGCCGCCCCGGCCAGCGCGGCAATCAACGGCAGGCGGGCGTGCAAAGCCAGCCACGGACTGAGCGCCAGCAGACGCAACACGATCAGCATCGTCGCCGCAACCGCCGCGGTGATGTGCAACCCGCTCACCGACAGCAGATGCGCGAGCCCCGCCCGGCGCATCGCCTCCGAATCCTCCTCGCTGATCGCGCCGACGTCGCCGGTTGCGAGCGCCGCCGCGATACCGCCCGCGCTGCCGTCGAGTCGCGATACGATGTGATGCGACAGCGCGACGCGGATGCCGGCACCCAATTCGCTCGACCTCGTCACGACCACCGGTGCGAAACCGCGCCCCGTCGCACCGATCCCGCCAAACCACGCGACGCGCGCAAAGTCGTACGCGCCCGGCACCGCGGGTAGCGGCGGTGGCATCAGCCGTGCCCGCAACTGGATGACCGCCCCCGTCCCCAGCAGCTTCGGCGCATCCGCTTCCGCCAGATTGACGCGGACGCGGTACGGCAAGGCGACCGGCTGCCCGTCGGTCTCGACCCCCTTCCCAATCGGCAATACCGTCAACCGAACCAACTTCCGCGCCACCAGCGGCTCGATCGCCTCGACCTTCGCCGAGAAACGCGCGATCGTCGGACCGCCCAGAACCGGCCGCGCCACCCATTCCGATCGCGCCCAGATCAGCCCGAGCCCCAGCGCAGTCGTCAGAAACCCGATAGACAGCGCGCGCGCCGCACGCCCGCCCTGCCCCACGGCCAGACCTGCCAACCCGCCTGCGACCAACAGCAGCACCGCGACGCACCACGCTGCCGGGTCCGGCAACGCAAACCACAATGCGATGCCGCCCCCGAGCATCACTGGCAGCCACAACACCAGCTGGTCGCGCTCCGTCTCCAGCCAGCGCTCCACGGCCAGCCCGACGACAGCAAGCCCAACGACAGCCCCCCATCGCGGCACGCCCATTTGTCGCCGCCAAGGACGCATGCTAGGGGCGGCGACGGCTGTCATGGCCATCGTTTCTCCATTGTTTCATCAGTCTGGGAGCACCCGCGGTTGGGCGCAATATCTGATACGGGCACCGCCAATTCGGCCGCACCCGTGGTTACCCGTTTCGCTCCGTCGCCGACGGGGTTCCTGCATCTCGGCGGCGCGCGCACCGCGCTGTTCAACTGGCTGTTCGCAAAGGCGAACGGGGGCAAGTTCCTGCTGCGGATCGAGGATACCGACCGGGTCCGTTCGACCCAGCCGGCGATCGACGCGATCATCGACGGGATGCGCTGGCTGGGGCTCGACTGGGACGGCGACGTCGTCATGCAGTTCGCCGGCGCCGAGCGTCACGCACAGGTCGCGCACGAGATGGTCGCGAACGGCCACGCCTATCGCTGCTACATGACCAATGACGAAATCGCCGCGATGCGCGCCGAGGCGCAGGCCGCGAAGAAGCCGCTCCGCATCCGCAGCCCGTGGCGCGATCGACCGGCGAGCGAAGCCCCCGACTTGCCCCACGTCGTCCGCCTGCGCGCCCCGCAGGAAGGTGCCGTCACGATCGAGGACCGCGTACAAGGCGCCGTCACGGTCAAGAACGAAGAGATCGACGACCTGGTCCTGCTCCGCTCGGACGGTACGCCGACCTACATGCTCGCCGTTGTCGTCGACGATCACGACATGGGCGTCACCCACGTCATCCGCGGCGACGATCATCTCAACAACGCGTTCCGCCAGTTGCCGATCTACCGCGCGATGGGCTGGCCCGAGCCGATCTACGCGCACATCCCGCTGATCCACGGCCCCGACGGCGCAAAGCTGTCGAAGCGTCACGGCGCGGTCGGCATCGAGGCGTATCGCGACGAGATGGGCATTCTCCCCGAGGCGTTCGATAATTACCTGCTCCGGCTCGGCTGGGGTCACGGCGACGACGAGATCATCAGCCGCGAGCAGGCGGTCGAGTGGTTCGACCTATCCGGCGTCGGCAAGTCGCCCTCGCGCTTTGATCTGAAAAAGCTCGAGAATCTCAATGGCCACTACATCCGCGAAGCCGACGACGCGCGGCTGGCGCAGCTTGCCGCCGACCGGCTCGGTCACGGTTTGCCGGACGGCGGATTGGCGCTTCTGACTCGCGCGATGCCGGTCCTGAAGCCCCGTGCAGCAAACCTGAACGAGCTGGCCGAAGGATCGAATTTTCTGTTCAGCCAGCGTCCTTTGGCGATGGATGACGCCGCGGCGAGCCTTTTACAGGGTGAAGCGAGTGCGATTTTGGCGAATGCGCATGCTGAACTTGACGCGCTCGACAAGTGGGATACGGAAGCGCTCGAAGGTGCGGTACGGCGCGTGGCCGAAGCCCGGGGCGTCAAGCTCGGGCAGGTCGCACAGCCGCTTCGTGCCGCACTGACGGGACGCAAGACGTCGCCGGGAATATTCGACGTGCTCGACCTGCTCGGGCGCGACGAGAGCCTCGGTCGGATCGCCGACCGGATGGCTAGCTGATAAGATTTCGAGGAAGGATACAAGCATGAGCGAGACCGCAACCCTCAAGGTCGACGGCAAGGATTTCGATTATCCGGTGATGTCCGGCACGGTCGGACCCGACGTCATCGATATCCGCAAGCTGTACGCACAGACGGACAATTTCACCTATGATCCGGGTTTCACCTCGACGGCGTCGTGCCAGTCGAAGCTGACCTATATCGATGGTGACGCGGGCACGTTGCTGCACCGCGGCTACACGATCGGCGAGCTGGCCGAACAGTCGAACTTCATGGAAGTCGCGTACCTGCTGCTCAACGGCGAACTGCCGAGCGAAGACGAGCTGGCGAACTTCTCGAACACGATCACGCGCCACACGATGGTGCACGAGCAGCTCGCGCAGTTCTTCCGCGGCTTCCGCCGCGATGCGCATCCGATGGCGATCCTGTGCGGCGTCGTCGGCGCGCTGTCGGCCTTCTATCACGATTCGACCGACATCCACGATCCGGCACAGCGCGTGATCGCGTCGCATCGCCTGATCGCCAAGATGCCGACGATCGCCGCGATGGCGTACAAGTATAGCGTCGGCCAGCCGTTCGTCTATCCGGACAACACGCTGAGCTACACCGGCAATTTCCTGAAGATGACGTTCGGCGTACCGGCCGAGAAGTATGTCGTGAACCCGATCGTCGAAAAGGCGATGGACCGCATCTTCATCCTCCACGCCGATCACGAGCAGAACGCGTCGACCTCGACCGTCCGTCTCGCCGGTTCGTCGGGCGCCAACCCGTTCGCGTGCATCGCCGCCGGCATCGCCTGCCTGTGGGGCCCCGCGCATGGCGGCGCGAACGAAGCCGCGCTCAACATGCTGCATGAGATCGGCACGGTCGACCGCATCCCCGAGTATATCGCCCGCGCCAAGGACAAGAACGATCCGTTCCGCCTGATGGGCTTCGGCCACCGCGTCTACAAGAACTACGATCCGCGCGCGGCCGTCATGCAGACGACCGTCAAGGAAGTGCTCGGCGAGTTGGGCGTCACCGACCCCGTGTTCGACGTCGCGATCGAGCTCGAGCGTCTGGCGCTCAACGATCCGTACTTCATCGAGAAGAAGCTGTTCCCGAACGTCGATTTCTATTCGGGCGTGATCCTGTCGGCGATCGGCTTCCCGACCTCGATGTTCACCGTTCTCTTCGCGCTTGCCCGCACGGTCGGCTGGGTCGCGCAGTGGAACGAGATGATCACCGATCCCGACCAGAAGATCGGCCGTCCGCGCCAGCTCTACAGCGGCCCGACTGCGCGTGATTACGTCCCGATGGCGTCACGCTGATGACGACGCTCCGGCCGATCCTCATGGTCGTCGGCGTGCTCAGCGCGCTGATGGGTCTGCTCTGGATCGGCCAGGGGCTGGGTTACGTCCATTGGCCGCAGTCGAGCTTCATGCTCGATCAGCGGCCATGGGCGGACCGCGGCGCGTTCCTCGCCGCGTTCGGCCTCGCGCTGATATTAGTGGCGCGCCGGATCCGCCGGTAGCGTCAGGACGAAGCGCGCGCCTTCGCCGGGTGCGCTCTCGACCGTGAGATCCCCCTGCATCGCCCGCGCAAGCCGCCGCGCGATGTACAGGCCGAGCCCGTTGCCGCCGGCCTCCGACGGGTCGACCCGTTCGAACTTCTCGAAGATCCGGACCTGATCCTCGGGCGCGACGCCCTTGCCCTTGTCGGCCACCACGACGACCGCGTGGCTTTCGGTGCGCGTCACGGTGACGATCACCTGCGCGCCGCGCGGCGAATAGCGCACCGCGTTGCCGACGAGGTTGACGAGGATCTGCAACACGCGCCGGAAATCGCCGAGCGCGGCGACGCGCATGTCGACCGGTGGTCGCGCGATCGTGACGTCGGCATTGGCCGCGCGAACCGACAACAGCCCCGCCGCGCGACGCGCGACATCGGCAAGGTCGATCGGCTCGGGCAGCAGCGTGAAATCCGGGCGCTCGACCGCCTGGAGATCGACAAGATCATCGACCAGTTCGAGCAGATGGCGCCCGGCGCTGGCGATATCTGCCGCGTAATCGGCATAGTCGCCCTGCACCGGGCCATCCGCCTGCGCATTGATGCTGTCGGCGTTGGCGACGATCCGCGCGAGGGGAATCCGCAACGCCTTGTCGAGGCCACTCGTGAAGGTCGGCGACAGCGTCGCAGGTTCGGCGGGCGGTGCGACGTCCTCGACCACCATCCGCGCCGTGCCGACGAACCCCGCGAAATCCCCCGAGGCATCGTGCCGAACGGTCGCGGTCAGTGTCACCGCGCGCCCAGAACTCCGCAGCCGCGCGGGTTGCGCCGTCATCGGCCGGCGCCGGGCGAGCGAATCGAGGATCGGCAACGTCCCGTCGGTTCCGGTATCGAGCGCGAACATCGCCGTCAGCGGCTGGCCGAGCAGCGCGAACGCGTCGAAACCATGCTTCGGCCCGGCATCCAGCGTCACGAACGTCAGCCGCAACGCCGCGTCGGTCTCCCACCGCCAATCGGTATCGCTGCCGAAAAAATCATCCGGCGCACCCGGTGCAGGGCGGGTCGGACGCCACGCGGCGATCTCGCGCCAACCGCTGACCGTCAGCCGTACATTCTCGCCATCCGGTTGCGCACGCACCCAGAGATCGACATCGCCTTCGTCGTCGGCGACCACCACGCCACGCGACACGACGATGCCCAGTCGCCGCGCAAGCCGCACGATCGTCGCCAGCTGCGGCACGGCGAGCGGCGCCCCGCGCATCCCGCCGGCCCGCTGGTTGAGTGCGATCAATGCCGGGTCCGCGAACGAGAGCGATCCATCGGGCGCGACGATGCCGTGCGCGATCGGGCTTTCGGTCGATGGATCGAACAGACTCATCGCCGTTCCGTACGCGCCAGCGCGCGCAACGCCATCCGAAAATTACGGTCGAGCGCAAGCGGCGCGATCGACGCGCGCGCATCCTCCACACCGATCGAAACGATCGCGTCGAGCGCGTCCGCGAACTGTTCGATGTCGCGCCTCGGATCCGCCTCGGACAGAGCCAGGCCGATCCTGGCAATCGTCGGCCGATTTATGTCGAGCGCACGTAGGGCAAGCCAAAGCCGGTCGCCCTCGGGATCGAGCGTGATCGCCCGCGCCTGATCGAACGCGATACCCAGCGCATGCGCCAGCACCGCGACGAACAGCGACAGCCGCCGGTCGCCGATCGATTCGACCAGCACCGCCGGCAACTCATTGGGCCGCGCATCGAGCGCCGCCGCGAGCCGTGCCGCCACCGCATCGGGCCGCTCACCCTCGTCATGTGCCGCCAGGCTGCGCTGTGCGGCATCGGTGATCGCGCGGTCGCTCTCGCGAGTCGCCGACGTCAAGCCGTCGCGGATCGCTGCGGCCACCCACCAGACCAGTCGGTGGTGCAGCTCCGCGGGCAGTTCGCTGCCTCCGACCGCACCCTGCTCATTCGCTACCCGCCGCCGACTTTCGGCCGCGAGCAATGCCGATGCCGACGACGCCACGACGCTGTCGGGTACACCGGCCAAACGTACGAGCAAGCTCGCCTCGTCGGGTTCCGCTATCTCGACAGGCAGCGACGCCGCGATCAGATCGTGGCGGACGCGGGCGATCAGTTCGTCCATCAAGTCTTCGTCACGCAGCAGACCCGCGCGGGTCAGCCGTTGCAGGACGGTGCCCACGCCTGCCTTCAGGATCGCCTCGCCTGCCTCCGTCGCGCCGACACCGGCCAGCAACCGCGCCGCATGTCGCCGGATATCCCATTCGATCGCCCCGACGATCGCGCCGAGCACCTGTGCCAGCATCAGCCGCGTGCGATCGTCGATCCGTGCTTCCGCATCGAGGAAAAAATCGGTGATCGTCCCGGCCAGCCGCGTCTCGGCCCGCAGGCGCGCGGCCTCGGCTCGCTGCACGGGATCGTAGGACGGCATAGCGTCTTGCATCGTTGGGCCGACCGACATGATCCCGTGCTTAGCCTCCGGTCGTTAAGGTACGCCTAAGGCGCGCGACGCAATCGCTCGATTGCCGCCGCCAGCGTAGCGGTCGCATAGACCGCCGTCATGCCAAGCCCGAACACCGGGAAGCCAATCAGCGCGAACACTGCGACGACCAGCAGATAGGCCGCCGGACTGCCCCACCACAGCCGTCGCTCGCGCTCGAGTATCGCGCGTTCGGCCAGTCCACCGATCGCGACCGTCGCGGTGCCGATCGCCAGCGCGGTGTTGTCGCCCGCATAGCCGCTGACGAAGAACGCGAATACCAGGATCGCCGCTGCGACGACGCCGGCGATCACAAGCGTCTGCCAGCGTGCCATCGGTGCCTCGTCGCGAAGGCCGCTCAACACCGAGCCGAGCGCCAGCGCGATGCTGCCGATCAACGCAACGAACAGCCCGATCGACGACAGCCCGAAGCCGATCGTCACCAGCCCGGCGATGCCGAGCGCCAGCCCGGCCGCACCGACGCTCGTCCCCGCCGCGCCGCGATCGACGAGCAGCGGCAACGCCAGCCGCGCGATCGGCGCGAGTACGAAGCGGTCGAACCAGCCGCGGCGTCCCGACACGATCGTCATCAGCACCGCGCGCCCGCGCTCCTCCAGCGTCCGCGCCTGACGCTCGATCCCGTGCCCGCCACGCACCGCGTCGGTGGGGAGCAGGACATGGATCGCGCGCGACTGAACGGCCAATCGCAGCAGAGAGGACTGCAGATCGTAATCTTGGGGCAACGCCGCCACCTCGGCGATCCGGCTCGAACTCAGCCGCGCGACGCCGGCCCAGGCCATCTGCCCGCCGACGCGCTCGAAGCCGGGCCCCGCATCGCCTTCGGGGACGACGAGCAGGCAATCGCCTTCCTCGCCCGCCATCGCCTTGACGATCGCCTCGGTGGTGACCAGCCCGTCGCCGAGCATCAGCACGCGCGCGAGGGGGTGAAGTTTCTCGACCGCCTCGGTCGCGGAGCGCACCGTATCGACGCTCACGCCGCGCCGACCGATGCGGTTGATCGCGCCGAGCAGTTCGGGGGTCATCCGCGCGACGACGACGATCACCTGCGACACGCCGGCTGCGATCAGCAGTCGCGCCTGATACTCGATAAGCGTGACGCCGCTGAACGGCAGGGTCGCGGCCAGACGATCGGGACGATCGTCGGCGTCGTGTATTGCAAATAATAGACCGGCAAGCATCGCAGGCTGTTAGGCGGTACACGCCGTCCTGCAAAGCCCGCGTTCGGCCGAACCGCCCCGCATCTTGGTTCGGTTCGACGTTGCGGGCGAGAAACACCCGGCCGAGGTGACGAAACCCTCCGCATCGCGGCGAGTTTATTGCATGTACCGACCGCCGCTCCTGTCGATGCCGCCACGATCATACGCTGTGTCGCCCCGCTTACCGGACGGATGTTCGGCGAACCGTCGCATCATCCGTTTTGTCGGGCGACAATCCATGATACTTCCGATGTTCATGAACGGGGGTTCGTCAATGATCGGGTTTCGCGCCTCGGCAGGCAATGCCCATCCCATTCGCGCGGATATCGTGATGGATCCGGTGATAGAAAATATGTCCGAAGCCGTCACCGAACATAGTTTCGACGAGGTTTATCAAGTGCCTGCGCAAGAACGCGGACCTCTTTACGCGGGTATCGCCGTGGCTGTCGTGGTCGTCTGGCTCGCTGGCATGCTCTGGCTTGCACGCGGCTCGCTCGGCACGATCGAGCCGGTCGCTCTCGTCCAGTTCATCGCCGCTCTCTGCATCGTCCCCGCGCTCGTCGGCATCGTCTGGCTGCTCGCGATGCGTACCAGCCGTACCGAGGCCCGCCGTTTCGGTATCACCGCACAGGCGATGCGCGACGAGGCCGCGAGCCTGGAACGCACCGTCGCCGCTTTGTCGAACACGATCGACGCCAACCGCGTCCAACTCGCCCAGCAGCTCGACGCGCTGATGGCGATGGGTGGCGGCGCGACCGAACAGCTCGCCGCGATCGGCCGCGGCATGGTGTCCGAGATCGACCAGGCCGCCGCGCACGCGCGCAACCTCGCCACCTCGACTGCGGGCGCGCAGACCAGCCTCGGCGTGCTGATCGCCACCCTCCCCCGCGCGCAGGCGGATATCGACGACGTCGCCAAGCGGCTCGAACGCACCGGGCTGTCCGCGAGCGAGCATGCCGCTGCGCTCGACGCGCAGATCGTCGCGCTCGCCGAGCGCGGCCGCGATGCCGACACTATGGCGAGCGGCGCGGCGCAACGCCTTGCCGCGCACATCGTCCGCATGGAGGCGACCAGCCAGACCGCGGGCGCGCACCTCGAATCGGTCACCGACGGGATGTCCGGCGCGGTCGATGCGCTGCTCAATCGCACTGCCGATGCGGTCGACGAAGCCCGCAAGAGCATCGCCGCGCAGGGCGACGCGATGCTGGCGATGGTCGGCGCGAACCAGGCCGCGCTCGACAGCGCCGCCCGCGACAGCGCCGAAGCGCTCGCCCGCCGGATCGCCACCGTCGAGGACGCGATCGAGCGGGTCGCGATCCGCCTCGACCTGCAACGCAACGCCGGCGAGCGGATCGTCGACGACCTTCACACTGGGCTCGGCGAAGTCGAGACGCGGATCGAGGCACTCCACCGCCACGGCACCGAGCGCACCCAGGGCCTCGCCGCCTCGATCAGCGCGCTGGGCGGCTCCGCCGACGCGATGACCGAGGCTTTGCGCACCGGCGACGAGATGGCACACCGGACCATCACGACGACCGAAACGCTCCTGGTCGCGCTCGACGCAGCCGCACGTGAGATCGACGAGACGATGCCCGAAGCGCTTGGCCGGCTCGATTCGCACGTGCTCGCCAGCAAGAGCATCGTCGTCTCGGCGCGGCCCGAACTGCTCGCGCTCGTCACCGCGGCGGAGAGCACGCACGACGCGATCGAGGCGATCGCGGGCGTCATCGGCGAACAGCGCCAGGTGCTCGATACGCTGTCGACCGACCTGCTCAACACGCTGAACACCGGTCGCGCGAAAGCCGATGCCTTGGGGCAGATGGTCGACGAGGCAATCGGCCGGACTCAGCATTTCGCCGAAGACGCCGCGCCGCAGTTGATCGAAGCGCTCCACCGCGTCCGCGAAACCGCCGCGGTCGCGGCCGACAAGGCGCGCGAGACGCTGTCGAAGGTCATTCCCGAAGCCGCAGCCGCGCTGGGCGCCGCCAGCGCCGACGCGATGCGCCGTGCGACCAACGACACGGTGGAGCGGCAGGTCAAGGCGCTCACCGACGCGACCGACGCAGCCGTCGAGGCCGCAACCGGCGCGACCGAGCGCCTTGCGCTCCAAGTCGAGGCGATCGTAGACCAGACCGCAATCGTCGAAACGCGGATTGAAGAGGCGCGGACGGAGCGCGAGGACGCGGACAACGACACCTTCGCGCGCCGCGTTTCGTTGCTGATCGAATCGCTCAACTCCGCGTCAATCGACATCACCAAGGCGATCGCGCCGGAGATCTCCGACAGCGCCTGGGGGGCGTATCTCAAGGGCGACCGCGGGGTCTTCACGCGTCGCGCGGTGCGGATACTCGATGCGAGCGAAGTCCGCGAGATCGCCGGTCTCTACGACGACGACGAAGCGTTCCGCGAGATGGTGAACCGCTACATCCACGACTTCGAGGCAATGCTCCGCGCGATCCTGACGCAGCGCGACGGGTCACCGCTCGGGGTGACGTTGCTGTCGTCGGACATGGGCAAGCTGTATGTCGCGCTGGCGCAGGCGATCGAGCGCCTGCGCTGAGTCGAACAGGAGTATTCGAAATGATCCAGCGGCACCGCTAACGCGGCCCTCGCCAGCGGAGCAATCCGCCGACCGGACTCAAAACTTCGAGGCTTGCATGCCAAGACTGAATACAAAGACGTGCGTCGTTACCGGCGCAGCGCGGGGCATCGGCCGCGCGATCGCCGAGCGCTTCCATGACGAGGGCGCTATCGTTATCGTCACCGATATCGATGAAACCGCCGGAGCGGACACTGCGGCGACAATCGGCTGCCGGTTCGAAAAGCTGGACGTCCGCGAGGAGGCGGACTGGCAACGACTGTCGGAGATCGTCCCGGTCGCCGACGTGGTCGTCAACAATGCCGGCGTGACGGGGTTCGAGCACGGCATGGTGGCACATGATCCCGAGCATGCGGGCCTGGCGGACTGGCGCGCGGTCCATGCGGTCAATCTGGACGGCACGTTCCTCGGCTGCCGTTATGCGATCGGCGCGATGAAGGCGGCGGGGACCGGCTCGATCATCAACATCTCGTCACGGTCCGGGCTGGTCGGCATTCCCCTCGCTGCGGCCTATGCGTCGTCGAAGGCGGCGATCCGCAATCACAGCAAGACGGTGGCGCTGTATTGCGCGCAGCAGGGGTGGAAGATCCGCTGCAACTCGGTGCATCCGGCGGCGATCCTGACGCCGATCTGGGAGCCGATGCTCGGGGATGGTCCGGACCGGGAGGCTCGGATGGCGGCGCTGGTAGCGGATACGCCGTTGCAGCGGTTCGGGATGCCCGACGAGGTTGCCGCGGTTGCGGTGATGCTGGCGTCGGACGAGGCGACGTATATCACGGGGACCGAGATCAATATCGATGGCGGCTTGCTGGCCGGGTCAGCGGCGTCGCCGGGGTAACGGCCCTATCACGATCCTCCCCCGCAAGGGGGAGGTGGATGGCACTTGCCAGACGGAGGGGGAGGTAAGCGAAAACCGCTGTTCCGTGTCCTCCCCCTCCGTCACCTTCGGTGCCACCTCCCCCTGGCGGGGGAGGATCGTGAGGGTTCTCTCAGCGTGTGACCATATTGCCGCGGTCGAACAGGTCGACGCTCTGCGGCGAGATCCAACCATAGTGATAGTTCAGCTGGAACAACACGAACAACACCGTCGCCACCACCGTCACCCGCCACGCAGTCCGCCCCGAGCGAAACTCATGCGGCGCGCTCTCGGCCTGGCCGGGGACGTGCTCGCCCCCGACCTCGCGCGTCGTCTTCACCCCGAATGGCAGGACCAGAAACACCGAGAACGCCCAGAACAGGACGTAGATCGCGAGTGCCGAGGTCCAGCGCATCGGCTCAGCCCTCGATCAGCAGGACGTCGACGATCGGCTGCTTGCCGGTCCAGCGCTTGGCGACCTTGCGTACCGCAAGACGAATCTGCTCGCGCATCTTCTCGCTCTCGCGCTTGCCGCCGCGCACCGTGTCGGCCGCCGCCTGGACCGCGTCGGCGATGAACGCCGCACGGTCTTCCTCGACCGGCACACCCTGCACCCGAACCTGCGGCTGGCCGACCATCCGGCCGTCCTTGCCGAGCGCAACACCGACCGAAATCTGGCCGTTGATCGCCAGCTTGCGCCGCTCGCTCAGCGTCGCGCCGTCCGCCGGCAGGATCACGTCGCCGTCGAGCACCAGACGCCCGACCGTCGCATTGCCGATCTTCGCCGGGCCCTTGGGCGCCAAACGGATGATGTCGCCATTGCTCTGCACGATCGCGCGCGGAATGCCCTGCTCGAGCCCGAAGCGCGCATGCTCCATCATGTGGCGCATCTCGCCGTGCGTCGGCACGAGCACGTCGGGCCGAAGCCAGTCGTACATCTGCGCGAGTTCCGGCTGACCCGGATGACCCGACACATGGACATGCGCCTGGCGCTCGGTGATCATGCGGATGCCCTTGGCCGCCAGCGTGTTCTGGATGCGACCGATCTGGACCTCGTTGCCCGGGATCTGCTTCGACGAGAAGATCACCGTGTCGTCGGCGTCGAGCGTGATCGTGTGGCTGCCATTGGCGACGCGCGCGAGCGCCGCGCGCTCCTCGCCCTGGCCGCCGGTCGCGATGACCAGGACCTTGTTCTTAGGCAGCCGCATCGCCTCGTCAGGGCTGATCGTGTCAGGGAAATCTTTCAGATAGCCCGTCGCGCGTGCAACCTTGATGATCCGGTCGAGCGAACGCCCGGTTACGCACAGCTTGCGCCCGGTTTCCTTCGCGACTTCACCGAACGTGTGCAGCCGCGCGGCGTTCGACGCGAAGCTGGTGATCATAACCCGGCCCTTGGCCTTGCTCACCTCCTCAAACAGACCTTTTCGCACGGTGCTCTCGCTGCCCGATGCGGTCGTGTTGAAGATGTTGGTCGAGTCGCAAACGAGGACGTCGACGCCCTTGTCGCCGATCGCCATGAAGCCCTCGGGCTTGGTCGGGTTGCCGATCACCGGGTTCGCATCGAGCTTCCAGTCGCCGGTGTGGAACACGCGACCATAAGGCGTGTCGATCAGCAGTGCGTTCGCCTCGGGGATCGAATGCGACATCTCGACGAAGGTGAAGCCGAACGGCCCGAGCTGGAAATTGCCGCCCATCGGGATCATCTTGAGCTTCACGCGATTGGCGATGCCCTCTTCCTCGAGCTTGCCGCGGATGAGGCCCATCGTGAACGGCGTCGCATAGATCGGCACGCCGAGGTCTTCGGCGAGATACGGCAGCGAGCCGATATGATCCTCATGGCCGTGCGTGATGACGATGCCGAGCAGGTCGTCGATTCGGTCCTCGATGAAGGACAGATCGGGCAGGATCACGTCGACGCCGGGATATTGCGGATCGGCGAAGGTGATGCCGAGATCGACCATCACCCACTTGCCCTGGCACCCGTACAGGTTGACGTTCATGCCGATTTCGCCGGAGCCGCCAAGGCCACAGAAAAGGAGTTCGTTCTTCGGAGTCATTGATTACTTTCAGGATTATACAGGAATATGGCCCGCAGGCCGGTCGGCGCGAGCCCAATGGCCCTAGATATGGTGACGATCCCACATCATCGCCAGCCCCTGGATCGTCAGGTCGGCTTCGATGACGTCGAACACGTCGGTCTGTTTCTCGAATAAGGTGGCGAGGCCGCCGGTGGCGACGACCTTCACGGGACGGCCGATCTCGCGCTTCATCCGCGCGACCAGCCCCTCGATCATCGCGACATAGCCCCAATAGATGCCGATGTGCATCTGCGAGACGGTGTTGAGCCCGATGACGCTGGTGTCGGTCGGCGCCTCGATCGCGATCCGCGGGAGTTTCGCGGCGGCGGTCACCAGCGCGTCGAGCGACAGGTTGATCCCCGGCGCGATGATCCCGCCCTTGTACGCACCGCTATAGTCGACGACGTCGAACGTGGTCGCGGTGCCGAAATCGATCACGATCAGATCGCCCGGATGCAGTGCGTGCGCGGCGATCGTGTTGACCGCACGGTCGGCGCCGAGCGAGGCCGGCTCGTCGACGTCGATCGCGATGCCCCATTCGACCGGTGCATGGCCGGCGATCAGCGCGTCGGTGTCGAAGTATTTCGACGCGAGCACCTGGAGATTGTGCAGTGCGCGTGGGACGACGGTGGCGACGATCACGCCCTCGACCGCGGTGCGATCATGCCCGCCGAGTTGCATCAACTGGCTCAGCCACACCGCATACTCGTCCGCCGTGCGCCGCGGATCGGTCGCGATCCGCCAGCGCGCGACGATCTCGCCGCTCTCGACGAGCGCGAACACGACATTGGTATTGCCAGCATCGATCGCGAGCAGCATCAGCGGGGCCTCAAAGCAGGAAGACGTCTGCAGCGTGAATGACACGCCGCTCGCCAGACGCCAAGCGGAGGATCAGCGCGCCGTCGGTGTCGAGCCCGACGAACAGGCCATCGATCCCGCTGCCATCGGGAAGCCGAGCGGTGAGCGCGGTCCCGGCGGGGTGCGCGCAATCGACCCAGCGCTCGCGGACTGGGGCAATGCCTTCAGTGCGCCACCGGCCGATCCAGCGCGCGAAACTGTCGGCGAGAATGTCGAGGAACATCGCCGGATCGACCACCACGCCGTGCGCGGCCAGATCGGTCGTCACACGGTCCGGCAAATCAGGGTGATACGCGATGTTGACGCCGTAGCCGACGATTACCGCGTTATCCGCACGTTCGAGCAGGATGCCCGACAGCTTGGCATCGGCAAGCAGCAGGTCGTTGGGCCATTTCAGGACCAGCGTTTCGCTCTCATCCGTCGTGCCCTGGCAGATCCCGGCGACGAGAAAGGTCGACACGGTTTCCTGCAAGGCGACCGCGGCGACCAGCGCAAGGCTGGCGGCCGGCGGATCGGTCGGTCGCAACCGGACCAGCGTGCTGGCGTAGAGGTTACCCTCGGGCGACGACCATTCGCGCCCAAGCCGCCCCCGCCCCGCCGTCTGCCGGATCGCGCGCAACCAAAAACCGTCCTCGGCACCGCCGCGTGCAAGCTCCAGCAGGTCGGCGTTGGTCGATCCTGTCTCCGCGACGGTGCGGATGATGCTCAGAACAACGCCCGTGCGGCCGCCATCGTCCACGCGCCGAGCACGGGGATGAGGAGATATCCGGCTGGCGACACGAACACCGCGGCGATGGCGATCAGGCCACCCTCGACCTTGCTCTCCATCGGCGCGAACGCGGGTGCCGGATCGTCGAAGTACATCGTCTTGACGACGCGCAGATAGTAATACGCGCCGATCACCGAAGCGGCGATGCCGACCACCGCCAGCGGGAACAGCCCGGCGTCGACCGCCGCGCTGAACACCGCGAACTTCGCGTAGAAGCCGAACAGCGGCGGAATGCCGGCGAGGCTGAACATGAAGATCGCCAGTGCCGCGGCCAGTCCAGGACGCGTCCGCGACATGCCGGCGAGGCTGTCGATCGTCTCGACCGGCTGCCCGTCGTCACCGCGCATCTGCAACACGACCAGGAACGAGCCCAGCGTCATCGCGACATAGATCGTCAGGTACATCAGCACGCCCGACACGCCTTCCGGCGTTCCGGCCGCGAGACCGATCAGCGCGAAGCCGACATTGTTGATCGACGAGTAAGCGAGCAGCCGCTTGATGTTGGTCTGGCCGATCGCGGCGACCGCACCGAGGATGATCGAGGCGAGCGCCGCGAAGATCACGATCTGGCGCCACTGGTCGGTCGCCGGACCCATCGCATCGACCGCCACGCGGACGCTGAGCGCGAGCGCTGCTACCTTAGGCGCCGACGCGAAGAACGCGGTGACCGGGGTCGGTGCGCCTTCATACACGTCGGGCGTCCACATGTGGAACGGCACGGCGCTGATCTTGAACGCGAGGCCGGCGAAGACGAACACGAGACCGAACAGCAGGCCAAGCGACTTTGTGCCGACGTATGCCTCCGAGATACCCGAGAACAACGTCGTGCCGCTGAACCCATAGACCAGCGAGATGCCGTACAGCAGTATGCCGCTGGCGAGCGCGCCGAGTACGAAATACTTCAGGCCCGCCTCGGCCGACCGCCCGTCGCGCCGCATGAAGCTGGCGAGTACGTACGCTGCAAGGCTCTGGAGCTCGAGACCGACGTACAGCGTCAGCATGTCGGTGGCCGAAACCATCATCCCCATGCCGCATGCCGACAGCAGGATCAGCACCGGATATTCCGGACGCAGATCGTCGCCGTGGCTCCGTGCGAAGAAGCTCGGCGCCATGACGATCGCGACCGCCGAGGCGATATAGATCAGCACCTTGGCGAACGCGCCGAACGCGTCTGCGCGGTACAGACCGTCGAACGCGTATCCGCCCGACGACGCAGGACCGACCAGTGCGATCCCTGCGCCGACTAGCACGAACACGGCGGCGATCGAGACGGCGCGCGTCGATTTGTCCCCGCCCCAGGCGGAGACGAGCATCAGGGCGATCGCACCTAACGCCAGCACCAGTTCGGGCAGCGTCATTGCGATGTTAGCGGCGTAATCCATCAGTGTGCCTCCCCGTGCGCGGCACTATGGACAGTGGCGGGCTTCCCCGCAGTTGGGTTTGAATCGCTGGCAGGCTTGGCGCGATCGACACGGTCGAGCAGCACGGCCACGTCCTTGCGCATCGGTGCCAGGAAGCTCTCGGGATACACGCCCATCCACAGCACGACGGCCGCGATCGGTGCGAGCAGCCACATCTCGCGGCCCGACAGGTCGACCATCGCGCGGACGTCGTCCGACTTGATCTCGCCGAACACAACGCGACGATACAGGAACAGCATGTACGCGGCGCCCAGGATGATGCTCGTCGTGCAAAGCAGCGCGGTCCAGGTCGAGACCTGATACGTGCCCATCAGCGACAGGAACTCGGCGACGAAGCCGCTGGTCCCCGGCAGGCCGATCGAGGCCATCGTGAAGAACAGGAACAGGATCGCATACTTCGGCATGTTGATCGCAAGGCCGCCATAGCGCGAAATCTCGCGGGTATGGAGCTGGTCGTAGATCACACCGACGCACAAAAACAACGCACCCGATACCAAGCCGTGGCTCAGCATCATGATCATCGCGCCTTCAATGCCCTGCCGGTTGAACGCGAACAGGCCGATCGTGACGATCGCCATATGCGCCACCGACGAATAGGCGATTAGCTTCTTCATGTCCGCCTGCACAAGCGCGACGAGCGAGGTGTAGATCACCGCGACCGCCGACAGGCCGAAGATCAGCCAGGTCAGCTGGCCGGAGGCTTCGGGGAACATCGGCAGCAGGAACCGCAGGAAGCCGTATCCGCCGAGCTTCAGCAGCACGCCCGCCAGGATGACCGAGCCTGCGGTCGGCGCCTGGACGTGCGCGTCGGGCAACCAGGTGTGGACTGGCCACATCGGCATCTTGACCGCGAACGACGCGAAGAATGCCAGCCACAGCCAGATCTGAACATCGGCCGGGAAGTCGTAGTTCATCAGCGCCGGGATGCTGGTCGTGCCCGCGGTCTTCGCCATGTAGAGCATGGCGATGAACATCAGGACCGAGCCGAGCAGCGTGTACAGGAAGAACTTGTACGACGCGTAGATCCGGTTCGCGCCGCCCCAGATGCCGATGATCAGGTACATCGGGATCAGGCCGGCTTCGAAGAACACGTAGAACAGGAACAGGTCCTGCGCCGCGAACGTGCCGATCATCAGCACTTCGGTGAACAGGAACGCCGCCATGTATTCCGGCACGCGCGTCGTGATCGAGCGCCAGCTGGCGCCGATGCAGATCGGCATCAGGAACACGCTGAGCATGATCAGCATCAGCGCGAAACCGTCGATGCCGAGCGACCAGCCGAACGGGCCGAAGATGCCGGGGGCATGCTCGACGAACTGCCACTGCGCGCCGCCGATGTCGTAGTTCATCCACAGCATGATGCCGAGAACGAAGTCGATCAGCGTTGCCGCCAGCGCCAGCATCCGCGCCGTGTTCGCCGAGACGAACAGGCACGCGACAGCCGCGATCATCGGGACCGCGATCAGGACGGAAAGGATAGGAAAGCCGGTCATTACAGTCCGATCGCCCAGGTTACGGCTGCGGTCAGCCCGATCAGCATGACGAAGGCATAGGTGTAGAAGTATCCCGTCTGGAAGCGGTTGGCGACGCGGCTACCGATCTGGACGACCCAGGTCGCGCCGTCTGGCCCGAACCGGTTGATCGTCTTCTCGTCGCCGCGGTGCCACAGGAAGCGGCCGATCGCGAACGCCGGGCGGACGAAGATCAGGTCGTATAGCTCGTCGAAATACCACTTATGCAGCAGGAAGTCGTAGAGCACGCCGAACTGTTCGACGACCTTGGCCGGGAACGTCGGTGCCTTGATATAGGCGTACCAGGCGGTCAGCAGGCCGAGCAGCATCGCGATCGTCGCCGACAGCTTGATGAGCAACGGCACGCCGTGCATCTCGTGCATCAGGTGTTCGCGGAACGCGAGTGCGCCCTTCCAGAACTCCTCGCCTGCGGTCGGCTCGATGAAGAAGCCGTGGAACACGAAGCCAGCGAGGACCGCACCGACCGACAACACGATCAGCGGGATCAGCATCGGCAGCGGGCTCTCGTGTGGGTGATACCCACCGTCGCCTTCGGCCGGCGCGTGCGCGGCATCGTGATGACCGTGCGGCGCGTGGCCTGCGTCCTCGGCTTGCGCCGGGTTCGCATGATGGTCGTCCGCATGATGTGCGTCATGGGCATGATCGTCATGGCCATGGGCGTCGTGGAGCGCATGCTGGATATGCTCCGATGCGGCCCAGCGCGGCTTGCCCCAGAAGGTCAGGAACATAACGCGCCACGAATAGAAGCTGGTCAGCAGCGCGACCAGCACACCAACGAACCATACGCCCGGCTGACCCGCAGCCCAGCTTGCCTCGATGATCGCGTCCTTCGAATGGAAGCCGGCGAACCCGATCGCGGTGTTGCCGAAGATGCCGGGAATGCCGACGCCGGTGATCGCGAGCGTGCCCGCCATCATCGCCCAGAACGTTACCGGGATCTTCTTACGCAGGCCGCCATAATAGCGCATGTCCTGCTCGTGGTGCATCGCATGGATGACCGAGCCGGCGCCGAGGAACAGCAGCGCCTTGAAGAACGCGTGCGTGAACAGGTGGAACATCGCCGCGCCGTACGCGCCGACACCGGCCGCGAAGAACATGTAGCCGAGCTGCGAACAGGTCGAATACGCGATCACGCGCTTGATGTCGGTCTGGACGAGGCCGCAGGTCGCGGCGAACAGGCAGGTCGCAGCACCGACGGAGGTGACCACGGTCAGCGCGACCGGGCTCATCTCGAACATCGGCGACAGGCGGCAGACCATGAACACGCCAGCCGTGACCATCGTCGCCGCGTGGATCAGCGCCGAAACCGGGGTCGGGCCTTCCATCGCGTCCGGCAACCACGTGTGCAGGCCGAGCTGTGCCGACTTGCCCATCGCGCCGACGAACAGCAGCAGGCAGAGTACCGTCATCGTATCGAAGCGATAGCCGAGGAAGCCGAGCGTCGAGCCCGCCATGCCAGGAGCCGCGGCGAGGATCTCGGGGATCGAGACCGTACCGAACACCAGGAACGTGCCGAAGATACCGAGCATGAAGCCGAGATCGCCGACGCGGTTGACGACGAACGCCTTGATCGCAGCGGCACTCGCCGACGGCTTGCGGAACCAGAACCCGATCAGGAGGTAGGATGCGAGACCCACGCCTTCCCAGCCGAAGAACATCTGGACCAGGTTGTTCGCGGTCACGAGCATCAGCATCGCGAAGGTAAACAGCGACAGATACGCGAAGAAGCGCGGCTGGTCGGGATCTTCGTCCATATAGCCCCAGCTATACAGATGGACGAGCGCCGAGACCGACGTGACGACCACGAGCATCACCGCGGTCAGCGCATCGACGCGCAGCGACCACGCGACGTTCATGTCGCCGGAATGGATGAAGTCGAGCAGCGGCGCGACGGTGGCGGTGCTGGTGCCCGAGAGGAAACCGATGAAGATCGGCCAGGACAACAGGCACGATGCGAACAGCGCAGCCGTGGTGACGAGTTTCGCCGGCACGTTGCCGATCGCGCGATTGCCGAACCCGGCAACGATCGCGGCCAGTAACGGCAGGAAGACGATAAGCTGGATCAACCGTATTACCCCTTCATCCGGTTGACGTCGTCGACCGCGATGGTGCCGCGACCGCGGAAATAGATCACGAGAATGGCGAGGCCGATTGCGGCTTCACCCGCGGCGACCGTCAGCACGAACATCGCGAACACCTGTCCGACGAGATCGTGGAGGAACGCCGAGAACGCGACGAGATTGATGTTCACCGCCAGCAGGATCAGCTCGATCGCCATCAGGATGACGATGAGGTTCTTGCGGTTCAGGAAGATGCCGAGCACCCCCATCGTGAACAGGATCGCCGCGACGACCAGATAATGGACGAGACCGATCGTCACAGTTCGACTCCCTGCCCGACGACCGGGCTCGTGTTGCGCGTGGCATCCTGCGGACGACGCGCGTTCTGGCGGCTGATGTTCTGCGCCTTGACGCCGCCACGCTGACGGTGGGTCAGCACGATCGCCCCGATCATCGCGACCAGCAGCACCAGGCCGGCACCCTCGAACACGAACAGATAGCGCGTGTAGAGCAGGTTACCGATCGCCTGGATGTTGGGCACGGTGTCGTCGATCGGTGCGGCACGCCGCGCGAGCTGGATCGGGCCGGTGCTCCAGGCACCGATCGCGATCATCACTTCAGCCGCGAGTGCGACGGCAAGCGCGAGGCCGATCCCGAAATACCGGGCGACGCCTGCGCGAAGCTCGGTGAAGTCGATGTCGAGCATCATGACCACGAACAGGAACAGCACCGCGACCGCACCGACATAGACGATGACGAGCAGCATCGCGATGAACTCGGCACCGACGAGGATCATGAGGCCGGCCGCGTTAAAGAACGCGAGGATCAGCCACATCACCGAATGGACCGGATTGCGCGACGCGATCGTCAGCGCGCCCGACAGGACGACGACGAAGGCGAAGAGATAAAAAGCCAAGGCCTGGATCATGCGATCACCCTCCCCGTCGCCCCGGCGAACGCCGGGGTCTTCACGTTGGTGGATGCGCCCGTGCGGCACGAGATCCCAGCCTGCGCTGGGACGACGGAGTTAATCTGTGTCATCGCGGCGCTCGCTTAACGGTACGGCGCATCGGCGGCAAGGTTCGCCGCGATCGCGCTTTCCCAACGGTCGCCATTATCGAGCAGCTTCGACTTGTCGTAGATCAGCTCTTCGCGCGTCTCGGTGGCGAACTCGTAGTTCGGCCCCTCGACGATCGCATCGACCGGGCACGCCTCGGCACATAGGCCGCAATAGATGCACTTGGTCATGTCGATATCGTAGCGCGTGGTGCGGCGCGAGCCGTCGTCACGCGGCTCGGCTTCGATCGTGATCGCCTGTGCGGGGCATACGGCCTCGCACAGCTTGCACGCGATGCACCGCTCTTCGCCGTTCGGATAACGACGCAGCGCATGCTCGCCACGGAACCGCGGCGACACCGGGTTGCGCTCGTACGGATAGTTGATCGTCGCCTTTTCCTTGAAGAAATAGCGAAGCGTCAACGCGTGCGCCTTCACGAATTCCCACAGGGTAAACGACTTGATGATCTGAGCGACGCTCATGAACCCACTCCAACACGCGTCAGCATGAGATAGCCCGACACGAGGAAAACCCAGAACAGCGAGACGGGGAGGAAGACCTTCCAGCCAAGCCGCATCAGCTGATCGTAGCGATAGCGCGGCACGGTCGCCTTCACCCAGCTGAACAGGAAGAAGAAGAACAGGATCTTGGCGAACAGCCAGATGATCCCCGGCACGTAATATAGCGGCGCCCAGTCGACCGGTGGCAGCCACCCGCCCCAGAACAGCGTCGCGTTCAGCGCGCACATCAACAGCACGTTCGCATACTCGCCGAGCCAGAACAGCGCGAACGACATCGACGAATATTCGGTCTGGTACCCGGCAACGAGCTCGCTCTCGGCCTCGGTCAGATCGAACGGCGCGCGCTGTGTCTCGGCCAGCGAGGAGATGAAGAACATCACCGCCATCGGGAACATCAGCGGGTTCAGGATGTACCCGTTGAAGAACCAGACGTGCGACTTCTGCGCCATCACGATCGCCGACAGGTTGAAGCTGCCGGTCCACAGCACGACCGAAATCAGGATGAAGCCGATCGCGACTTCATACGACACCATCTGCGCGGCCGCACGAAGCGCCGAGTAGAATGGGTATTTCGAGTTCGACGCCCAGCCCGACAGGATGATCCCGTAGACGCCGAGCGACGACGCCGCGAGCACGTAGAGCAGCCCGACGTTGATGTCCGCAAGCACGACGCCGACCCCGAACGGCACCACCGCCCAGACGATCAGCGCGACCGTGAAGGTGATGATCGGTGCCAGCAGGAACAGCGTGCGGTTGGCGGCTGCGGGGACGATCGTCTCCTGCAGGAACACCTTCAGGCCGTCGGCGAAGCTCTGCAGCAGACCGAACGGACCGACGACGTTGGGACCGCGACGCAGTGCCATCGCCGCCCAGATCTTGCGGTCGGCATAAATGATCATCGCCACCGCCAGCATCAGCGGCAGCGCGATCACGAGAATGTCGATGATCGTCGCGAGGAAGAACGCCCAGTCGTAGCCGAGCGAGGATTCGAACCAGGAGATCATTCGGCTGCCTCCGCGTAGTCTTCCCCGTGGAGAAGTTCGGCCGAGCAGCGCTGCATCGTCGGCGACGCACGGCAGATCGCGTTGGTCAGGTAGAAGTCCTTGATCGGATAGCCGGCGAGAACGCCCTCACCTGCGCCGTCGAGCGAAGGCGGGTTCCACTCGAACGTCGCGAGCGCCTGATGACGCAGCGCAGGCACGTCCGCGTACATTTCCTCACGCAGATCCTCGAAGCTGTCGAACGGCAGCGTGTGGCCGAGCGTGTCGGACAGCGCGCGGAAGATCGACCAGTCGTCACGCGCATCGCCCGGTGCGAACACTGCCCGCTCACCACGCTGGACGCGGCCTTCGAGATTGACCCACGTGCCCGACTTCTCCGCGTATGTGACACCCGGCAGGATGACATCGGCAGCCGCCGCACCCTTGTCGCCGTGATGGCCCACGAACACCTTGAAACCTGCGAACTTCGAGTAATCCACCTCGTCCGCGCCGAGGAAGAAGCCGAGCTTCGCCCCCATCACGTCGGCGATGCCGCCCTTCTGCGCATAGCCGAGCATCAGCCCGCCCATCCGCGAGGCCGCCATGTGAACAACGTTGAAGCCGTTCCAGCCGTCCTTCACGAGGCCCAGCGTATCGACCAGCTTCAGCGCAGCCGCATGGCCACCCTTCATCGCGCCGCCACCGACGATCACCATCGGACGCTCGGCCTTGCCGAACGCCTCGGTCACCGCCTCGGGCAGAGCGCCGAGGAGCGCCAGATCGTCACCGAGCCACTCGACCTTGTAGGTCAGGTCCGTCTCCGGCCCGATCGCGAAGACCTTCGCACCCTTCTTGATCGCCTTGCGGATGCGCGTGTTCACCAGCGGCGCTTCCCAGCGCAGGTTGGTGCCCACCAGCAGGATCGCGTCGGCGCGCTCGGTGCCGGCGATCGTCGTGTTGAAATTGACCGCGGCGATGCTCGTCGCGTCATAATCCATGCCGGTCTGACGGCCTTCGAGCAGGCTCGAACCCATCTTCGCGAGCAGCGCCTTGGCTGCGTACATCGTCTCGCAGTCGACCAGGTCGCCGGCGACCGCGGCAACGCTCGACCCGGCGTTCACCGCCTTGATCGCCGCGAAAGCTTCGTCCCACGTCGCGGCCTGGAGCTTGCCGTTCACCCGGACATAAGGCTTGTCGAGACGACGGCGCACGAGGCCGTCGATCGCGTGGCGCGTCTTGTCGGTCGCCCACTCCTCGTTCACGTCCTCGTTGATCCGCGGCACGCAGCGCAACACCTGCCGACCACGGCTGTCGAGCCGGATGTTGGTGCCGACCGCGTCCATCACGTCGATCGTCAGCGTCTTGCGCAATTCCCACGGACGCGCCTCGAACGCGTAGGGCTTCGATGTCAGCGCACCGACCGGGCACAGATCGACGACGTTGCCGCTCAGCTCGCTCTTGACCGCATTCTCGAGATACGAGGTAATCTGCATGTCCTCGCCGCGGAAGATCGCACCGATCTCCTCGACGCCGGACACTTCCTCGGCGAACCGGATGCAGCGCGTGCACTGGATGCAGCGGGTCATGACCGTCTTGACGATCGGACCCATATACTTCTCGGTGACCGCGCGCTTGTTCTCGTCATAGCGCGAATGGCCGCGACCGTACGCAACCGACTGGTCCTGAAGATCGCACTCGCCGCCCTGATCGCAGATCGGGCAATCGAGCGGATGGTTGATCAGCAGGAATTCCATGATGCCCTCGCGGGCATTCTTCACCATCGGCGAATTTGTGAAGATTTCCTGCTTGTCCGCTGCCGGCAGCGCGCACGACGCCTGCGGCTTGGGCGGACCAGGCTTCACCTCGACCAGGCACATCCGGCAATTGCCGGCGATGCTCAGCCGCTCATGATAACAGAAACGCGGAATCTCCTTGCCGGCAAGCTCGCACGCCTGCAGCACGGTGGCGCCCTGCGGCACCTCGATCTCTACGCCATCGACTTTGACTAAGGGCATATCAGTGTTCCGTGTCGGTCAGGCCAAGGCGACGCTCGATGCGATCTACCCTGTCCTTCAAATGCGCGACGTCGACCTCAACGCCGTGAATGGACGTTACAACGCCCATCAACGACGTGATCATACCACGCTGATGATCTTCCATCGCCAACAGTCGCGTGCTCTGCGACGCCTGCTCGCGACGCCCCAGGGCCACATCCGATTGGATCTTCTTCAAAATTTCCAACATGAAGTCTGCGCGGTCGTCGGTCATTCTGCCGCTTCCATCATCGGCGCGGTGTCGCCACCACGTTCGCGGATACGGCGCTCCATCTCTGGGCGGAAATGCTTGATCAGGCCCTGGATCGGCCACGCTGCGGCGTCACCGAGTGCGCAGATCGAGTGACCCTCGACCTGCTTGGTAACCTGCTGGAGCATGTCGATCTCGGACAGCTCGGCGTCGCCGGTGCGCATCCGCTCCATCACGCGCCACATCCAGCCGGTGCCTTCGCGGCACGGCGTGCACTGGCCGCAGCTTTCGTGCTTGTAGAAGTACGAGATACGGCTGATCGCGCGGACGATGTCCGTCGACTTATCCATGACGATGATCGCCGCAGTGCCGAGCCCCGAGCCAACCGCCTTCAGGCCGTCGAAGTCCATCGCGCAGTCCATGATCTGCGCGGCGGGCACGAGAGGTACCGAAGAGCCGCCAGGGATCACCGCGAGCAGATTGTCCCAGCCACCACGGATGCCGCCGCAATGCGTCTCGATCAGGTCGCGGAACGAGATGCTCATCTCCTCCTCGACGACGCACGGCTTGTTCACATGGCCGCTGATCTGGAACAGCTTGGTACCGCGGTTGTTCTCCGCGCCGAAGCTGGAGAACCACGCCGCACCACGCCGCAGGATCGTCGGCGCAACCGCGATCGACTCGACGTTGTTGACCGTCGTCGGGCAGCCGTAAAGACCAGCACCCGCCGGGAAAGGTGGCTTCAGCCGCGGCTGACCCTTCTTCCCCTCGAGGCTCTCCAACATCGCGGTCTCTTCGCCGCAGATGTAGGCGCCGGCGCCGCGATGGACGAACACGTCGAAGTCGTAGCCCGACCCGCACGCATTCTTGCCGATAAAGCCGCGGTCGTATGCTTCAGCCACAGCTGCGAACAGCGTCTCGGCCTCGCGGATATATTCGCCGCGAATGTAGATGTAGGCGGCGCGCGCGCGCATCGCGAACCCGGCGATCAGCGCGCCTTCGATCAGCTTGTGCGGATCGTGGCGGATGATCTCGCGATCCTTACAGCTGCCCGGCTCGGATTCATCGGCGTTGATGACGAGGAAGTTCGGCCGATCGGGCTTCGGTTCCTTCGGCATGAACGACCATTTGGTGCCGGTCGGGAAGCCCGCCCCGCCACGGCCACGCAGACCCGACGCCTTCATCACGTCGATGATCGCGTCCTGGCCGAGCGCCATCAGGTCCTTGGTATTGTCCCAATCGCCGCGCATGATCGCCGCGTCGATATTCCACGGCTGGAAACCGTAGACGTTGGTAAAGATGCGATCCTTATCGGCGAGCATTACTGTCCCTCGACCAGATCGAGCCGGCGCTCGATACGTTCAACCCGGTTGCTGAGCCGATCAGGACGGTGGTTGATACCGGCCGTCGACATCACCAAAGTCGCCAAATGCTCTTCCGTCGCGGTCATACGCAGGCGTAGATCGGATACGTCCGCCTTCACCTCCGACATATCCGACTGAATCCTCTTCAGGATCTCGAGCATGACGCTTTCGTTCTCGACCGTCATGCCCACTCCCCCCGGTAATCGTGGTTCGCGTCGACCATCGCCTTCAGCGAGGTCGGGCCACCCTCGGGGCAGCTCGCGCGACGGCCGAACTGCGGGCCCGGCGTCGGATGGCCGCCATTGGCCAGCGCCTCGAGGATCTCGGTCGTCTTGTCGTAATCGAGGTCTTCGAAGTTATCGTCGTTGATCTGCACCATCGGCGCATTCGCGCACGTCCCAAGACACTCGACCTCGGTCAGCGTGAACATGCCGTCGGGCGTGGTGCCGCCCTTGACCAGACCGCGGTTTTTGCACGCGGCGAGAACGTCGTCCGAACCGCGCAGCATGCACGGCGTCGTGCCGCAGACCTGCACGTGGAACCGACCGACCGGCGCGAGATTGAACATCGTGTAGAAGGTCACGACCTCGTACACACGCATGTACGGCACACCAATCTGGCGCGCGACGAACTCGATTACCGGTACCGGCAACCAGCCCTGCGTCTGCGTTTCCGCACCGACCTGGCGCTGTGCCAGATCGAGCAACGGGATCGACGCCGACTGCTCGCGACCCTTCGGGTAGCGCCCGAGGATCTCGTTCGCCTTCACCTGGTTCTCGTCCGTCCACGCGAACGAGCCCCAACGTGCGCGGGTCTCGGCCTCGTCGGGAATTTTCGGAGCTTCAGCCATCAGCGGTCACATTCACCAAAAACGATATCCATCGCGCCGAGGATCGCGGTCGTATCCGCCAGCATGTGGCCCTTCGCCATGAAGTCCATGGCTTGCAGATGCGAGAACGCGGTCGGGCGGATCTTGCAGCGATACGGCTTGTTCGAGCCATCGGCGACCAGGTACACGCCGAACTCGCCCTTGGGGCTCTCGGTCGCGACATAGACGTCGCCGGCGGGGACGTGGAAGCCCTCGGTGTAGAGCTTGAAGTGATGGATCAGCGCTTCCATCGACTGCTTCATCTCGGCGCGCTTGGGCGGCACGACCTTACGGTCTAGCGACGCGATCGGCCCCTCGGGCATCTCGCGGAGGCACTGCTTCATGATCCGCGCGGACTGACGCACTTCCTCGACGCGCACCATGAACCGATCATAGCAATCGCCGCGCGTGCCGACCGGCACGTCGAAGTCCATCTTCGCGTACACGTCGTAAGGCTGCGACTTGCGCAGATCCCAGGCGATGCCCGAGCCACGGATCATCGGGCCGGAAAAGCCCCACTTGATCGCGTCGTCGCGGCTGACCACGGCGATGTCGACGTTGCGCTGCTTGAAGATGCGGTTGTCGGCGACGAGCGAGATCGCATCCTCGAACAGACGCGGCAGGCGCGTATCGAGCCAGTCGCCGATATCGGCGAGCAGCTTCAGCGGTGCGTCCTGATGTACGCCACCCGGACGGAAATAGTTCGAATGCATGCGAGCGCCGGACACGCGCTCGAAGAAGTTCATGCAGTCTTCGCGGATCTCGAACAGCCACAGGTTCGGCGTCATCGCGCCGACGTCCATGACGTGCGACCCGAGGTTCAGCATGTGGTTCGAAATACGCGTCAGCTCGGCGAAGAACACCCGCAGATACTGCGCACGCTCGGGCACTTCGAGATCGAGCAGCTTCTCGACCGCCAGCACCCAGCTATGCTCCATGCACAGGGGCGAGCAATAATCGAGCCGATCGAAATACGGCAGCGCCTGCGTATAGGTCTTGTACTCGATCAGCTTCTCTGTGCCGCGGTGAAGCAGGCCGACATGCGGATCGACGCGCTCGACAATCTCGCCGTCGAGCTCCATGACCAGACGCAACACGCCGTGGGCGGCCGGATGCTGCGGACCGAAGTTAATCGTGTAGTTCTGGATCGTGACGTCGCCGGTCGTGGGATCGGACGCGTCGGCTTCACCCAGAAGCTCCTCTACGTACAGACTCACTGGTTCTGTCCTCCGCCCTTGGTCGGGATGACATCCGACTCCACGGGCTTGTCCCGCTTTTGGTTGCCAGCATTGGCGTCACCCGAACCGGTTTGCGCCGTCCCCTGCGCGTCCTTCTTGGCATAAGACTCGCTCGGTGCGTCCGGCGCCTTGGTCGCGCTCTGCGCCGCATCGGCCTTGACGATCGCATCAGCCTTGAGTGGCGTAGGTGCGCCCTTGGCCTCGGGCAGCGCACCCTTCTCGTCGCCGGGAAGCACGTATTCGGCACCTTCCCACGGGCTCATGAAATCGAACGTCCGGAAATCCTGCGCAAGTTGCACCGGCTCGTACACGACACGCTTCGACTCTTCCGAATAGCGCAGCTCGACATACCCGGTCAGTGGGAAGTCCTTGCGCTGCGGGTGACCGCGGAAGCCGTAATCGGTCAGGATGCGACGCAGGTCCGGATTGCCGCTGAACAACACGCCGTACATGTCGTACACTTCGCGCTCGAGCCAGCCCGCGACCGGCCAGATATCCGTCACCGACGGCACCGGCTTTTCCTCGTCGGTCGATACATGGACGCGCAGGCGGTGGTTCCGCGTCAGCGAGAGCATGCAGTAAACGACCTCAAACCGCTCCGCGCGATCCGGATAGTCGACGCCGGCGATCTCCATGAGCTGCTCATAGGCAAGCCCGGGCGTGTCGCGCAGCGCGATCATCGCGTCGTACAGGTCTTCGCGACGAACGTGCAGCGCGACTTCGCCGACATGGTCGACCGCGTCGAGCAGCATGCCGCCAAGCGCCGCGCGGGCACTGTCAATCACGCCGTCGTTCGACGTGTAAGCTGGTGCGGGAGCCCTCAACGCTCGATGCTCCCGGACCGCCGGATCTTCCGCTGCAACTGCATGATGCCGTACAGCAGAGCCTCGGCCGTCGGCGGGCATCCGGGAACGTAGATATCGACGGGCACGATCCGATCGCAACCACGGACAACGCTGTAGCTGTAATGATAATAGCCGCCGCCGTTCGCGCACGATCCCATCGAGATCACGTACTTGGGCTCGGACATCTGGTCGTAGACCTTGCGCAGCGCAGGGGCCATCTTGTTGCACAGCGTGCCGGCGACGATCATCACGTCCGACTGACGCGGCGATGCGCGCGGTGCGGCGCCGAAGCGCTCGAGATCGTAGCGCGGCATGTTGACGTGGATCATCTCGACCGCGCAGCATGCGAGCCCGAACGTCATCCACCACAGCGAGCCGGTGCGGGCCCACTGAAACAGCTCCTCGGTCGACGTGACGAGGAAACCCTTGTCCGTCAGCTCACCGTTCAATCCGTCGAAAAAGCCCTGATCGGGTGGCACCAGCGAGCTGGGCGAACCGGGTGCGGGCTGAAGCTCTACTCCCAATCGAGTGCTCCCTTCTTCCATGCGTAGACGAGGCCAAGGGCCAATTCGCCGATAAAGATCATCATCGAAATCCACGCGGTCCAGCCGAGCGTGAAGACCGAGACGGCCCAAGGATACAGGAACGCGGCCTCGAGATCGAAGATGATGAAGAGGATGGCGATCAGGTAGAAGCGAACGTCAAATTGGCTGCGCGGATCCTCGAATGCGGGGAAGCCGCACTCGTATTCGCTGAGCTTTTCAGGCGTAGGCTTGTGCGATCCGGTGAGGCGCGAGACGGCCATCGGCAGGAACACGAACGTGCTCGACAATGCGATGGCGATCCCGAGGAACAGGAGGATCGGAAGATAGTGCGACAGGTCGACCAAATTGCTTCTCGCAAGTGCGAACGGAACGGGGCCGCTTTAGGCCGATGGGGGGTTCGGGGCAAGGCTCGCAGGGTGTGAGAATCACTCGCAACAGGAGGCACTGGGTGGCGGGAAACATGCGTTACTCGGCGTGTGACAACAGGTGGAGCGCACGCCGAGCGGCCGCGACGTCACCAAACCCACTCCGTCACCCCGGACTGGTTCCGGGGTCCACCGTGCAGCAAACCAACGTGCGGCGGGCACGCGGAACGGTGGATGCCGGAACGAGCCCGGCATGACGGAGTGTAATTGGGGCCACGCCTTTGCGCCGTTGACCGCACTCTGGTTCTGCCCCTTCCACAACCGTCACCCCAGCGAAAGCTGGGGTATCCCTGTGGTAGCCGCATCGTCCGCCAACCACGAGACCCCAGCTTTCGCTGGGGTGACGGTTGTGGGTAAGGTGACGCAGTTCGGTTTGGTGGCAGCTATCATTGAACGCGCCATCAAACCAATCCAGCTTACCGAAGCGCGCCGGCAACCAGCTTATGGAGTCGCGAGTGCAGCGCGTCGTTCGCCGCAAGAAACTCGTTGCGCTCCATCGCGCGGTCGCCGCCGCGGAAGTCGGTGACGAAACCGCCGGCTTCCTTCACCAGCAACATGCCCGCAGCAACATCCCAAGGCTTCAGGTTCGATTCCCAGAAGCCGTCGAACCGGCCGGCCGCCAGCCACGCCAGATCGAGCGCCGCAGCACCAAGCCGACGGATGCCCGCAACCTCAGGCGCAACCGCGCCGAAAATCCGGCTCCACTGCGCGAAGTCGCCATGGCCGAGGAACGGGATCCCCGTAGCGATCAGCGATTCGGACAGATCCCGCCGTGACGACACGCGCAAACGCTGGTCGGTGAGCCAAGCCCCCCGGCCCTTCTCGGCCCAGAAGCTTTCGTCGGTCAGCGGCTGATACACCAATGCGGTGGTAACCTCGCGCTTGCCGTTCGGCATCGGCTCCTCGACCGCGATCGAGATGCAGAAATGCGGGATGCCGTGGAGGAAGTTCGACGTTCCATCCAAGGGATCGACGATGAAGCGCGGCTTGTTCGGATCGCCCTCGACCTCGCCGCGCTCCTCCATGAGCATGCCCCAATCGGGGCGAGCGTGGCTGAGTTCCTCGAAGATCGTCTGCTCGGCGCGCTGGTCGGCCTGGCTGACGAAGTCCGCCGGACCCTTGCGACTCACTTGGAGTTGCTGGACCTCGTTGAAATCGCGGCGCAGACGCGGCGCTGCCTTGCGGGCGGCGCGCTCGATGACGGTCATGATGCCGGAATGGCTGGGCATTTTAATTTACCTTAAGCCCTCTCCCCTCCGGGGAGAGGGTTGGGAGAGGGGCTGTTCTGGGCGGTATCGTTTGGGGCCGCCCCTCACCCCGACCCTCTCCCCGAAGGGAAGAGGGAGCAGATATCAGTCGGCGCGCCTTACGTAGGTCTGCTCGTAGACATCGACCACGATCCGCGTGCCCGCGCCGATATGCGGCGGAACCATCACGCGCACGCCGTTCTCGAGCACGGCCGGCTTATACGACGACGAAGCCGTCTGCCCCTTCACCACGGCATCCGCCTCGACGATCAGCGCCTCGATCGTGTCGGGCAGCTGGACCGAGATCGGCCGCTCTTCCCAGAGCTCCATCACCACATCCATGCCGTCCTGCAGGAACGCCGCGGCGTCGCCCAGAATATCGGCGTCGAGTGAGATCTGCTCGTAGTTCACCTTGTCCATAAAAGTGAGCATGTCGCCTTCGCGGAACAGGAACTGGAAGTCGACGGTCTCGAGCCGGACCTTCTCGACGCTCTCGGCGGAGCGGAAACGGACGTTGTTCTTGCGGCCGTCGATGAGGTTCTTCATCTCGACCTGCATATAGGCCCCGCCCTTGCCGGGCTGCGTGTGCTGAATCTTCACGGCGCGCCAGATGCCGCCCTCATATTCAAGAATGTTGCCGGGACGAATCTCGACCGCGTTGATCTTCATGACCGATTCCTGCTGGAAAGAGCTAGGGGCCGTCCGCGAAGCATGGCCCGTAAGGCGTGGCTATGCGGAAACCCGAAGCGGCGGGCTTTAGCGGGACGACCGGCTTCCGGCAAGCAGCGGGTACGGGTTCACGTTCTCGCCCTGATACCAGCGCTCACCTGGCTGCATCTTCGTAAGCCCGAAATGCAGATGATAATTGCCCGCCCCCGCATCGCCGGTATCGCCGACATAGCCGAGCGTATCGCCCGCCTTGACCGCCATGCCCTCACGGATGCCCGCCGCATATCCGGCGAGATGCGCGTAGTAATAGGTCCAGCGTCGGTCGGTTGAACGAACGTACAGCGTGATGCCGCCGAGCCCGCTCTGGAACAGCTTCTCGATCCGACCCGGTGCCGCCGCGACGACCGGGGTACCGCCCGGCGCCATGATGTCCGTCCCATGATGGCCGCGCAGCCCACCACCCCGCGCATCGTTCCAGCTGTCCGCAATCGCCTTTCTAGGAACGCCGGCCACCGGAACGGCCAGCGCGCCCGGCGTCACGGGCGCGGCAACCACCTCGGCAGGAGGCGCGGGCTTGCGCCAGAGCACGTGCCGCTCGATGCTGCCACCGCTACCGCCGAACGACACCATCGACGCAAAGGCACCGACTACGACCACGATCAGCGCGAGAATGATCCAGAACGTCCGCGTCATCGCCTTACGCCTGGAAAACGGCCTTGGTCCCCGGCTTGATCATCATCGACAGCCGCGCCGCATCCCAGTTGGTCAGGCGAATGCAGCCATGGCTCTCCGCACGCCCGATCGTCTCGGGGTTGGGCGTACCGTGGATGCCATAGTGCTCCTTCGACAGGTCCATCCAGACGACGCCGACCGGACCGTTCGGCCCCGGCGGGAGCATCTCCTTCTGCTGGCCCTTCTTGGCATCCCAGAACAGCGCCGGGTTGAAGTGGAATTTCGGATTGTAGTCGGAGCCCTTGATCGTCCACGTGCCGAGCGGCAGCGGATCGTGGCTCGACCCCATCGTCGCGGAGAACTGCGCAATCAGCTTGTCGTTCGCGTCGAGCACGCGCAGCACGCCGTCAGACTTGTCGACGACGACATGATCCGCCTGCGGCTGCTTCGCATCGACGTTCAGCATGTTGAGGGTTGCCCGCCATTCGGGGGTGAATTTCGCATCATAGGCGCGCGACGTCGGCAGCGCGTTCGGGAACACGACCTTCGTGCCGGGCGTCAGCATCGTCGTCGGCGAGTTCAACGCCATGATGACCGCGGGCGTGGTGTGGAACATCTCACCCAGCTTCTCCATGACCGAGCGATAGCCGATCGTCGGCAGTTCGGCCTGCTTCGCCGGATCCTTCGGCAGCGGATTGATGTACGGGCCGGCAAGCATCTGCGGCGTCAACGCGACCGTCACCGTCGGCCGAGCGGCGCGATACGGGTACAGCGCCTGCAACGTCCGGGCATCGGACTTGCCGGTGATCGGCAGGCCCTTAGCCTCCTGAAACCCCTTCAACGCAGCGACCAGCGACTGTCCGCCACGCCCGTCGAGCACGCCCGGCCCGAAACCGAGATGATCGAGGATCACCTGCACGTGGAGGATGCTGCGGTCGATCGGTACGGACTTTGCCGGGGACGTCTGCGCAAGCGCTGGCGACGCCAAGCCGAACAGACCCGCTACAAGAACCGAAGCCTTCACAAATGCCGTCATGCCCGTCATCCCAAACCGTTACGCTTCTGCATCAAACGGTCGGGACGACGGTTGTTTCCGTCGACAACGGCGACGGATCGCCATCACCCCACCACGCACCCGTCATCCTGACGAAAGTCAGGACCCAGAGCCACGGGGGACAGCGCTTAATTACCCTGGGTCCTGACTTTCGTCAGGATGACGAAGCGTGAGGTTCAGCGCTTGGCGAGAACCTCGCCGAACGCCTTGATCGCCGCGACCTCGTCGCCACTCCAGACGGCGCCCGACACAGCGATGAAATCCGCCCCGGCCGCGACGAGCGGCGCGGCGTTCTCCGGCGTGATGCCACCGATCGCAACGCAGGGCATCTCGAACAGCGTCGACCACCAGGACAGGATAACCGGCTCGGCGGTATGCGTCGCGACCTTCGTCGTGGTCGGATAGAACGCGCCGAACGCGACGTAATCGGCCCCGGCCTCGCCCGCTTCCATCGCCAGATGGCGGCTGCCGTGACAGCTCACGCCGATCTGCGCGTTGGGCCCGAGCTGCGCGCGCGCCTCGCGCGGATCGCCATCGTCCTGCCCGAGATGCACGCCGTCCGCGTCGAGCCGCTTGGCCAGCCCGATGTCATCGTTGACGATGAACGCAACGTCCCGCTCGGCGCAGATCGCACGCAAAGGCTCGCCAAGCGCGGCGGCGGCGTGCTGGTCGATATCCTTCACACGGAACTGGAACGCGGCCACCGGCCCAGCGTCGAGCGCCCGCGCCAGACGCTCGGGAAAGTCACCGCCGACATCCAGCGGCGACACCAGGTAAAGCTGGCACGGCGGCCGACGCATGTCGCGGCGGAAATTCTCGGCGAAATTGGGATCGAGCGGGCCCAGCGGATCTTCGAATTCGGTCATGTCCGGCCCCTAGCCTCTCATGCCGCGCGCGTCACCCCGGCGCGTGGCAGGGGTGACGAACGGGCCGTGCGCAGCTTATTCTTCGTTCTTGTAGATGCGGATGATGCGGTCGAGCATCGCCAGCGCTTCGTCGCGCGGGCGCTGGAAGGTGTTGCGGCCGATGATCGAGCCGTTGCCGCCGCCGTCGCGAATGTCGCGCGCGTCCTGGAACACCGCGTCCTCGCCCTTCGACGCGCCGCCCGAGAAGACGTTGATGCGACGCCCGGCAAAGCTCGACTGGACGACGTGCTTCACGCGGTCCGACTGCTTCGACCAGTCAGTGTTCGCGTAAAGCGGCTTGGCTTCCTTCTGCTCGATATGCGCGGTCGGCAGCTTGGTCTTGATGATGTGCGCGCCGAGCAGCGCCGCCATGTGCGCGGCATAGGCACCGACGTCGAGCGCGAGTTCCCCGTCCTTGGTCAGCTCACCGCCGCGCGGATAGGACCAGATCACCGTCGCGATGCCGACCGACTTGGCCTCTTCGCTCAGTTCGCGGATTTCCTCGACGAGATCGAAGAACTGATCCGCACCCGGATAGATGGTGAAGCCGATCGCCGCCGACCCGAGCCGCACCGCGTCGGACACGGTGGCCGTCACCGCCTGATCGATCGAGGTCGCCCAGCTGTTCGAGCTGTTGCACTTCAGGATCGTCGGGATCTGGCCCGCAAACGTATCGGCGCCCGCTTCGAGCATCCCGAGCGGCGCCGCATAGGCGCTGAGCCCCGCATCGATCGCCAGCTGGTAATGGTAATGCGGGTCGTACGCGGGCGGGTTCACCGAAAAGCTGCGCGCCGGGCCATGCTCGAAGCCCTGATCGACCGGCAGGATCACCAGCTTGCCGGTGCCGCCCAGCTTGCCCTGCATCAGGATGCGCGCGAGGTTCGCCTTAACCGCCGGGCTGGTCGCTTCGTATTTGTCGAGAATGGTTTTGACTTGCGGGGTGATCGTCGAGGTCATGCTGAATTCCTGTCTTAGAGTTCGAGCCAGCGGCGCAACGCGTCGTCGACCCGGGTCATGGTTGTGATGGGTATCGTACCGATGATTTTGACGATCGCATTGCGATCGAGCGTATCGAGTTTGTCGACCTGGATTTCGGTGTCGCGAGCGAGGCCGGTCTCTGGCGATGCCTCGAGCGACACGCGGAAGAGGTTTGTGCCGCTGATGACGCTCGTCAAAGGGCACAAGGATATCGTCGCGTGATCCGCGAACACGTCTGACTGGACGACGATAAAAGGTCGCGGCGTCCGGGAGGAGTCCCCCTTTCCGGTTCCGACTACGACCATGCCCCGCGTGAGTTTCATGCGGGGGATGCCGCGATCATCACGTCCCAGTCTTCGTCGATCGCGTGTCGATCCTGCGCGGCCGCCGCGAGCGACTGGCGCTTGGCCTCCGCCAGGAACGCCTCGTCATGCCGCTCGACATACCGACGCACGGCTTCGCGCGCGATATCGCTCTTGCTGCGCCCTTGGGTGCGCGCAACCGCCGCGAGTCGTTCTTCGAGTTCGCTATCGAGCCTGACGCCGAGCATCCGAGTCTCCGTTTAACATGTTAAACATAGCTCGGATGCCCGCGCCTTTCAACCGTGGAGCGCGGCGACCCCGGGGAGCGTCTTGCCTTCCATCCATTCCAGGAACGCGCCGCCTGCGGTCGAGACGAAGGTGAACGCATCCGCGACGCCGGCGTGATTGAGCGCCGCGACCGTATCGCCGCCGCCGGCGACCGAGACGAGCGAACCGCCCTCGGTCAATGCCGCTGCGGTCTTCGCGAGGGCGACGGTGGCCTTGTCGAACGGTACCGTCTCGAAAGCGCCGAGGGGCCCGTTCCAGACCAAAGTGCGGCAGTTCTTCAGCACGTCCCCGAGCGATTCGACCGCGGCCGGGCCGACGTCGAGGATCATCTCGTCGGCGGCGACTTCGTGGACGTTGACGGTGCGGGTGGCGGGGTTCGGCATGAACTCCTTGGCGACCACCACGTCGTACGGCAGGTGGACGGTGCAGTTGGCCCTGTCCGCAGCTTCCATGATCTGCTCGCAAACGCTCGCAAGCTCATGCTCGCAAAGGCTTTTGCCGACATCGACGCCGCGCGCCGCGAGGAACGTGTTGGCCATGCCGCCGCCGATGATCAAGTGATCCACCTTGGTGACCAGATGACGCAGCACGTCGAGCTTCGACGAAACCTTGGCGCCTCCGACGACCGCCGCGACTGGATGCTCGGGCTCGCCGAGCGCCTTCTGGAGGGCGTCGAGTTCGGCTTCCATAGCTCGGCCCGCATAGGCCGGGAGAACGTGGGCCAGCCCCTCGGTCGAGGCGTGTGCGCGGTGTGCGGCGGAGAAGGCATCGTTGACGTACAGGTCGCCCAGGCGAGCGAAACGCCGGACCACCGCCGGGTCGTTCTTCTCTTCACCGCCGAAGAAGCGCGTGTTCTCCAGCACCGCGATGTCGCCGGGTTCGAGCATTGCGACGGCGTCATCCGCGCCCTCCCAGTCGACGTAGCGAACTTCGCGGCCGAGCACGTCGCTGTACGGCTTCACGACCTGCGACAGGGAGAACTCCGGGCTCGGCACGCCCTTGGGGCGGCCGAAATGCGCGAGGACTAGGACGATCGCACCCTTGTCGGCAAGCTCGCCAACCGTCGCGACGGTGGCCCGCAGGCGGGTGTCGTCGGTGACATGACCCTCTGCCATCGGCACGTTGAGGTCTTCGCGGACGAGCACGCACTTGCCGTGGACATCACCCATATCGTCGAGCGTCTTGAATGGCTTGGTCATGGTTCTTCGATCCTGATCTCATCACCGACGGCGATACTGCCGCCCATCAAAACTCGGGTACACGCCCCGCCCCGCCAGTCAGGCGTCAGCGCGGCGAACAATCCTGGCGCCAGTGCCTCCATGCGTTCGCACGGATCGGTGTGACGCGTCACCTCCAGCACGACGTCGGCACCGATGCGGAGCCGTGTGCCGGGTATCTGGGGAAGGTCGAAGCCGTCGACGAGCAGGTTCGCGCGGCGTTCTTGCCAAGGGATGTCGGCGCCAACGTCGACCATCGCCGCATCCCAGTCGCTGCGTTCGAGCAACGTGACCTGCCTGCGGCCCTTGCCGCCGGGCTTCACCCGGCCGCGGAAATCACCGTCGAGGCCAGCCTCTACCGTGATCGCGACCTGATCGAGGACCTCCATCGCGCCCTTGCCGCGAGCATGGCGCGCGATGCCGGCTATGGTGCCCATCAGCGCCGCATCCCAATGCCCGTCACTACGGACGCACATGGGTTCCCCGCTCCCAAACCCGTCACCCCAGCGAAAGCTGGGGTATCCCTATTGGCGGGTGCTGCGACCCGAATGGGGAGATCCCAGCTTTCGCTGGGATGTCGGTTTGGTTCGGAGCAGAAGCTATAGAAGAGCAGCGTCCGTCTACCTTAGATGAACTTCGCCATCGCGGTCGCGGTATCGACCATCCTGTTCGAGAAGCCCCATTCGTTATCGTACCAGCTGACGACGCGGACCAGCTTGCCGTCGATCACCGCGGTCTCCAGGCTGTCGATCGTCGACGACGCCGGGGTGTGCTGGAGATCGATCGAGACGAGTGGCTCGTCCGACCAGTCGAGCACGCCGACCAGCGGGCCGCTCTCGGACGCCGCCTTCAGCACCGCATTCACCTCTTCACGCGTCGTATCGCGCGACGGGGTGAAGGTCAGGTCGATCAGCGACACGTCCGGCACCGGCACGCGGATCGCCGAGCCGTCGAGCTTGCCCTTGAGCTCCGGCAGCACCTCGGCAACCGCACGTGCGGCACCCGTGGTCGTCGGGATCATCGACATCGCCGCAGCGCGAGCGCGACGCAGGTCGGGGTGGATCTGGTCGAGGATCTTCTGGTCGTTGGTATAGGCGTGGATCGTCGTCATCAGGCCGCGCTCGATGCCGATCGCATCGTTCAGCACCTTGGCGACGGGCGCGAGGCAGTTGGTCGTGCACGACGCGTTCGAGACTATCGTGTGCTCGGCGGTCAGCTTGTCGTGGTTGACGCCGTAGACGACGGTCAGATCGACGTTCTTGCCAGGCGCCGAGATCAGCACCTTCTTCGCGCCCGCATCGAGATGCTTCTGGCAGCTCGCCTTGTCGGTGAAGAAGCCGGTGCATTCGAGGACGATGTCGACCCCCAGCTCGGCGTGCGGCAGGTTGGCCGGGTCACGCTCGGCGGTAACGCGGATGCGCTTGCCGTCGACGACCAGTTCGTTGCCCTCGGCCGAGACCTCGCCCGGATACTTGCCGTGGACGCTGTCGCGCTTGAACAGCCAGGCGTTCGACTTCGCATCGCCGAGATCGTTGATCGCGACGAGTTCGAGGACGCCGTTCGACTGTTCGAGTACTGCACGGGCGACGAGACGGCCGATGCGCCCGAAACCGTTGATCGCAACCTTGACCGTCATTGCCATATCTCCGCTAACGCCCGCGAGTCCGTTCCGGGCGCGCAGCCTTTGCGGGGCGGTGGGGCGCCCTGTCAACACCGTGGATCGCGGATCGGGGCGGCGAAAGCGGCTTGTCGCACACCCCGGCCATGCTATCTCGACGGCATGCCAGATACTCCAGACACGATATCCGATACGACGACCGATAAGAGGGCCGATACCGGGGCCAATACGATGGCCGATACGGGGGCCGCCGCGATACAGGACGGGGCGGCGGACACGGCGGCGGTCGACCGGATCGACGCCGCGATCGCGCGGATCGAAGCCGCGATCACCGCCCGCGCCCGCAGCAGCGATTCCCTCGCCAAACGTCACGCCGCGCTGAAAGCACGGATGGCCGAAGCCGTCGCAGCGCTCGACGACGTCATCACGCGCGGGAGCCCCAACTGATGGCACAGGTCATGCTCGATATCGGCGGCCGCCCGCACGCCGTCGCCTGCCGCGATGGCGAGGAATCGCGCGTCCGGTTGCTCGGTGCGATGCTCGCCGAGCGCTGGCCGATCGCGGACCGTGCCGCCGGCGGCCTCAGTGCCGAACGCGCGATGCTGTTCGTCGCGCTGATGCTCGCGGACGACCTCGACGAAGCCGCGCATCGCCCGCCCGAAGGCTCGGCGGTCAGCGAGATTGCGCTGACCCGGATCGCCGATCGTCTCGAAGGGCTCGCAGAAGCCCTTGAGCTAAGCCCCCTTGAGCAAAGCGGGCCGAACGCCTAGATTAGTCATGGCGGGTTCTGCCCGGTACGAGCCTTTATTATCCCTGAGGCTATTCATCATCCATAGGGGGCTGTCCCTGTTAGGATCCTGGTCCGAAGCATATGGTCACCACCTGACGTACCGTGCGTCAGTGGATAACCCGGCACACGGCCATGGTGGGCCCGCCACCCCACCCCCACCCCATTGCGAGGTTTCCTGCGCATGACCGGCAAGAGCGCGCTGAGAGCCTCGTTGCGCGCCGCCCGCGAAGCGCGCCCGCCCGTCGAAATTCCCGCGCCCTCCGCGTTTCTGGCGCGGTTGAAACCCGGACTGACGGTCGCATCCTATGTCCCGTTCGGCGGCGAGGCCGATCCATCGCCATTCGCCCGCGCTGCGGTCGAAGCCGGCTGCGTCATCGCCCTGCCCCATGTCGTCCGCCGGTCGCTGCCGATGCGCTTCCTGTCATGGGAAACCGAGGCGGCGCTGATCGCCGGACCGTTCGGACTGCACCAGCCCGCCGAGGACGCGGCAGAGTTGGAACCCGACATCATCCTGACGCCGCTCGTCGGCTTCGATCGCGGCGGCAACCGAATCGGCCAGGGCGCCGGCTATTACGACCGCGCCTTCCTCGCGCACCCGAACGCCTGGCGCGTCGGCATTGCGCTGTCGGTGCAGCAGGTAGATAGCCTGACCCCAGACCCGTGGGACGTCCCGCTCCACGCCATCGCCACCGAACTCGAATGGATCACGCCATGACGCCAACCTGGCGCAAACCCGTCGGCATGCTCGGCATCCTGCTCCTGATCCTGGTGTGGTGCGTGGCGATCGTCAGCCTGTCGACCATCGTCGGCAGCTGGCACTGGCTGGGGCAGTTGGTGTTCTATCTGTTCACCGGCCTGATCTGGATCGCACCGCTGAAGCCTGTGCTGCGCTGGATGGAAATCGGGCGGTAACGCCTGCCCCGTCTTACGTCTCTTTGGGCCTACGCGCTCCGTTCGCCGCCCCCTGCCGTTCGTCCTGAGTAGCCATCGAGTAGTCGCGCAGCGGCGTATCGAGAGGGCGTATCGAAGGACAGGTTGGCGCACGGAACACATGCTTCGATACGAGCCCTCGATACGCTTCAAACGAAGCTACTCGGTCTCTACTCAGCACGAACGGAATGAGGTTAACGGTTCCGGACTATCTACGGAACAGAATGCTCGCAGCACTCGATAATTCGTGAAGGGTCTCGGCCACCGCATAGGGTGGCGCGAGTGACGGGACTCGAACCCGCGACCTCCGGCGTGACAGGCCGGCGCTCTAACCAACTGAGCTACACCCGCATTCCCAATGACGAACCCTAGCGCCCCGAGGGACACAGCGGAAGGCTCGTCAAAACCTTGACACTATCTCGAACCATCTACCCCGCCGGGGCAAACGATGGCGCGAGTGACGGGACTCGAACCCGCGACCTCCGGCGTGACAGGCCGGCGCTCTAACCAACTGAGCTACACCCGCTGAAACAGCGTGGAGGCGGCAACTAGGCGAGGGTTCGGATACCGTCAACCCAAATTATCCGCCAGTTTCACGTTGTGCCTCGGGCGGATCGCCGCGACGGCGATTTCGACCCGCCTTGGGCTGCACCAAGGTGCCGTGCTCGAACAGGAAACCAGCGATATCGGGCTTGCCAGCGGCCTTCACGACCGTCTGGATGATGATCAGCAGCGGCACCGCCAGCAATGCGCCAGACGTGCCCCACACCCACCCCCAGAAGCTCAGCGAGATCAGGATCAGCAACGGGCTGATCGTCAGCCGGTGGCCGACGACGAACGGCGTGATCGCGTTCGCCTCGACCAGATGCAGCCCGTACATCAGCGCTGGCGGCAACATCGCCATCCAGATGTCCGAGAACGTCATTAGCCCTCCCAGCGCGAGCAGGAATGCGCCGATCACCGGCCCGAAATACGGGATGTAATTAAGCAGCGCGACGATCCCGCCCCACATCGCCGGATACGGCATGCCGATGAACCACAGCGCCACCCCGGTGACGATCCCCAGCACGATGTTGATCAGCGTGATCGTGCCGAGATACGCCGACACGTCGTCGACGATGTCCTGAATTACGCGGGCCGTCGCCATCGCGCCATCGAAGCTGGTCCGGCCGGTGATCGTCTGCCGCCGCATCCGCGTCCAGCCGGACAGGAAGAAGAACACGATCAGCACCCCGAACAGGAACTGCACGATCACGGCCGGCGCCGAGGTCGCGGCGAGTTCGAGGATTGAACCCGGCGCGGCGACGCCTGCGGTCGCCGGCTGCTTGATCGGTGTCGACGCGACCTGCCGCAGCGTCTTGTTCACGTATTTCTCGAGGCTCGAATAGAGATCGAGCAGCGGCGCGAGATTGCTCTGGATTCGATCAAGCCGGGTCGGCAGCAATCGGAAGAAATCGGTCGCCGGCACGAGGATCGCGGCGATCGCGATGTTCGCGGCGATCAGGAACACGAGGATGCACAGGATCGCGGCGAGCGGCGACGGCACATGGCGCCGCTCGAGCCACTCCAGCACCGGCACGAGCGCGACGGAAATGACAAGCGCGATCGTGAGCGGCAGGAAGAACTCGGCGCCGGATTTCAGCGCGAACGGGATGGCGAGGATCAGCCCGACCCCGGCGGTCAGCGTCAGCGCCGCGAGCAACCGGTCGCGACGCTGCGCGATCCGCATCGCATCCTCGACTCCGACCGCAATCGGCAACCCGAACGCACTCTCGGCCGGCGGACCTTCCGCAACGGTGCCGCCCTCGCCCTGTGGCTGGTGCGGTTCCTGGCGAAGTCCCTCGCCCGTCATGGCGTCCGTCATGGCAATTCCTTTGCCACCCCCATCCCGTAATCGCGGCCGGCATTCAAGCGGCGCGCGGTGCCAGCGCGATGGAATTCCTCGAAAAGACCGCGTTATGTCCGATCATGCCTTGATCCCGAGCCCCCCCCGCTCTTCGTCATCCTGACGAAAGTCAGGACCCAGAGCCAAAAATCGCTGCCCTCCGTTACCCTGGGTCCTGACTTTCGTCCGGATGACGGCGCGGTATCCGGTATGCCCTCCTACGCCGTCACCCCCACTCGATCCTCGAACAACACCTGAAGATCCTTCTTCAAAATCTTCCCGTTCGCATTCCGCGGCAACGTCTCGTGCACGAAGCGCACTGTCACCGGCGTCTTGAATGCCGCCAGATGCTGCCGGACCCAGCCCTGCAACTCAGCCTCGGTCGTCACCGCCCCCGGCGCGAGGTGCACCACTGCCGCCGGCTCTTCGCCGAGGATCCGGTGCGGGATGCCGATCAGCGCCGCGTCGGTTACTGCTGGGTGCGCGTAGAGGACGTTCTCGACCTCGCTGGAGTAGATGTTCTCGCCGCCGCGGATGATCATGTCCTTGGCGCGGTCGACGATGTAGCAGAACCCCTCCTCGTCGAGCCGTGCGAGGTCGCCTGTCCGCACCCAGCCATCGACGAAGGCCGATGCGGTCGCGTCCGGCTTGTTCCAATATCCCTTCACGATCATCGGCCCGCGCGCCCAGAGTTCGCCGACTTCCCCAAGAGGCATCTCGGTCACGCCGTCGTCCGCCATGATCTTCAGGTGGGCGGCGGCGACCGGCGGCCCCGCGCTGGTCGGGCGGTTGAGATAATCCTCGGCCCCGTGATGCGTAACGGTCGCCATCGTCTCGGTCATGCCCCAGCCATTGCCGGGCATCGCACCGAACTCGGCATGGATGCGCTTCACCAGCTCGGGCGCGGCGGGCGCGCCGCCATAGGCGATCGATTCGAGCGACGAGAGGTCGTATTTCGCGCGGTCGGGATGCTCCAGCAGCTGCCATGCGATCGTCGGCACGCCGCCGGTGACATTGACCTTCTCGCGCTCGATGATCTCCATCGCCCGGATCGTGTCCCATTTCCGCATGAAGATCATCGTGCTGCCGGTCGCGATCACGCCCATCATGCCCGCCGAGCACGCCGTGACGTGGAACAGCGGGATCACCGTCAGCGTCACCCGCGGCGTCGGCTCGGGTGGCGCCTCGCCGCGGCGCAGGAACGACCGCGCCGACGAATAGCCGCCCGACAGGATGTTCGACATCATGTTGCGGTGCGTGCCGAGCGCCCCCTTCGGCGCGCCGGTGGTGCCACTGGTGTAGAAGATCGTGGCATCGTCGTCGGGCGCGATCGTCGCCTCTGGCAGGCCAACGTCAGGCAACGCAGCCCAATCGTGCGGCGTCCCGATCACATCCTCCAGCCGCGTAACGATCCCCGTCAGCGGTTCCGTGGCGCGCGCTACGAACACGTGCTCCAGCCCCGGCAAAGTCGCATACGCCGCCTCCAGCCGGTGATGCCGCTCGTCGTCGGTGATCAGCACGCGCGCACCCGAATCGGCGAGGCCGTATTCCATCTCCGCGCCGGTCCACCACGCGTTCAGCGGCACCATGATCGCGCCGATGCTCGCGCCCGCAAAGAACGCGACCGGCCATTCAGGAAGGTTCCGCATCGCCAGCGCTACGCGGTCGCCGGGACCGATCCCCATCTCGCGCAACCGGTGCGCCAGCACCGCGATCGCGCGGAAGTTCGCCTCGTAGGTGACGCGCTCGTCCTCATACGCCGTGAACACACGGTCGCCATGCGCGCGCGCCGCCTCCGCCAGCCAACGCAACGACGGGGGCGCGTTCTTCCAGATGCGCGTCTCGATGCCGTCGATCGTCAGCGTCTCCATCTCGAACTTCGCGCCGGGCGCGGTCAGCATTCGCTCGGCGTCGGCGAGCGACATCGCCGGCCAGGAGGGATCGAGTGCGATGATCGGTTCGCTTGCCAAGACCGGTTGACTCCAGAGTTGAATTTCGGGTTTGGCTTATCGCCTGTTCGAAGACAGGTTATAGTTGATTCCTGCCGCACTCAAGGCAATAGAGGCAACAAGTTCGAACTAGGGGTATGGAGCGGGTGATGGCGGGAACGGTCGAATCATGAAAATCGCCAAGCCCGCGGCGCATGGCTTCGATGCAAGCCGGTTGGCGGCGATCGATACGCTGCTCCAGACACGCTACGTCGATTCGGGCAAGCTGCCGAACGCGCAACTGTTGATCGCGCGCGACGGCGAGATCGTCCACTTCTCGAACGCGGGCGCCGCGCGTGAGGGCGGCAAAGCGATCGACGAGGGATCGCTGTTCCGGATCGCATCGATGACCAAGCCGATCACCTCGGTCGCGTTCATGATGCTGGTCGAACAGGGACTCGTCGCGGTCGATACGCCGGTCCATCACGTGCTGCCCGACTTCAAGGATATCGCGGTTTACAATGGCGGCGGCGGCGGCGTGCCGTTCGTGACCAAGCCGACCGCCGAGCCGATGCGGATGGTCGACCTGCTGCGGCATACGTCGGGGCTGACCTACAGCTTCCAGAATCGCTCGAACGTCGATGCGGCGTATCGCGAGGGCAGACTCGAGAGCTGGCATGGTGGCCATGACCTCGACGGGTTCATCGGCGCGCTGGCGAAGATCCCGCTCGAATTCTCGCCCGGCACCGCGTGGAATTACTCGGTCGCGACGGATGTGCTCGGCGCGGTCGTACAGCGTGTGTCGGGCCTGCCGCTCGACCAGTTCTTCAAGGAACGCATCTTCGCACCGCTGAAGATGAAGGACACGTTCTTCCAGGTCCCCAAGGGCAAGCTCGACCGCCTCACCGATTGCTACACACTGCTGCCGGGCAAGGGCCGCATAATGTACGATCGCGGCGCCGAGAGCGCCTGGAGCCGCGCGCCGAAGCTTCTGTCCGGCGGCGGCGGGCTCGTCTCGACCGCGCTCGATTACCACCGGTTCAACACCATGCTGCTCAATGGCGGCGAACTCGACGGCACGCGCATCCTCGGGCGAAAGACGCTCGACCTGATGACGCAGAACCACTTGCCCGGAAAATCCGATCTCGCGACGATGTCGAAGTCGCTGTTCAGCGAGGCCTCGAACGCCGGCACCGGCTTCGGCCTCGGCTTCGCGATCACCGATGACGTCGCCAAGACGATGGTGCCGGGGTCGAAGGGCGAATTCTACTGGGGCGGGATGTTCTCGACCGCGTTCTTCATCGACCCCGTCGAGCGCGTCTCGATGGTCTTCATGACGCAGCTTTCGCCAAGCAGTGTCTATCCCATCCGCCGCGAGCTGAAGACGATGATCTACGCCGCGATGACCTGATTCACGCATACAAACCTACCCCGTCACCCCAGCGAACGCTGGGGTCTCCCGATTATGAGGAGATACCAGCTTCCGCTGGCATGACGTTCAAATCACAGGAGACTCTATGACTTCGCCGATCCGCACAGAACGCCATGACGACGTCCTCGTCATCATCTCGAACAATCCGCCCGTCAACGCGCTCGGTGCAGCGGTCCGCCAGGGCCTCGAAGCCGCGATCAAGGAAGGCGTCAAGGACGACAGCATCACCGCGATGGTGATCCGCTGCGATGGCCGCACCTTCTTCGCGGGCGCCGACATCACCGAGTTCGGCAAGGAAATGGTCGAGCCCGGCCTTCCTACCGTCGTCGACATGATCGAGGCATCCTCGAAGCCCGTCGTCGCCGCGATCCACGGCACCGCGCTCGGCGGCGGCTGCGAGGTCACGCTCGGCTGCCATTACCGCGTCGCCGTTCCGTCGGCGAAGATCGGCACGCCCGAAGTGAAGCTCGGCCTGCTCCCCGGCGCCGGCGGCACGCAGCGTATCCCGCGCATCGCCGGCGTGAAGCTCGCGCTGGAGATGACCGCGAAGGGCGATCCGATCTCGGCCAAGAAGGCGCTCGACGCCAGCCTGATCGACAAGATCGTCGGTGAGGACTCGCTTGAAGCCGATGCCATCGCGTTCGCCCGCGAGATCGCGACCAAGCGCCCCCTGCCCCGCGCGTCCGAGAAGACCGCGCACGCCGATCCCGACGCGGTCGCCGCGTTCAAGAAGGAGAATGCGCGCCGTTTCCGTAACTTCGACGCGCCTGCTGCGAATATCGCCTGCGTCGAGAAGGCCGCCGACGGCTCCAGCTTCGAGGAGGGCATCGCCTTCGAACGCCAGGAATTCATGAAGCTGATGACGGGCGTGCAGTCCGCCGCACAACGCCACATCTTCTTCGCCGAACGCCAGGCCGCCAAGATCGACGACGTTCCCGCCGACACCAAGCTGCGTGAGATCAAGCGCGTTGGCGTGATCGGCGCGGGTACGATGGGCGGCGGCATCTCGATGAACTTCCTGTCCGCGGGCATCCCGGTCACGATCGTCGAAATGCAGCAGGAGGCGCTCGACCGCGGCACCGGCGTCGTGCGGAAGAATTACGAGGCGACCGCGGCCAAGGGCCGGATCAAGCCCGATCAGGTCGAACAGGCGATGGGCGCGCTGAAGCCGACGCTCGACTTCGCCGATCTCGCCGAGTGCGACCTGATCATCGAGGCAGTGTACGAGACGATGGAGGTGAAGAAGGAGATCTTCACCAAGCTCGACGCGATCGCCAAGCCGGGCGCGATCCTCGCGTCGAACACCTCGTATTTGAACATCGACGAGATCGCCGCGTGCACGAAGCGGCCCGAGGACGTCGTCGGCATGCACTTCTTCTCGCCGGCCAACGTGATGAAATTGCTGGAGGTGGTGCGCGGCGACAAGACCGCGGACGACGTGCTCGCGACGGTCATGGCGCTCGCCAAGAAGATCAAGAAGGTCGCCGTGGTCGCGGGCGTCACCTACGGCTTCATCGGCAACCGCATGCTGATGCCGCGGCAGGTCGAGGCGACCAAGTTGCTGCTCGAAGGCGCGAGCCCCGAGCAGATCGACAAGGTCCATGTCGCGTTCGGGATGCCGATGGGGCCATTCCAGATGAGCGATCTGGCGGGCGTCGACATCGGCTGGCACCGCGACCCCACCCGCATCGAGAACATCCGCGATGCGCTGGCGGCGGAGAACCGCTGGGGCCAGAAGACCAAGGCGGGCTTCTACGACTATGACGAGAAGCGCACGCCCTCGAACTCGCCGCGCGTTGCCGAGATCATCGACGATTTCCGCAAGAAGTCTGGCGTGACGCCACGCGAGATCAGCGACGAGGAGATCGTCGTGCGGACGCTCTACACGATGGTTAACGAAGGCGCGCTGATCCTCGAAGAGGGCAAGGCGCAGCGCGCGTCGGACGTCGATGTGGTGTGGATCTATGGGTACGGCTGGCCGGTGTACCGCGGCGGACCGATGTTCTGGGCGCAGTCCGAGGGGTTGCCGAAGGTCGTCGCGGGGCTCGAGAAATACGGCTTCACCGTTGCCAAGTCGTTGAAGGATGCGGCCGCAACCGGCGGTAAGATTAAGTAACTTCTCCTGCCCGCCCATCCCAAGCCCCGTCATCCCAGCGAAAGCTGGGATCTCCCATTCGGGTCGCAGCGACTGCCAAGGGGGATACCCCAGCTTTCGCTGGGGTGACGGGAGACGAGGGAACGGACGAGATGATGACAGAGAACAGAGGACAGGATGCGCTCATGACCGACCTTGACAGCTTCCGTACCGAAACCCGCGCCTGGCTCGCGGAGAATTGCCCACCCGAGATGCGCAAGCCGGTGCGCTCGGAGGACGACGTCTGCTGGGGCGGGCGCCAGTTCAAACCGTCGTCGCCCGCGCAGAAGGAGTGGCTCGACAAGATGGCGGCCAAGGGCTGGACGGTTCCCGACTGGCCCAAGGCTTACGGCGGCGGCGGACTCTCGCCCGCCGAGACCAAGATCCTGCGCGAAGAGATGGCGGCAATAAAGGCGCGCAACCCGCTCAATTCGTTCGGCATCTCGATGCTCGGGCCGGCACTGCTGAAATACGGCACCGAGGAGCAGAAGCTCGATCACCTGACCAAGATCGCGCGCGGCGAAATCCGCTGGTGCCAGGGCTATTCCGAGCCGAATGCGGGCTCCGATCTCGCGGGGCTTGCGACGTCTGCGGAGGACAAGGGCGACCATTATCTCGTCAACGGGCAGAAGGTGTGGACCTCCTACGCCGATAAGGCGGACTGGATCTTCTGCCTCGTCCGCACCGACAAGACCTCGAAGCAGGGCGGGATCAGCTTCGTGCTGTTCGACATGGCCTCGCCGGGCGTGTCGACCAAGCCGATCCTGCTGATTAGCGGCAATTCGCCGTTCTGCGAGACGTTCTTCGACAATGTGAAGGTGCCCAAGGTCAACCGCGTCTACGAAGAGAATAAGGGCTGGGACGTCGCGAAATACCTGCTCGGGCACGAGCGCGAGATGATCTCGGGCATGGGTCTCGCATCGAGCGGCGGCAACCCGTTGATCGACGGCGCGATCGCGACCGTGGGCCTTGGGCATGACGGGCGGCTGGCGGATCCGTTGCTGCGCGCGTCGATCGCGCTATTCGAGGTGCGCGCGAAGGCGTTCGGGGCGATGTCCGAGCGGTTTATCGACGAGCTGAAAGCGGGCAAGGCGCATCCCGCGCAGCCGAGCATGATGAAATATTACGGGACCGAGCTGAACAAGGGTCGGTACGAATTGATGATGGCGGCGGGCGGGTCGGATGCGCTCGAATGGGACAGCGAGCGGTCGAGGGGCGGGGCGATCCCGCGGTCGTGGCTGCGGACCAAGGCGAACTCGATCGAGGGCGGGACGAGCGAGATCCAGCTCAACATCATCGCCAAGCGGATCCTGGAACTGCCGGCCTGACCGAGCCGATCCCCACCCGCCCCCACCACGTCACCCCAGCGAAAGCTGGGGTCTCCTCGTAATGAAGCGCCCCCTTGCCGCACGATACCCCAGCGCTCGCTGGGGTGACGGACTGCCTCCGGGGCGACGGAGTAACCCGAAATGCCATTGTATCTAGACGACGACCAGACCGTCCTTCAGGACACGATCCGCGACTTCGTCGCCGAGCATGCGCCGGTCAGTCACATGCGCGCGTTGCGAGACGCCGACGACAAGACCGGCTTCTCGCGCGACCTGTGGAAGCAGTTCGCGGAGATGGGCTTTACCGGCATCCTGATCGGCGAGGACCAGGGGGGGCTCGGGCTCGGCCATGTCGAGGCGGGTGTGGTGCTGGAGGAGATCGGGCGGAACCTGTCGCCCTCCCCGTTCCTGTCCACTGCGGTCGCGGCGGTCGAGGCGCTCAAGGGCACGGGGCAAGCAAAGCGCTGGTTCCCGGGCATCATCGCGGGCGAGACCGTCGCGGCGCTCGCGATCGACGAGGGCGCCAAGCACCGCGACACCGTCGCGATGAAGGCCGAACGCTCGGGCAACGGGTTCAAGCTGACCGGCGCCAAGCGGTTCGTCACGCATGGCCACACCGCCGACCTGATCATCGTCGCGGCGCGAACTGGCGGGTCGGACAACGACACGGACGGTATCACGCTCTTCGCCGTGCCGAAGGATGCCGCTGGGCTGACGGCAAGCGCCGAACGCCTCGCGGATTCGAGCTTGGCCGCGCGGCTGGAGTTCGAGGGCGTCGAGGTCGATGCGGACGCGGTGATCGGCGAGGTCGACGCCGGCCGCACGCCACTCGACCGCCTGTTGCGCGCAGGCCGGACCGGTGCGTCCGCGGAACTGCTCGGCGTCGGCGGCGGGGCGATGGACATGACGATCGGCTACATGAAGGAGCGCAAGCAGTTCGGGACGCTGATCGGTAGCTTCCAGGCGCTCCAGCACCGTGCCGCGCATCTGTATTCGGAGATGGAGGTCGCGCGCGCCGCCGTTCTCAAGGCGCAACAGCTGCTCGACCAGGGTAGCGATCGGGCGGACGAGGCGGTGTCGGTGGCCAAGGCGATGACCGCGCTGGCGACGACGCTCAGCGTGCAGGAGGGCATCCAAATGCATGGCGGGATCGGCATGACCGACGAATACGACATCGGCTTCTACATGAAGCGCGCGCGCGTGCTCGCCGAGATGTTCGGGGATGCGAACTTCCACGCGGACCGGCTGGCAGTAGCGGCGGGGTTTTGACCTTACCGTTCCCCGGCGGAGGCCGGGGTCCAGTTGGGGGGACCTTGCGGTGTGGCGCCGTGCTCCGTTACTGCGGCCTTCCCAACTGGGCCCCGGCCTCCGCCGGGGAACAAAGGTGAAGATTCCACATGACGACTGATATCGCCGATACCTCGCCCGAAGCACTCGCCCAAGGTCTCGTCGACTTGCTCGAAATCGAGGAGGTCGATACCGATCTCTACGTCGGCAAGCGCCAGCCCGGCGGCGTCGGCCGCGTGTTCGGCGGGCAGGTCATCGCGCAGGCGCTCCAGGCCGCGCAACGCTCGACCGAAGGCCCCAAGGCCGCGCACTCGCTGCACGCGTATTTCATGCGGCCGGGAAACGAGGACTATCCGATCGTCTACCGCGTCGTCCGCGATTTCGAGGGTCGCAGCTTCGCGACGCGGCGCGTGATCGCGATGCAGAAGGGCCAGCCGATCCTCAACATGGCGGCGTCGTTCCAGATGCCCGAGGAGGGCCTGCACCATCAGGACGTAATGCCCGATGTCCCCGCGCCCGAAACGCTCCGCTCCGATCGCGACCTGCGGCTCGAGAATATCGAGGGCATTCCCGAGAAATTCCGCGCGCACATGCTGCGGTGGCGGCCGATCGAGGTGCGCCCGGTCAACCCGCGCAGCTGGATCCATCCGGCCCCGCAGGAGCCCAACTACGCCAACTGGTTCCGCCTGGTCGCGCCGATCGGCGACGATCCGGCGATGCACCGTGCCATCCTGGCCTATGCGTCGGACATGGCGCTGCTCGGCACGGCCCTCCTGCCGCATGGCAAGAACTGGATCACGCCGGGGCTGCAGACCGCCAGCCTCGACCATTCGCTTTGGCTGCACGAGGATTTCCGCGCCGACGACTGGCTGCTCTACGCCTGTGACAGCCCGTGGTCGGGCCACGCCCGCGGATTCAACCGCGGCAAGATCTTCGCGCGCGACGGCCGCCTCGTGGCGAGCGTCGCGCAGGAAGGGCTGATCCGGATGCGCCAGTAAACCTGTGCGTCGTCGGGGTTACTTGCGCGTCCAGACCTTCTCGCCGCCGATCCACGTCTCCTGCACGACCGTCGCGCGCAGGTCGGTCGGCGAGGCCATTGTCGGATCGCGGTCGACGATGATGAAATCCGCGCGCTGGCCGGGCGCGAGCGCACCGAACTTCGTCTCCGCGAACCCGGCATACGCCGCCGCACCCGTCATCGCCCACCACGCCTGTTCGCGCGTGATCAGTTCCTGCGGCTGCCAGCCACCCTGCGGTTGCCCATCGGCATCCTGCCGCGTGAACGCCGCGGCCCAGGTCGCGAACGGATCGGGCTTCTCGACCGGGAAGTCGGTGCCGAACGCAAGCTTGGCGCCGTTGGCCAGCATCGACTTCCACGCATAGGCGCCCGCCAGGCGGTTCGGCCCGAGCCGTGCCTCGGCCATCGTCCGGTCGCTGGTTTCGTGCGTGGGCTGCATCGAGGCGATCGTGCCGAACTTGCCGAACCGCGGCAGGTCGGTCGGATCGACGACCTGCGCATGCTCGATCCGCCAGCGACGGTCGCCGGTATAGGTCTCGCTCTCGACCTGGATCGCGTCGAGCACCATCTGGTTGGCCCTGTCGCCGATCGCGTGGACCGCGACCTGATAGCCGTCCATCGCCGCCCGGCTCATCTGGTTCTGGAGCTGGTCGTCGGTCACGAAGCCAAGCCCCGACTGACCGGGTGCGTCGGCATAGGGCTTCAGCAGCCACGCCCCGCGCGAGCCCAGCGCGCCGTCGGCATAGAGCTTCACGCCCCCCATCCGCAGGCGATCATTGTACAGCCAAGGCGTCGGCCCCTTGCCGCCGATCCGGCTCGCGGTCTCGACACCCAGCGCATAGCTCATGATACGGACGCGCAACCCGCCGATGTCCGCCATCCGCCGATAGGTCAGCCAGTCGTCGAGCGTCGTGCCCATGTCGGCGACCGCGGTGACGCCGTAGCGCAGCAGGATGCTCTGCGCCGTCAGGAAGGCGGCATCGCGCTCCTTGGGGAGCGGCTGGGGGACGACCTTCTCGATCAACGCCTGCGCGCCATCGACGAACACGCCCGCAGGCGCGCCGCCAGTCTTCTCGATCCGACCGCCGGGAGGGGAGACGGTCGCGCCGGTGACGCCGGCCTCGCGCATCGCCTCGCGGTTCGCCCAGCCGGCATGCCCATCGGCACGCGACAGCCAGATCGGGTGCCCGCCGGAAACGGACTCGAGGTCCGCCGCGGTCGGGAAGCGACCGAGCCCCCACGCCTCCTGGTTCCAGCCACGGCCGATCACCCATTTCCGGTCGGGGTTGGCGGCGACATACGCGGCGATCCGCGACTTCGCTTCTTCGAGCGACTTGGTCATCGACAGGTCGAGCGACAGCGCGCCGAAACCCATCTCGATGACATGGCCATGCGCGTCGACGAAACCCGGCAGCACGGTCTTGCCGCCCATGTCGATCCGCCAGTCGTAGAGCGGCTTGCCGGCGTTCTTCTTCAATTCCTTGCGGCTGAGCTTGGGCGCTTCCTCGCCGGGGGGGACGAGCCGCGTGACCTTGCCATCCTTGTCGATCAGGATCGCCTTGAAATGGATCACGCGGCCGCCGTCGGCGACGGTGATGCCGTTGACGTTGTCGACGATCCCGTCGGCCAGCGCCGGCGTGGCGAGCAGCGCGAGCGCGGCGGTGGAGATCAGCGCTGGCGCGGCGGTGGAGATCAGAAAACGCATCACTTCGATACACTCCACTTTTGCGCGCCGGGGCATTGACGGGCCCCGCGTGATTTATCGGCCGTTATGAGCAGCTTGGTCGCCACGGGATACGGCGCGATCGTCGTGCGCGCCGTCCCCTCGCCGAAAATTGCCAGTTTTGCCATAGCCCCCGCGCATAAGCGGTGTTTCCCACGCGCGCCAGATGGTCTAGCGGGTCGGACATGGCTACCCACGCTGCCGTAGCGGCACCCACCCTCCCCGTCTCGATCGACGACGTCCGCGTCGCGCACGACCGGATCCGCGACTCGATCGTCCGCACGCCGACGCTGATCAGCAAGACGCTGAGCAAGATGACCGGCGCGACGGTGTATCTGAAGTTCGAGAATCTCCAGTTCACCGCGGCGTACAAGGAGCGCGGCGCGCTCAACACGCTGTTGCAGCTGTCGGCCGAAGCGCGCGCCAAGGGCGTCATCGCCGCGTCGGCCGGCAATCACGCGCAGGGCCTCGCCTATCACGCCAACCGCTTGGGCATCCCGACGACGATCGTGATGCCGACCAACACGCCGACCGTGAAGGTCATGCAGACCGAAGGCCACGGCGCCAACGTCGTCCTGCACGGCGAGACGTTCGACGCGGCTTACGCACACGCACGCATCCTCGAAGGCGAGTGCGGCTTCACCTTCGTCCACCCGTTCGACGACCCCCGCGTCATCGCCGGCCAAGGCACCGTCGCGATCGAGATGCTGGAGGACGTGCCGCAACTCGATACGCTGGTCATCCCGATCGGCGGCGGCGGGCTGATCTCGGGCATGTCGACGGTCGCGCGGGCTTTGAGCGAAGCGCCCGGTGGTCATCCGATCGAGGTCGTCGGCGTGCAGGCCGAGCTGTTCCCGTCGATGTACAACCGCATCAACGGTACCGACATGGCCTGCGCCGGCGACACGCTCGCCGAAGGTATCGCGGTCAAGGAGCCGGGCGCGATCACCGCGAAGATCGTCGCCGAACTGGTCGATGATATCGTATTGGTCAGCGAGCGCAGCCTCGAGGAATCGGTCAGCCTGCTGCTGCAGATCGAAAAGACCGTGGTCGAGGGCGCCGGTGCGGCCGGCCTGGCGGCGCTGTTGTCGCATCCCGAGCGGTTCGCGGGGAAGACCGTCGGTATCGTACTGTGCGGCGGCAATATCGATACGCGGCTGCTCGCCAACGTGCTGTTGCGCGATCTGGCGCGGTCGGGTCGTCTCGCGCGGCTGCGGATCCGGTTGCAGGACAAGCCCGGTGCGCTGTTCCATGTTGCGCGGATCTTCGATCAGGAACGTGTCAACATCATCGAGATCTATCACCAGCGCGTCTTCACCACGCTGCCGGCGAAGGGCCTGATCACGGACATAGAATGCGAACTCCGCGACCGCGCGCATCTCGACCGGCTGGTGGGAGCCTTGCGCGCCGGCGGGTACGAGACGTCGACCGTCGAACTCGCCTGACCTATCGGCGATTATTGTGGTAGCGCCGTAATTTACGGCGTTAACGCTCTATCGTGGTAAACCCGCTTTTCAGTAGCGTGCGTTACGACCATATGTCGAAACCGCGGCTCCCCGCGCCTGCCTGAAGGACATTTGGTTCGGTGACTGCGCCTTTTCGTTTTCCGCGCTTCTTCGTCACGAGCCCGTCCCCGTGCCCGTATCTGCCGGGCCGGCAGGAGCGCAAGGTGTTCACCGAACTGACCGGGCCGCATGCCGGCGAGCTGAACGACGCGCTCGGCCGGATCGGTTTTCGTCGCAGCCAGGGCGTGGCGTATCGCCCGTCCTGCGCGGGCTGCACCGCGTGCGTGTCGGTCCGGATCGTCGCGGGCGAGTTCGTGCCCAACGCGACGCAGCGCAAGCTGCTGCGGCGGCACGGCGATATCGAGATCACCGCCTGCAAGGCCTGGGCGACTGACGAGCAGTTCCAGTTGCTCCGCCGCTATCTCGGCACGCGCCATCCGGGCGGCGGCATGGCGGGCATGGACGAGGACGACTATGCCGACATGATCGAGCATTCGCCGGTCAATTCGCTGATCGTCGAATATCGCGAACCATCGGTCGATGGTGTGCAGGGAAGGCTGATCGGCGCGTGCCTGACCGACCGGCAGGCGGACGGGTTGTCGATGGTCTACAGCTTCTTCGCCGCCGACGATGCGAACCGGCCGGGACTCGGCAACTTCATCATCCTCGACCACATCCTCCGCGCCCGCGATGCCGGGCTGCCGTTCGTGTATCTGGGGTATTGGGTAAAGGGCTCGCCGCGGATGGAATACAAGACGCGGTACCGGCCGCTGGAGGTTTTGGGGCCGGCGGGGTGGCGGCGGCTGGAGGAGGCCGATCTGGTGACGCAGCCGGAAGGGGTTGCGGCGCTGGTTTGAGACTGCCGCTCTAGCGAAGTTACACCGATCCCTAGAACGGACCACCCCGGCGAAGGCCGGGGCCCAATTGGGAAACGCTGCTAACGGAGGATAGCCCTTCGTTACGACCACCTTGCCAATTGGGCCCCGGCCTTCGCCGGGGTGGTTATACCACGAACCGGCGGGCGGCGTCTCGTTCTCCCGCGAAGGCGGGAGCCCAGTCGGGATCCCCGCCTTCGCGGGGAGACAAATCTTTAGTCCTCGCGCTGAACGACCACGTCGACGTCGAGTTCCTCGCCACCCTCACCCAGCCGCGAGCCAGCAACCGGTGCCGCCCCGGCCGCATCGAGCGCCATCGCGACCCGCACGTAATGCTCCTCGGGCGACATCCCCGTGCACGGATCGAACCCGACCCAGCCAAGCCCGTCGACATGCGCCTCCGCCCAGCCATGCGGGGTCGGGAAATGCACCACCTCGAAATCGGTGTGATGATAGCCTGACACATACCGTGCCGGCGCCCCCAGCGACCGCGCGGCGACCGCGAACATCTGCGCCATGTCGCGCGGCGTGGCGCTGTCCTTGCGGAACGCAGCGCCCGCGGTGAGACCCGGCTCGGGGCGACCGGCATCGAACACGAACTGCTGGTGCAACGCCCGGTTGAGCCGGTGGAGCGCGCCGATCCGATCACGCGCGCCGACCACGGCATCCGCGGCGAACTCGGCGATCGCCGGATCATGCGCGGTCGCCTCGGTCGCGCGGAGGAACAACGCGGGCGGCAACGTCTCGTGCACGCCGCGCAGCACGCCGTCCGAGTGGCTGGTCAGCACCTCGCCCTTGACGGTGATCTCTATTCCGTCGACCGGCCCCTCGGCATACAGCATCGTCACCGCGTTGCCGAAGCCGTCACGCCCCGGCCGCAACCGCGCGTCGCAATCGACGTCGATGCGCCACGACGCCACGGTCTGGTCATGCGTGTTCTCGGGAGTCAGCCGGAGCATCTGGACGAGCCGGCCCTGCGGCTGGGTGAAGCGGTAGATCGTGTGATGATCGATCGACAACCGCATTATTGGAACTTGAACTGGCGGCCGATCGCGCCGTGAAGCAGCGCGTTCTCAGCGATGAAGGCCTGCAGATACTGGTGCAGTCCCGAGGCGATGACCTCGCCCGATCGCGTCTTGGCCATTCGCGATGCGCGCATCCGTGCCATCCTGTCCGCCTCCCCGTGATTGCCCGTGCGTTTCGCCAGCAGGTTGAGCACGTCGACCGTCTCCTCGACCGACGCCGCCAGGCTGCGCGGCAATTCCGCGCGCGCGAGCAGCAGGTCGATCACGTCGGCCGGGCGCAGCCCTTCATTGTAGAGCCAGCGATAGGCAGTCACCGCGGACACGGTCTGGAGGATCGTCGTCCACTGATCGCGATCGATCGCCCCGCCGAGCCGTTCACCCTCGGGCAGAAGGATATGGTATTTGACGTCGAGCAGCCGCGCGGTGTTGTCCGCGCGCTCGACCGCCTGGCCGAGCCGGATGAACCACGTCGTCTGGTTGCGCAGCATCCGGTGCACCGCGCCCTCGAAGCCACGCGTCTCGGTCTTCACCGCCTCGACCAGATTCATCTGGTCGGTCGTGCTGCGCGGCGTCGTCCGGTTCTCGAACAGCAGCCATGCACGGTTGATCGCGGTCCATGCCTCGCGGGTCAGCGCGGTGCGGACTGCCTTGGCGTTGTTGCGCGCCATGTCGACGCAGCGGACGATCGAGCCGGGGTGGCTCGAATCGAGCGTCAGGAAGCGCACGACTTCGGTCTGGCTGAGATTGCCGCCGAGCGTCGCGAACGGCTCCTCGGTTTCGGTGACGGCTAGCGCGGAGGCCCAGGCCGCCTCGCCCGCTGGCTGAGACGAGAGGACGTCGAGACGCACCGTGGCCTCGACCAGCCTTGCGATGAAGTCGGCACGCTCGAAATAGCGGCCGAGCCAGTAGAGCGACGATGCGGTACGCGAGAGCATCAGCTATTCGCTCCCGGCGACGGCAGGATCGTTCCGAGCGTCTGCGACATGCCGCCCATCGTCTGCGTCATCCCGCCCGCTCCCATCCGCTGCGACTGATCCTTCATCAGGACGAAACTGTCCTTGGTCCCGCCGCCCTGGCTGGAGTTCACCACCAGCGAGCCTTCCTTGAGCGCGACGCGGGTAAGACCGCCGGGCACAACCTGCACGCCCTTCGATCCGCTCAGTACGAACGGCCGGAAGTCGACGTGGCGTGGGGACAGGCCGCCATCGGCCATCGTCGGGACGGTCGACAGCGCCAAGGTCGGCTGCGCGATGTAGCGATGCGGTTCCGCAATCAACGCGGCGCGGAAATCCTCGATCTCCTGTTTCGACGCAGTCGGGCCGACCAGCATGCCGTAGCCGCCCGAGCCGTCGACCAGCTTGACGACGACGTCCTCGAGATTGTCGAGGACGTACTTCAGCGCCTGCGGCTCGCGGCAGCGCCACGTCTCGACGTTGCGCAGCTTGCACTCGCCACCCGAATAGAATTTCACGATGTCGGGCATGTAGCTGTAGATCGCCTTGTCGTCGGCGATGCCGTTGCCCGGCGCATTCATGATCGCAACGTTACCTGCCGCATAGGCCGCGATCAGTCCGGGGACGCCGAGCGCAGAGTCCGGGCGGAACACGAGCGGATCGAGATAATCGTCGTCGATGCGACGATAGATCACATCGACCTTCACCCGCCCCGCGATCGTCCGCATCCAGACGATGTCGTCGTCGACCACCAGATCGGCCGCCTCGACGAGTTCGATCCCCATCGAATCGGCAAGGAAGCTGTGCTCGTAATAGGCGGAGTTGTAGTGGCCGGGGGTCAGCAGCACGCAGGTCGGGTTAGAACCCGTACCGTGCGGCGCGACCGACTTCATCGTCTCGAGCAGCAGGTCGGGATAGCTGTCGACCGCCGCGACGCGGAACTCGCGAAACAGCTCGGGGCACAGCCGCAGCATCGCCTCGCGGTTTTCCAGCATGTAGCTGACGCCCGACGGCGTGCGCGCATTGTCTTCGAGCACGAAGAAGTCGTCGGGCCCGGTGCGGACCAGATCGATCCCGCAGATATGCGCCCAGACGCCGTGCGGCGGGCGGATGCCGGCGATCTCGGGGCGGAACTGCGCGTTGCCGAGCACGAGGTCCTCGGGAAGGATGCCCTCCTTCAGGATGCGGCGCTCGCCATAGATGTCGTTGAGGAATGCGTTGATCGCCTCGACGCGCTGGACGAGGCCTTCCGAAAGGCGGGTCCATTCGTCGTGGAGGAACACGCGGGGGACGATGTCGAACGGGATGATCCGCTCGGCCGCTTCGTTCTCGCCGTACACCGCGAAGGTGATGCCAAGCTGGCGGAACGTCGTCTCGGCGGCTTCCTGCCGACGGCGCAGCTCGGCGTCGGGCGTCTCCTCGATCCAATGCCCGAGAGCCGCGAGTTCGGGACGAGCGGTCGTATCGCCCGGCGTCCCCATGATTTCGTCGAACGCCTGTTTCCCCATCGGAACGGTCAATTCCCCATCAAGCGTTACGGTTCCATGCTGCAACGCTTCGCTGCGCTGCACAAGTCAAGAATATGACTGACTGACCTGCGGTCTCTGATCCTCCCCCGCCAGGGGGAGGTGGCTGGCGCTTGCCAGTCGGAGGGGGAGGACACGCAACGGCGTTTATCGCCCCCTCCCCCTCCGTCGCCTTCGGCGCCACCTCCCCCTCGCGGGGGAGGATTGGCAATCAGCCTAAGCGCCCCAGCCCTTCGAGCAAGCCCGGCGTCAGGACCTGCGGCAGCACGGTCGGCTCGGCAGCACCCGGTGCGTAATACAGGTACAACGGCACCCCGGCGCGGTTATGGGCCTGGATGAAGCGGCCCATCACCGGGTCGCCGTCGGTCCAGTCGCCGATCAGTGCCGCGACCTTATGCTTGGCGAACGCGTCCCGAACGCCCGCCGTGTCGATCGCGGCCTTCTCGTTGACCTTGCACGTCAGGCACCAGTCGGCGGTGAAATACACGAACACCGGACGCTTTTCCGCGCGCAACGAGGCGAGCTTTGCCTCGGTGAATGGCTCGTCGCCAGCGGTCGCGACCTTCGCCGACGCTGGCGGCGCTCGCGCGATCAGAACCGCGCTGCCGACGAACACCACGGCCAGCGCGACCTGTACCGCGACGCCGAACGACTTGCCCTTGCGCTGGCGGGTGCCACCGACCCAGAGCACCGCGCCGACCGCCAGCACCGCGACCAACGCCAGCGTCAGCGTATCGACCCCGGTCTGCCGCCCGAGCACCCAGCCGAGCGCGATCGCGGTCAGGAACATCGGCACCGACAGGATGTGGCGAAACGTTTCCATCCACACGCCGGGCTTCGGCAACCACCGCCGCCACGCGGGCACGAACCCGATCGCGAGGAAGGGCAGCGACAAGCCGATCCCGAGCCCGCCGAACACGGCAAGCGCCGCCGGCCACGGCAGCACCAGAGCCGCGCCGAGCGCCGCACCCATGAACGGCCCGGTGCACGGCGTCGCGATGAACGCCGCCAGCGCGCCGGTGGCGAACGCCCCGCTCGCGCCGCTCTCGCCGGCAAAGCGCGGCGTCGGCACCTCGAACAGCCCGGCAAGATTGAACGCGATCGCCACGCTCAACAGCAACAGGACGACGATCGCCGCCGGATGCTGCAACTGGAACGCCCAGCCGACCGCCGAGCCGCCTGCACGCAGGGCCAGAATTGCGGCGCCAAGCCCGAGGCAGACCAGCACGACGCCTGCGGTGTACGCGAGCGCCTCACCGCGCGCGTCTTTCTCGCTCGCACCGCCGCGGGCGAGGCTGAGTGCCTTGAGGCTCAGGATCGGGAACACGCACGGCATGATATTCAGGATCAGCCCGCCGAGCACCGCGCCCGCGAACGCGATTAACGCGGTCAGCCAGATGCTTTCGCTGGTCCCCGTGCTTGAACTGCTGCCGACCACGGCGCCGGGAGTCGCCTTGACGCCCAGCCCCTGCCCATCGCCGATCCGCAGCACGCCCTCGATGGGGCCGCCGGTCTTGGCATTCGCCGCGACCTTCGTCTCGATCGTAAGGCGGTCGCCGTCACGGGTCACTTTCTGCGCGGCGCCGTTCTCGATCACGCCGGTGGTGACCGGGAAGAAATACGCCTTGTCGGCCTTCGCGCTCGCCGGGAACGGCACCGCGATCCGCATCGTCCCGTTGGCCGCCGCATAGGTCGCGCCCGCGTCGAGCGGCTTAGGGATCGCCTGCCGCCAGCCCGCAAATGCCGCCTGTTGTGACGGCGCGCCGTCGCCGATGGTCAGGTCGAGCGACAGCGCCTGCTCCTCGGGCACGCAGATCGTCGCCGAGCAGACGAGATAGCTCGTCTTCAGACGGATCGGGAATTTTGCCCCCGCGGCCAGCCCCGCCGGGATCCGGATCGTCACGAGCGGCGCATAGGGCGCTTCGTACACATAGTTCATCAAGCCCGCGATCAGCAGCGTCGTCGGTACCGGCCATTCGGGCTCGCCCGCCTTCGCGCCCGCCGGCAGCGTCCAGTCGAAGGTCGCCGGGAAACCTGCATCGCCGGGGTTGCGCCAATAGCCGTGCCAGCCCTGCTCGGGCGTCGTCGCGAGCGCGATCGTCAGCGGTGCGCCGGCCTTGGGCCGATCACTTTCCGCGACCAGCCGCATCGACAGATGCTGGCTCGAGCCGTTGAGCGATTCCGCGAGCGCAGGCCCACTCGCCAGTCCGCAGACGGCGAGCAAAACCGTCATCAGGACGCAACGTAAACTGCGCATGGCCATCCTTGTTTCGTTCATCGCGCAAAGCCATAGCGGTGACCGTGTCGTATTGCACTTCAAAGCGACGGCCCCGCTCGGTGGTCGTTGCTGGCTAAAGGACTGTTCGTGAAAGCACTTATCGCCGCGCTCCTGCTGACTTCGGCCGCCTCGGTCTCCGCCCAGACCGCGCCGTCTGCGCCTGCGGCAACTCCAACGACCCCGCCGAAGCTGATCGTCGCGATCTCGGTCGACCAGTTTGCGGCCGACCTGTTCCAGCAATATCGCAACCATTATACCGGCGGCTTTATGCGACTGCTGAACGGTGCGGTGTTCCCGAGCGGCTATCAGAGCCATGCGGCGACCGAGACGTGCCCCGGCCACTCGACGATCCTGACCGGAATGCGGCCCGCGCATACCGGCATCATCGCCAACAACTGGGTCGACCAGCGCGCCGGGCGGCCCGACAAGATCGTCTATTGCTCGGAGGACGAGCGCGTCACGGGTAGCACGCACGACAGCTACACCGTGTCCGACATGCATCTGAAGGTGCCGACGCTCGGCGAGATGATGAAGGCGCGCGATCCACGCACCCGGTCGGTGTCGGTCGCGGGCAAGGATCGCGCCGCGGTGATGATGGGCGGCCACAAGGTCGACGAACTCTGGTGGTGGGACGGCAAGACCTATGTATCCTATGCCGGCCGCGCGGTGCCGCCCGCCGTCCAGCGCACGCGCGACGCGGTCGCCGCGCTGATCGCCAAGCCACAGGAAGCGCTGCCGCTGCCCGGCTATTGCGCGGGCGTGAACCATCCGATCGTGATCGCGGGCAAGACCTACGGCCAGGGTCGCTTCGAGCGCGCGGCGGGAGACGCCAAGGGCTTCCGCGTGTCGCCGGCGTCGGACGCCGCGGTGTTCGCGATGGCCGCAGCACTCGTTCAGGACATGAAGCTCGGCAAGGGGCCGCAGACCGACATCATCGATATCGGCGCGTCGGCGACCGACTATATCGGCCACACCTACGGCACGCAGGGCTCGGAGATGTGCATCCAGATGGCGCAGCTCGACAAGACGCTCGGCGATTTCTTCGCGGTGATGGACGAGACCGGGGTCGACTACGAGGTCGTACTGACCGCCGATCACGGCGCGCACGACGCGACCGAGCGCCAGCAGCAGCGCGCGATGCCGATGGAGGCGCACATGGACGAGAACGTGCTGGCCAAGCAGGTCGGCACCGCGATCGCCAAGGATCTGGGGCTCCCCGGAAGCGTGCTGCTCGGGACCGAGGGCGACGTCTATATCGCCGACACGCTGCCGGAGAAGACGCGCGCAAAAGTGCTGGCGGAGGCGCTGCGCCGCTATCGTGCGATGCCGCAGATCGCGGGGGCGTACTCCGCCGCCGAGATCATGGCGACGCCGATGGCGAAGACCCCGCCTGAAAACTGGACGTTGATCGAGCGCGCGCGTGCGTCGTTCGATCCGGATCGGTCGGGGCAGTTGGTGGTACTGCTAAAGGCGCGCGTGACGACGATCGTGTCGCCGGCGGGGGGGTATGTCGAGACGCACGGGTCGCCCTGGGATTACGATCGCCGCGTGCCGATCCTGTTCTGGCGCAAGGGCATGACGGGGTTCGAGCAGCCGTTGTCGGTCGAGACGGTGGATATCGTGCCGACGCTCGCGGCGACGATCGGGTTGCCGGTGAACGGGCTGGACGGGCGATGCCTGGATCTCGATCCGGGGGCGGCTAGCACCTGTCCGAACTAGGGTCGGTCTTAAGGTAGCCCAGCAAGCTTGTTCTCCCGCGAAGGCGGGAGCCCAGTCTGGGCTCCCGCCTTCTCGGGAGAACAAGCTTTTGGACGGGCGCGGTGCTTCCGCTTCGTCGGTTGCGCCATCCGCCGCCCCTCCGACATCCCCCTTAATCCGTCATCCCCCTTAATCCGTCATCCCAGCGAAAGCTGGGATCTCCCGTGACGCGCGCGACCCGTCCCAACGGCGATACCCCAGCTTTCGCTGGGGTGACGGCGGTGGGACGTGACGGAGTGCCGGAGTGACCATATGGCGGTGTGGCGGTGTGGCGGTGTGGCGGTGTGGCGGTGTGGCGGTGTGGCGGTGTGGCGGTGTGGCGGTGTGGCGGTGTGGCGGTGCGGCAACGCCGGAGGTTGAGCAATTCCCTGCTTCGCTGCCCAACCGCCACTCACCGCGTCTCGAACGCCCGCAATCCGGCCCCAAGCCGGTTCGCCCCCAGCGCGAGCTTATCATGGCTGTAATCCGCGATGAACGCCGGGCTCGTACCATCCCCCGGTGAAAGCCGTGCGTCGTTCCCCTCAACCCGCAACCCGGTGGACCGGTACGTCTTGGCTTCCGCGGCGACCACGATCAGCCCGGTGTGGTTCTCCTTCTGGCGCCCCTGCACGAAGGTGTTGCGGGCGATCAGGCCGGTGGCGCCGTCGGGCAGATCGATCATGTAGTTCGTCTTGCGCCCCGCGGTATCGTCGAAGCTGTTGTCGGTGATCGAGACGGTCGGAACGCGCAGCTTGACGTAATGCCCCCCCGTCCCGCGTTCGAACCGCGAATTGGTGATCGTCACGCGGCCCTTGTTGGCCAGATAGATCGCATGCGAGCAGCTCGGCGATTCGTCGCACTGACCCAGCCCGGCAAAGGTCGAATGGTCGATCGTGATCGTCTGGCCGACGGGCTCGCCCCCGAGGATGCCCTCCTGGCTGTCGAGGAACATCGCATTGGTGACGGTCAGGTCGCCCATCTCCGTGCGGATCCCCGCGCCATTGCCGTCCGAGACGCGGTAGCCGCGGAAGACGAGGCCATCGACGACCGAGCCCTGCCCGCGCAATACCAACGCCGCCTTGTCCTCGCACGCCACCTTCTCGAAGATCGCAGTGCCCGGCTGCACCGCCTTGAAGGTGATGTGTCCACCGGCCTGGACCGCGCATTGCCGGTACGTGCCGGGCGCGATCAGGATCGTCGCGGTGCCCATGCGGATCGACGACACCGCGTCCTGCAGCGTCGCAAACCCCTGCCCGTTCACCGTGAACGGCGCTGCGCCTTGTGCAAAGGCGGGGGCAGCGAACAGCGTGAGCGCCAGCAACGATGGTTTCATCGGAAAAAATCCTCCTCCGCCGGCCTTTGCGGCGCATGGCCTTCAATCGCACGGAATGCGGACGTTCGGCGAGCCGATCCGCGCGCGCGCGCGACCCGTGTCCCGAAATGACGCAGCGTAAAGATCGGCGCCACGATCGCCGGATCGTCGCGTGCGTAGATTGCCGCCGCGGTCGCAACCGATTACTACCGCGACCGAAACGATACGGTGGGGGAAACTGCCGTGCGAGGGGGATCACATGCACGCCATGACGCCGACGGAGGTCTTCCTCCTTGCGATGATCATCATCTTCACGGTGCCGTACCTGGTGTGGCGGCTCGGGCGGACCGATTACTGGGCGCCGCTGGTGGTCGTGCAGATCATCGGTGGCATCCTGCTCGGTCCGGGCGTGCTCGGCGCAGCATATCCCGATTATTATGCGACGATCTTCACGCCCGCGACCTTGGGCTCGCTCAACGGCGTGGCATGGTGGGCGGTGATGATGTTCGTCTGGGTCGCCGGCATCGAGCTCGACCTCGGCGAGGCGTGGAAGCGGCGCGGCGAGACCGGCGTCACCGCAGGGCTCGCGCTCGCGGTGCCACTGGTAACCGGCAGCATCGCGGCGGCGCTGATGCTGCGCTACCCCGGCTGGCGCGGGCCGGACGGCGCGACGTGGCAGGTGGTGCTCGGCATCGGCATGGCCTGCGCCGTCACAGCCCTCCCCATTCTCGTCCTCTTCCTCGAAAAGCTCGAGATCCTGCGCGAACCGATCGGCCAGCGAATCCTACGCTATGCCAGCCTCGACGACATCGCGATCTGGGGCGTGCTCGCGCTGATCCTGCTCGACTGGGAACGCGTCGGGCGGCAGGGCGGCTTCCTGGTCGGGTTCGCGGTGGCGACGTTGATCGTGCGGAAACTGATGGGGATGATCGAGGAGCGCGACCGCTGGTATGTCAGCCTGATCTGGCTGGCCGGGTGCGGGTTCGCGGCGGACTGGGCGGGGCTGCATTTCATGGTCGGCGCGTTCCTGTCGGGCGCGGTGCTCGATTCGAAATGGTTTACAACGGCAAGGATGGACCAGTTCCGCCACTTCGTGCTGCTCGCGGTGATGCCGGTGTTCTTCCTGTCGACCGGCCTGAAGACGCAATGGGCGGTCGGCGGGTTCGCGGTGTTCGGCGCGGCGGCGTTGCTGCTGGTCGCGTCGGTCGGCGGCAAGCTCATGGGGGTTCACGCCGCCGGACGGATCCTGAAATGGCGGCCGGGCGAGGCCTCGGCGATCGGCTGGCTGCTCCAGACCAAGGCGCTGATCATGATCATCTTCGTCAACATCCTGCTGGATAAGAAGATCATCACCAACGAGACGTTCACCGCGCTGCTGCTGATGGCGCTGGCTAGCACCATGCTGACCGTGCCGATGGTCGCGCCGAAGTTGAAGAAGCTGGCGGGGCTGGTGGGGAAGAGTGGCTGAGGGCCCCCCTGCAATCCTCCCCCGCAAGGGGGAGGTGGCTGGCGCTTGCCAGACGGAGGGGGAGGAGACGGAACAGAGGTTTCGCGTGCCGCCCCCTCCGTCGCCTTCGGCGCCACCTCCCCCTAGCGGGGGAGGATTACTTTAACCGCCAGCGTTCAGCAGGTCGTGGCGCTTCAGCGCGTGGCGGAGTTGGTCGTAGCTTAGGCCCAGCGCCTCGGCGGTGGCGCGCTGGTTGAAGCGATGGTCCGACAGCGCACGCGACAGCAGGTCCCGTTCGAAGCGGGACACGCGGGACTTGAAGTCCGATGGGCCTTCCTCGCAGGCCACGACCGGGTCTTCGCCGTCCTCCGCTTCGGCTGGTTGCGGGGTCACGGCTGCGGGTTTCGGCGCGCTTGAGGCCCCCGGCCGGTGCGGCGACTGGAACGGGTCGATCTCGATCGCGTCGATCGGCCCGGCCTGTTCCCAGCGATACACCGCGCGCTCGACGACGTTGCGCAACTCACGCACATTGCCAGGCCAGCCATACGCGATCAGCGCGTCCATCGCCGCCGGGCCGAACCCCTCCCACCGCTCGCGGCCAAGCTCCGAAGCCATCCGCCGGCCGAAATGCTCCGCCAGCACCACCACGTCGCCCGTCCGTGCGCGCAAGGGCGGCAACGTCACCACCTCGAACGACAACCGGTCGAGAAGATCCGCGCGGAATTCGTGCCGATCCACCTTGTCCGGCAGATGCTCGTTGGTCGCGGCCACGATCCGCACATCGACACGCATCGGCCGCGACGAGCCGATCCGGGTGATCTCGCCATATTCGACCGCGCGCAGCAGGCGGTCCTGCGCGGCCATCGACAGCGTGCCGAGCTCGTCGAGGAACAACGTCCCCCCATCCGCCTCCTCGAACCGCCCGACCCGCGCCTTGGTCGCGCCGGTGAACGCACCCGCCTCGTGCCCGAACAATTCCGCCTCGATCAGCGTCTCCGGCAGCGCCGCGCAGTTCATGATCACCAAAGGCTGATCCCACCGTGGCGACAGGCGGTGCAGCCGCTCGGCGACCAGTTCCTTGCCCGTCCCGCGCTCGCCGATCACCAGCACAGGACGGTCCAACGCCGCCGCACGCGACGCGCGTTCCAGCGCCGCCATGAACGTGCCGGACTCACCGATGACCTGGGTTGTGCGCTCCATGGCGAAGATGTGGCGCGAATTCCCAACTCTTGGCAAGCTTACGCCACCGCCCGATCACCCAAAATCGCGCAAACCCCTGCAATTCCGCCATTTTCGAAACTGGCACGACAGATGCAACGCTTCAGGCAACCCGCCGAATAGCGGAACCAACCAGTCTTAAAGGGGACCCACCATGTTCAACACCAACATCGCCCGCACCGTCGCCGCCACGCTCTGCACCATCGTCGTCAGCGCAACCTGCGTCCTCGGCGCAGTCGGCCCAGCGATCGCAACCAACACAACGCCTATCGCGGTTCACACCTCGATCGTGGCATAAGACCCCGACGGCTTAGAGCCTCGGGCCGACCCCTGGAGTAGGATTTACATGGGCATCTTTTCCCGCACCCGCGACATCGTCGCCGCCAACTTCGCCGATCTCATCGAGAAGGCCGAAGATCCGTCGAAGATGATCCGCATGATCATCCTCGAGATGGAGGAAACGCTGGTCGAGGTTCGCGCCTCCGCCGCGCGCACCATCGCCGACCAGAAGGAGATGCGCCGTCATATCTCGAAGCTCGAGCAGCTCCAGGACAACTGGACCGAGAAGGCCGAGCTGGCGCTAAGCAAGGACCGCGAGGACCTCGCCAAGGCCGCTCTCGTGGAACGCCAGAAGGCGTTCGACATGGCCGAGCAGTTGAAGGCCGAGGTCGGCGTGCTCGACGATGCGCTTCGGGCGGCGGAAGAGGACATCGCCAAGCTCCAGACCAAGCTCCGCGAGGCGCGCACCAAGCAGAACGCGGTGCAGACCCGGCTGGAAAGCGCGAACAACCGCACTCGCCTGCGCGAGATGTACAACGGCCCGAAGACGCACGAGGCATTCAGCCGCTTCGACATCCTCGATCGCCGCGTCGACGAGGCCGAGGGCCGCGCGGATGCGATGGGGCTCGGGGTCGTCAAGACGCTCGAGGAGGAAATCGCCGAGCTGCGCAGCGATGACAAGGTCAACGCCCAGCTCGCCGCGCTCAAGGCGCGCATGAAGAAGGACGATTGAGATGGATGACCTGACCCCCGTTCTCGTCTGCGCGGTCCTCTTCATCGGGCTCCCGTGGGTGATCCTGCACTACATCACCAAGTGGAAGCAGGCGCCGCGGATCACCGAGGAAGACGAGAAGCTGCTCGACGAGATGCAGATGCTCGCCCGCCGCCTCGAAGACCGCGTGATGACCGTCGAACGGATCATCGCCGCCGACAATCCGGACTGGAAGCCGGGCCTCGGCACCACGCAATCGCCGTATCTGTCGGACCAGCAATCCGACCGCACTTCTGATCGGAGGAACTGAAATGTCCGGCAGCCGCACGCAGTTTTACCTCGATAAGCAGAATGCCAAGTGGAAGGGCGTCTGCGCCGGGATCTCCGATTATACCGGGATCGACGTGCTCTTCGTCCGCGTCGCGATGGTCGTGCTCACGCTCGCCGGCGGCTTTCCCTGGACGCTGCTCGCCTATTGGCTGGTCGCCTGGATGGGGCATGCCAAGCCGATCGGGCTGTACGAGACGCCCGACGACGCGAAGTTCTGGCAGGGCGTGCGCTCGAATCCGAAGCGCTCGACCGCCGAGGTCCGGAGCAAGTTCCGCGACATCGACCGCCGCCTCGCCGACATCGAGACGCATTACACCAGCCGCAACAGCACCAGCCTTGCGGCAGAGATCGACAGCCTGCGCTGAGACGCGGCGTCAACAGGGAGACCGACGATGGACTGGGGTAAACCTTTATTTGTCATCGCGATCATCGCGATCTCGACGGCGGGGTGGGTGATCAACAACTGGATCCGTGCACGACACGGTTACGCGCCGAGCGACGATTGGGGCAGGACGATGAAGCGCGAGCCCAATGCCGAGCGGCAGGTCGAACTGCTCAGCAGCGAGAACGAGCGCCTGACCGGCCAGGTTTCCCGCCTCGAGGAGCGAATCGCAGTCCTCGAACGCATCGCCACTGATCCCGCCGAGCGCACCGCCCGCGAGATCGAGGCCCTTCGCGACCGCTGAGCCGTCGCCCGAACGCTATCACAGGAGACAAGATCATGAATGGTGGACAGGTGATGGTCGTGATGATCGTCCTGATCGTGATGATTACCGGCATCTTCAAATCGCGGCACAAGAGCACGCGACATGCAGAAGGCGCTTCGCTGATGAACGATCCCGAAGCGGCGCGACTGCGCGACGAAGTGCAGCAGATGAAGGAGCGCATTCAGGTGCTGGAGCGCGTAATCACCGACAACCACAAGAGCGTCGATCTCGACCGAGAGATCGAGCGGCTCCGCGACCGCTAAGAGGAGGCGGACATGATCGAACCCAACGTCTATATCATCCTGGCGCTGGCGAGCCTCGCGGGGCTGGCGATGATCGTCGCCGGCGGGCTGGCGGGATGGCGCGGCTGGCTCTCGCTGCGGCGGATGGAGCTGGGCCAGATGCACGACGGCGGCATGCCGGTCGCGGTATCGACCGGATCGCGGATCGAGATCGCCGACCTGAAGGAGCGCATCAAGAAGCTCGAGGCGATCGCCGCCGGGGTGGATCTCTAGAACGCTCCGCCCCTGCGGTATCCCCCCGACCGTCACCCGTCACCCGTCACCCGTCACCCCAACGAAAGCTGGGGTCTCCCCATGATGATGAGAGCCCAGCTTTCGCTGGGGTGACGGAAATAGGCTTAGGGGGGGGTACGATTAGGCTTCGGGTAACGTAGGTGGCTCAGGTCCACGAGTATGACCTGACGGACTGTTGCGAGCGGACCTTCACCGGAGTAACCGCCGCTTCCATGGCCACCCTCACCGACATCCGCGAGGAATATGACTTCCTCGAACCCGACGACCGTTACCGCCTGCTGATCGATCTCGGCAAAGAGCTCGAACCGATGCCGGATGCGCTCAAGACCGATGCGACGCTGGTGCGGGGGTGTTCGGCCTCAGTGTGGGTGTATCCGACCACCACCGACGATGGCCGGCTGCATTTCCTGGCGGACTCGAACGCCGCGATCACCAAGGGGATCATCGCGCTGGTTTTGCTGACGGTGCAGGATCAGGCGCCCGGCGAGATAGTCGCGACCGATATCAAGGCGGAACTGGCGCCGTTCGATCTGAGCAAGCAGTTGAGTTCGAACCGGACGCAGGGAATCCCGAACATGATCGCATTGATCCGGGAAACAGCCGAGCGCTACGCGAAATAAGATTTCGATCCTCCCCCGCCAGGGGGAGGTGGTGCCGAAGGCGACGGAGGGGGAGGACACGGAGCAGCGGTTGCCCTCTCCTCCCCCTCCGTCAGGCTTCGCCAGCCACCTCCCCCTGGCGGGGGAGGATCGTTCAGGCAGGCCCAGACCCGGTCAGGCTAGCGACGATCTCATCGGCCTCGGTCCCAGCCGGCACCAGCATCCATCGTCCGGTATGCGCGCCGTCCACCACCACCACCGCGTTCTTCGGGCACACCCCGAGGCATTTCACCTCGACGACCCCGCGATCGGCCTTGCGGCCTTTCTTCACGCCAAGCGCCTGACGCAACAGCTTGACCAGCGGCGTACGCCCCTTCTCGCCGAACCCGCCACCAAGCTTCTTCGAACATTTCCCGCAGACCAGCACGCTTCCCTGCCAGCGGCTGGCAAGAACGCGGATCACGCCGGCTTCCACGTCCGCTGATCCTCGGCCACCTTCAGCACCTCATATGCCGCCTGCACCCCCTGGAACCGGGTAGCGGCGTCCTTGTCGCCGGGCCGCACATCCGGGTGGTTGGCCTTCGCCATCCGCCGCCACGCCGCGCGGACATCCTCGAACGTCGCGTCGGGTTCCAGGTCCAGCACCTCCAGCGCGCGCATCTCGTCGCGCGATCGGCTGCCGTCGCCAGACCCGGCCCAGGCGTAATGCTTCGGATCGGTGTAGCCGTCCGCGGTGCGCGTTTCGGCAGCCTCGCGCTCGGCGGCCTCTTCCGCGCTCAATCCTTCGAAGTAATTCCAGCCGCGATTATATTCGCCGGCGTGGTGCATGCAGAAATACCAGCGGTCCGGACTGTTCGGCGATTTCGGCGCCGGACAATTGCCCGGCTCGTTGCAACCATGCCGGTCGCACAGCCGAACGGTCACCGCCTCGGAACTCGCGCCATACTCGCGCCAGCGCGGAAATCCCCAATCGGACGAACGTGTCGTGCTTCTCGCCATAGCGGCCCGAGATAGGCGTCCCCGCCGACAACGCAACCGCACACCGACTATTAGCCGGCCGACACCAAAATCGTGCCGTTTGATGTCAATCGCCCGCGCCGTGACATTCCACCTTGAGTCAGTCACCGTTCATCGCTTACTGAACATGAACTATTTGTCATGTGGCATGGATAGACGCGTCCGCGTCGGACGTATCCCCAGCCGACACCTTAGCGACAGGAGCATCGGTGCCGACTCTTATTCCAAAGCTCACCACATGGCGCGCGGATCTTCCCGCCTCCATCGTCGTCGCGCTCGTCGCGCTACCCCTTTGTCTCGGCGTCGCGCTTGCGTCGGGTGCACCTCTGTTCGCGGGCATCATCTCCGGGATCGTCGGCGGCATCGCCGTCGGCTTGTTCTCCAAGTCGCCCTTGTCGGTCAGCGGTCCCGCCGCCGGCCTGACGGTGATCGTGTTGACCGCGATCGAAAGTATGCCGAGCTACCAGATGTTCCTGATGGCCGTGGTACTCGCCGGGGTGCTCCAGATCTGCTTCTCGCTGACCCGCGCCGGCATCCTCAGCGAGTTCGTCCCCTCGTCGGTGATCACCGGCATGCTGGCCGCGATCGGCCTGATCCTGATCCTCAAGCAGATCCCGCACGCGGTCGGTTTCGACCGTGAAGCCGTGGGCATCTTCGAATTCAGCACCGCGAACGGCGTCAATACCTTCTCGCGGATCGTCGAGAGCCTCTCGGCCAGCGTGACGCCCGGGGCCATCCTGATCGCCGGGTTCAGCCTCGCCTTCCTGTTCTGGTGGGATGGCGCCAAGCCCAAGGACGGCCCGCTGCGCTTCGTCCCCGGTCCGCTGGTCGTTGTGCTGATCGGCATCTTCGGCAACATGCTGCTCGGCGCGGTGAAGCCCGACTGGCAGCTCCAGGCGACGCATCTCGTCCAGGTACCGATCACGCAGACGCTGTCGCAATTTCCGTCGCTGTTCACCTTTCCCGATTTCTCCGGGATCACGATGGGCATCGTCTGGAGCAGCGCCGTCACGCTCGCGATCGTCGCCAGCCTCGAATCGCTGTTGAGCGTCAAGGCGGTCGACGAGATCGATCCGCGTCGTCGCTCGACCGACAAGAACTGGGAGCTGATGGCGCAGGGTGGCGGCAACATCCTGTCTGGCCTGATCGGCGGTCTCCCCGTCACGTCGGTGATCGTCCGGTCGTCCGCCAACGTCGATGCGAAGGCGGAGAGCAAGCTGTCGACGATCCTGCACGGCTTCTGGCTGCTGGTCAGCGTCGCGCTGATCCCCGCGGTGCTGAACCTGATCCCGCTATCAGCACTCGCCGCGGTGCTGATCGCAACCGGCTACAAGCTGACCAAGCCCAAGCTCTACACCGAGCGCTTCAAGCAGGGCTGGACGCAGTTCATCCCGTTCGTCGTCACCGTCGTGGCGATCCTGTTCACCGACCTTCTCGAAGGCATCGTGATCGGTCTCGCCGTCGGCTTCGTGTTCGTCGTCGCGCGCAACTTCCGCACCGCGATCACCTTCGCCTGCGACGATGAGGACTGCCTCGTCCGTGCCCGCCGCAACCTGTATTTCATCCATAAATACGAGTTGCAGAAGTCGCTCGATCGCGTGCCGGACAATGCGAACCTGCTGATCGACCTGTCGTCGACCAGCTATGTCGATCTCGACAACGTCGACATCATCAACGCGTTCATCAAGGGCGCCCAGTACCGCGGCATCACCGTGCTGATCCGCGGCGATCTCGCATTGCGCACGGTCAAGCTGATCAACGCCCCCCAGACCGAGGTCCGTTTCGCATGAGGCAGTATAAGCAGCTCCTGCTCGCCAATAAGGCGTGGTCCGCCGAGATCATCGAGGAAAGCGCCGACTTCTTCCAGCGCCAGCTGGTCGGGCAGAACCCGGAGTTCCTGTGGATCGGCTGCTCGGACAGCCGAGTCAGTCCGGAACAGATGACGATGACGCCGCCGGGCAACATGTTCATCCACCGCAACATCGCCAATCTGGTCAACGACGACGACATGAACCTGATGTCGGTGCTGCAATATGCGGTCGACGTACTGGGCGTGCGCCACATCATCATCTGCGGCCATTATGCGTGCGGCGGGATCCGCGCGACGCTCGATGGCGGGACGAGCGGCGCAGTGGAGGACTGGCTCTCGACCGCGCGCTGCGTGCTGCACGATCACGCCGACGAGATCGATGCGCAGCCCGACCGCGAGCAGAAGGTCAACCGGCTGGTCGAGGTCAATGTCCGCGACCAGCTGATCCGGCTCGCGCGCACCGCGACGATCCAGGGCGCGTTCGCCCGCGGGCAGGAAGTGCTTCTGCACGGCTGGGTCTACGACATCCGCGACGGCCTGATAAAACCGATGATGGAAATCGATTCGAAGACCGTGCTCGAAGAGATCGGCAGGCCGGACAAGGTGCTGGTGTAAATGCGTCCTCCCTCCTTCCAGCGATACCGCTGGAAGGAGGGAACAGTTCAGCCGGATGTAGACCGTCGAGCAGATTCGGGAAGCAAGAACTTGATCCGGGTCGTCGTGGCACCACATCCAAGCCCACCGTCAGGCCGGTAGGTCTTGGCGTATTTCGCCTTGGTGAAAAACTTGGTGCCCGCCTCCGAGAAGATAAACGGTGGATAGCTCAGCAGCGCGCGCTGGTTGATGACGTTGCCATCCGCGCCGATGTCGAATTGAACCTGCGTCCAACCCTCGAAACCCCAGCGCTGCGCTTCCATCGGGAACGCCTCCGATCCCGGCATCGCGACCATCTTGGGTGGCGCGTCCATGATGGCGCACTGGTTTGCCGTCAGGCCGCTGGAGGCGAACGTCGCGCGGGCCGCCTCGATCTGGCCGTTGCGCTCTTCGATCGAGGCGATCCGGATCAGCGCGCCGACGCGCAGCGGATCGTTCGGCTTCAACGCTTTATCGTCAGCCACCTGTCGAAGCGTCACGATCGCCGTGTCGTTCTTCTCAGACTTTCTGGTCCGAGCCACCGCGCCATCGACCATCATCAGCCTGATCGCCGCCCGTGCCTGGGGATCGTTGGCGTAAACGGGCTGCGATACCATCGGCGTCAGAGTCCGTTCATATGCACCCGGCTTCCAGATATCGGTCACCGCATCGACGCGTCCCGGGAGATCGAAGGTCAGTTGCGCGCTGGGGGGCGCATCATTGGCCTTAGCGATCGCCAGACCGCGGGCATAAAGTGCAGCCCGTTCCTCGCGCGCGACGGTGGGGTTGCTCGTCAGGCGGTACAGAGCAGCGAGTGTACGCAAACCGTTAGGCGACTGCGCCGTCGCCGATGCCAGTTCGGCACGCTGGCCCGCGAGCGCAGCCGCCTGTGGACCGGTTGGTTCGGGCGCCACCGCGACGCCCTTGCTGGAAAGCCATTGCTCCAGCACCCCGTCCAAGCTGTCACCGATCGAGGGCCGCTCGAACGCGGTCGAACAGCGCATTTCGACGCGCACGTGATAGCGATAAAAGGCCGGGATCGCCTGGACCTGATCGGCAGGCCATGACCATCCCTTGACCGCACGGGCAAACTCGAGCGCGACCTGGCCGCCACCCGCGGCATAGATCGGCAGCGCCTGATCGATCGTGCCATCGGATGCGATGTTGAACTCGACCACCGCGACGTCCTGCGGTTTCAGACCGGCGTCCCCGCCACAGTCCGGCGATCGCATCTCGGCGGCCGGATCGAACGAGCCCTTCACCAGGCGGCCCGCGCCGGTATAGGCCATGTACCGCCGCGCTTCGTCGGCGTTGCCGCTCAGCAGGAATGCGATTGCTGCATCCGAGCGCGCCGACGCGTCCGTGACGTCGATCTTGGCCGATTCCAGACCACCGAGAAGCCTGATCGCCCGCAAGGCATTGGCACGCGCACCGGCGATATCGCCCGTATTGAGCATCAGGATAGTCCGCGCGCGGACGAACCGCGCGGCAACGGCCTTGTCGAGCTTCGTCGTACCGATCAGCGCATCGCTGCGCGCCAACGTCGCTGCGGCAGCAGCCGGATCGATGAAGGTCTGCGGCGTGACCAGCGCCAGCATCGCGCCCAGCTTGTCGGCGGTGCTGATCGCGCTCGCTTCCGCCTGTTGCAGCGCTGTTACCGCGCCAGCATAATCGAGCGTATCCGTTGCGACCTGACCCAGGATCAGAAAGGCGCGCGTCCGGTCCTCTGCAAGGCTGACGTCGTCCGCCGGCAGCAAGGCAAGCCCTGCCCGAGCGGCCTTCACCGATTCGTCGGCACGGTTCAGGGCGAAAAGTGTCGGTGCCTTGCGGACCAGCACGATACCACGGCTACGCGACCCCGGCTTGGTCCGCGCCTCGAGCTTTTCCCAGGCGGCAAGCGAGGCTGCGCGATCGGGCTTTGCATCCAACGCCGCAGCGGCATCGAAATCCTGCTGGACCGTCGTCGTCACGGGGGTTTGGGCGCCGCCCGGTGTCGACCCCGTCGCCATTGCCAGCACGCCCGCGCTGACCAGCGCCATTCCCTTGAAACGCATCACTTCCCCCGACGTAATCTCGCCGCAGTCTGCAATGGTTCGGGGAAGGATGCCAGAGGGTCTGTAAGCCGGGTTCTGTCCATTTCCGATCCTTCGATACGGAAGTTAGGCGACCATTCCTCTAGGACGACGGTTGCCCGCCGCCTCAAGCAATCAACCCGGGTGACGAGCTGAAACGAAGCCCATGTGCCACCCCTATTCGATCTTGCTCCCGGTGGGGTTTGCCGTGCCGCCCCTGTTACCAAGCGCGCGGTGCGCTCTTACCGCACCCTTTCACTCTGACCGCCCCAGCTTGCGCCGAGGGTTGGCCGTCTGCTCTCTGTGGCACTTTCCCTGAGGTCACCCTCGCCGGGCGTTACCCGGCACCGTCGTTTCGCGGAGCCCGGACTTTCCTCGCGTGTCGTAAAGACACCCGCGGCCGCCCGACCCTCTGGCGAGGCGGTCTCTACGCGTCGCCCATCGGTTTGGGAAGCAACAACGCGAGCAGAATGCAGCGGCATTCGGCATCGACCTCACCATCGACCAGTTCGGGGCGGAAGCGACGTTGAAACGCCATCGTCGCCGCCATCCGGTTCTCGACGTCATACCCGAAACGTTCGAGCGCGAGGCAAAATCCGCCCTCGGTCCAGCCGGGGTCCATCAAATTCTTGGTCGGCCGCGGCAACGCCAACCGTCGCCGCGCCAGTTCGTGCCACGGGAACAACTCGCCGGGATCACGCTTGCGCGTCGGCGCGATGTCCGAATGACCAACGATATTACCACGCGTGATCTCGTGCCGGTCCTTGATCTCGGCGACCAGGCCCACGACCGACGCGATCTGCTCCGATGGGAAGGGGCGATAGCCGAACTCATGGCCTGGATTGACGATCTCGATGCCGACGCTCGCCGAGTTGACGTCCTCGACCCCGCGCCAGTGCGACCTGCCCGCGTGCCACGCGCGCTTGTCCTCGGCGACCATGCGCAGGACCGTGCCGTCCTCCTCGACCAGGTAATGCGACGACACCTTTGCCTCGGGATCGCGCAACCGGGCGATCGCCGACGCGCCGTCCTTCATGCCGGTATAATGCAACACGACCATCGTGATGGGCAGCGTGCGGTCGTCGAAATTCGGTGACGGTGTCTCGATGAACTTCAAGCCAGCTTCCCTTCAAGCCGTTCGGCTACTCTGATACCGGCCGCCTGTATCGGCCCGCGCCGAGCGCGGCATGACGATCGCCTTACCTAGCGTCACCACGCCACCGCCGGCCAGCATCAATAGCGTTAACGGACTGTCGACGTAATAGGCTCCGGCGAACAGCCGCATGATCGACGCGCCGCGCTGTGATTGACGGTCAGCGTGCCGACCGGCTGCGACCATCCTCGCCCGGCATCTGATAGAAGCCGCGAAATCCCCTGCTGGGTTCGAACGCGCTGGTCTGGCCGATGACCGTCTCACCGGCACCGAGTACGAGCTTGCCGCCAGGGTTCAGCGCATTGGCGAGCTTAGGAAACACACCGGTCTTGGTTTCGGTCGACAGATACAACAGCACGTTGCGGCACAGGATGATGTCGAACCGTCCCGGCGGGGGCTGATCGGATACCAGGTTCATGCGTCGGAACGTGATCAGCTTGACCAGCTCGGGTTTGGCCACCCAGTCGCTGCCGGTCGTATCGAACCAGCGGATCATCCGGCGGACGGGAAGACCGCGCTGGATTTCGAATTGTGAGAAGCGTCCCCCGCGCGCACGGGCGAGCGCGGCTTCGGACACATCGGTAGCGACGATTTCAGGCATCGGCGCACCGCTTGTTTCATGCCGCTCGGCAAAAACCATCGCCAGCGACAGCGGCTCCTGCCCGGTCGAACACCCGGCGCACCATATCCGCACCCGCCGGCTCGCCGATTGCACCGCGGCAACAGCCTCCACGAGCAGGTCGAAGACTTGGGCGTCGCGAAAGAACGAGGTTTCCTGATTGACGAGCGCATCGACGATCCGGTCACCGATCGATCTGTCGCTGCCTTCCAGCAACTGCGTTACCAGCTGGTCGAGCGTGTCGAGATTGCGGTCGCGAAGCAGCGGCTTGAGCGCGGTATCGAGGCGCCAAGCGCGATAGGCGGCAATCTGCTGGCCGGTACGCGCTTCAAGGAGCGCAGTGAGCACGGCGATCGCGGTCTGCGATGCGACGACCGGCAAAGGCTTTACGAGCGTCATGGCCGGCGCCGCGTCGCAATCAGGCGACCGATCGCCTCGGGCGACAGCACGGCATCGGCAACGCCGGCCGCCGCGACGGCGCCAGGCATCCCCCAGACGACCGAGCTTTGCTGATCCTGCGCGACCACGCAACCGCCGCGTTCGTGAACGCGACGCGCGCCCTCCGCTCCGTCGCGCCCCATTCCGCTCAGGACGACCGCGATCATCCTCGCGCCATAAACCTCGGCAATCGACGCGAGCATCGGATCGACCGATGGCATGCACCCACTGCTGGCAAGATCATGAGTCAGGCGAAATGCTGCGCCGCCGTCGCCGAGCGCGACGCATTTCAGATGCGCATCGCCCGGCGCGACGATGATGCGACCGGGACGCACGCGTAGCCGATCTGTCGCGACCTCGCACGGACGTCTGGCGATCAACGCGATCTGCGCGGCAAAATAGGGCATGAACGATGCCGGCAGGTGCTGCGTGATAATGATCGGCAACCGGAAGCCGGTTGGAATTTCCCGGAAGACCTGGCTGAGCGCATGAATGCCGCCCGTGGAGGCGCCGATCGCGACGATGTCGTAGTCGTCGCTCGCCACCGCCGCCACGCGGGACGTCTGCGACGGCGGCAGCAACGCCCGGTGCGGCGAGATCTCGGGTACGCAAGGCTGCGCGGACGAACGGACCATCGTCGGCGGCGGCATCCGGGTGGGCGGCTCGCTCAACCGCTCGAGCTTGGCGATCAGCGCGGGCCCGAACAGGCCGGACAGAGCGCCCGGCGACGGCTTGATCAACGTTTCGGCAGCGCCGAGCGCGAGCGCCTGGACGGAGGCGGCGGCCCCGTCTTCGGCGGAGGACGACACGATCAACACCTTGGCACCCTGCCCCGCCTCAATCAGGTCCGGAAGCGCGGTCAATCCGTCGATACCCGGCATTTCGATATCGAGCAGGATGAACTCGACCGTAGCGCGCCGTAAAAACTCCAGCGCCGCCGCGGCCGTGCCGACCGCGCCCACGACCAGGAAACGGTCGCTGGCATCGATCAGCCGGCCGATCACCGCACGCGCGACCACCGAATCGTCGACAATCAGGATCCGCCCGACCCCATTCATAGGATCGCCGTCGCGATCGTGTCGCGGGATTGGGGGAGACCGGCTGGCCATCGTCCGGGCTGGATCAGGCCATGCCGACGATCTGGAGCTTCGATTCCAGCGTGTCGCGGTCGAACGGCTTCATGACGTATTCGTCGGCCCCGGCCTCGATCGCCGCGCGGATATAGGCCATGCCGTTCTCGGTCGTGCAGAACACCACCTTGGGCCGGCGCGGCACGTCGGCCTCGCGCAGCGCGCGCAGGAAATCCATGCCGCTCATAACCGGCATGTTCCAGTCTAGCAGGATCACGTCGGGAATCGACGCCATGCACGATGCCAGCGCCTCACGACCGTCACAGGCTTCGGTGACGGTGAAATCGAGCGTCTCCAGGATGTGGCGCGCGACCTTGCGGATCACCTTTGAATCATCGACGACGAGACAGGTCTTCATGGAAAGCCTTCCGGGGGAAATCGTGAGGCCGGTCTACGCAGGAAAGCGTAAGCGCCGGGTTAAGCAACGGAAAATTTCAGGCGGCGGGTATAGTCGCGGGTATTACCGCGGCGAGATCGAGGATCAGCAGCGGTTCGCCATCGCGCTCGACGATGCCGGTCCCGGCCGTCGCCCAGCCCCGATGCAGCGCCAGTCCCGACGACAGCGGCAACCGCGCGAACGGCGCGACGTCCTCGACCGAATCGACCAGGATCGCATAATGATGTCCCTCGACCACGGTGATGACCGCGCGACGGACAGCGTCGGGCGTCGGCTCCAGCCCGAGCGCGGTGCCGGTGTCGATCACCGTGACCACGCGACTGCGCAGCGCCGCGAGACCGCGCACGAACGCGTCGGCGCGCGGCACCGCGATCACCTCGCCGATATCGACCACCGAATCGACCTGCGCGGCGGCGATCGCGACGCCGCGCCCGGCGATATGCGCCACCAGGAACAGCTCGCTCACATCGCCCTCCGCGCCGCCAGCGCAGCGATCAACGCCGGCCGGTCGTAGCGATAGATGCTCACGTCATCCTCACCCTCGGCGGTGCGCGTCCGGCGCAGCGTCACCACTGGCGCCAGCGTCTCGCGGATCGGCGTATCCTCCATCGCCAGCGCCACCGCTGCGGTCTCGCCCGCCGCCAGCGCGGTGACGCAGCGATAGCCCGAGGCTTCGAGCGCAGGCTTCAGGAACGTCTCCATCCAGCCCGACCCGTCGACCTGCAACAGGCACACCGGCAGCGACGCGAGCGTGACCGGCTGACCCGCGAACAGGGCATGCGGATCGACCAGTTCGATCTGCTCGCCGGCGATCGAGACCACCCCGGCGATCGGCCCGGTGCCGCGCGCGGGTGCCATCTCGGCGGGCAGCGCGACGATCTCGATCGCCTCGGCAATCGCATAGGCCATCTCGCTTTCGCCGTCGGTCAGGCGCAGCACCGCGACCTCGGTGCGCGCACCGAAAGCGGCAACCGCGTGGAGCGGAATGATCGCATCGCCGATCGACAGCCGCATCGCCCCGCCCGACCAGCGGATCGCGTCCACCGGCACCGGCTCGACACGGTCGATCACCGCCAGCGCAATCGCACGGCGGCAACCGTCGAGATCGTCGAACAGCAGAGCGGGCACGCCCGGCACGGCCTCCTCGACTTCGGTCGACGCGGCGACCACCGGCGTAAAGCGCAACCCGGCGACCGCGGCGATCCCGGACGCGTCGAGCAGCAGCATCGGCAGGCCGTTGTCGGGCAAGGTCTTGCCCGCATACACGCCGGTCGCCATCACCGCAGGCGAGGCGGGCTTCACCACCAGTTCCTCGGTATCGAGCACGGTATCGACGCCGAGCGCGTAATCGCCCTCGCGCGTCGACACGATCACCAGCGTCGGCGGCGCGTCGTCATTCAGCTTGAACAGCTGGCCGAGCGATACCAGCGGCATCCGCCGGCCGCGCACCGTGACGGCGGCCGCGTCGCCGATCGTGTCGATCCGCACGGCATCGCCGCGGACCATCACGATCTCCTCGATCGCCTGACGTGGAAGCGCGAACCGCTGCGTGCCGACGCCGACGATGATCGTCGACAGGATCGACAGCGTCAGCGGCACGTGAATGACGATCCGCAGCCCGCGCCCCGGATCGTTGGTCAGCACGATCCGGCCGCCGATCTGCTCGATATTGGCGCGCACCACATCCATGCCGACGCCGCGCCCCGAGATCGCGGTCACCGCATCGCGGCTCGACAAGCCGGCGGCGAAGATCAGGTCGAGCTTGGCCGCCTCGCTCATCGCCGCGAGCTCGGGGACGCTGTGGAGCCCCTTTTCCGCGGCCTTTGCGACGATTCGCGCGACGTCGATGCCCTTGCCGTCGTCGGCGACCTCGATCAGGATCTGATTGCCCGACTGCCGGGCGGAGACGACCAGCCGGCCGTTCTTGGGCTTGCCGAGCGCGCGGCGCTCCGCTGGTCCTTCGATACCGTGGTCGATCGAATTGCGGATGATGTGGACGAGCGGATCGCGCATCAGTTCGATCATCTCGCGGTCGAGCTCGACATCGGCGCCCTCGATCGCGAGATCGACACTCTTCCCGAGCTCGGCACTGGTATCGCGCACCATCCGCGGCAGCGCCGAGAACAGCGCGTCGACCTTCTGCATGCGTGTCCGCGTGACGGTGTCGCGCATGTCGGCGACGGTCAGCGACAGGCGTTCGAGCGCCGCCTCGACCTTCGGGTCGACGTCGCAGTCGCGCAGCCGCCGGGCGAGTTCGTTACGCGCGAGCACCATCTCGGACATGCCGCTCATCATGTGATCGAGCAGGTCGACGTTGAGGCGGACGCTGCGGCTGGCGGCGCGACTGTGCGGGGTGGTCGGTGCCTGTGCGCGGGGCTGCGCGTCGGGCGCGAGCGCGGCGATCAGCAGATCCTCACCCGAATCGTCGAGCGGCGAGCCGCTGTCGATCGCCTCGACGATCTCGCCGATCCGGTCGACGATGCCGAGCACCGCGTTGACGAGCGCGGTATCCGGGGGGCGCTTGCCGTCGCGGACCGCCGCGAGCACGTCCTCTGCTGCGTGGCTCAATCGCGCGAGCCGCGGCAGGTCGAGAAAGCCGCAGCTTCCCTTGACGGTATGAACAAAGCGAAAGATCGCATCGAGGCGCCCGCTATCCGCCGGTGCGGCTTCCCACGCGACGATCTCGCCGGAGATCGCCTCCAGCGTTTCGCGCGTCTCGGCAATGAATTCCTGTAACAGATCGTCCATGCGGGCCCCGCGTTCGAGGCCTGTCATGCAGGGCGGAGGTTAAGACCGCGTTAGCCCGTCTTCTCAATCCTCCCCCGCCAGGGGGAGGTGGCACCGCAGGTGACGGAGGGGGAGGATACGGAACAGAAGTGGTCGCTTGCCTCCCCCTCCGTCTGGCAAGAGCCAGCCACCTCCCCCTGGCGGGGGAGGATCGAACTTGCGCCTTACCGCGCGTTGAACACCGCGCCGAAGATCATGATCCCCTCGGCCGGCTCGGACACGATCACCGTGCCGCCCGCCTCCGCCATGACCGTGTTGATCAGATACGCAGCGGCGGCGCGCGGCGTGACATTATGCGCGCCCTCGCCTTCGACCAGCGTGCGGCGGATTTCGGGGTCCAGCACGATCCGCGCGCCCTCGATCTTCACGACGATTTCCAGCTGCCCGTCATTCTCCTCGCCGCCGACCTCCATGGTCCCGCCGCGGACCAGCGATTCGGTCGCGACCAGCACGAGGTTGAGCAGCACTTTCACCGCGGACTTGGGCATCGCCGAGGCCTCGACCGCCCAGACGAAAGTGATCCGCTTGTTCTCGGCGACCAGCCCCTCGATCGCATTGCGCGCTTCATGCGTGTCGACCAGTTCGCCGAACCCGCCGGCCGCCCCGAAAGCCAGTCGGAAGAATTTGAGCTTGCTGGCGGACGCACGCGCGCTGTCGGCGAGCAACTGCATGACCCGCTCGCGCATCGCCGGATCGGTTTCGTCGGCGAGCAGCTCCAGCCCGTTGTTAAGCGCCCCCACCGGCGACAGCAGGTCGTGGCACAGGCGCGAACACAGCAGACTCGCGAAATCGACCGGGCTGACCGTCATGAAAATCCCCTAATTCTGGAGCGTCTTGTGGCGGGGGTGCGGACGGCGCGCAAGGGTTGCGGTCGCCGACTCTCACAACGGGCTTAACGTGCCTCCCTCCGTCTTCCTGACGAAAGTCAGGACCCAGTGCGAAGAACGTTGCCCCAGCTAACCTTGGGTCCTGACTTTTGTCAGGATGACGGGTGGTGAGGTCTACGTATCGTCGATCATCTCTTCGACGAACGCGCCCATCTCGACCGATCGCCACGCACGCGCCTCACCCCCGCCAAGGATCACCCAGATCGCCCCATCCCCCATAGCCTGCGCCGCATCACGCGCAGACGGAACCGGCAAACCCGACGGATGCGAATGATAATGCCCGACCAAGCTGGCCCCTCCCCCCCGCGCCCGTCGATGCGCCGCAAACAATGCCTTCGGATCGATCTCGAACGTCCGCGCCGGATCGGCCGCGACATTCGCGCACGCCTCCGCCGCCTCGATCCGCCTCGCCGTCCCGAACAGCAGCCCACAAATCTCCGCGTCGGGCGACGCGGTCGCCGCGGCAACAAGTTGTGTCAGCACTTCGCTTGAAATCGTCACGCTCATCGCCACATCGCTACGACATGGACCGGGGGGTTTCCATCGTCGAAGCATCGATCACGCCGGCCACCGATGGCTGGAGGCTCGACCGTGCGCTCGCCGAAGTGCTGCCGGACATGTCGCGCGAGCGGCTTAAGGCACTTATCGCGGCGGGCCAGGTCACGCTCAATGGTCGCGAATGGCGCGATTCGGCGAAGAAGGCGGCGACCGGCCAGGTGTTCGCGGTCGCGATCCCGCCACCAACGCCGCTCCACAACGAAGCGCAGGATATCCCGCTCGTCGTCGCCTATGAGGACGACGATCTGATCGTGATCGACAAGCCCGCGGGCCTCGTCGTCCACCCCGCCGCGGGCAATTTCGACGGGACGCTGGTCAACGCGCTGCTCCACCATTGTGCCGGTAATCTCTCCGGAATCGGCGGCGTCGCGCGGCCGGGGATCGTTCACCGCATCGACAAGGACACGTCGGGGCTGATGATCGCCGCCAAGACCGACCGCGCGCACGAAGGCTTGGCGAAGCAGTTCCACGACCACAGCATCGACCGGCGCTACAAGGCGATCGTCGGCGGCATCCCGCGCCCGCCGAGCGGGACGGTCGACGCACCGCTCGCGCGGAGTCCGCAGAACCGCAAGAAGATCGCGATCGTGCAGGGCGGCAAGCGCGCGGTGACGCATTTCTCGACGATCGAGACGCTGCGCGATGCCGCACTGATCGAGTGCAGGCTTGAGACCGGGCGCACGCATCAGGTTCGCGTGCACATGGCGTCGATCGGCCACGCCTTGTTGGGCGACCCGGTCTATGGTAGAACAAAACAAGTTCAGAAGTCGCTGCTCGAAACGCTCGGTTTCCGCCGGCAGGCCTTGCACGCGGCGCATCTGGGGTTCATCCATCCGGTGAAAACCATCGCTTTGGCGTTCGAAAGCGAAATGCCCGCAGACATGCAGGAACTGTTCACTCAGCTTCACGTATAGATAATCGACACTATGCCGCATCGCGGCAACCGGGGGCCGCGGTGCGGCGATCGGGGTCAGCAGAAAGGGATTACGACAATGGCAGCCCGCTCCAACGTTCCAGCGACGATTCCTGCGCTCGGCAGCGAGGCGGGTCTCAATCGCTATCTCGCCGAGATCAAGAAATTCCCGCTGCTGAAACCCGAGCAGGAATATATGCTCGCCAAGCGCTTCCAGGAGCATGGCGACACCGAAGCCGCGGCGCAGCTGGTGACGTCGCATCTCCGCCTCGTGGCGAAGATCGCGATGGGGTATCGCGGCTATGGCCTGCCGACGTCGGAGCTGATTTCCGAGGGCAATATCGGCCTGATGCAGGGCGTGAAGAAGTTCGAGCCCGAGCGCGGCTTCCGTCTCGCCACCTATGCGATGTGGTGGATCCGCGCGTCGATCCAGGAATATATCCTGCGCTCGTGGAGCCTCGTGAAGATGGGCACCACCGCCGCGCAGAAGAAGCTGTTCTTCAACCTCCGTCGGATGAAGAGCCGCCTCGATGCGTTCGAGGACGGCGATCTGCGTCCCGAGCACGTGACCAAGATCGCCACCGATCTGGGGGTTGCCGAGACCGACGTGGTCAGCATGAACCGTCGCATGGCGATGGGCGGCGATACGTCGCTCAACGTGCCGATGCGCGAGGACGGCGAGGGCCAGTGGCAGGATTGGCTGCAGGACGACGCGCCGTTGCAGGACAAGATCGTCGCCGATGCGCAGGAGGCGGACGTCCGCCACTCGATGCTCGTGTCGGCGATGGACGATCTGAACGAGCGCGAGCAGCATATCCTGACCGAGCGCCGTCTGACCGACGATCCGAAGACGCTCGAGGAACTGTCGCAGGTCTACGGCGTGTCGCGCGAGCGGGTGCGGCAGATCGAGGTGCGTGCATTCGAGAAACTGCAGAAGGCGATGATGCGGATCGCCGGCGAAAAGCGCCTGCTGGCAGCGTAAGTCGATGCGCACCGTCGTCATCGGCGGCGGTGCGGCCGGTATTGCTGCGGCGAGGACGCTGCATGACGGTGGTCATGACGTCCTTCTCGTCGAGGCCAGCGACAGTCTCGGCGGTCGGGCGCACAGCTTGTCCCTGACCTACATGTTCCCTCGCGAAGGCGGGGGCCCAGACTGGACCCCCGCCTTCGCGGGGGAACATGTCGACGCCGGTTGCGGCTGGCTTCACTCCGCCGAACGCAACCCCTGGACTTCGATAGCTGATGCTACCGGCTTCACCGTTGACCGCTCCGACGCAAACTGGCGTACGCAGTGGCGGGATCTCGGCTTTCCGCCCGAAGACCAGGTATCCTCCGCCGACGCATACTCAGCCTGGAACGAGCGCGCCCTCGCCGCCATCGAAGGCCCCGACCGCCCCCTCTCCGACTTCATCGCTCCGAATGACCTATGGCGTCCGAAGATCGACGCGATCTCGGGCTACGCCAACGGCGCCAACCTCAGCCAGGTCTCGCTCCACGATTGGGCCGCGTACGAAGAGGCCTCCACTGACGACAACTGGACAGTGAAGGAAGGCTACGGCACGCTCGTCGCCAGCCACGCCGCCGGCCTCAACATCCGCCTCTCGACACCGGTAACCCGCATCGATCATAGCGGCCGCGTCCTCAAGCTCGACACCCCGGCCGGCACGATCGAGGCGGACCACGTCATCGTCTGCGTCCCCACGACCGTTCTCGCGAAGTCGCAGATCGTGTTCGACCCGCCCCTGCCCGACAAGCATGCCGCCGCTGCCGACCTCCCGCTCGGGCTCGCGGACAAGGTGTTCCTCCATGTCGACCGGCCCGAATGGCCAACCAACGCGCATCTGGTCGGCAATCCGTACACCGCGTGCACCGCCAGCCACCGCCTGTCGCCCTTTGGCTGGCCGATCGTCGAAAGCTTCATCGGCGGCGACTGCGCGGAAATGCTGGAGGACGGCGATGCCGCGCAGTTCGCGATCGACGAACTCGTCGGCCTGCTCGGCAGCGACTGGCGCAAGCGCTTCACGCCGCTGACCGCGACCCGCTGGCGTCACGAACCTTATATCGGCGGCAGCTACAGCCACGCGCGCGTTGGTCGGGCCGGGCAACGCACCGTCCTCGCCGCCTCGGTTGACGGCCGCATCCACTTCGCCGGCGAGGCGTGCCACCCGTTCGATTTCTCGACTGCGCACGGCGCCTATGCAACCGGCGTCACAGCGGCCCGCGCAGTCATTGGCGAGCCCGCGCCGATCGCATAAGGAACGCCGATGGGCTTCCTCCGCATCTTCGCCAAGACCGTCTTCCTGTTCGTGCTGGTCACGGTCGCCTGGGTCGGGCTGTACCGCTTCGTGCCGGTGCCGTTCACCTGGACGATGATGGGCGACGTGATCGCGGGACGCGGCGTCACCAAGGACTGGATGCCGCTATCGGAGATGGACCCGGACATGGCGCGCGCCGCGATTGGCGGCGAAGATTCGCACTTCTGCTCGCATAACGGTTTTGATTTCAAAGCCATGGCCGGCGCCGTGGCGCGCAATGCCCGCGGTGGGCGTATCCGCGGGGGCTCGACGATCAGCCAGCAAACCGCGAAGAACGCGTTCCTGTTCCAGGGCGGCGGCTATCTGCGGAAAGCGTTCGAGGCGTATTTCACGGTGCTGATCGAGGCGTTGTGGCCAAAGCGCCGGATCATGGAAGTATATCTCAACATCGCCGAGACCGGGATCGGGACCTATGGCGCGAATGCCGGGGCGATCCGGTATTTCCACCACGACGCCTCGAAGCTGTCGCCGACCGAGGCGGGGCGGATCGCGGCGGTGTTGCCCCTGCCGAAGAAGCGTGCGGCGATCGACCCGCGTGGCTTTGTGCGGAAACACGGGAACACGCTATCGCGGCGCGTTTCGGTGGTGCGGAACGACGGGCTGGATGGGTGTCTGCGCACATCCTGAACTGGAGACACCCGACCAAAAACCGTCACCCTAGCGGACGCTGGGGTCTCCTCGTGGCGAAGGGTGCGCGTCGCGGAGGAAGATCCCAGCGTTCGCCGGGATGACGGGGGGGAACGGCCCTTGGTCCCGCGCGAAAGCGAGAGCCCAGGCTGGGTCCTCGCCTTCGCGGGAAAACACGCTTCTCGCGATTACTGCGTCGATTTTTCGACCGCATCGCCGGCCTTTTCGGCGGCACCGCCGACGCTCTTCGCGGCCGACGTGATCGCGGCGTCCTTGCTGTTCTGCGCGCCCGACCGGCTGAAAAGATAAAATCCACCGATCAATACTGCGATCAGCAGGACGATCGCGATCAACATGCCGCCACCGCCGCCGCGGCGTTCGATGATCGTGGTGTGGGTGGTCGGCGTTTCGACGATGCGCTCTTCGGCCATGATACTCTCCCTGATTACTGAAGAGCGCAACGCCGACCGAAGAGCGATTGTTCCCGCGCCGAAACGACCACCGCGCCCAGTCAGCCGGTGCCGCGGGCAAAGCCCGCGTCGGTCGTGGCAGAGGTCACGCCGGCCGGTCTTGTGCGTCTCGCCGCCAGAGCGGCGTGCGCACTACGACTCAGAAAGGCAACTTGAAGCCCGGTGGCAGTTGCAGGCCGCTGGTCATCTTGGACATTTCGCTGCCCGAAACCGCGTCCGCCTTGGCGCGCGCGTCGTTGAACGCCGCCGTCAGCAGGTCCTCGAGCATCTGCTTCTCGTTCACCTGCATCAGCGAATCGTCGATCGCGATGCTGATGATGCGGCCCTTGGCGGACGCCTTCACCTTGACGAGGCCGCCGCCGGACGCGCCCTCGACCTCGATCGTGTCGAGACTGGCTTGTGCCTTTTCGAGCTCGCTCTGGACGTTCTGCGCCATGGCGAGGATTTCATCGATATTCTTCATGCGTTGCTCCTTTGACCGGGCCACGATTCGAGCTGGGCGTCCGGAAACGCTGCCACCGCGGCCTTCATGATGGGGGATTCGAGAATAGCTTGGCGCACCGCGGCGTCACCGGCGTCCTGCGCCTCGCGCAGCGTTGGTGCGCCGGGTGCGTCGACGATCGACACTTTCCACGCCGTCCGCGTCACGCTCTTCAACAGCGCGTTGAGTTCGGCGAGCGTGTCGGCCGACACCGGGCGGCTGCCGCTTAGGGTGAATTCGGGCGGCGCATAGCTGACCACGCGTGCACCGTGGCGGAGCCGTGCCGCGATCGCGAGGCCGCCCGATTCGTCGAGCAGATCGACCAGCGCCTCGAACGTCGGCGGCAGGATCGGTCCGGTCGCCACCGGTTCGGGCGCCTTCGCAGCGGATGCTGCGTTCCAGGGCGGCGCTTCGCCGGACGGAGGCGCAGGTGGCGGCATTGGCGGTGACGACGGTGTCGCTGAGGGCGCCGCGCCACTGGCAATCTGACGCGCGAGGTCGCCGGGATCGGGCAGTGTCGAGGCGTAGATCGCGCGCAACAGCGCCATCTCCGCAGCCTCGATCGGCAGTGCGGCCTTGGCGACCTCGTCATGGCCCTTGAGGAACAGCTGCCACAGGCGGTGCAGCGCGGGATAGCCGAGCGATGCCGCCCATTCCTCGCGCGCCGCGCGTTCCTCCATCGGCTGCGCGGCGTCGGGCGGCGTGCCGACCTTGGTCAGCGTGATGCCGTGGACGGTTTCTAGCAGCGAGCGGAGCACCGACAGCGGATCGACGCCGTAATCATATTGGCGGCGCATCGACGCGAGCGCCCCTGCCCCGTCGCCGGCGAGGATCAGCGTGAGCAGATCGCGTACTGCGCCCCGGTCTGACAGCCCGAGCATCTGGCGCACCGCATCCGCGGTCACGCCACCGCCTTCGAGCCCGGCATGCGCGATCGCCTGGTCGAGGATCGACAAGCCGTCGCGTGCGGAGCCTTCCGCAGCGCGCGCGATCAGCATCAGCGCCTCGGGATCGGCGATGACGCCCTCTTGCTCGGAAACCCAGGCGAAATGCTTCGAGAGCTGCTCGGCGGAAATCCGGCGGAGGTCGAAGCGCTGGCAGCGCGACAGGACCGTCACCGGCACCTTGTTCACTTCGGTCGTCGCGAACAGGAATTTCACATGCGGCGGCGGCTCCTCGAGCGTCTTCAACAGCGCGTTGAACGCGTTCTTCGACAGCATGTGGACTTCGTCGATGATGTAGATCTTGAAGCGCGCAGTCACCGCCGAATAACGCGACGCGTCGATGATCTCGCGGACGTCGTCGACGCCGGTATGGCTGGCGGCGTCCATCTCGATCACGTCGATGTGGCGGCCCTCGGCGATCGCACGGCACGGCTCGCAGACGCCGCAAGGGTCGATCGTCGGGCCACCCTCGCCGTCGGGGCCGATGCAGTTGAGCGCCTTGGCGATGAGGCGCGCGGTCGACGTCTTCCCCACGCCGCGGACGCCGGTCATCAGAAATGCGTGCGCGAGCCGGTCGCGCTTGATCGCGTTGCCAAGCGTCTGGACCATCGCGTCCTGGCCGATCAGCTCGGAAAAGGTCTGCGGACGGTATTTGCGCGCTAGCACGCGGTAGGCGACGTCCCCTGTTTGGGCCGGCGTCTTGGCCGGCTGCGGGGGTTCGCCCAGGTCGAATGAATCTGACATTGCGGTCGATATAGGCGGTTTGGGGGGCGGTGTCGAAGGGCTAGCGAACCCTTTCTGTTCCCACGCGGACGCGGGGGTCCAGGGTTCGGGGTACTATCGGCATTTTTTAGATGGGAAGCGCGTTGCGGCTAAGCCGCATCGTCAGACGGTGCTTTGCACCGCTGGCCGCGCTTACGTTTGCTTGCAAACGTTCGCGGTGGGAGCCGGGACGACCCGTGGCTTAGTCGTTGTGGCTGCTTCCTTCCGGATCTGACCAAGTTGGCGACGACCACGTCCGCCCGACTCCCGCGGCGCCTATGGCGGGGTCGGGCGGGATGATCAAGCCTTAGCTTGTCGCATCAGGATCAGCGGCGAACGCGGACCGTGCGGCAGACGCGCTGGCGATGATGGTTGCGATAGACGTTGCGGCACACTTGGCGCGTGCGGACGACGGGGCGACGATAGCCGGGGCGGTTGCCGTTGTGGCGCACGACGGTGCGCTCATGGACGACGGTGCGCTGCGCCGAGGCTTCGGCAGCGATGCCGACCGGCGCGAGCCCGGTGAGTGCGACGAGACCGGCGGCAGCGAGGGTGAACAATTTCATGATAATCTCCTACTGGGTCTGAACTCTGTTGAGTCCTGCAACCTATGTTACCCAACTAAAGAACATCGTTACGGTTCCGTATCGACGTCGGAATTTAGCGTCGGAAACAGCGACGAACCGGGCCGTAATAGCCACGCTGAATCCGGCAAACGACGCGCGATCGGCCATAGCCGCGCGGTCCACGATAGCCGTAGCCACCACGATAACCGCCGCTATATCCGCGATAGGCGTGGCGAGGCCCGTTCCAGCGCCGGTCGCCGTGCCAGCCACGATGGCCGCCACGTGGCCCATGCCAGCCGGGGCCGCCGCGCGGGCCATCCCAGCCGTGACGCTGCGCATCGGCCGGGGTCGGCGATATCAGGGTTCCGGCGGCAAGGGCGCCAGCGGCGAACATTGCGATGATCTTCATGTTCGGTACTCCTCTCATGCCCCGTACATTGGGGCGATGAAGGGATAATCCGCCTCTCGCCGTGGACGTTCCCTGAACCGGCCGTTGTCTTCCTGTAAGTTTCGCTGACCTACCCCGGAATCCGTACGGTCAATCCGTCCAGCGCGTCGGTCAGGCGGATCTGGCAGGCGAGCCGGCTGGTCCGCGTCGCGTTGTGCGCGAGGTCGAGCATATCCTCCTCGTCTTCGGTCGGGGGCGGAAGCCGGGCGAAGTCGGCGGCATCGACGATCACGTGACAGGTGGCACAGGACAGCTGGCCTTCGCATGTACCCTCGAGCGGCTGGTTGTCGGCCTGTGCGGTGTCGAGCAGGCGGTCGCCGGGGTTGGCGGCGACGCTGCGGACGGTGCCGTCACGGGCGATGAAGCGAACGATCATGGCCATTGTGCCTCGGCTGAGGCGACAATCGTGTCGATCGCGTCGCGGAGGTCTGTTCCGGTAGTGTAGCGGCCGAAGCCGAGGCGGATGCTGGCGCGCGCCTGGGTCTCGGTCAGGCCGATCGCGCGGAGGACGTGGCTGGAGCGGCCCGATCCGCTGGCGCAGGCCGACCCGGCGGAGAAGGCGATGTCGCGGAGGTCGGACATCAGGCGACTCACGTCGAGGCCTTCGCGGCGGATGCTGAGGTTGCCGTGATAGCGCTGGTCGGTGGCGCCATTGACCGCCCAGCCGGGGCCGAGGCGGTCGACCGCTAGCGACCAGAGCCGATCGATATGCGCGGCGTCCTGATCCTTGCGGTCGGCCATGAGTTGCGCCGCGACGCCGAAGCCTGCGCATAGTGAGGGTGATAGTGTGCCGGAGCGTCCCGGCGCTTCCTGTCCGCCGCCGTGCATCAGCGGCGCGAGGTCGATGCCGTCGCGGATCCAAAGCGCGCCGATACCCTTGGGTCCGTGGATCTTGTGCGCGGAGATGGCGACGAGGTCGACGGTGTCGGGGATAGGGATGCGGCCGTAACCCTGAACCGCGTCGCAAAGCATGAGTGCGCCGGCTTGGTGCGCGATCTCGGCGAGCGCGGTAACCGGCTGGACGACGCCGATCTCGTTATTGACGAGCATCGCGGCGAAGAGCCCGGTGCCGGGGCGGATCGCAGCGCGGGCTACGGCGAGATCGACCATACCGTCGGGCCCGACCGGGAGAATCGTGACCTGACGCCCCCCGGCCGCCTCCGCTGCGACCGTGCCGAGGACGGCGGCGTGTTCGGTTGCGAGCGTGACGATCGGGCCGGTCGTGCCCTTGATCGCCCAGTTGAGCGCCTCGGTCGCACCGCTGGTGAACGCGACGCGGCCGCCGGAGGGCAGCGACGCGGCGACCTGATCGCGTGCGACTTCAACGGCGGCTTTCGCACGGCGGCCTTCGCGATGGGGAGAGTGCGGGTTGGCGTGCTGCGATTCGAGCCAGGGGAGCATTGCGGCAAGCGCTTCGGGTGCGAGCGGGGTCGTCGCCTGATAGTCGAGGTACGTCATGCGGCGCGCCTGACGTCGGTGACGATGCGCGTCCAGGCTTCGGCGAACTTCGCGACATCGTCGGGCGTGGTGGTCCAGCCGAAGCTGACGCGGACGACCTCGGCCGCGGCTTCGGGCGTGTAGCCCATTGCCGCGAGGACGTGGCTCGGGCGCATGCTGCCCGACGAACACGCGCTGCCCGCGGAGACGGCGAACCTGGCCATGTCGAGGCGGATCAACTGCGCGGCGGAGCTTACGCCGGGCATGCGGTAGGAGGCTATCGTGGGGATGCGCAGGGCGTGGTGCGCGACTATCTCGCCGCCGCCTGCGAGGATCGCGGCGTCGAGGGTGGCGCGGAGATCGGCCATGTCGGCGAACCAGTCTCGCGGAGCCTCCAGCGCCGCGGCGAAACCGAGTGCGCCGGGGAGGTTCTCGGTGCCGCCGCGATAGCCGCGTTCCTGTCCGCCGGTCGGGTCGAGCAGGCCGAGGTCGCGGACCAGCAGCGCGCCTATGCCGGGGGGGCCGCCGAGCTTGTGCGCGGAGACGATGAGAAGGTCAGCGTCGGGGAGCGGGAGCTTGCCGGCGGTCTGCGCGCAGTCGGCGATGCGGAAGCCGGTGGCGGAGCCTTGCAGAACGCCGGTTTCGCTGTTGGCGGACTGGAGCGCGATCGACCCTGAGCCCTCCCGGTTCATCACGATGCCGCCCGCATCGACGTCGACCATGACCGGCTGTTCCGCGGCTCTGAGAATAGCGTCATGCTCCACCGCCGCTACGCCGATGCCCGGCCGCCCCCGCAACGCGAGCGCCGCGGACTCGCTGGCGCCGCTCGTCAGGATCACGTGGTGCGGCCAGTCCAGCGCCTTGGCGATACGCGTCCGCGCATCCTCCAGCGCAGCCCGCGCCCCGCGGCCCTCGGCATGCGGCGAGGACGGGTTCGCCCAGCGCGCCATGCCTTCCGTCACCGCCGCCATCGCCTCGGGGCGCATCGGCGTGGTGGCGGCGTGATCGAGGTAGATGCGGGACAGGACCGGTTCCAATTGCGAAAAGGGGCTCGAACGCTATATAGCGCGCATAATCAGGCACTCCACCCGAGTGCGTATCCCAGCTCGCGAGTGCCCATGCCAGAAGTCATTTTCCCCGGTCCCGAAGGCCGTCTCGAAGGTCGTTTTGCGCCGGCTCCGCGTCCGCGTGCGCCGGTCGCGATGATCCTGCACCCGCATCCGTCGGCCGGTGGCACGATGAACAACGCGATCGTCCAGCAGCTCTACAAGACGTTCCAGCGGCGCGGGTTCGCGACGCTGCGGTTCAATTTCCGCGGTGTGGGGAAAAGCCAGGGCGTGTTCGACAATGGCGTTGGCGAGCTGTCGGATGCGGCGAGCGCGCTCGACTGGGTGCAGAGCTTCCATCCCGAGGCGCAGACGACCTGGATCGCGGGCGTGAGCTTCGGTGCGTGGATCGGCATGCAGCTGCTGATGCGCCGGCCCGAGATCCGCGGGTTCATCTCGGTCGCGCCGCCGGCGAACCTGTACGACTTCACGTTCCTTGCGCCTTGTCCGTCGAGCGGGATCATCATCCAGGGCGAGGCCGATGAGGTCGCGACGCCAGGTGCTACGCAGAAGCTGGTGGACAAGCTGCGGACGCAGAAGCACATCACGATCCATCACGACACGATCCCGAAGGCGAACCACTTCTTCGAGCACGAGATGCCGGACCTGATGGGAAGCGTGGACAAGTATCTCGACATGCGCCTCGACCCGAACTCGCCGATCCGGTGAAGAACCTCCCTTCTCCCCTCGGGGAGAAGGTGGCGCGCCAGCGTCGGATGAGGGGGAGTTGGGATAGGCTGGCGCGTGTCAACTCCCCTCACCCTCCCACCGCAAGAACGGCGGGCCCCTCCCTCTCCCCCCAAAGTGGAGAGGGACTTAAGTCAGAGCGTCCAGATCGCTACGTTGGCCAGCAACACCGCGGCCATGATCAGCATCAGCACGCCCTTTTTCGTGTCCTGCTTCTTCACGATCAGCACGATCCCACCGATCAGGCAGGCGAACATTGCCAGCATGGCGATGGCGGGAGCTGCGGCGGCGATGCTGGTGAGGGCGGCGTTCATGCCGTCCGATACGCCACCCTGGCCTGGGATTGAAGCGCGTTGACTTCGCGTGCCGCAGGGCAATAGCTTGGCAACCTCGATCGGAGGCTCGGAGGTATTATGCTGGCCTTTCTCGCGATGATCGCCGCGCAGACACCGCCACCGTCCAACTGCCAATATGACAAGTCCGCGATGATGGCGCTCGACGAACGCACGTTCGACCAGACCATGACGGGCGGCTGGCGGACACTCGCCAACGCCGGCTGCGATGCGCAGGCCGCCGACCTGATCGCCGAATGGCGCGCGGGTCATCCCGCCAACCCGCGCACTGCCGGGCTGTTGCAATGGCATGAAGGCCAGTTGCGCGCGAACGCCGGACAGACCGCGCGCGCGGTGGCGCTGTTTGAAGCCGCGCGCAAACCGGTGGAGCAGGATGCCGGGTTCGGCTGGAACCTCTATGTCGACGGCAGCATCGCGTTCCTGCGCCGCGACCTCGCCGGTCTAGACACCGCCCGCGCCAAGCTCGCTGCGCTCCCCCGTCCGGCCGGCTATGCCCCGGTGGGGGCGGACGGCAAGCCGCGCGCCTATGCTTGGCCGATGAACCTCAACATTCTCGACGGCTTCGTCGCGTGCTGGAACCGGAGCTACCAGCAGGCCTATGCGTGCGCGAAGCCGGCGGTGAAGACCCTGCCGCCAGAGTAATCAGCCCGCCATCGCCTTTGCATAGGCGGCGAGGTCGACGTTCCCGCCGGACAGGATGACCAGCAGCCCGGGTTCGAGCGCCACCTTGCCAGCCAGCGCCGCCGCCAGCCCGACCGCGCCGCCCGGTTCGATCACCAGTCGGAGTTTCTCCGCCGCCCAGCGTTGCGCCGCGGCGATCTCCGGTTCGCTGACCGCGACCCCGATCGCGTCGCGGCGGGAGAGGACGTCGAACGTCAGCGAGGACACTCGCAAGGTCTGGAGCGAATCGCAGGCGGTCGGCGGCGGGTTGGGACCGACCGGTTCGATCCACGATGCCTCCAGCGAACGGCGCATGTCGTCCCAGCCTTCGGGCTCGACGACGGTGATCGCGCTGTCCTTCAACGCCAGCGCGATGCCGGCCGAGAGACCGCCACCGCCGCACGGCACGATCACGCGAGTCGGCGCTCCTAATCCCAGCACCGCCATCTGTGCGGCCGCTTCGATTCCCGCGCTCCCCTGCCCCTCGATGATCCACGGATCGTCGAAGCTCGGCACCAGCGTCGCACCGCTTGCCTCGGCAAGGCGCCCGGCGATCGCCTCGCGACTTTCGGTCGCACGGTCGTAGGTCACCACCTCCGCGCCGAGCGCCAAGGTCGATTCGCGTTTCAGTCGCGGCGCGTCCGACGGCATCACGATCGTCGCCGCCATCCCGAGCCGCTTCGCCGCCCAGGCCACGCCCTGCGCGTGATTGCCCGACGAAAACGCGACGACGCCTTTTTTTCGCGCGGCGTCGTCCAATGCGGTGAGCCGATGCCACGCGCCGCGAATCTTGAACGCGCCGATTGGTTGCAACGATTCAGCCTTGAACGCGACCGGTACACCCTTGATTTCGCTCAAAAACAGCGGGGTCGGCGGAAGTATCCGCGCGATCTTTTCCGCGGCGTCCCGCACCCCCGCCCGCGTTGGCTGTCGCAAAATCGTCACACACTGGCTCCTATGCGGCCAACCCTATTTACATGGGGGGCAAGCGACCGTAGATCGCCCTTCCGCTGCCCCATGGGACTTCCAACCGCAAGGCAGTGTTTTCGTAATTTGTCTCAGGACATTGGAGGTCCCTTGAATTGGTCAAGCATCATATCGCGCTGGGGTTAGCGAAAGCCCATTCGACCGCCGACATCTCCTGCATCGGGAGCGGCATCGACATCGCTAAAGGGCGCCCGGTCAACCCGGTAACGCTCGTTCGTCCGCACGCTGCTGCGCGCGCCGCTCGGTTCTTCGTCGAGAAGTTCCCGGGTCGTTCGATGTATGCGGTGAAGGCGAACCCGTCTCCCGAACTCCTGCAGATCCTGTGGGACAACGGCATCACGCATTACGACGTGGCGTCGATCGCCGAAGTGCGCCTGGTCGCACGGACGCTTCCCGAGGCTACGCTGTGCTTCATGCACCCCGTGAAAGCCGAGGAAGCAATCGCAGAGGCGTATTTCACGCACGGCGTCCGCACCTTCAGCCTTGATAGCCTGGAAGAGCTCGACAAGGTCGTTCGCGCCACCCGCGAAGCCACCGACCTGACGCTCTGCGTGCGGTTGCGCGTGTCGTCGGAGCATTCGAAGCTGTCGCTGGCGTCGAAGTTCGGTGCGGCCCCGCACGAAGCTAAGGAGCTGCTGTTCGCGGCGCGCCAGGCAGCGGACGCGCTCGGCATCTGCTTCCATGTCGGTTCGCAGGCGATGACCCCGGAGGCGTATTCGAACGCGATGGAGCGCGTCCGTGCGGCGATCGTCGAGGCGGCGGTCACGGTCGACGTCATCGACGTCGGCGGCGGCTTCCCGTCGTCCTATCCCGGCATGGAGCCCCCGCCGCTCGAGCATTTCTTCGAGACGATCCATCGTGCGTTCGAATCGCTGCCCGTCAGCTATTCGTCCGAGCTTTGGTGCGAGCCTGGCCGGGCGCTGTGCGCGGAATATTCGTCGATCATCGTACGCGTCGAAAAGCGTCGCGGGACCGAGCTGTACATCAACGACGGCGCGTATGGCGCGCTGTTCGATGCGGCGCATATCGGCTGGCGTTTTCCGACCGAGCTGCTCCGCGAGCCGGACAGCCGTGCGAAGGACATGGAGTTCAGCTTCTACGGTCCGACGTGCGACGACATGGACTATATGGTCGGCCCGTTCATGCTGCCCGCGGACACGCAGGCCGGCGATTATATCGAGATCGGCATGCTCGGCGCCTACGGCTCGGCGATGCGGACCGCGTTCAACGGGTTCGGATCGGACGAGACGGTGATCGTCACCGACGAGCCGATGGTCTCGCTGTATGACGAGCGGTTCCAGGACCTCGCGTCGAACGTCGTCAAGCTGTAACTACCGACCACTATCGTTCGTCACCCCAGCGCACGCTGGGGTCTTCATGGGGCGGTCGCATCGTGCGCCTCCAGGAGACCCCAGCTTTCGCTGGGGTGACGGCTGTTTGCAATTTGCTGTTTGCTAGGGATTAGACATGACCGAAGACACCCGCATCGACGCGCAGCGCAAGGCGGAACTCCTTTCCACCACCGTCGAGCATATCGACATCACCAGCTTCGACGCGCGGCCGATCGTCGATGCGATGAAGAAGATGTCGTTCACCAGCCGCGATCTCGGCCGTGCGACCGACATTTACAATCAGATGCTGGCCGACAAGGACTGCACGATCTTCCTCGTGATCGCAGGCTCGACGAGTGCCGGCGGTTGCATGGACCTGTATGCCGAGCTGCTGCGCAACAACATGATCGACGGCATCGTCGCGACCGGCGCGACGATCGTCGACATGGATTTCTTCGAGGGCCTGGGCCACAAGCATTATCAGGCGCTCGAAGTGCCGCACGACGACGTGCTGCGCTCGCTGATGATCGACCGGATCTACGACACCTATATCGACGAGGAAGAGCTCCAGCACGTCGACCACACGATCTTCGAGATCGCCGAAACGCTCGAGCCACGCGCCTATTCGAGCCGCGAGTTCATCCGCGAGATGGGCAAGTATCTCGTCGAGCACGGCAAGAAGGAGAACAGCCTCGTCAAGCTCGCCTATGAGCATGACGTGCCGATCTTCTGCCCGGCATTCGTCGACTCGTCCGCCGGCTTCGGTCTGGTCAAGCACCAGGTCGACGCGGTGAAGGCGGGCAAGCCGTACATGGTCCTCGACGCCATCGCCGACTTCCGCGAGCTCACCGAGATCAAGATCAAGGCGGGTACCACGGGCTTGCTGATGATCGGTGGCGGCGTGCCGAAGAACTTCATCCAGGACACCGTCGTCTGCGCCGAAATCCTCGGCCATGACGACGTCCAGGTCCACAAGTATGCGGTGCAGATCACCGTTGCCGACGTGCGCGACGGTGCGTGCTCGTCCTCGACGCTGCAGGAAGCGGCGTCGTGGGGCAAGGTGAACACGGGGATCGAGCAGATGGTGTTCGCGGAAGCCGGCTCGGTGATGCCGCTGCTGGCGTCTGACGCGTATCATCGTGGCCTGTGGAAGGACCGTCCGGTCCGCAAGTGGGGCGCGAGCTTCGACTGAGACTTTGTAATCCTCCCCCGCTAGGGGGAGGTGGCGCGAAGCGACGGAGGGGGAGGGGGCGATAACGTCAGTTTGCCCTCTCCTCCCCCTCCGTCAGGCAAGTGCCTGCCACCTCCCCCTGGCGGGGGAGGATTAGAGATACCGTTGCCCTAACCCGACAATTGATGCAGCCTCCCGGATAACCGGGGGAGGCTTTTTCATGCATAGCGACATCCTGCGACCGATGGTCGTGCTGATCGCGTGGACGCTCGTCATGCTGGGCTGGATGCTCGCCACGCGGCTGCCGGCGATGAAGGCGGCAGGCGTCGACATGAGCACGCTCGTCGGCACCAAGGCCTCCGATGCCGACCGCTCGCTGCCGCCCCAGGCGCAGTGGAAGGTCCATAACTACAACCATCTGATGGAGCAGCCGACGCTGTTCTACGCGGTCTGCACCGTGCTGGCGCTGAGCGGCACGGGCAACGGGATCAACGCCTGGATCGCGTGGGCGTATGTCGGTCTGCGAATCGTCCACAGTCTGATCCAGGCGACCAGCAACCGCGTCCGCTACCGGTTCGTGGTCTTCATGCTGTCGAGCGTGACGCTCGTGGCACTCACCCTGCACGCCGCGCTCGCGGTATTCTGACGGCTATTCCCGCGGAATAATGATCGATCGTGTCGCGCTCCCCTCCCCGAGCACGCGCGGATCGTCTAGTATCGCCCGATGACCTTCGACCGCCGCTCGCTCCTCAGCCTACCGCTTGCCGCCGGCTTGGCGCTCCCCGCCTTCGCGCGGACCGGTGCGCAGGTCACCGCCGGCCAGCCGCGCACGACGGACCTGCCGATCTGGCCGCCCGCCGAGCGGTTCGCTTTGTGGCCCAATATCCCCCAAGGGGCGCCGAACCCACTACCGGTCCCCCGTCCGACCATGCCGCGCTATCCCGACGGCTATCGTGACTTCCAGATGCGCGGCGTGGTGCGCCCCGAAGTCGGCGTGTTCCGCCCGGCGCGGCAAGACGGTCGGGCGGTGCTGATCGTCCCCGGCGGCGGCTATTCGATCACGTCGCTGCGTAACGAAGGCATCGACGTCGCGCGCGTGCTGAATGCGTTCGGGATCACCGCGTTTGTGTTGAGCTACCGCCTGCCAGGCGAAGGCTGGGCAGACCGAGCCGACGTGCCGCTCGCCGACGCGCAGCGCGCGATGCGGCTGATCCGTGCCAATGCCCGCGCCTACGGGATCAGGGCGGAGAAGCTCGGCGTACTCGGCTTTTCCGCCGGCGGGCATCTCGCCGGCTCGCTGACGGTGCTGCACGATTTCAAGACCTATCGCCCGGTCGACGCCGTCGACCGCCACTCGGCACGCCCGGCCTGGGCGGGGCTCATGTACGCGGTGTCCAACATGGATCCGGGCCGAAGCCATGGCGGATCGCGCGCCAACCTGCTCGGCCCCGACCCGCTGCCCGCGGTTCAGGCGCGGTACGCGATCGACCGGCAGTTGAAGGCGGGCGATCCGCCGCTCTTTCTGGTGCACGCCGAAGACGACACCACCGTCCCCGTCGCTAACAGCATCGACACCCTCGCCGCAGCGCGCCGCGCGGGCATTCCGGCCGAAGCGCATTTTCTACAGCATGGCGGCCACGGCTTCGGGACTCGCCTGTCGCCGCGATCGCCCGGGTCGCTCTGGCCGCAGGTGTTCGATCGCTGGATGGGCGAGCTGGTCTCGAATTAGTGTCGGGGCGGGTCGAAGGAGCCAGTGACCCAATCGAGCGTTATCATAGGATATTGGGAGAGCCACGATGACCCAGCCGCACAGTCAGCCGCGAGACGTCTTTCAGGAGTGCGGCGAGGTCATCATCGACGGCCCCGACGGCACGGTGATCGCGATGACCCCCGAGGCGGCGCTGCGGACGGCGGGGCGGCTCGACGATGCCGCGCTGGAGGCGCTGCTCGCACGCGCCAACCCCGGAGCCGTCCCCGTCCCGCTGCGCTAACGCTCAGCCGAACACCCGCTTCATCGAGCGTTCGAGCATCACGAACTGCCACAAGGTCCGGCCATGCTCGGCGCGGCCCATGCGATGTTCGTCGGCGATCCGCGCGATGGTCGCCATGTCGAACCACCCGGTCTCGCCGAGCGTACGGGATTTGGCGAGCGCGATCGCCTCCCCCGCCAGCGCTTCGCGGAACCACGCGCTGATCGGCGTCACGAAGCCCATCTTCTGGCGATAGAGGATCTCGCGCGGCAGATACGGCTCCATCGCCTTCTTCATCAGCCATTTGCCCTCGCCGTGGCGCAACCGCATGTTCGCGGGCAACGTCGCGCAGAACTCGATCAAGCGGTGGTCGAGCAACGGTTCGCGCGCTTCGAGACCCACCGCCATGCTGGTGCGATCGACCTTGGTCAGGATGTCGCCGGGCAGCCAATGCTTGATGTCGGCATATTGCGCGCGGTCGATCGCATCGCGCGCCGGCGCGTTCGCCATCGTCGCGACATAGCGGTCCTCGGCACGATACCCGCCGAGCGTCGCACGAGCACCGGGGGTGAAGAGGTGCGCGCGCAGCTCGGGCGTGGTGACGCCGACCGACCGCGCATACGCCTCGCCCCCATCTTGCGCGAGCGCGAGCAGCGTCGATTTCGCGCGCAGCGGCCGCGGCGCCCAATCGGCCTTGGGATAAAAGCGGCCGAGCGTGCCGAACACGTCCGCGCGCAGATGCGCCGGGAGCAGGCCGCGGACACGCTCCTCGACGGACTGGAACTTGTAGCGACGATAGCCGGCGAGCGCCTCGTCCGCACCGTCGCCCGACAGCGCCACGGTGACGCTCTCGCGAGCCAGCGCGCAGACCTGATACGTCGCGAGAGCAGAGGCGTCGGCGAAAGGTTCGTCGAAGCTCGCGACCAGCGTGTCGATCAGCGAGACGTCGCCCGACTGGACCACGCGCTCGCGGTGATCGGTGGCGAAGCGCCGCGCGACAATGGTGGCGAAGCTGCGCTCGTCATGCCCCGCCTCATCGAAGCCGATCGTGCAGGTACGCACCGCCTTGGGGCTTGCTTCCGCCATCAACGCGACGACCGCCGAGCTGTCGACGCCACCCGACAGGAACGCCCCGAGCGGCACGTCGGCGACCATTCGCGAGCGCACGCCTGCGCGCATCCGGTCGACCAGTTCCTCGCCGAGCGCCTTGGCCGACCCGGTCGCGCGACTGGAGAAATCGATGTCCCACCATTTGCGAGGGCTTGGCACCGGGCGCCCCCGCTCGACCAGCAGGAAATGCCCCGCCGCCAGCTTCTTCACGCCCGCGACGATGCAGCCATCGTCGGGGACATAGCCGAGCGCCAGGTAATCTTCGACGGCGCTGAGATCGGGCACGCGCCGTAACTGCGGGTGCGCGAGCAGGCCCTTCAGTTCGGAGGCGAAGGCGAGCGAGCCGTCGGCGAGTTCGACGTAGAAAAGCGGCTTCACCCCCATCCGGTCGCGCGCGAGGAACAGCGTGTGCGCGGCGGAATCGTGGATCCCGAACGCGAACATGCCGTTCAGCCGGTCGAGCATCGACGGCCCCCAGGCGCGCCAGGCGTGGAGCAGGACTTCGGTGTCGCCGGCGGTGCGGAAGATCGCACCCTTGGCGATCAGCTCGTCGCGCAGTTCGGCGAAGTTATAGACCTCGCCATTATAGGTGATCGTCAGCGAGCCATCGGACATCGGCTGCGGCGAGCCTTCGAGGTCGATGATCGACAGCCGACGATGGCCGAGCCCCACGCCCGGCGCGGTCCAGATGCCGTCGCCATCGGGCCCGCGATGCGCCAGCGCGGCGATCATCGCATGGACGCGGTTGGGATCGACCGGCTTGGGCGTACCCGGGTGAAAGATCCCGGCGATGCCGCACATCTAGCGCATCCCCGCGGCGCGATCGGCAACCGTAGCGATCGGCCCCAATGCGGCGAGGAAGCGCGCGATCGGACGCGGATCGGCGCCCTCGACCGAAAGGTGGATCGCCACCGCGCGTTGCGGACCGCCGAGCAGCCGCGCCTTCATCGTCTCGATCTTCACCAGCGTCTCGTCCTGCGTGGTCGTGTCGCCGACCCGGTACCACGTCGCGACGATCCGCTCTACGGGCCCCGGCGCGGTGATCCGCATCGCCGAACCACCTGCCCCCGCGCCGTCCACGATATCGGGCAGATCGGCGACCCGGACCCAGCGATCCTCTTGCCGCAGGACGCCGGTGCCGAACGCGATCAGCTCCTTGCCCTCATGCTGGTTGCCGAACACCGCGATGCTCATGTCGACGGTCGCGCCCGAGGCGTCGGCATAGCGGCCGAACAGGTAATGGTCCGCGCCGGGATGATAGGGCGTCCAGGGCGCGCGCGTGCTGACCGGAACGCGGTGCCAGCCGGGGATGTCGGGCAGGTCGATATGCGCGGGCAGCGGCTGCGCGCGACCGGCGATGGCGGCGCTCCAGCTCGGGAAGACCGCGACCGTCGCGAGGACGAGCGCGGTGGCGATCAGCAGATCGGTGCGGTTGCGGGGTATAGCCTGTAGCCTCGCCGGATCGAACGCAGGATCGTCGGGGGCCCGGTCGAACCAGCGCCAGCCGATCGCCAGCACCGCGGCCATGACGAGCGCGAAGAACACCCAGCCATAGACGATATGGTCGAGCCCGGTGGCCGCCTCGATCGAGGTCAGGTCCGCCGCCCAGATCGTCCCGAACGCGCGGAACCCGTTGGCGATGACCGGCACGACCACCGAGACGACGAGGAAGATCGCGCGGCGTTTCCACGACAGAAAGCAGAGATTGGCGACCAACACCCCGAACGCGACCATCGCGATGACGAATTTGGCGCCCGAACACGCTTCCGCGACCTCGAAATAATAGCGGCCGGCGTGGATCAGCACGCCGTCGACGACCGCGGGTACGCCGACCAGGTGGAGCAGCGGCATGACGATCGCGACCGTGATGGTCTGCAAGGGTGGTTCGAGGCCCTCGCCGAACGGCACGAGGAAGAACGCGTAGGCGAGCGGGAATAGCAGCCCGCGCGCGACATTGGGGCCGAGGATCGTGACAACCGCGCCCTGCAGCATCATGACCAGCCCAAGCTGGCGCGCGAAACCGACCGAGCCGGCGTCGCCCAACAGCCAGCCGAACCCACCGATCGCCACGAGGGCGAGGCCCGGCCACCAGCCGGTCGGGGTGAGTTGGGCGAGGTCCGCACGGCGCTGCCAGATCAGCCACGCGACGACCGGACCGATGAACAGGCAATGCCCGAAGGTCGTGCTGTTCCACCAGATCTGCACGAGATCACGGACGTCGCTGCGGAACACCAGCAGGATCAGGACGAACGCGACCGCCAGCGCGATGCCGTGTCGGCGCCACGCGGTCATGCGGTCAGGCCGAGCAGCGCGTCGAGCGAGGCGAGGCGCGCGTCCCAGCCGTAGCGGCGGATGACCTGCGCCCGGGCCGCGACGCCGAGCGTGGCCGCGGTGTCCGGCGCGTCGAGCAGCGCGATCACCTGATCGGCGAACTCCTGCGCGGTGCCGGCGACGCGGATCGTGTCGGCGTGGTCGATCCCTTCGGCGGCGGCGGCGGAGGCGACGACGGGACGCGCCATCGCCATCGCCTCGAGCACCTTGTTCTGGATCCCGCGCGCGAGTTTCAGCGGCGCGACGCACACGTCCGCGGCGGCGAGCCAGCCACGAACGTCGTCGACCGCGCCGGTGACGGTGACATGGTCGCCGGCGAGCGCCAGTACCGCGGGCGTCGGTGCGCGGCCGACGATCGCTAAGCGCGCGGGGTGGCGTTGGCGGACCAGCGGGAGGATATCGCGCGCGAACCAGGCGACGGCGTCGATGTTGGGCCGGTAGTCCATCTGGCCGGTGAAGACGATCAACGCTCCTTCGTCCCCCCCTGGAAGGGAGGGGTTGGGGGTGGGTCGGCCGGCTTGGGTCAAAACCGTTTGCGCCTGCGGAAACCGACCCACCCCCGGCCCCTCCCTTTCAGGGAGGGGGGAAGATAAGGGCGTGTTGGCAGTCGCAGGGTCGAACTTCGCGGAGTCTATCCCGTTCTCGACAGCCATCACGCGGCCGCGCGCGCCACCTTCCCGAAAAAGCGCCGCCTCGGCCTCGCTGACGAACAGACTCGCAGAAACCCGCGCCGCAATCCGCCGCTCGAAAGCTCCCAGCAACCGCGCTTCGCGGCGCATCATCCAGCGCATCGGACCGCGGGCGTCTTCCGCAAACCCCGCGAACTTTGCGGAATCGACATCGACGAAATCCATCACGACCGGCGGCGCGTCGGCCGGCAGATACTGCGCCATCTGCCCGGAGAAACAGTAGATACCGCCGACCTGCGGCAGGATACGATCGACCGCGGCCTGCATCGCCGGACTGGCGAAGGCGGTCAGCGATACCGGCTTGCCGGCAGCCAGCGCTTCGATCGCAGCACGCTTCTGCGACTTGCGACGGGGAAGGATCGTGCAGCTTGCCAGCATATCCGTGAACACCGCAGGCGGATCGAAGTCCGCCGCGTCGTCGGCAAACGCCACCAGATGAACCGGCGTGCGCTTCGCCAGATACTCGAGGATATGAAAGCTGCGGATCTTGTCGCCACGATCGGGCGGAAAGGGCACGCGGTGCGCCAGGAAGAGCAGGCTCACCCCAGCCCTCGGGAAATCCACGGTCCTGCGGCGGTCGCGGCCCATAGCGGGAGGCGCTTCCACGTCTTCACCATCAGCGCGTATTTGGGGTTCAGCGGGTTGACCTCGCGCGCCGGCCCGTCGCTGCGCTTGGCGTACAAACGTGGTTCGGGCGTGAACCCCCAGTTCTTCTTGAACGCCGCCGCGCCGGTGCCGGTCTTCGAGCGCCCGAAATCGAACCGCGTGCACCCCCTCGCGCGCGCATGCGCCATCAGCGCGAAATACATCCGGTCGTTGGCGCGAAGCCCGCGCGCCGCCTCGGTGCCGCCGCCCCAATAGGGGTAGACGGTGCCGTCGAAGTACAGGCTCAGCACGCTGGCGACCGCCCTGCCCTGATGCCGTACAGTGAGAACATCCGCGTCCATCACACTGGCAACGCTACGAAAAAGCTTGGCAGGAAACACTGGCGTGCCGAGGTTGCGGACCGACTCGGCATAGACGCGGTAGTGCTCGGCGAGCAACTTCCGGTCGTTACCGGTAACGATCTCGAGATCGAAACCGAGCGAACGGCGGACTTCGGCGCGCTGCTTGCGCGGGATCGCGAGAAGCTCGGCGTCGTCGTCCACCGCCAGATCGCGCGCGAAGCCGAGATAGCTGGTGTCGTCGCTTGCCCAACCCTTCGGTGCGGGCCCGCCGCGCAGTTCGACCGACGGGCAGCCGGTCCGCAGCGCAAGGTTCCAGGCCCCCGCCGCCAGTGGCTCAATCGACGCCCCTAGAATCCCGCCATCGACGCCGAACCCGGTCGACACCAGCGCACGCCCGAACAGCGGCGAGCGCATCTCGGTCAGCGGCAGCGCTCCGATGACCGCCCCGCCGGAATCTTCGGAGACCAGATAGCGCGCGCGCTGGCCGCAGCCGTCCTGCACGGCACGGCTCCATTCGGGCAGGTGAAAGGGTGTGGCACCTTCGGTCGTCGCGACGAACGCCGCGATCCGCGCGCACTCGGCCGGATCGCGAAGGTCCGCTTCGCGCACGCCGACGGGCATCGGCGCGGTCACGCCAGCCGGGCCGCTTCGCGCGCGACGACCGCATCGACGCGGCCCCATTCGTGACGGGCAAGCAACCCGCGCAACTTGCCCGCCATCGCGCCGAGCCGCGAGTAATGACGGATCTTCGATCGCATCGGCGCCGCATCGACCCGCGGCTGCGCCGGATCGATCTCCCACGGGTGGAAATAGAACATCGCCGGGCGATCCTCACGATTGACCTGACGCACCGCGAAATCGGTGATCGCCGCGGGCAGCAAGCGGAAGAACCCGCCGCCGGTGGCGAGCTTGCGCTCTCCGAACTTGGCGACCGTCACCGGCACCTCGATCAGGGCGCTGTCGGCAAGCGGGTTGAACCCGTAGCGTGGCGCATCGAGCCAGCCGTAATGATCGTGCTTCACCGGCGCGACGCTGGAGGAATAGGCGTAGCCAGCCTCGGCGAGTTCGACATGCGCCCAGGGAGTCCGCTGGTCGATCGAGAAACTCGGCGCGCGGTAGCCCGTGACCTTCGTCCCCGCCGCATCCTCGATCGCCTTGCGTGCGCGGACGAGGTCGGCGCGGAAGACGTCGGGGGTCATCGTGAAGACGCGCTGGTGGTCCCAGCCATGGCTGGCGATCTCGTGCCCGGCCTCGACGATACGCCGGATCATCGCGGGATAGCGGTGCGCGACCCAGCCGAGCGTGAAGAACGTCGCCTTCGTATCGCGCTCGCCGAACAGTGCGAGGACCGCATCGGTATTCGCCTCGACGCGGGGCTGAAGCGAGTCCCAGTCGGCCTTGTCGATGACCTTCTCGAACGCCCCGACCTGGAACCAGTCCTCAACATCGACCGACATGCCATTGAGAACAGGGCCATTGAGAACAGCCATTTCAGGCGGCATCATGCCAGGCGGAAACACCGCGGATCGGGGCGTATTCGGGCTTGGCGTCCTCGCTCTCGACCCAGTCGACCAGCAGCGTCAGCACGCGGCGAAGCGCCTCGTCCTGCAGCTCCACGCGAGCCTCCAGCGCGGCGATGCGCTCTTCGGTCGCTGGATCGGTAGGCCGCGTATCGGCGACCGGTACAGGCTGGGCGAACGTCTCGACCGAGGCAGCTGCACCCTTCCCCGTATCCGTGGCCAGCGTCGGCAGGTCGCCCTCCAGGTCGCGCTGAACCGACCGCACGACGGCGGCGTCGATCACCCGCAAATCCTCGATCGCGGCATGGAGCATCACGCGCCCGGCGAGCAGGTTCAGACGGCGCGGCACGCCCGCCGAGCCGGCATAGAAGGCCGCGAACGCATCGTCCGCGAAATCCGGGTTGCCGGTCCAGCCGACCACGGTCAGACGGTGGGCGAGATAGTCGGAAACTTCATGCTCCTCCATCGGATCGAGATGGTGGATCGCGATCACGCGCTGGCGAAGCTGTTCGAGCCGGTCCAGGCCGTGCAGGCGATCGCGGAATTCGGGCTGGCCGAGCAGGACGATCTGCAACAGCGCATGCCCGCCCGCCTGGAAGTTCGACAGCATCCGCAGTTCTTCGAGCGCGGACACGGGCAACGCCTGCGCCTCGTCGACGATCAGCAACGTGCGCTTGCCGGTCCGCGCCACCGCGTGCAGCCCGCGTTCGATCGCGGTCAGCAGCTCGGCTTTGGTTAGTCCCGCCGGATCGACGTGCAATTCGGTCGCGACGATCCGCAACAGATCGTCCGCCTCGATCGCGGTCGATACCAGCCGGATCGCGTTCAGCCGCTGGTGGTCGATCGTGTCCATCAGGTGACCGACGAGCGTCGTCTTGCCCGCGCCGATATCGCCGGTGATGACGATGAAGCCTTCACCCTGCGCCAGGCCATAGCCGAGATACGCCATCGCCTTGCGGTGGGTGGCGGTCTCGAACCAGAATTTGGGATCCGGGGTGAGCTGGAAAGGCCGACCCGTCAGTCCGTAATGTTCGTCGTACATCTGCTCTCGCCTTCAGAACTGATATCGCGCACCGACCAGCGCCTGCGCCGACCAGTCGCTGTCGAGGTCACCGACCTTGAAGCTGTAAAGCCCGAGCGACGCGGTGGTGCCGAGCCGTCCGAAATTGCGGTAATAGGTTCCGGTCGCGCCATACGACCAGACGCCGTCGTCGCCCGATACGTCCGCCGCCGCGATGTTGGGCACGCCGGGATCGTAATAGTTGACGAACAGGTCCGCGTTAACGCCGGAGACCTGGGTCAGGGTCCGCGCATAGAACAGCTGGCCATAATAGCTCTGGTCCTCGAGGCCGGTGACGACCAGCCCCGGCGCGACATTCGGCGAATACAGCTTGCGGTTGGCATAGCCCGCGCCTGCTCCCCAGGTCGATCGACCGCGGGTGGCGACGATCACGCCGTCGACGCCGCGCGCGCGGTAGCTGGCGGTCGAGATCGACTGAAACACGTCGTTGAGGCAGGCGCCGGGTTGCGCGCCGCTGGAGCCGAACACGCAGCCGTTGAACTGCTGGCCAAAGCCTTGCTGGTTGCCGGTCAGGAAACTGGTCGGCAGATTGCCGATACCGGTGCGGAGCTGGCGGCCGAAGGTCTGGACGCCGTCATACACGTTGACCGCGAGGCCGACCGACCTGGAAGCCTGATACGTCGCCGTGCCGGTGTAGCTGAGCGAGCCATAGCGCTTGCCGACATGACCCTCGACCGAGGTGCGGCGATTGGGCCGCCAGATCACGCCGGCATCGTAATAGAGGCCGTCGGTCCGGTAGGCGACGCGCCGCGGCGAGGCTTCGTTGGTGATGAAGCGACCATCGCGGTCGAGCACCGGCGTCCCCGTGGCGTCGACGACCGCGTCCTTCTGGCTCGTCTCGATCTTTTCGTACCCGACGCCTGCGGTCAGCGCGACATAGGGCGACACCGGCTGGAGTATGTCGCCGCGGCCGTAATAACCCTCGTAGCGCTGCTTGAGCTGGCTGGCTGTCTCGCGGTCATAGGCGCCGCTCAGCGTGACGCCGAACGGCGCGACGAGACCCGGCGCGACCGATGCGCGGGCGGTGGCGGTATTGCCGATCGAATCGTCGTAATAGTCGAGCCGCCGCCCGCCGATGCTGGTATCGCCGAAAGTGGGCGTCTCGACCTTGGTATAGCCCAGGCGGTAATTCGCATCGAAGACGACCGGGCCGGCGGTGGTGGTGAAGCTGGGGCCGGCATAGACCGCATAGACCTGGCTGACGTTGTTCACGTTGCCGACCAGCAGGCCGGGCGCGGCGCCGCGGATGTCCGAGCGTGCGCGCGTCGCGATGCCGGCGGCTTCGAGCGTCAGGTTGCGCGTCACGCGGGCGTCGACTCGGGCCAGGCCCGAATGCACGTCGTCGTCGCCGAGCCGGTCGCCCCAGCCAAACCGGCGTTCATACCGATAGCTGAGCTGACCCGTAACGCGCTGCGTCTGGATCGCGGCGTCCACGCCCGCGGCGAGGCTGGTATAGGTCAGCACGTCGCCGCCGTTGAGGTCGGCGGCGAGCGTCTGGCTGGCCTCGACATACGGGTTGATGGTGATGCGTCGTGCTCCCTGGCCCTGGGTCGCGGAGCCTCCCGTCGTGGCGTTTTCGGTCAGGATACCGCCTGCGGTCGCATTCGGCGCCGTCTGCGCAGCGACAGGGGTAGCGCCCGCCACGATGCCAGCCACGACGAACGTGGCCGCGACGCCGGTCAGCACGCGTGCGCGCACCGTCGGTGTGATCATCGGCCCGGTCATCAAGAACTCTCCTGGCCATAATAGCTGCCGAACCGCGCGCCGCCCTGGACGAACGAAACGGCATTCAGGACGAGCTGGATGTGCTCGCATCCGTCGAGGATATTGACCGCGGCGCGCAGTTCGCTTTCGGGCGTGCGATCGGCGCGGACGACGAGCATCACCTGGCCGACGCGCATCGCCAGCACCGACGCGGCGGACGCAGCGAGTGCGGGTGGCGAGTCGATGATCAGGATGCGGCGCGGATTGGCGGCGAGAAGCCGCGCGATCACCACCTTGGTGCGCACGCTGGCGAGCAATTCGGTGTCCATCGCGGTCTTGGTGCCGGCGGGGAGGATCGACAGATGCGGCACGTCGGTATGGATCACCATATCCTCGACATCGATCCGCGAATCCGCCAGCGCGTCGAGCAGGCCGGGACCGTCGATCAGTCCCAGCTGCTTGACGATATCGGGCTTGGCGACGTCGGCATCGACTAGCAGCACTTCGGTATCGCGCTCGGCGGCGATCGAGAGCGCGAGGTTGATCGCGCAGAACGTCTTGCCGTCCTCGGGCCGGGCCGAGCAGACCAGGATCATCCGCGCCTTGTCGGGGCTGTCGCTCTCGGCGATGCGCGCGCTCGCGATCAGCAACTGGCGCTTGATCAGGCGGAACTCCTCCGCGAGCGGGCCGACCGGTGCGCCCGGTACGATCATCCCGTTGCCGGCGAGCATCCCGCGATCGATCCGCGCGGTGTCGTCCGACTCCTCGGGGTAATAGACCTCGTCGGTAAACTCGTCGCCGACCGGCGCGCGCAGTTCCTCGGGGATCGCGAGGAAGGTCGCATCGGCAAAATCGTGCGTCGGCGCCGGGGCATGGACGATTTCGGATGCGGGCGCCTCGGCCACAGCGGGCTCGACCTCGACCGCGCGTGCCTCGGCGACGGGAACTTCGCGAACGGGCGCATCGACGACCGACGCCGCGGGCACCGCGATGTTGCGCACCTTCGCATGCGCGCTGAAATCATACACCTTGGCTGCGCGTTCGAGCAGCGAGGGTTCGCGATCAGGTTTCGTCACGGCCATACCCCCTTATGCCGCCAGCCCGCGCTGAAGGATCTCGACCCCCAGCAACAGGACATAGGCGACGCCCAGCGCGGCGGTGCCGCCCAGGAACAACTTGAACTTGCGACGGCGCTGGTTCGACTGCACGCGCGTCACCACTTCGCCGATCGATCCGATCACCGGCATCCCCGCCGCCTTTTCGAGCCGCGAGCTGGTCGAGAACGTCGTCCGCAACTGCCCCATCGCGAACGCAGCACCGATCCCGGCCGCGAGTCCGACGATCAGCACGCCCGTCAATAGCAGCATTCGGTTCGGCGCGCTCGGCGTACTCGGCATCGTCGGGGGATCGATCACGCTGAACTTCACATGATCGCTCTGCGACTGCGCCTGGCCGACCAGCGCGGTCTGTTCGCGCTGCCGCAGCAGCGTGTCGTACTGATCCTTGAGCACCTGATAATCGCGGTCGATCGAGCCCTGCTCGGCCGCAACCTCGGGATCCCCGGTGAGCTTCGAATTGAGCAGGTCGAGATCGCTCTGCAACTGGCTCCGCCGCATCCGCAGCGACGCGACCGTGGCGGTACGGTCCGCGACCATCGACTGGAGCGACGCGTAAAGCGGGTTCTGCGCGCTACCGGCACCGCTGCCACCGGCGAGAGGCTCGCTGCGCGCCGCCGCCGTCGCCGCGGCAAGCTGGCTCTTCAGCGCCACCACATCGGGATGATTCTCGGTATAGCCGCGCGCGCGGGCATCGGCGAGCTGGCCCTGGATCGCCTGGAGGCGCGCGCGCGCCGGTCCCGCGGCGCCCGCGACGCCACCCGCCCCGGCAACCGTCGCCGGAGTTCCCGCCATCTGTCCCTGCACCGCGGCGAGGCTCGACTGCGCAGCGGCGAGATCGCCATCGACCTGCGCCATCTGCGAGCGTGCCGCGCCGATCCGGTCGCTGACCGATCCGGTGCCCGGCAGCGCCCCCAGATAGCGGTTCTGGAAGTCGGCGCGCTTGGCCTCGGCGTCGGCAAGCTGCTTCTGCCGCGATGCAAGCTGCTGGTCGAGGAAGGTCAGGCTCTGCGTCGTCTTGGAGCGATCGCCCGCCAGATTCTGTTCGACGAACAGGTCGATCAGCTTCTGCGTGATCTGCCGCGCGAGCTTCGGGCTCGCCGCACTCGTCGTGATCTGGAACAGGTTATCCTGCTGCGACACGATCTTGATGTTCGGCGCGAGCGCGGCGACGCGGTCGGCGACGTCGCGGTCGCTCGACACGGTGTTGGCGAGATCGGTGCCGCGCACCACCTTTTCGAGGTTCACCGCGGAGATCAGCGTCGTGCGGATCGTGTCGACGGTCATCGGCACGCTCTGCGGCACGCCGTCCATCCCCGCGGGCAGCACCGTCTGCATCTGCACGAACACGCGCGCGGTCGAATCGTAGCGGCTCGGGATCTGCGACACGACCAGCCAACCGAGCACGCACACGCCCCACGCCACCGCCAGCGCCAGCCAGCGCCGCGTCCAGATCGCATGCAGTGCTATGCGCACCTCGTCGTAGATCCCGTTCATCCCGGCGTCCCTCAGAACATCGATTCGGGGATGATGATCACGTCGCCCGGCTCGAGCCGGACGTTCGCCGACGAATCGCCCTTCTTGAGCAGGTTGCCGATCTGCAGGCCATATTCGGTCTGCTTGCCGGTCGTCCGATCGTAGCGCACCAGCCGTGCCTTGTTGCCCGCGGCGTATTGGCTGAGCCCGCCGACCGCAATCATCGCGTCGAGCAAGGTCATGTTGGCGCGGTAGGGAATAGAGGCAGGCTTTTCGGTCGCGCCGACGATGCGCACCTGCTGGCTATAGGTGCCGCTGAAATTCTCGACGATCACCGAGACGATCGGGTCCTTGATATAGGCCGTCAGCGCCTTCTTGATGTCGTCGCTGAGCATTGCAGGGGTCTTGCCGACCGCGGGCATGTCGTTGATCAACGGCGTGGTGATCCGGCCATCGGGACGCACCTGGACCTTCGACGACAGCTCGGGATTGCGCCAGACGAAGATGTTGAGCTGATCGAGCGGCCCGATGACGTATTCCTCGCCCGGCAGCTCCTGGTTCGCGACATAGGCGGCAGGCGGCAGTTCGGGACGGCTGCCGGTGCTCGTGCACGCGGATAGCGTCGCCCCGACGAGGCCGAGGGTCAGCAGGGATTTCGATACGGGTCCGGAACGCATGGGCACTTCTCTCCTGGAGCCACACTGGCGGGACGCCGGCCGTCGGTTGCCCGGCGGTCGGCTAAACTCAGCCTCGGCTATGCAAGGAACAGGTGAAGATAGCGTTAGGAGCGCCCTGTAACCATGCTCCCGACCGGCAATGGCCCCACATCGGGACATGGGACCGGCAGGCTATGGAGCAGTAACGATCTCGATCGCCGCTGGATGCCCGAGAAACGCGCTCGGGCTGGCGCTCGCGCCATATGCGCCGGCCATGAAGATCGCGATCAGATAGCCGATCTCGACCGGCGGCAGCGCGACCTTGTCGCCGAGGCGGTCGAGCGGAGTACAGAGCGGGCCGACGACGGAGACGGTTTCGGTTGCGTCCTGGCCCATGCGAGCGGCGACCGCGAGCGGATAGTTGCGCCGGACGACGGTGCCGAAATTGCCGCTCGCGGCGAGCTGGTGGTTGAGTCCGCCGTCGACGATGACGAAGGTCTCGCCCTGGCTGTGTTTGATGTCGATCACGCGGGTGAGATAGACGCCGGCCTCGGCGACAAGCCAGCGACCGAGTTCGATCGCAAACCGTGTTTTGGCGAGAATTGGCGGGCGGGATGCTAGTGCTTCACCCAGCGCACTGCCGACACGCTCGATATCCAGCGCCACGTCGCCAGCGAAATAGGGCACGCCGAAGCCACCGCCCAGATTGACGAGCGGGGGCGCTGCGCCGGCCTCCCCCGCCAACCGCGCGGCGAGCGCGATCGTGGCGGCCTGCGTCTCGATGATCGCGCCGGGATCAAGCGCCTGGCTACCGGCATAGATATGAAAGCCACGCCAGTCCGCACCTGCGCCGACGATCGCGTTGACGAGCGCCGCCGCGCGCACTGCGTCGACGCCGAACGGCGACGCCCGTCCGCCCATCCGCATGCCCGAGCCGCGGAGTTCGATATCGGGGTTCACGCGTACTGCCATGCGCGGCGGAACGCCGAGGCGGTCGCCGATCGCGAACGCCCGCGCCGCTTCGCCTTCCGATTCGACGTTGAGCGTGGCGCCGGCGGAAATCGCTGCGGAGAGTTCGTCGTCACGCTTGCCGGGCCCGGCGAAACTGATCGACGCCGCTGGCTTGACCGCGAGCGCCTTGGCGAGCTCGCCCGACGACGCGACGTCGAGCCCGTCGACCAGCGGCGCGATCGCGGTCAGAAGGTCGGCATGCGGATTAGCCTTGATCGCGTAGTGAAGATCGATCGCGGGCATCGCTGCTTTGAAGCGTGCGATGCGCGCGGCGACGATCGCCATGTCGTAGACGAACAGCGGTGTGTCGCCGGCCTTGGCAACCCAGTCGTCGGCCAGCCGGCCGCCGATCTTCAGGAGGCCATCTTGCTGAACGAACTCCGGCGGAAGGGCACCCATCGGTTTCATGACGCGCTCCCTTCCTTGTTCCCCCGCGAAGGCGGGGGCCCAGACTGGACCCCCGCCTTCGCGGGGGAACAAGCTTTCACCTCCAACGCGATGGCAGACCTGTCCAGCTTCCCGTTGGCATTACGCGGTAATTCGTCCCGCCAGAGATACGCGCCGGGCTGCATGAAGCTAGGCAGTGCCGTCCGCAACCGCGCCCGCAATCCCGCCTCCGCGCCAGTATCCCCGGCCAGCATCACCACGATCGCCTGCCCCAGCCGCTCGTCCGGAACGCCAACCGCGACCGCCTCGCGCGCCTCCCCCCCAGCCAGCACGGCCTCCTCGATTTCGAGCGGACTTATCCGGTTCCCCGCGCTCTTGATCATCTCGTCGTCACGCCCGACGAATCGCAACAGACCGTCCTCGCCCTCGACCACGGTATCCCCCGACCACACTGCCATGCCGTTGCCATCAGGCGCCGGCCGAAACCGCTGCGCCGTCCGCTCCGCATCCCTCCAATAGCCTTGCGCAACGAGCGGCCCGGCGTGCACCAGCTCCCCCGCCTCACCCGGCGCGGCGCGCGCGCCGTCAGGCTTCACCACCGAAACCTCGGCGAACGGGATCGCCCGCCCCATCGCATCGGGATGCGCATCGATCAGCGCGGGATCGAGATAGGTCGATCGGAACGCCTCGGTCAGCCCATACATCGCGTACACGTCCGCCGCTGGAAACCGCTCCCGAAGCCCACGCACCAGCCGCGGCGTCAGCGCGCCACCCGAGTTGGTCAACCGCTTCAACAGCCCAGCAGTCTCCGCCGGCCAGTCCGCCTCCAGCAACTGCACCCACAAGGGCGGCACGCCCCCCAGCGTCGTCGCCCCGACCCGCTCGACCGCCTTCACCACGTCGCGCGCGACCAGATAATCGAGCGGCGCCACCGACGCCCCCGCCGCCCAGGTCGAGAACAGCTGGTTCTGACCGTAATCGAACGACAGCGGCAGCACGCCGAGCACGCAGTCTTCGGGCTCCAGCTTCAGATAATGCGCGACCGAGATCGCACCGAGCCACAGGTTAGCATGGCTCAGCATCACGCCTTTGGGCCGGCCGGTAGATCCCGAGGTATAGAGGATCGCCGCGAGACTGTCGGGATCGACATCGGACGGTCCGATACGGCCTTGCTCGCGGTTCCCCGGCGAAGGCCGGGGCCCAGTTGGGAGAAACACCGTGACAGGACGTTGCGCGACACCATCGGGATCCTCCCAACTGGACCCCGGCCTTCGCCGGGGAGCCAAGGGAAGATCGACTTCATCGACGATCGCACACCCGCTCGGCAGATCCCCATCATCCAGCGTCCCAGCCCGCACACCCTGCGTCACCAGCAACCGCGCCCCGCTATCCCCAAGAATATGCGCGACCTGCGCCCGTCTCAGCAGCGGATTGACCGGCACATGCACCAGCCCCGCCCGCGCCGCCGCCAACGGCATCAGGCACGCGGCGCGCGTCTTGGGCAGCCACGTCGCCACCCGATCACCCGCCGACGGCCCCCGTCCAGCAAGCCACCCCGCCAGCGCCCCGACCCCGGCCTCGAGCTCGGCAAACGTCATCGCGCCGGCCTTGTCGACCAGCGCAACGGCATCGGGCGCACCTCGCAGCGCGATGTGGTCGATAGGGTATGGCTTGGGGTCGAGCGCGATCATGGGGCCCTAATAGCGCCAAGCCCCCTTAGCGCGAACCCGTTGCCGAATTCACCCCCACACGCTAGCGGGGCCCGGTTCGTAACGGTTCAGGCGATGCTCGTGATCTTCGAAGGTACTTCCCAAGTCGAAACGACGGTACGCGCCGTCCTCTCCGACATCCTCGGCCTCAGCGCCGACCGAGTCGCGACGTTCACCGCCGACACGCCGCTGTTCGGTGCTCTGCCCGAGCTTGATTCGATGGCGGTGGCAAGCGTGCTCACCGAACTCGAGGACCGGCTCGGCATCCTGATCGAGGACGACGAGATCGACGGCGAGATGCTCGAGACATTCGGCGCGCTCGTCCAGTTCGCCGCGGGCAAGGCGCTGGTCTAACCCTGACCGGCGGTCTAGCCTCCGCCGGAATGACCGGCCTCCGCTTCGATACATATGACTGGAATGGGGGCTGCGAGGCGATGCTGCGGTTCGGACCCGAGAGCGGCCCGATCGTCATCGCCGCCCTCCCCCTGTTCGAGGAAGCGAACCGGACCCGGCAGTTCACGTGCACGATCCTGCGCGCGCTAGCGGATCACGGCATCGGCAGCATACTCCCGGACTTCCCCGGTACCGGAGAGAGCCTCGTCGCGACCGTCGATGCCAAGCTGTCCGAGCAGCGCCGAGCCTATAGCGAACTAACACAGCAGCTTGGCGCTCATAGCTACGCGTTTTCGATAAGAAGCGGCGCGCTACTCGATACCGACGCCGACCTTACCGGCCGCTGGCACCTCGCTCCACAAACCGGCGCCGATCTCATCCGTGACCTCGAACGCACCCGCGCCGCAGCGGGTAAGTCCGACCGGGGGGACGAGTACGCCGGCAACCGCCTGTTCCCGGAGATGCTCGCCGAACTGCGAGATGCCGTGCCGTGCCAGGACGGACGATACCGGGTCGTACGCCTCGGCACCGATCCCCGCGCCGCCCATGCGACCTACGCCGGATCGCCACTCTGGCGCCGGTCGGAACCCGGCAGCGATATCGCGTTGGCACAGCAGCTTGCAGCCGATATCGCACACTGGATAGCATCATGCGAAGGCTGATCGGGTTCACGTGCGAAGGCGAAACGCTCGCCGCCACGCTGGACGAAGCACCCGGCACGACCGGACTTCTCATAGTCTCCGGCGGCAACGAAATCCGCAGCGGCGCGCATCGCGGGATGGCGATGCTCGCCCAACGCCTCGCCGCCACCGGCACGCCCGTCTTCCGCTACGACCGCCGCGGCGTCGGCGATTCGACAGGCCACAATGGCGGCTTCCTGAGCGCAGAGCCCGACCTGATCGCAGCGGTTGCTGCGTTCCGGCACGCAGCCCCGCATATCACCCGCCTGGTAGGCTTCGGCAATTGCGACGCCGCCAGCACGCTCGCGCTGTTCGGACGATCGGCCGGGTTCGACAAGGTCATCCTCGCTAACCCCTGGATCATCGAACCCTTCGACGACCTCCCCCCCGCCGCCGCCATCCGGGCGCGCTATGCCGAGAGACTGCGCGATCCCCGGTCTTGGCATCGGCTGATCCGCGGGGAGATCAATCTCCGCAAACTGGGGAAGGGGCTGGGGAAGCTCACGCGTACCGCGCCGGCCGGTAAGGACGGCTTGGCGATGCGGGTTGGCGATGCGATCGACGCGTGGGGGGACGATGCCGTCGTCCTGCTCGCGGTGCGTGACGCCACCGCGCTGGCGTTTGCCGCGCGGTATCGCGGCGGGGCGCGGGTAATGCGGTTCGATACGGCATCGCATAGCTTTGCCGGCGCTGAGAACGGCGATGCGCTCTATGCCGAGATCGTTACCGCGCTCGCTGGCTAAGCAGCAGCGCCCCCCCCGCCCGTCATCCTGACGAAAGTCAGGACCCAGGGTTACGCAAGAGGGCGCTCGCGGCTCTGGGTCCTGACCTGCGTCTGGATGACGTCTGGCGTGAGTGTAACGGGATGCGCGAAACTTATTCAGCGGCTTCGGCAAGCTCCGCAAACTCGGCCGCCGCCAGAAAGCGCTCCGCGTCCAACGCTGCCATGCAACCCGTGCCGGCCGCGGTCACTGCCTGCCGGTACACCTTGTCCGCCACGTCGCCGCACGCGAACACCCCCTCGATATTGGTGCGGGTCGAGCCGGTCTCGACCGCGATGTACCCATCCGAATCAAGCTCCAGGTGCCCGCGGAACAACTCGGTCGCCGGGTGATGCCCGATCGCGACGAACCCACCATCGACGTCGAGACGCGAGCGCTCGCCCGTCACGGTGTCCTCCAGCTCCAGCGCTACCAACCCTGCATTGCCGCCACCGTCGACGAACTCGCGGACCTCCTTGTTCCACAGCACCGTCACGCCCTTGTGCGCGAACAGCCGCTCCTGGAGGATCTTCTCCGCCCGCAGCGAATCGCGGCGGTGGATCAGCGTCACGTCGGGCGAGTGGTTGGTGAGGTACAGCGCCTCCTCGACCGCGGTGTTACCGCCGCCGATCACCGCCACCTTCTTGCCGCGGTAGAAGAAGCCATCGCAGGTCGCACACGCACTGACGCCCTTGCCCTTCATCGGCTCCTCGCTATCGATCCCGAGCCATTTCGCCTGCGCGCCGGTCGCGATCACCAGCGTGTCGCCCTCGTAAACGTCGCCGCTGTCGCCGATCAGGCGGAACGGGCGGCTGGTCAGGTCGACCTGCACGATCGTGTCCCACATCATCCGCGTGCCGACATGCTCGGCCTGCGCCGTCATCTGCTCCATCAGCCACGGGCCCTGGATCACGTCCTTGAAGCCGGGATAGTTCTCGACGTCGGTCGTCGTGGTCAGCTGGCCGCCGGGCTGGATGCCCTGCACGACGATCGGCGCCATCCCGGCACGCGCGCCATAGATCGCAGCCGAGAGCCCGGCAGGCCCCGAGCCGAGGATAAGCATGCGGGTGGTATGGGTCGTCATCGTTGTTCCTTGGAGATTCGTAATCGCATCTAGGGGATGCGCGCCCGGATTTGAACCGCCGGTAAATCTGTACCGCCTGCATCGAAAGCTTTGCCGCTTCGTTGATGGGCAAAAGCGGAGATGAGCATGAGCGACGACCGGACCGTAGAGATCGAGGACTATACGGCACCAGCAGGCGGCTGGGGCTCGATGAAGTCGCTCGTCGAGATTTCCGCCCGCGAGAAGGTCGGACCAGAGGTGATTCGCGAACTCGCGCGGCAGAACAAGCCGGACGGGTTTGCCTGCGTCAGCTGCGCGTGGGGCAAGCCAGCGCACCCGCATGTCGCCGAGTTCTGCGAGAACGGGGCGAAGGCGACCGCATGGGAATTGACCTCGTTCCGTGTGACTCCTGCATTCTTCGAGCAGCACACGGTCAGCGAACTGCTGGGCTGGAAGGATTACGACCTCGAACAGGCCGGGCGCCTGACGCATCCGCTGAAATACGATCCGACCACCGACAAATATACCGCGTGCAGCTGGGACGAGGCGTTCGCGGGCATCGGCGCCAAGCTGAAGACCTACGACCCGACCAAGGTCATCTTCTATGCCTCCGGCCGCGCCAGTCTCGAAACGTCGTACATGTATAGCCTGCTCGCGCGGATGTACGGCAGCCACAACCTGCCCGACAGCTCGAACATGTGCCACGAGACGACCTCGGTCGGCCTCAAGTCCGCGATCGGATCGGCGGTCGGCACCATCCATCTCTCCGACTACGAGAAGTGCGACGCGATCTTCTACTTCGGGCAGAACCCCGGCGTGAACAGCCCCCGATTCCTGCATCCGTTGCGCGATTGCGCGAAGCGCGGGGTCGAGATCGTCGTGTTCAACCCGCTCAAGGAACGCGGGCTGGAGAAATTCCAGGATCCGCAGAACCCGATCGAGATGGTGACGGGCAAGTCGACGCCGATCGCCTCGCAATATCACCAAGTGAAGACCGGCGGCGACGTCGGTGCGATCATGGGGATGTGCAAATACCTGATCGAGGCCGACGACCACGCCCAGCGGATCGATGGCCTGCGCGTGCTGGATCATGCGTTCCTCGCCGAGCACACGACCGGCTTCGATGCGTTCGCCGACGTCGCTCGCAAGACCGAATGGTCGGTGATCGAGCATGAGAGCGGCCTTACTCGCGCCGAGATCGAGGCGGCCGCCAAGGTCTACGCCAAGTCGAAGGCGGTGATCGCGGTGTACGGCATGGGGCTGACCCAGCACGTCGGCGGGATCGACAACGTCCACATGGTCGTCAATTTGATGCTGCTCCGCGGCAACATCGGCAAGCCCGGTGCCGGCATGGGGCCGGTCCGCGGTCACTCGAACGTGCAGGGCCAACGTACCGTCGGGATCACCGAAAAGCCCGAGCTCGCCCCGCTCGACAAGCTCGCCGAGCAATATGGCTTCGAGCCGCCGCGCGAGAAGGGCTGGGATACGGTCGAAGCGTGCGAGGCCGTCCTCGACGGAAGCGCGCAGGCCTTCATCGGCCTCGGCGGCAATTTCGTGCGCGCGATCCCGGATCATGCGCGGATGGAGCCGAAATGGCGCGGGCTCGACCTGACCGTGCATATCGCCACCAAGCTCAACCGCTCGCACTTGTTGCCCGGCGAGACGTCGTATCTGCTTCCGTGTCTCGGCCGGATCGAGACGGATATGCAGGGTACCGGGCCGCAGAGCGTCTCGATCGAGGATTCGTTCAGCCAGATCTACGGCTCGAAGGGCAAGGCGACGCCGGCGGCCGAAACGCTGCTGTCCGAGCCTGCGATCGTCGCGGGGATCGCCAAGGCGACGCTGGCGCACAATCCGAAACTCGATTGGGATGCGTGGGTGCGCGACTATGCGCGCGTTCGCGATGCGATCGAGGTGACGTATCCGGAGCTGTTCAAAGACTTCAACAAACAGATGTTCACGCCCGGCGGCTTCTGGAAGGGCGTTCCCGCCGCGCATCGAGAGTGGAAGACCGAGAGCGGCAAGGCGGAGATCAATGTGCCGCAATCCCTCAACGTCACCGGGTTCGATGAGGCGGAGGGCCGCTTCCGCTTGATGACGCTGCGGTCGAACGATCAGTTCAACACGACCGTGTACGGCTATCACGATCGCTTCCGCGGCGTGAAGGGTACGCGCGACATCGTGTTCATGAACAAGAACGACATGGCCCGAATGGGCATCGCGGATGGCGAAGACGTTGATCTGGTCGGCGACGCCGGGGGCAATTCGGATCGCCGTCTCAACAAGCTGCGGGTGGTCGAATATTCGATCCCCGAGGGCTGCGTTGGGGCCTATTACCCCGAGAGCAACCTGCTCATGCCGGTCGCGCACCACGCCCGCGAGAGTCATGTGCCGGCGGCGAAGTCGGTGCCGGTACGGATCGAGAAGACGCGCTGACCAACACGCATATCCTCGGCGTCGTATTGGCTGGCGGGCGATCGTCCCGGTTCGGTTCGGACAAGGCACGGGCGATGTTTCGAGGGCGTACGCTGTCCGAGCATGCGCGCGACCTGCTGGGGCCGTACGTCGATACGGCGGTCATCGTTGGCAGAGACGGCCTCATCGCCGACCTCCCCGGCCCCGACCTCGGCCCTTTGGGCGGGATCGCCGGCGCACTGTCCTATGCCGGCGACCGGGGCTTCACGTCGGTCCTGACGATCGCATGCGACATGCCGATGCTCCCCGACGGTTTGCTGGCGGCGCTCGCACGGAGAGCGCCGGCCTATTGCCCGGATGCGCCGGTGCTCGGGCATTGGAGCACTGCGTCGATGAAGGCTCTGCTCGCGCATATCGCGGCATCGCCACGCCGCTCGGTTCGCGGTTGGGCGGCGGCAATCGGCGCCGTGCCGATCGTTGCGCCCGCGCCGATTCCCAACATCAATACGCCGAAAGACATCGCCACCCTATGACGACCTCTCGCACATTGCCGATCAAGATCCTTCGCCCTGATTCGGTCATGGCGGGTGAGCGAACGATCGCGATCGAGGTGCCCGTCGCGATCGAGATCGACGGGCTCGGCTATGCGGTGATGATGATGACGCCCGCCGACCTGCCCGAGTTCACGACCGGGTTCCTGCTGACCGAGCGGCTGGCCGACAGCGCCGACGACGTGCGCGACATCGACGTGTTCGAAGCCGAGGCGGGCTGGATCGTCCGCGTCGGCCTGTCCGAACGGTGCAAGGGGCGCATTCACGACCGTGTCCGCCACCGCACCAGCGACACGAGTTGCGGGCTCTGCGGGATATCCGGGCTCGAACAGCTCCGTAAACCTGTCCCTGGAACGCCACCGAAGCCCGACACGCCCGTCAGCGCGTTGTTTGCCGCACTCGGTGGGTTGCGCGCGCACCAGCCCCTCAACGCGGCCACGGGCGCCATTCACGCGGCGGCAGCATGCGATCGCGAAGGCCAGGTCGTTGCCGCCTATGAGGACGTCGGTCGCCACAACGCGCTCGACAAGCTGGTCGGAGGACTGGCGATAAAGGGGCACGCGATCGACGGGTTCATCCTCGTCACCTCGCGGATCAGCTTCGAGATGGTCGACAAGGCGCTGATCGCCGGCGCGCCGATGCTGGTCGGGATCTCCGCACCGACCAGTCTCGCGATCGATCACGCGCACTCGCATGGCCTGACGCTGCTCGCCCTCGCGCGCAGCGATGCGATCCTGGTGGTCAACGATCCCTGGAAGGTCTTCGACTAGCCGCAGACGCTGCGACTAGTCGAAGCAGGCGTCACTTGGTGGCCGTCACGACGTCGGTCTTGGCCGCAACGAGATAGCCCCCGACGACGAACACCAGCCCGCCGATGATGTTGCCGACGCTGACGATCGCGAGGTTGCGGATCACGCCCACCATATCGATCGAGGCGTCCGGGACGAGCAGCCCCAGCGTCAGTGCGGTCATGTTGGCGACCGAGTGTTCGAATCCCGCCGCCACGAAGGCCAGCAGGATCCAGGCCATGCCGATGCACTTGGCGGCATCGCCGGTCATGCGGGCCGCCGTCCAGATCGCGAGGCAGACGAGCCAGTTGCACAGGATGGCACGTGCCATCGGCGCGGTCGCGTCGACGGACACCTTGTGCTGGACATAGCCATGGAACATCGCGTCGGCGTTCGCGAAGATCGCGCCGCCGCCGCCGGCCGCAAACACGAGCGACAGCACCACACCGCCGACGAGGTTACCGATCCAGACGACGACGGTCAGCTTCACGGCGTCCGCGACGGTGATCGTCCGCTTGGCCAGGCCGAAGCCGAGATACATCACATAGCCGGTGAAGAGCTCGGCGCCCGCGAACACGGTCAGGATCAACCCGAGCCCGAAGGTCGCCCCCATCACCAGCGGGCGCACGCCGGGATCAAGCCCCGACCCGGTGCTGAGCGCGAGGATCATCGCGATGCCGATATACGTACCCGCAAGGATCGCGCCGGCGAAGAACCCCGCCGGAGAGCGCCGCAGTGCCGCCGCCTTGGTCGCGGCGAGGGTAGCGTAAGTGTCGATCGTCGACGTGTAACCGGTGCTCATGCGTCGATTTTGCTTTTCTGGCCGACGATCCCCGCACGCACCACGCCGCGATCCGAACCCATGTCGGCCGCCGCGGGACGGACGGTCACCGGAATGGATTTGTAGGAAGGCGTGAAGCTCTGCGGATCGTGATCCTCGAGTGCGATCAGCGGCTGCGTCTCAGGATAATAAGAGGCGACGCAGCCGTCGGGCAGCGCGTAACGGACCAGCATCAGCTTCTGGACGACACGATCGGGCCGCGCAAACTGAAGCGCGGTGGCGATATCGACGACGTCGCCTTCCTTGTGCCCGAGCCGTGCCATGTCGCGCTCGTTCATGAACAGGATGTCGCGGCGTCCGAACACCCCGCGATAGCGGTCGTCGAGGCTGTAGACGGTGGTGTTGTACTGGTCGTGCGCCCGCAATGTCGTCAGCCGCAACACGGTCGGATCGCCCGCACTCTCGTCCTTCTCGACGCCCTGGGTGACGATGAAGTTGGCCTTGCCGCTGTCCGTCTTCCACTCGCGCATCGCCGCCGAATTCGGGAGGTGGAAGCCGCCCGGCTTGCGGATGCGTGCGTTATAGTCGGCAAACGCGGGGAACACGGCTTCGATCTTGTCGCGGATCAGGCTGTAGTCGCCGACATAGGCATCCCAGTCGATTGCGATCGGCGCGCGGCCCTTGGCGGCGAAGGTCGCCTTGGCGATCTCGCCGACGATCCAGATCTCCGACTTCACGTTCTCGCCCGGCGGCATCAGGAAGCCGCGCGAGGCGTGGACCATCGACATCGAATCCTCGACCGTCACCGCCTGCTGGCCGGTCGCCTGCATGTCGAGTTCGGTCCGGCCGAGACACGGCAGGATGTACGTCGACTTCGCCATCAACAGCATCGTGCGGTTGAGCTTGGTGGTGATGTGCACGGCAAGATCGAGGTTGCGGAACCCTTCCGCGCAGGCCTGAGGATCGGACGAGGCGATCGCGAGATTGCCACCGAGACACACGATCGCCTTGGCCTTGCCGTCGCGCATCGCGGCGATGCTCTCGACCACCGAATGGCCGTGCTCGCGCGGTGGCTCGAACCCGAAGACGTCGCGCATGTTGTCGAGCAGCATCGGCATCGGCCGCTCGGTGATGCCGACGGTGCGGTCGCCCTGGACGTTGCTGTGGCCACGCAGCGGACAGATGCCCGCACCCGGCTTGCCCATGTTGCCACGCAGAAGGAGCAAATTGGCGATCTGCTGAACGTTGGTGGTGCCGGTGCGGTGCTGCGTGACGCCCATGCCGTAGCAGCAGATAGCCGCCTTCGACTTCGAATAGGCGAGCGCCACCTCTTCCAGGTCGGTGCGCGAGAGCCCGCTGGAGCGTTCGATGTCCGCCCATTCGGTGGTCGCGAGGTCGGCGATATAGTCGTCGAGCCCGGCAGTGTGCTCGGCGATGAACGCATGATCGAGCGCAGGCTCGCCGCCCGATGCCTTGGCCCCCTCGTCGAGCGCGACCAGCGCCTTGGCGATGCCCTTCAGCGCCGCCGCGTCGCCGCCGACCTTCACCTGGTAATAGCTGCTGGCGATCGGGGTCGCCGACATCGTCGCCATCTCGACCACCGACTGCGGCGATTCGAAGCGTTCGAGCGAGCGTTCCTTGAGCGGATTGAAAACGATGATCTTCCCGCCGCGCTTCGACACTTCACGCAACGTCGCCATCATCCGCGGATGGTTGGTGCCGGGGTTGTGACCGATCGAGAGGATCAGGTCGGCGTGATCGAAATCCTCGAGGCTGACGGTGCCCTTGCCGATGCCGATCGACTTGGGAAGGCCGACCGAGGTCGCCTCGTGGCACATGTTCGAGCAATCGGGGAAGTTGTTGGTGCCGTACATCCGCACGAACAGCTGGAACAGGAACGCCGCCTCGTTCGAGCAGCGGCCCGAGGTGTAGAATTCCGCCTGGTTCGGGTCCGGCACGGCGGCAAGGCCAGCGCCGATCCCGCGCATGGCCTCGTCCCAGCTCACGACCTCATAGTGATCGGTCGCGGCGTTGTAGCGGAGCGGCTCGGTAACGCGGCCCTGGTCCTCGATCCAGTGATCGCTCTGCTGCCAGATGTCGGATACGCTATGCGCGGCGAAGAAATCGGCGCCGATCGTCTTGGCGGTCGATTCCCACGCGACCGCCTTGGCACCGTTCTCGCAGAATTCGAACGACGAGGTGTGTTTCGGGTCGGGCCAGGCACAGCTTGGGCAATCGAAGCCGTCGGGCTGGTTCGACTTGAGCAAAGTCTGGCCGCCGCGCACGACGATCTGCTGTGCCTTCAGCGAGACGGCGACCGCCTTCAGCGCGCCCCAGCCGCCGGCCGGACCCGTATAATCGGCGATCCCATCAGGGCGCCCATCAGAGCGTTTGTCACGCATACTCGTATCTCCCGTAAGGCCGGGCCGACGCGTGCGCCCCGAATGCGGCGCACAGGCTGACCATTAACCCAAGGCAATAGAAGCGCATTTTCCGATTGCGAAGACGAGTTTCCCGCAGTTGGTGATCGCCTGCGTCGGTCTGCGGGTGATATGTCGGCGGCGCCTTGCGCCAGGTCCGAAATGGTAGCGAAGGAGGGACTTGAACCCCCGACCCCAGGATTATGATTCCCGTGCTCTAACCAACTGAGCTACTTCGCCGTACCGTCCGTCAGGGAAGCATTCTTCCCTGCGAGGCGCGGCCTATAGGAAGCGGTTTCCGGACGGTCAAGCGAACATGTGCCGAGAAATCGCTTCCCACGGTCCGCCGCGATACCACCATGCGCCCAGACCGGCGATTTCGACATCCTTCGAGACGAAATCGCGTTGCAGATTGCCGAGCAGGAGCTTGGCCACTTGCGGGCTGACCTTGTTCTGGATCGTGACGTGCGGACGCCAGCCGCCGGCGTCCTGCGGCGTCAGCATGCCGGTGAACGCGTCGGCGAGGCGGGCGCGGATGCCCACAAGCTCGGGGGATTCGATCCGATAGGCGACGCCGCGGCCGAGCGACATCAGGCCGCCGACGCGCGCCTGCGGGGCGCGGATGCCGCGCGTCTCCTGGTTCAGGCGGTGCTTCAGCTCGTCGAGCCCCGACGGCGGCAGATGGTGGAACAGCGTCAGATGCGCGTCGAGCTGGTTGCGCTCGGGCGGGAAATGCTCGCGGCGCATTGAGTCGAAGAACGCGGTGTCCTGACGACCGAACAAGGCCGTGACGATGATCGGGGCGACTGCATCACTCACGATCAAATCTCGATCTGGCTGCCAAGCTCGACGACGCGGTTCGTCGGCAACCGGAAGAACTCCATCGCGCTTTCGGCATTGCGCAGCATCCACGCGAACAGCTTCTCGCGCCAGAGCATCATGCCGGGCTTGTCCGATGCGAGCAGCGTCTGGCGCGACAGGAAGAAGCTGGTGTCCATCATCTTGAAGTCCGCGCCGCAAGTATGGACCTGGCGCAGTGCCGCGGGCACGTCGGCATCCTCCATGAAGCCATAGCGCAGGATCAGGCGATGGAAGCCGTCGCCGAGCTCCTCGCGCACCGCACGGTCATGCGCGGGCCAATAGGGCTGGCCGACGATCTTTACCGTCAGCAGGATGACGCGCTCGTGCAGCACCTTGTTGTGCTTGAGATTGTGGAGGAGCGCGTGCGGAACGCCGTCGGCGGTCGAGGTCATGAACACCGCGGTCCCCGGCACGCGCGATGCGGAGCTGGCGGCCGAGCCGATGAACACCTTTATCGGCATCGCTGCCTCATGCATCCGGTCGATCATCAGCTGTCGCCCCTTCGACCAGGTCGTCAGGAAGGTGAAGATGATGAAGCCGACCAGCAGCGGGAACCAGCCGCCCGCCGGCACCTTGGTGAGGTTTGCCGCGAAATAGGCGCCATCGACGGTGAAGAAGATAGCCAGAAGCGGGATCGCCGCGATCTTCGGCCAGTTCCACAGGCGGAACAGGACGACGCCGAGCAAGCACGTGTCGATGAACATCGCACCCGTCACCGCGATCCCGTACGCGCTGGTGAGGTTCGACGAAGTGCGGAAGAACAGCACGAGCAGGATGACCATCACCATCAGCGCGCCGTTGACGAGCGGGATATAGATCTGGCCCTCCGTCGAGGCGCTGGTATGCTCGATGCGAAGCCGCGGGATGAAGCCGAGCTGGATCGCCTGCTGCGTGACCGAGAACGCGCCGGAGATCACCGCCTGCGACGCGATAACCGCGGCCATTGTCGCGAGGATGACAAGTGGGAGCTGGAGGCTTTCGGGCGCGAGATTGTAGAACGGGCTGACCAGCGCCGCCTGACCGTCGCGAAACAGCAGCGCACCCTGCCCCATGTAATTGAGGATCAGCGCCGGCAACACGAAGAACAGCCACGAGATGCCGATCGGCTTGCGGCCGAAATGACCCATGTCCGCATAAAGCGCTTCGGCGCCGGTGACCGCGAGCACGACCGAACCAAGTGCCAGAAACGCGCGCTCGGGATCGATCAGGAAGAACTGGACCGCGTAGTGCGGCGAGAATGCCCAGAGCACTTCGGGCGTTTGCACGATGCTGAGGATGCCGAGCACCGCGATGACGCCGAAATACACCAGCATGATCGGCCCGAAGACGAGCCCGATCCGCGCAGTGCCGCTCTTCTGCACCCAGAACAGCGCGATCAGGATGACGATCACGATCGGCAGCACGAGCCCGGCAAACGCTGGCGCGGCTACGGCGAGGCCCTCGACTGCGGACAGCACCGAGACCGCGGGCGTGATCATGCTGTCGCCGTAGAACAGCGCGGTCGCGAACACGCCGAGCAGGATGATGCCCTTGCTCCACCGCTTCGTCTTGGTCTTGCCCGAGACGAGCGCGAGCAATGCGAGGCTACCGCCCTCGCCCTTGTTGTCGGCGCGCATGATGATGATGACGTACTTGACCGTCACAACGATCATCATCGACCAGAACATCAGGCTGATGACGCCCATGATGTGCGCCGCGTCGAGCGCGAGCTTGTGGTGGCCGGCGAAGGTTTCGCGGAAGGCGTAGAGCGGGCTCGTGCCGATATCACCGAAGACGATGCCGATCGCCCCGAACGCGAGCTTCAGCATGCCGTCGGAATGGTGATGCCCCGTCTCGAGATCGAGATTGGCGGGTGGCACGGTCGAAGCCGCGGCGGTCTGATCGACGCTCACTGGACGGTGAATCGACCCGGAAGTGCAGCAATCATCATCGAATTTCCGATTTCACCCTGTGCCCCAAGCCGGCGCATTTAGCATGAGGGGTAGAGGGCGGCAACGGCGGGGCTGGCAACGTGGATTAACCGGGGCTGATCGGGCCCTGCCGTTCTCCTGCGAACGCAGGAGCCCAGGGTATCGGGCGCTACCGTTGTTGGCCCTGGATTCCTGCATTCGCAGGAAAACGCTAACGGGTGACGATTTCGCGGATCACGAAATGCGAGGCGAGCCGCGTCACGCCCGGCAGTTGCGACAACGTCTCGCGGTGAATGCGCTCGAACGTCTCGCCGTCGCGGATCTCGACGTGGAGCATGTAATCCGCCTCGCCGCTCATCAGGAAGCATTGCACCACCTGCGGGCAGTCGACGATCTCCGCCTCGAACGCCGCCATCGTCTCCTTGCGCTGGTCGCGGAGTGTCACGTTGACGAGGACGATGCTCGGATCGCCGCGCGCCGCACGCGACAAGACCGCGCGGTAGCCGACGATCGCGCCGCTTTCGCGCAGTTGCGCGACGCGGCGGTGTGCAGCGCTGGCCGACAGCCCGACCGCGTCGCCAAGTTCGGCGCTGGTCAGATCGGAATTGGCGGCGAGCAGGTCTAAAATCCTGCGCTCGATCGTGCTGCTCAAGATTATCCCGCTTCGATGGCAATGGATGCAATTATCTTGCAGATGCGCTACCTGACCGCGACCAGTTTGCGAACCCTTCCCGTCCAAGCCGCGCTACAATCGCGCAAACGATAATGGAGTGGAATCAATGCGCGTCGGTGTCCCCAAGGAAATCAAGAACCACGAATATCGCGTCGGCTTGACCCCGCCGTCGGTCGCCGAACTGGTTGCCGCCGGTCACGAAGTCGTCGTCGAGACGCAGGCCGGCTCGGGCATCGATTTCGAGGACCAGGACTATATCGACGCGGGCGCGACGATCCTGCCGACCGCCGCCGCGGTGTTCGCCGGCGCCGACATGATCGTGAAGGTCAAGGAGCCGCAGCCGGGCGAGATCGCGATGCTCGAACCGCGCCACCTGCTGTTCACCTACCTCCACCTCGCCGCCGACAAACCGCAGGCCGAGGGGCTGATGAAGTCCGGCGCGACCTGCATCGCGTACGAGACGGTCACTGACAATCGCCGCGGGCTGCCGTTGCTCAAGCCGATGTCCGAGGTCGCGGGCCGCATGTCGGTGCAGGTCGGCGCGCATTATCTCGAAAAGGAGCAGGGCGGACGTGGCGTCCTGCTCGGCGGCGTCCCCGGTGTTGCACCTGCCAAAGTCGCGATCCTCGGCGGCGGCGTATCGGGCGTCAACGCCGCGCAGATGGCGGTCGGCATGCGCGCCGACGTGACGATCTACGACATTTCGAACGATCGTCTCGCCGAACTCGACATGTTCTTCTCCAGCCAGATCAAGACGGCGTACGCTTCGAAGGCCGCGATCGCCGCGGCCGTGAAGAACGCGCATCTGGTGATCGGTGCGGTGCTCGTGCCAGGAGCCGCTGCGCCGAAGCTCGTCACCCGCGAGATGCTGAAGACGATGAAGCGCGGCTCGGTGCTGGTCGACATCGCGATCGATCAGGGCGGTTGCTTCGAGACGTCGCATGCCACGACGCACGAGGACCCGGTGTTCGAGGTCGACGGCGTGATCCATTACTGCGTCGCCAACATGCCAGGCGCAGTCGCGCGGACCTCGGCGTTCGCGCTGAACAACGCGACGCTGCCGTTCGCGCTGAAGCTCGCCAATCTGGGTGCCGAAGCGGCGATGAAGGCCGACCCGCATCTCGCCAACGGGCTGAACGTCTACAAGGGCAAGATCGCGTATAAGGCGGTCGCGGATGATCTAGGTTTACCGTACGAAGCTTGGGCCGGCTGATAGGGAACGGATACGGAACATCGGTGTTGGACAGGGGAAAGGAATTTCCAATGTCCGACACCCCGAACCCCAAGTCCGAACCGTTCTCGAACGCCGAGAAGGACCCGGACGACTGGACCACTGGCGACGAGAAGATGACCGGTGCACAGGCAAGCTACCTCAAGACGCTGTCTGAGGAAGCGCATGAGGAATTCGACGAGACGCTGACCAAGGCGGATGCGTCGAAGAAGATCGACGAACTGCAGGCGAAGACGGGCCGGGGTTAGTAAGCCTTCATCCCGTCATCCCAACGCAAGCCAGGATGACGGGATTATTGGCGCGGCGTTTCAGCGTCCTGAGCAGCAAGCAATCGGTCGAGCAACGCCAGCCGAACTGCTATCTCACCGCGATACGAGATATCCGATGGGGTTAGCGCCAAAGCCTTCGCCCAATATGGCCGAGCCTTCACAAACTCCCCTGCTCGGACATACGCCAGCCCCAGAAAGAACGGCGGCGCAGGATGCTTCGGGGCTAGTCGCGTCGCCTGTTGAAACGCGAACAGCGCCGGCGGGGAAACTTGGTTCGCATCGTGCGCGGACAGCGCGTTAGCGAGCCCGGTCCATAACACCACGCTCTTCGGCGCGATCCGAATCCCGCCAAGCAATACCTGAACCGCCGCGCGGCGATCGCCGATCCGCGTCATCGCATCCGCCGCCACCAGATACGCTGCCGCTCCGGTGTACCGCTCCAGCATCTGATCGCGCAGCTCTAGCATCGCGCCATCGTCGGGCGTCGCTGCGAGACCGGTCGTGACCGGGTGCCCAACGAGGCCCGGCTGCCCCTGCAACGCGTACCCTGCCGCACCCAGCATCAACGCCGATGCGATCATCGTCCACAGCAGCCGATCGACCTTCAGCACTGCGAGCAGCGCAAACACGCCTGCACCGATCGCGGCAAGCCATACCCAGCCCATCAGCGCGTCCTTCGCCGGAAACTCGATCGCGCGATCCAGCCGCTGACGCCCAGCAGCAGGATCGGCGCGAGCCACAGCGGCCAGGTCAGCCCCGACAGCGGCGGATCATAGGTCACATAGTCGCCATAGCGCGCGATCAGCCAGTCGCGGATCGACGCAGGCTTCTCACCGCGCTTGATCCGTTCGCGGACCAGTGCACGCATGTCGGCGGCCATGTCGGCATCGCTGTCGGCGATCGACTGGCCTTGGCAGACGAGGCAGCGCAGCGTCTCCATGAGCGCGCGCGCGGACGCTTCCTTCGCGGGGTCGGCGAGCTGCACGTTTGCGTAGTGCGCGGGCGGCGTAACGGGTTGGGTAACGGCTGGCGTGGGTAACAGCATAGCCAATACCACCCCCGTCATCCCGGGCTTGTTCCGGGATCCACCGTTCCGCAAACTCATCCGCCTATGATCAAGGTCAACGGTGGGTGCCGGAACGAGCCCGGCATGACGGAGGAGAGCGAACCTCATCGCGCGTCCTTCACGGCCTGCACGATCTCCGCCACATTCTCCGGCCGGATATCGCCGATGATCTGCTTCACGACGATCCCGCGGCCGTCGATCACGAAGGTCTCGGGCACGCCCGACGAGCCGAGCGCCAGTTGCACCTGACTGGCCCGATCGCTGCCGATCCGCTCGTAAGGATCGCCATTACGGCGGAGGAAGCCGGCGATCGCCGGCGCGGTGTCGCGGATCGCGATCGCGTCGATCGGTATGCCCATCGCCCTCAGCCGCATCAGTTGCGGCGCCTCGGCGATGCACGGAATGCACCAGCTCGCGAACACGTTGAGCAACCGCGGCTTGCCCTGTCGGAACGATGCGCTGCTCAAGCCCGGCTTGCCGGGGACCATTGCCGGCAGTGCGAAATCCGGGAGCGGCTTGCCGACCATCGCCGACCGTACCACCTTCTCGGCAGGCCGGAACAGCCCGCTCGCCACCACCGCGAACAGCAGCGCGAAGATCGCCAGCGGCGCCCAGAGTGCGAAACGCTTCATGCCCACTGATTCCGCATCGTCGTCCGCCGCTCGCGCCGCACCCGGCCGAGCAGCGACAGCATCCCGCCAAGCGCGACCAGCACGCCGCCAAACCAGATCAGCGTCACGAACGGCTTCCACCAGAGCCGAAGCTGCCACCGCCCCTGCCCGTCCGGTTGCCCGAGCACGGTGTAGAGCTGGCCATCGAGCACAGTCAGGATCGCGGACTCGTTGGTGCTGGTAGGCGGATTGGCGAAGAAACGAAGCTGCGGGCGGAGAATGCGCTCGCTTGCGCCCCGCGTTGCGGTCAGCCGGGCTTCCAAAGCCGACCAGTTCTGGCCGATCACCGGCGATATGCCGTCGAGCGTAACGGTGTACGGGCCGACTCGCGCCGGCTCGCCCGTCCGCACCGCGACCAGCGTTTCCTGGGTGAAGGCCCTGTCCGACGCCATCCCCGCCAAGCTCACCGCGATGCCGAGATGTGCGATCACCATGCCGTAGGTGAAGAGTGGCGTGCGCCTAAGGTTGCGCTTCCACAACGGCGCGACGCTCGCGACGGCGAGCCCTGCGGCAAGCGAAAGCCCGGCCCAGGGCAGCACGCCCGGCCAGACGAACAGCAACGCGATCGCCGCGGCTAGCGTCGCGCCAATCGGCAGGATCACGCGGCGCAGCACCGCCTTTGCGTCGTCACGCCGCCAGCGCAGCAACGGCCCGACCGCCATCACCGCGACCAGCAGCAACGCGATCGGTCCCGCGGCCTTGTTGAAGAACGGTGGACCGACCGACAGCTGCACGTCGAAGCTCGCCGCGACGATCGGGTAGAGCGTGCCGATCAGGACGATGCCGAGGATCACCGAGAGCAGCAGGTTGTTGGCGACCAGCCCGCCTTCGCGACTGACCGGATCGAAGGTCGTGCCAGCCCGCACCGTGCCGATCCGCGCGGCGAACAGGGCAAGCGCGCCGCCGATGTATATAGCGAGAAGTGCCAGGATGAACGCGCCCCGCTCCGGATCGACCGCGAACGCGTGGACGCTCGTCAGGATGCCCGAGCGGACCAGGAACGTGCCGATCATCGACATCGAGAACGCGACCACCGCGAGCATGATCGTCCACGCGCGCAGGCCGTCTCGCGTCGCGAGAACGGTAACCGAATGCAGCAGCGCGGTCGCGGCGAGCCACGGCATCAGCGAGGCGTTCTCGACTGGGTCCCAGAACCACCAGCCGCCCCAGCCGAGCTCGTAATACGCCCAGTAGCTGCCTGCGGTGATGCCGAGCGTCAGGAATATCCAGGCGATCAGCACCCATGGCCGCATTGCCTTCGCGAACGCCGGTCCCACGTCGCGGGTGACGAGCGCACCGACGGCAAACGAGAAGGCGACCGAGAGGCCGACATACCCCGTGTAGAGCGTCGGCGGATGGAACGCCAAGCCGGGGTCCTGCAGCAGTGGGTTGAGCCCGAGGCCGTCGGGCGCTGAAGGATTGAGCCGCGCGAACGGGTTCGAGGAGAACAGCAGGAACGCGTAGAAGCCGAGCGCGATCGTCGCCTGGGCGCCGAGCGTCGCGGTCAGCGTGCGTTCGGGCAGCGAGCGTTCGAAGATCGCGACCGCCCCGCCGGCCAGCCCCAGGATCGTCACCCAGAGCAGCATCGAGCCTTCGTGATTCCCCCATGCGCCTGCGAACTTGTAAAGCCACGGCTTGGCGGAATGGCTGTTCTCGACGACCAGCTTCACCGACATGTCGGAGTCGAGGAACAGCTCGATCAGGAGCGCCATCGCCAGCAGCGCAAGCAGCCCCTGGACGATCGCCACAGGTCGTACGGCCGCCGCCACGTCGTCACGATCGCGTGCGATGCCGATCGCCGCCATCACCAGCTGCAACGCCGCCAGCGCGCCCGCGAACCAGAGCGCGGCGAGGCCTGCTTCGGCGATCACTGCTTGGCGTCCGGTTCGAGTGTCTTGGTTTCGTGCATCTTGCCGGCCATTTCGGGTGGCATGTATTTCTCGTCATGCTTGGCGAGCAGGTTCGAGGCGACGAAGCTGCCGTTCGGCTGGAACTGGCCTTCGGCAACGACCCCTGATTTCTCGCGGAACAGGTCCGGGACGATGCCGGCGAACACGACCGGCGTGGTTGCCTGCCCGTCGGTGACGACGAAATGGACGGTGATGCCGTCCGCAGCGCGCTTCACCGAACCGCCCTCGACCATCCCGCCAAGCCGAACCGCGCGACCGAGCGGCAGGCCGTCTCGGCGCACGTCGGAGGGCGCGTAGAAGAACGCGGCCTGGTCCTTGAGGGCCGACATCGCGAGCAGGCCCGCAACGACGACCGCGCCGAGCGCCAGCAGCGCAAGCGTCAGGCGTTGATGCTTGGCCTTCACTTCTCGGCCTTCCGCATCGCGAGGTAGCTCAGCAGCGCGAGGATCGCACCGCCACCGAGCGTCACGACATAGGCGGCAGTCACGAACGGCCAGGGGTTCATGCTCTAGCCATCCTGCGCATGCGGGCTTCGGTCTTCGCAACGGCGAGCATCGTCCGCATCCGCATCAGCACGATCCCCGCGAACACGAAGGTGAAGCCGGCCAGCATGATCGGCAGCGGCCACAGGATCGAGCCGTCGATGGTCGACTTGGTCAGCCCGATGCTGGGGCCCTGGTGGAGCGTGTTCCACCACACCACCGAATAGCGGATGATCGGCAGCAGCACCGATCCAGCGATCCCGTACAGCGCCGGCACCCGCCCGTCGCCGCCCCGATCCGCATCGGCCTTCGCCAGCGCCATGTAGCCGAGATAGACGAAGAACAGCAGTAGCATCGAGGTCAGCCGGCCGTCCCATTGCCACCACGTCCCCCAGGTCGGCCGCCCCCAGATCGAGCCGGTCATAAGGCAAAGCGCGGCGAACACCGCACCCGGCAGCGCGATCGCGCGTGCGGCGACGCTGGCGAGCGGGTGGCGCCAGACGAGGAACATGATGCTGGAGATCGCGATCCCGCTCCACCCGCCCATGCCCAGCCAGGCGGCGGGGACGTGGATGTAGAGGATGCGGACCGTCTCGCCCTGAAGGTAATCGGGCGGGGTCTGGGTCAGGCCTGCCCAGCAGCCGAGCGCGATGAACGCGACGCCGAGCCAGAAAAGCAACGAAGTCAACGGCTTGGCGATCTGCAGGAAGCGCGCGGGGTTTGCGAAGGCGTGTAAGGTGGCCACTGGGTGTAGCCTTATTGGCTTAATGCGCCGACGTCACGCGAGAGTTAGAGCCCCTCGCTTCTCGGGAGAGGGGGGCGCTTCTCCCCGTACGCCGTCATCCTGACGAAAGTCAGGATCCAGAGCCGCTGAGGGCAACGCTTCGTTACTCAGGATCCTGACTTTCGTCAGGATGACGGGAGTAATTAGCGCACCCTCAGCACGAGCAACAGTCTTCTGGACTTACCTGCCGATCAGGCGCTTGGCGATCGAGTCCGCGACGTCCGACGATGGCTCGCCGGAGCGGTCGCTTTCGTCCCAGACCTGGGTCAGGCGCCCGGGGATACGGGCGATCCGTGCCTTCACCTCGGCTTCGTCGCCGTGACCAAGATATTCGAGACCGACGTTGATGATCCCGCCCGCATTGATCACATAATCCGGCGCGTACAGGATGCCGCGAGCATGCAGGCGCGCGCCGTCTTCGCGGACGCTCAGCTGGTTGTTCGCACCGCCTGCAACGACCTTCGCCTTCAAGGCCGCGATCGACATCTCGGTCAGGATCGCACCGAGCGCGTTCGGGCTGAAGATATCCGCCTCGGTCGTCAGGATCGCCTCGGCCGCCACCGCGGTCGCGCCGAGCTCACCGGCCAGCTTCTGCGCACGGCCCTCGTCGACATCCGCTAGCGTCAGCACCGCGCCGTCCTTGGCGAGCAACCGCGCGAGCCCGCCGCCGACCGACCCGACGCCCTGGATCGCAACGCGCACGCCCTTCATGTCGGTCGCGCCGAGGCCGCGCTGTGCCGCCGCCTTCACGCCGAGATAGATGCCGAGCGCGGTGTACGGTCCGGGATCGCCGCCGGCAGCGCCGCTCGCGACCGGCAGGCCGGAGACGTAGCGCGTCTGCGTAGCGATTACCTTCATCCGCTCTTCGGACATGCCGACGTCTTCCGCCGTCACGTAACGACCACCGAGCGAATCGACCGCGCGGCCGAACGCCTCGAGCTGCGCCGTCGTGATGACATCGCCGGGCTTGGCCGCGAGGACCACGCCCTTGCCGCCGCCGAGTTCGAGCCCGGCCATCGCGTTCTTGAAGCTCATGCCGCGCGACAGGCGCAGCGCGTCGGTCACCGCGCGACCGTTATCGGCATAATGCCAGAAGCGCGTACCACCAGCTGCCGGTCCCAGCTTGGTGGAGTGCAGCGCAATTACCGCGCGCAGGCCCGATTCGGGATCGGTGAAGGCATGAACGCCCTCGTGGTCGTCGAAATCGGGAAGGTCCCAAACCGCTGTCATCGCCGGCTCCTGAGGAGAATAAAATTACCGGGAGGCGAAATATTATTTTCTTGCCGGTTTTACCAGCCCAAAGCGCCCGGATACGGGGGCTCTTCAAAAATATCGAAAAAATGGGGCGACCGACGGGACTTGAACCCGCAACATCCGGCATCACAAGCCGACGCTCTAACCAATTGAACTACGACCGCCGCGTAGGCATCGCCCCCTAGCGGGGGTCGCCGCCCTGCGTCAACCGTCGACTTGCCTAAAAGACGTCAAAAACGTCCTTCGATGGCGAGCCGATAGCCGTTCGGCCCGCGCACGAAGCCCGACTGTTCGAGCTTCTGGACGGCCAGCGGGTCGGACGGGCGAAGCGACAGTTCGGCGCGGTAGGTGCCTGCGCCTTCGATCCTGAGCGCGATGCTCTCGGTCCCCGCCTGGCTCGCCAATGGCAGCAGCAAGGCGGTGCCGTCGCACCGTGCGGTGCCGCTCACCGACTGCGGTAGCGTGATGCCTGCGACATCGCCCGCCAAGGTTGCGCGGACCCGACCCTCGGCCGCTTCGCACTGACCGTCGCGAAAGCGGACCGACACGTCGTCGAGATCGAGCGCGGAGACGGGCACGGGCGCGAACAATCGACCGGTCGCGACGGTGGCGGTCATGTGGTCGACGCCGAAGCCGTGGCGACTGACGCTCGCCGATCCTCGGAGAGGTTTGGCGGATACCGATTCGGGACCGGCGAAGACGATCGTCGCGCGACCGACCAGCAACGGCAGGGGCGACAGCCGTGCGTGCAGATTACCGAGCGCGAGATCCCCAAACCGTGCGTTGGTCAGGGTCGCGCCCCAGATCGTGCCTGACACGCGCCGCGCGACCAGCCCCTCGTCGCCGACGCCGACCCAGCCGAGCACCGCACGCATCGGCAGGAAGACGACCAGCGCGATCAGCAGCATGCCGCCGAACAGCGCCGCAGGACCGGTCCGCAGTCGAATCCGCCTCATGCCGCACGCGCCTTCAACGTGAGTGCGACACCGACAGTCTTGTCGCCCTTGTCGGTCATGGTCACCGCATCGACGAGGATGCCAAGCCGTTCGAGCCGCGCGAGCCATGCGGTAAGCGTAGCGGGCCGCGCCGACGGGATACCGACACGGACGCGCTCCGCACCGTCCTGATCGAGCGACGCGAGCGCGAAACCGGCCTGATCGGCCTCGGCACGCACCACGTCGGCAAGTGCCCCGGTCAGCGGCGTCGCGCGCGTCCGCTGGATATCGCGCAACGTGGCGACCTGCGCGCGGGTCTCGCCCAGTCGCGTGACGGCATCGGCGTGGCGTTCGCGGGCGCTCGATAGACCATCGCCGACCGGACGGATGATCACCGCCCACAGCACCGTCAGCACCGCGAGCGCGGCCATCACGAGGAGCAGGCGCCGCTCCCTGAGCGACCGTCCCTCGAACCATGTCTTCAGGCCGGTCATTGTCCGCTCCCCGGGCTGCCTGAACTTGGACTGATCGTGAATTCGCCCGTCACGCGACCCGCGGCGGCCTGGAACACGCCGGCGCGGACGGCGAAGCCTGCCGCCTCCAGCGCGCGCTTGAGATCAGTGGCCAACGCCTCGCGCTCGACCGCTACCGACAGTCGCAGATCGCCGTTCGCCTGGAAATCGAGCCCGGTAACTTCGGTGCCGGGCGTGGCGCGTACCGCCGCGAACGCCGCCGCGGTCGTATTGGTGAATCCGAGCCCCGGCCCGCGCACGCGCGACAGCCGCTCGTCAAGCTGCCGGGCGGCGTCGACCACCGTCTCGCCGCGCGGCAATCCGGCGACCGCCGCCGTGTTCGCCTCCGCCTCCAGCGCATCCGCGCCAAAACTGTATTTGGCGATGCGGACGAGCGAGATGGCGAGCGTCACCGCGAGGATCGTCAGCGACAACAATGCTAGCCGGCGGATCAGCCGCCAGTCGATCGCGAACCGGCGGCGCCGCGCGAACGGGCCCTGGCGGAGGTCGAGCGTGGGCGATGCGGCGGCGGCAACGATCGCCGCCTCCAACGTGTCGCGGTCGATCGTCGCCGGCGCGCTGCCGCCGGTCACGAGCTCGGTCAGGCGCGCCTCGTCCGCAAACCCGCTGGACGTACCGCGCACCACGCCGCTGCCGGCAAGCTCAGCGCGCGCATACCCCTCTTCGGGTCGCGGCAGGAGCATCGGCGCGGGGATGACGGCGATCGGGTCGACGCCTGCCTCGGCGAGCATCCGCAACCAGTCGCGCATAGTCGCGGCCCCGACGACGCCGATCGGACGGTCGCTTGCGCCCTCGTCCCCGACCGCGACATGAAGTTCCACGAGCGGCGATGCGCTCGCCTCGGCCGCCAGTATCCGCGCGGCGGCGGTCGCCTGGGCCGGCGAGCGCGAGGGCAATTCCGCCCAATGCAGCGTCACCGCATCGGCCGGCGCCACCGCGATCGTCTCGTCGTCGATCGCTTCGGGAATGCCTTCCCCCTCCCCGACCACCCGCGCGTCCACGACGCGCATCCAGCGATATCCGGTCTCGCCGGCGGGAAGGAACAATAGCGTCGTCATGATGGCTCGCCCCATTGCCGCGATACGAGCTGCGCGGGAACCCTGTTCGCATCGATCAGCGCACGTTCCTGCATTTGCGTTGTCCCGAGCGTCACGTCGATATCGAGCGTGAACCATTTCGAGACGACCGTGGCTTCCGCGCCCGGCGCGATCGTCGACGCCCCGAGCAGCGACAGGCTCGTCTGCATCTGACCGATCTCGGCATAGCCCTGCACAGGCCGCCGCAGCAGCGCCTGCTGCGCGTTGCCTATCGACAGCGTATCGGGATACATCATCGCCAGCAGCACCGCCTGTTCGGGCAACAGCGTATTGACGTTGATCGGCGATGGTTTCGCGATCGGCAGCGTGCAGATCCAGGGCCGCAGCCTGGCGTAGATGTCCGGCGTCATGCCGAGCACCGCCCTGAGTTCGCTCGGGTCGGTCATCAGCGTACCGGCCGTACGATACGGCGTCTCGCGGCCGAGATAGGCGCCGTCCTCCGCCCCCATCTGCTGCTGATCCTGATCGGTGTCGATCCAGTCCGCCGTGCCTGCCGCGACCTGTTCAGCGACCTGTACCGGCACGTCGAGGAGCCGCATCAGGCGGACGAACTGCGGGCGGGCCTCGCGTTGCGTCATATAGATGCCCGGTTCAGTCATCCGCACCAAGCTGTTGAGGTTGAAGCAGTTCGCACCGTCCCGCACGCGCGCGGTCGCAAAGCCGCCGGGCACGGGAAGGCCGAACGGCGTATTGCTCCACCCGCCGGCCAACGTCACGCGCGTTGGGCTCGGTCCGAGCAGGTTGGAGATGCGGGTGAGTGCCATCGTCTCGGCGGCCAGCGCATAGGCGCGCGCCTGCTCGCCGGTCGCGGCATTCCCGGCCAACCGCGTCGACAGCCGCAGCTTTTCGAGCGCGGCGCCCGCCATCACGGCGATGATCGCGACCAGCATCAGCACGGTGAGCAATGCCGCCCCCCGCTCCGGCCCCCGCCCTGCCCCTCGCTCTGCGCCATGCGATTGCACCGGATCAGTTTCGCGCACCCGACGCCCCCTGTTGCGATCCCGCGGGCGGCGTAACCGGCGCCTCGCTGACGTCGGCCGGCATCGGTGTGTAGCCGGTGCCGACCAGAAACATCTGGCGAAATTGCGTCCCGTCGTCGCGTTGGACACGCAATTCCATCGCGTCGGGCAAGGGCACACCGCCTGCCCCGTCCCAGCGATCGCTCCAGGCGCCGGCGATCCGGTAGCGAAGCCCGACCTGGCGGACGCGCGTCAGCAGCGCGGCCGGAGGCAGAGGCTGGGCGCCATCGATCATCGGATAGGCGATCCGCTGCAAAACGCCGGCATCGACGCGGTAGGCGACCTTTTGCAGGTTGGACCGTGCGGTACCGTCGATATTGCTCCAACCGGCGCGCACGAGGCGGAGCATCGGCGTAACGCCCGATCCGCTTTCGCCGACGAACGCCGGTATCCGCGTTCCGGCTTCGTCGCGCGTGACGCGATTCGCGGCCTGGGCAAGATCCGCGGAGAGGATCGACATCGTTCGGGTCAGCGCGCTGATATCGTCGAGCTTGGCGCCGGTCGAACTCTGTGCCCTCACGCTGAACGACAGGATGGCGACGCCCGCCGCGGCGATCATTCCGAAGATCATCAGCGAGACCATGACTTCGATCAGCGTGAAGCCCGCCTCCCCTGGTCTCCGATCGACGGTCATGTCGCCGACCGCGGCGCAGGGCGCACCATCGTCAGGCGGCCGAGCTGGGTGCCTGTACGGTCGGCGACCACCACGTCGATCCGCAGCACGCGCGAGCCGCCGAGCGCGCTGACCTGCCGGGTCCAGGTCCAGGCTTGGCCGCCGTTCGTCTCGACACCCGTGACGCGGCCCGCGGTCGGGGGTTGCGCATCGGTCACCGCTTCGATCGCGACATTGCGCGCGACCATTTGCGCAACAAGGGTTTCGTCGAGGATCGAGGCACCGCGGATCGTCGCGCTTTCAAGACGCACGAGCGCCATCGCCGCGAGGCTGAAGACGGCCAGCGCGACCATAATTTCTATCAGCGTGAAGCCGTGTTCGGCATAACGCGCGAAAGGATTGAAGCCGCGCTCAGCCCGCATCGGCGCGCACGCTGCCGTCGGCGTCGATATGCACGGTGGCCGCAACCCCGCCGCGGTCGAGCCGAATTTCCGCCGGGCGATCGACCAGTCCTGTCGGGTCGAAGGTTACGCGCATGCGACCGCTGGCGTCGCCTATGCTGGCCCTGGTGCCGTCGTTCCAGCGTTCGACGCGCATCGGTTTCTCGGCGATCGGCGTCCAGCCGCCCGCCAGCCGTTGGTCGAAGCCATAGCCGCCGCCGGTGATCCAGACGCTGACCGGACGCGCGTCGACGATCGCCGAGTCGTGCGCGGCGCGGGTGCGCAGGGCGAAGCGCGTCGCTTCATCGAGCACGCGGCCGCGCGGGTCCGGCATGACGAGCACGGCCACGGCCGATGCGAGGCCGATGATCGTGACGACGACCATCAACTCGACCAATGTGAAGCCGAGTTCGGCGGAACGCCTCACAGGCGTAAAACCGGCTTCGCGCTTACTGCCAGCTGCCGATATCGGCATCGATCCCCTCGCCGCCTTCCTTGCCGTCGGCCCCGAAGGTCCAGACGTCGGCCTCGCCGTGCGTGCCGGGTGACGCGTAGAGATACGGGCGACCCCATGGATCGTTGGGCAGCTTCTTGAGATACCCGCCACGCTGATAGCGCGAGGGATCTGTCAGGCCGGCAGGTGCGGTGACGAGCGCGTTCAGACCTTGCGAGGTGTTGGGGAAGGTCATGTTCTGGAGCTTGTAGAGTTCAAGGCCGCCCTCGATCTGGGCGATGTCGGCCTTGGCCTTCTGGATCCGCGCGGTGTCACCCGACGGCAGCACGTTGAGCGCGACGATCGTCGCGAGCAGGCCGATGATGACGATCACCACCATGAGCTCGACGAGAGTAAAGCCTGCCTCGCGGCGCTTCTTTTTGTCTTCTGGACGCATGTACGACCTCATTGTCCGGCCAGCGTGTTGAGCTGGAGGATCGGGAGCAGGATGGATAGCACGATCGTCGCGACGATGCCGCCCATCACGACGATGATCAGCGGTTCGAGCAGCGACAATGCGGTGGCGGTGAAGCGGTCGAACTCGCGTTCGAGATAGTCGGCGGCGCGCTCCAGCATCTCGTCGAGACGACCGGCGGCTTCGCCAGATGCTGCGAGATAGGTCAGCAGCGGGGGGAACACCCCTGCACGGCGCATCGCGGCGGACAAGCTGCCTCCGCCGCGGATCGCCTCGACGATCTGATCGGAGGCGAGGCGCAGGCGGCGATTGTGGATCGTGCTGGCGGTGAGGTTGAGGCCGTCGAGCAGCGGCAGGCGGCTCGCGACCATCGTCCCTAGCGTACGCGCCATCCGCGCGGCGTGGAGGTCGCGGAGCAGCCTGCCGAGCAGCGGAATGCGCAGCAGCCAGCCATCGAAGGCAAGGCGGATCGACGGATCCTTGAGCGCCCGCCACCCGATCAGGCCGCCGCCGACGACGATCAGCAGCATCACCCACCAATAGCCGACGAGGAACGCCGAGAACGCCATCACCATCCGCGTCAGCAACGGCAATTGCTGGCCGACCGTATCGAACTGCTCGACCACCTGGGGGACCACGAACATCATCAGCGCGGTGACGACACCGAAGGCGACGAGCGCCAGAATCGCGGGATACGCTAGCGCGGTGATGAGTTTGCCGCGGATTTCCGCCTGGCGTTCGAGAAGGGCAGCGAGGCGGTCGAGGATCGTCGGCAGCGAACCCGAGCTTTCGCCCGCCGACACCATCGCGCGGTAAAGCGGCGGGAAGCTCTTCGGCTCGCGCGCCATCGCGTCGGCGAGCCTACGGCCTTCGACGACACCCGCGTGGACATGCTGGACGATCGCGCGGACGCTGTCCTGCTCGGTCTGGCGGGTGATCGTGCGGAGCGATTCCTCCAGCGGTGAGACCCGGTTCAGTGTGGCGAGCTGGCGCGTGAAGAGAGTCAGGTTCTTACCCGACATCTTCGGCGTGCCGAGCTGCAGCCCGAAGAGCGGGCGGCCCTTGGTTGCCTGTGGCGGGGCACCGGGGACGATCTTGACGACGTAGAGCTTCCGCGCATCGAGCTTGGCGCGCGCGACGTCGATGTCCGCCGCGGCGATGTGGCCGCGCCGTTCGGCGCCCTTGGTATCGATCACTAGATAGTCGAAGTCCGCCATCATCCTCCCCTGCAAGGGTAGGGGGACCGCCGCGTAGCGGTGGTGGAGGGGGCGTGCCGCGAACATTCCGGTTGTGGTGATCGAGCGTGCGGTAGCGTGGCGATGTACGGCTGGCGGTGCTGGTGCGGTGAACCCCCTCCACCAGCTGCGCTGGTCCCCCTCCCCGTTCCGGGGAGGAATTGTTGCCCCCTACGCAACTGCTACGTCCTCGACGATCTCGGTCGTGTCGCGGCGGGATACTCGGACGGCTTCTTCGGCGGTGGTTTGCCCGATCAGGACCAGGTCGCGCGCCGACTGAGCCAAGTTCGGAGATTTCGCGAACGCGTGCGCGGTGATCTCCGATTCGTGGCCGTCGGTGTTGATCAGGCGGCGGATGGTGTCGTCGATACGGACCGCCTCGAACACGCCGATCCGGCCCTTGTAGCCGGTCTGGTTGCAGTCTTCGCAGCCTTGCGCGACGTAGACTAGCGCGTCCGGCGCGATCCCGAGCAACGGCGCGACGGTATCCGACGCGGGCACGGCCTTGCGGCACGTCGGGCACAGCCGTCGCACGAGCCGTTGGGCGATCACCGCGCGCAGAGTCGAGGCGAGCAGGAAGCTCTCGACCTTCATGTCGCGCATGCGGGTGATCGCGCCGATCGCGTCGTTGGTGTGGACGGTCGACAGCACGAGATGCCCGGTGAGCGACGCCTGCACCGCGATCTCGGCGGTCTCGCGGTCGCGGATTTCGCCGACCATGACGACGTCGGGATCCTGGCGGAGGATCGCGCGAAGGCCCGCCGCGAAGGTCAGGCCGACCTTCGGGTTGACCTGGGTCTGGCCGACGCCGTCGACGGCATACTCGACCGGGTCCTCGACGGTCAGGATGTTGCGGCTGCCGTCGTTAAGCAAACGGAGCGCGGCGTAGAGCGAGGTGGTCTTGCCCGAGCCGGTCGGGCCGGTGACGAGGATGATGCCGTTGGGTTCGCTCAGCGCCTCGTTCAGCAGCGCGAACAAGGCGGGCGGCAGTCCCAGCGCTTCCAGGTCGATGCCGGCATTCTCCTTGTCGAGAATACGCAGCACGACCCGTTCGCCGGCGCGGCTCGGCAGAGTCGAGACGCGGACGTCGAGGAGCTTGCCGCCCAGTGTCAGCCCCATGCGGCCATCCTGCGGCACGCGGCGCTCGGCGATGTCGAGGCGGGCCATCACCTTGATGCGGCTGACGACGACCGGCGCGACGTTGGGCGGCATCCGCAGCGTCTCGCGCAGCACGCCGTCGATCCGCATGCGGACGACGAGGCCGGTCTCGTACGGTTCGATGTGGATATCCGACACGCCGTTGCGCGCGGCGTCGGCGATGATGCCGTTGATCAGCCGGATCGCGGGCGCGTCGTCGGCGGTGTCGAGCAGATCCTCCGCGGTCGGCATGTCGCCGGCGAGCAGGTCAAGTTCGTCGCCCATGCCGACCGCGGCGAGAGCGTTGGCCTGGCCGTCCATCGCGTAGACGTTGGAGAGGAGGCGGTCGAAGGCGATCTGTTCGACGAAGGTCACGTCGAACGGGCGGGCCAGATAGCGGCGCAGTTCGAGCAGGACTTTCGGGTCGGCGCCGGCGCGCATGGCGATCGTGAGGTGCGAGTCGGTATCGGTGTGGTCGACGACGACGCCGAACTTGCGGGCGAAGGCGTAGGGGATGGTTATCTGGGGGAGGTCGGTCGATGATAACGCTTCACTGCTCCCCTCCCGCTTGCGGGAGGGTTCGGGGGAGGGCACGGCATATCCCTCGATCGCTTCGTCCGTGAGTAAGGCAGCCCCTCCCCCGCCCCCTCCCGCAAGCGGGAGTTGAGTAGCGGCGTCGATCTCATGGCCTTCGCGGATGATCATTTCTTGGGCCGGAAGACCATCGTCGAGGTCCGCACGGGGACCGCGATGCGGGGGTCTTCGATGCTGCCGGGGATCGGGCCGGACGGGATCGGCGGCGCGGCGCCCATGTAATCGCGGACGAGCTGGTCGATCGACGGCTCGGCGCCCGGCTCCTGCAAGCCCTGCTGCAACCGGACATAGCCGTAGCGCTGCTCGGTCAACTTGCGGCTGTCCTCCGCGGTGCGCAGGATCGTCGGGCGGATGAAGATCATCAGGTTCGTCTTCGACCGCTGTTTCGCCTTCGAGGTGAACAAATGGCCGAGCACCGGAATGTCGCCGAGCAGCGGGATCTTCTCGATCGTCCGGCGCTCATTATCGTCGAGCAGGCCGCTGATCACTGCGATCTGGCCATCGTCGACGGTGCGGACGGTCTCGACCTCGCGCTTATTGAGGATCAGGTCGCTGTTGTCGCTCGACACTGGCCCTGCGATCGAGCTGACTTCCAGGCGCAGGTTGAGCTTCACCGTGCCCGACGAGTTCACCTGTGGCCGTACGGTCAGCTCGATACCGACATTCTGGCGTTGCGTGGTGCGGAAGGCGTTGTCGAAATTGGTGCTGAGCGCCTGCCCCGTGGTGATCGGGATCTCCTGCCCGACGAGGCTGTGCGCCTCCTGATTGTCGAGCGTGACGAGATGCGGGACCTGGAGCAGGTTCGAGGTCGTGTCGCTCTTCACCGCGTTGATGATCGCGCCGAAGAACGTGCTGCCGATCTTCCCGCCGAATCCGCCAAAACCGCCGGTCGCCGCGAGGATCGAGCTGATCGCCGACTGTTGCAGCGTGTTCGCAGCGTCGCTGGTGGTGTTGGTCGTCGTCGTGCTGCCGTCGGTGTTGACCGTCGTGGTGCTCGACGTGTTGAGCTGGGTCGCGCCGATCGCGCCGGCGATCTGCAGGATGTTGGGTGCGGAGTTGGAGAAGGTCGACGCGCCGAACGCGCCGCCGCTGGGATCGCCAACGATGAACTGCGCGCCGAGCGTGCGGGCGGTCGAATCCGACACTTCGGCGACGATCGCCTCGACCAGCACCTGTTCGCGGCGGGTGTCGAGCTGGCGGACGACGTCATTGAGCTGGCGCTGGATCTCGGCGGGGGCGGCGATGACGATCGCGTTGGCGCCGGCGAAGCGCGTCACGACCGCGGCGGTCTTGCCGCCGGCCGCGGTGATCGCGGGCTGACCCGAGCCGCCGCCCCCGCCGCTCGGCGATGGCCCCGACTGCTGGATCTGCGGCTGCGACATGTTCGACTGGCCGCCCGACGCCCCGTTGGTGCTGCTAGATCCGAAGTTCGAGCGCGACAGGGCTGTCTGCACGGGCTGGGTCGGGGTCTGGCCGACGAGTTCCTGCAACACCGGCAGCAACTGCTCGGCATCGGCATTTTCGAGGAAGACGACCCTGATCTCGGTGCCGTTGCGCGCCTTCTGATCGAGGTCGGCGGCGACCTGTGCGAGGCGGGCGACGGTGGTCGGGTCGCCGCGGAGCGCGACCGCGTTCGAGCCTTCGACGGCGACAACCGAGGCGCTAGGGCCGGTCGCGGCTGCTCCGCCCTGCCCGCCCCCGGTGCCCGCGCCGATCAGGCCCTGGAGCGCGGTGGCGATTTCCTTGGCGCTGGCGTTTTTGAGCGCGACGACACGCGTCGACGAGGTGTCGGTGTCGATCCGGCGGAGGACTTCGCGGATGCGGCGGATGTTGTCGGCGAAATCGACGACGACTAGGCTGTTGCCGCCGCGGTTGGCGCTGACCGAGCCTTGCGCGCTGACGAGCGGGCGGACCGTCTCCACCGCGGACTGCGCGTCGATCGCACGGAGGCGGACGATCTCGGTGACGTAGCTGTTGCGCGCCGCCCCCGCGACGCCGATCCGGCTCGGCTGCGAAGCGGCGTTGTCGAGCGGCTGGACCCGGAACGCGCCGTTCGAGGTCGGCACCGCGACAAGGCCGTTGGCGCGCAGGGTCGAAAGGAAGACCTCGAAATATTCGGAGCGCGACAGCGGCCGATCGGTGACGACGGTCACCTTCCCCGCGACGCGGTTGTCGATGATGAAGGTCCGCCCGGTGACCTTGGCGGCATCGGCGATGAACGCGCGGATATCGGCGTCGCGGACGTTGAGCGTGGTTTGTGCGTGGACGCCTGCCGCCAGCGCGAGCGCAACGACCGGACCGAGGATCAGTTTTTTCATTGGGGAGACGCAATCGTGATGGCGAGCGACAGAGTGTCCTGTCCGCGTTCTACAGTGATGGGGACGTTGCCGCCGCCCGCGAAATCCTTGGTGATCCGGTCCAGATCGCCGGGACCCGTGACCGGCCGCCCACCGATCGACGTGACGACGTCGCCGTCTTTCAGTCCGGCAGCACGAAACACGGCACCCGAACCCTGTGATCGAAGCGTCAACCCACTGATCCGACCGCCGTCGATCCTCGGGATGAACCCGATCTCGGTACGCAATTTCGCAATCGGGATGCCAGCCGCGTCGGAGGCCGGGGCCGCCGTCGTAGCGCCTGGTACGACTGGCGTTACCGCAGCGGACTGATCGAGAAACAGATCCTCGTCGGCACCACCGCGGTCGATCGTGACATGATCGAACGCGACCGCCTTCAGACGTACCCCGGGCTGGATCTCGTCGCCGATCCCAACGCTTTGCTGAACGCCATCAGGGCCCGCAATGATCGCGGAACTCCGCCCCATCGCCTCGTCCAGACGCGTACCGAAGAGCGTGAGTTGAAGCGACGTAACCGTCGTCGGCGCGCCACCTGACGCATCGGAGCGAAAGAACGGGTCGAAATCGCGCAGGATATCGGCAGGCGATCCGACGACCATCGGCACCGCCGGTCGCCAGTCGCCAAGCGGCGTGATCGGCGTCACCACCGTCCAGGCCAGCCGCGCGCACTGCACCGCCAGCCCGGCCAGCAGCGCGAGTTCGACCACACTATAGACATTCACGACGGGCATACGCCGCAAGATACGGCGCGCTCGCGCGTCCAGCTTCAATCGCATGCGCGACCCACCCCAATTTCCCGCATCTCGTCGCGTAGGCATGCCATGTTACAATTCCGCGTCAATGCCTTGCGCCGTGTTCATGTGCAATCTGATACAGCCCGCCCCGGAATGAAGGACGGGGTAGCGCATCGCCTCGACGATGGGCAGAACACGCGGATGTTCGAGCATCTCTCCTCCAGCGGCTCCGGCCTGCCCCCCGAACCGGTCATCGCGCGCCTGTCCGTCCCCGGCGTGCAGCGGGTGCCTAGCGCGAAGCTCGACCTGTTCGTGCGCAAGGACTTCCTGCCGCCAGAGCTGTGTGCGGCGCTGATCGAGCGGATCGATGCGGTGCGGCGACCATCGACGATCTCCGATTCGAACGGCGATGCGAGCTATCGGACGAGCGAGACGGGTGACCTGTCGGCAGAGGATCCCGCGGTGGTCGAGGTCGAGCGTCGGATCCTGGCGCTGACCGGGCTCGACCCGGCGCATGGCGAACCGTTGCAGGGGCAACGCTATGCGGTCGGGCAGGAGTTCAAGGGCCACACCGATTATTTCGAGCCGAGCGGCATCGATTACCAGCGCTATTGCGGAGTCGCGGGAAATCGGACGTGGACCGTGATGGTCTATCTCAACCAGCCCGAAGCCGGCGGCGCGACGCGGTTCAAGGCGATCGACAAGATCGTCCAGCCGGAGACGGGCAAGCTGCTCGCGTGGAACAACCGGCGTGCGGACGGAAGCCTGAATGCGGCGACGCTGCATCACGGGATGAAGGTGCGCGCAGGGGTCAAATACGTGATCACGAAATGGTTTCGGGAGAAGGAGTGGCGGTGAGGCGTGGTGCTTCGATCCTCCCCCGCCAGCGGGAGGTGGCTGGCGCTTGCCAGACGGAGGGGGCGGAAAGGGTAACCCCTGTTTCGTGTCCTCCCCCTCCGTCGCTTCGCGCCACCTCCCCCTGGCGGGGGAGGATTTGCAAACGTTCGGTCCCGAACGCCCTTAGAACTGTACGCTCGCTCCCAGCGTGAACACACGGCCCAGCTTGTAGCGGTTGATGTCGACTTCGTTGCCGTTCGAGAAGGTCTGGTACTCGCGGTAACCGGTGCCGGTCAGGTTGCGGGCCTCGAACTTCACCTCGATCTGCTTGCCCGCCACTGCGATGCCCTGGCGCGCGACGACGTCGAAGCGGATGCCGGGCTTCTCGATCAGGTCGGGCAGGCGAACGCCGCCGCCGCCGCCGACCGGGCCGCGGTTCGTCACGCGGTCGCTGGCGTAGTTGAACAGGAACGTCAGCTGCGACAGGCTGGCCTTGTCCTCGATCCCGAGTTGCAGATTGACGAGGTGATCCGACTGGCCGGTCAGCGCCGCGCCGTCCTGGAACAGAACGTTGGCGGGACGCAGGCTGGCGGTCGTGCCGTTGGACTGGATCGGGCTGGCGATCAGCTCGTCGCCGATCTTCAACGCCGAATGCGTGTAGGTGTAGTTGGCGATCGCGACGAGGCGGCGGGTCGCGAAGAAATCGCCGCCTACGCCGTCGAGCGGGATATATTTCTGAAGCTCGACCTCGCCGCCGTACAGGTCCGCGCGCGGTGCGTTGGCGAAGCCGGTCTGGAGCGTGTCGCTACCGGCCGGGAAGAACGCGACCGCCTCGATCGGGTTGTCGATGCGCTTGTAGAAGCCTGCCAGATTGAACTTCTGGTCGCGCGCGAAATACCATTCGTAGCGCAGTTCGCCATTATATAGCTGCGAGTCGGTCAGGAACGGGTTGCCGAAGAACAGGCGATCGCTCTCGAAATCCTGGTAGAGCTGGGGTGCGAGTTCGCGGAACTGCGGCCGCGCCAGCGTCTTCGACATATGCCCGCGAAGCTGCATGTCGGACGCGAAATTCCACGTCACCGTGACGGCGGGAAGCCAATAGGACCGCGCGAGGTTGGTCTGCGCGAACGAGACGCCGACGCCACCGCCCGGCAGCACCGTCTCCAGTGCGTCCTCGTAGCGGATGCCGACATTGGCGCGCAGGCCGTCGGTGATCTCGCCCTCGACCTGGGCATAGGCACCGTGGATCCGCAGCGACGCATCATAGGTCGGCGCGCAGGTCGGTGCGACGCAGGTGTTCGCGAGGCCGATGCCATAGGTCTGGAGGTTGAAGTCCGACAGCAGGAAGTCGGGCCGCTGCTGTGCGACCGCATCGGTCAGCGCCACGTTGCCCGCGGTCTGGTAGCGGAAGGTGTAGCGGCTCGAGGTGCGATCGGTGTCGCTATAGGCATAGCCGACCGACAGCGCGAACGGGCGGTCGAATGGCACGTTCCAGGTGAGGTTGGCCTGTCCCGACCACAAGGTCTCGTCGAGTTCGCTGAACGCGACCGTCGCGCTCTGCAAGCCGCTGAGGTTGTTCGTGTAGTCGCCGACGTTCTCGTTATATTGATAGGTGAACTGGCGCTCGTAGGGCGAGTTGCGCTCGGTCTTGGCATAGCTGCCGCGGGTATCGAGCGCGAAATCGCCGAACTTGAACTCGCCGACCAGCTGCGTGTCCATCAACTGGCGTTCGAACCAGCTGGTGTTCTGGACGATGAACGGCTGGATGCCGGCGACATCGCCGATGTTCGAGGTCGAGCCGGTGCTGAGGCGCCCCTGCTTCAGCGTGTCGTGAATGTAGAGGTTGGTCCAGCGGATCTTGTTCTCGCCGAACTCCGCGCCGAAGCCGAGCAAGCCGTTGACGATCGAACGGTTGTCGGTCAGCACCGTGCGGAAATCGCGCGTGAGGATGCCGCCGACGTCGTCGGTCGACTGCTGGATCGTGTCGCGCGTCCGCCACGTGTTGCTGATCCCGGCCGCGGCGATCACGCCGACCCGGGTGCTGCCGATATCGGCCGAGGTGCCGAAGCTGGTCTCGCCCGACAGATTGGCGGGGATCTGGTTGTTCTGTTGCAGCAAGCTCGTCTTGGCGTTCGACAGCGCGGTGATCTGCGCGCCGGTCAGCGACGTACCGTCTGCGCCCGCCGTCTTGATGAAGCCGGGAACCTTGCGCTCGCCGCTGTCGAAACCGGTCCAGTCGTGCTTGCCGCCATCATAGACATAGCCGAGCTCGCTGGTCGTGACGGTGTCCGCGCCGACCGAGCCGCCGAACTGGAAGAACGTCTTTTCGGGGACGGCCTTGGTCGTCAGGTTGATGACGCCGCCGCCGAATTCACCCGAGTAATTGACCGAATAGCTCTTCTGGACGACCGCCGATGCGATCACGTTGGTCGGGAAGATGTCGAGTGGGACGACGCGGCGAAGCGGCTCCGGCGACGGCAGCGGCGAGCCGTTGAGCAGCGACGACGAATACCGATCGCCGAGACCGCGGACATAGACCAGCCCGTTGCCGACCACCGACAGGCCGGTCACGCGCTGCAGGGCGCCGGCGATATCGCCTTCGCCGGTCCGCGCGATATCGGCGGACGATAGCACGTTGACGACCGCGGCGGTGGCACGCACCGCATTGGGGACGTTGCGACCGACGACGACGATGTCCTCACCGCTCCCGCTACCGCCGGGCGTCGAGATTTCGACCTGCTCCTGCTGCTGCGCGGCTGCCGCGGCGGGATCCGTACGATCCTCCACCGGCGTGCCCGCCTGTGGCGATACGACACTCCCTGCTGGAGCGCTTTGCGCGAACGACTGCGCCGGGACGAGCGTCGTCGTCGCGAGCAGGACGGAGACGAGAACGGATGACTTCATGGCTGCCCCGGCAACAAGAGGAATTCGGTAGGTAAAAGGCTGCGCTGCGGGCCCCCGCCCACCGCGCAGCCTCAGGCTTGCGTCGGTGTCAGCTGGTCGGCAGCGCGGTGCAGGCGGTGCTGGTCGTACCGAAGCTCGCGCGGTTCGAGTTGCAGGTCCAACCACGGTACCAGGTGTCGGTGCTGCCGTTGACCGCGCCGACATAGCTCGTGTTCACGAAGAACGAGCTGCCCGACGGGTTGAGCGTCGCCGCGTTGAACGCGGTGGTCGTGGTCGACACGCCGGCCGGCAGGAACGTGCCCGTGACGGCCGAACCGACGGCCGCGCTCTCGGTGTTGTTGGTGCCGGCGCGGAACAGCGCCTGCTGCTCTTCGGTCGTCACGGTGATGCCGTTGACGGTGGTCGTCGCATACGGCGTCAGGCAGCTGAACACGACCGAGTTGAACACCGGCGGGCCCTTGTCTTCCAGCGTCGTGCTGGCGGGACGGATGGTCGTCTTGCCGCCTGCATCGGCGCCGGCGATGACGTTCAGGCATGCGCTGCTCGGATTGCTGACGATGCCGTTGACGAAGGTCGCATCGGCACCACCGCGCAGACGGATCGCCGCGTTGGTCGCGGTCGAGGTCTGGATGAAGGTGAAGTTGGCGAGGTTGTAAGCCTGGCGCGGCACGGCATCTTCCGAACCGTTCGAGTCGATCTCGGTCGAGTAGTTGTCGGTCTGCGTGTTGTTCGGCTTCTGGATCGCTAGCACGAACTGCACGAAACCCTGCCAGCCGACATCGGTATCCAAGCCGTCATCGTCCGAACCGGTCAGCGCCAGATAGCGCAGGTTGCTGCGGCCGCCGAAGATCTCGATGCCGTCGTCCGAGCTGTTGTGGATCTGGATGTGATCGAGCACGGTCGCAGAGCCGGTGCCGCCGAGCGTCAGGCCCTGAAGCTCGTTGTTCGGGCTGATGACGGTGCCAGAATACCGGATCTGGACGTAACGGATGGTGCCGCTGTTGTCGGTCGGGATGGCGCCACCGTACAATGCGGTGCTGGTGCCCTCGACGACGTTCTCGCAGGCTGCGTTACCGCCGGGGACGGTGGTGTTGCAGTTCGAGATCGGCGCGCGACCCGCCAGGATGATGCCACCCCACAGGCCCTGCGATTCGTCGGTGACGCCGCCGGTCAGGTTAGCCTGTGCGGTGAAGATGATCGGCTGCGTCTCGGTGCCCTCGGCGATCAGCTTCGAGCCGCGGTTGACGACCATATAGTCGTTGTCCGCGTTGGTGGTGTTCGCATAGACCAGCGAGCCGGCCGCGATCGTCAGCGTGGTGGGGATGCCCGTCGGCGCGGTGCCGGCGCCACCGATGTCGACACCGACATCGACGCGGCCGTTGATCTCGTAGGCGACGCCCGCGACCTTCGGCAGGCTGAGCGCGGAGGTGATCAGCGACGGTAGGCGGCACGAACGGTAATTGCCGAGCACACCGACGTCGGTAGTGCCGGTCGGGCACGACGTGGCGGGCGTACCCGGGGTCGGCGTCGGGGTCGGCGAAGGGGTCGGGCTCGGCGTCGGCGTACCCGGAACGACGATCACGCCCTCACCCGGCGAGGCGACACTGTCGGCGCCATCGCAGGCCGAGAGTGCGAGGCAGGCGGTGCCGGCCAGCAGAACGAGACTCGTGCGCTTGAAGATGGTCATTCGAGAGACTCCCGGTCGAAATCGTTGATCTGATGGATCGACTCAGGCTCCCCCCTGCCGACCTCGATTAGGCGACTATGCGGGGCGCGTGACGTTACGATGCGATTTGCGTGACGCTTGCATGACTGGGATATGACCGTTCGATGACAGTGCGCCCGGCGACGGGTTGAAATCGGCACGCACGAACACATCTCTTCCGATCCGGCGCGCGATGATTTACAGGCGCAGCCAGAGTCACCGCCGGCGCATCCCTGCGACCGTGCGGCCAGACCATCATTACAGGATATCTCGACGACAATGGCCTCTTTCAAGGACCCCAGTTTCCAGGACCGCACGAGCAGCGCAGCCGCCGCCAAGCAGAAGGCGCTCGAAGCGCTGAAGGCGAAGCCGCCGATCGACGAAGCCGTCGTCGCCGAGCGCCTTGCCGCGCGCGAAGCCAAGGAGCTCGCCGAGCGCGAGAAGCGCGCCGCCAAGCGTGCGGCCGAGGACGAGGCAAAGGCTGCGAAGAAGGCCGAGGCCGAGATCGCGGCCGCAAAGAAGCGCGAGGCCGAGGCCAAGGTCGAGCTGACCGATGCCGAGAAGAAGGCCATTCGCGACGCGAAATACGCCGCGCGAAAGAACAAGAAGAAGTAAGTCGCGTGCGCGGATCCGTCTCGGCGGATCCGCCCGCTACAGCGCGCGTCCTGCTACCGCGCTGAGTTTCGCCACCAGCGACGGATCGCGCACATCGCGCGCGGTGATGATCGCGGTGTCGAGACACGTATCGATCGGTGAAGCCTCGCGCTCCATCGGCAGATTGCGCAATAGCGTCATCACCATCGCCCGGGCTTTCTCCGCGTTCGCGCCGAGTTGCGCGATCACCTGCGCGACGTCGACGCCCGCCTCGTCCTCGCGCCAGCAATCGTAATCCGTCACCATGCCGACCAGCGCGTAGGGCAGCTCCGCCTCGCGCGCGAGCTTCGCCTCGGGCATCGCGGTCATCCCGATCACGTCGCAGCCCCATTGGCGATAGAGAAGACTTTCCGCGCGCGTGGAGAATTGCGGCCCCTCCATCGCGAGATAGGTGCCGCGGTCGTCGACCTGAACGCCGGCTTCTCGCGCCGCTTGGGCCGCATAGCGCGACAGTCGGGCGCATACCGGATCGGCCATCGAGACATGCGCGACGAGGCCGGTGCCGAAGAAGCTCGACAGGCGGCCCTTGGTGCGATCGATGAACTGATCGACGATGGTGAAGCTGCCGGGCGGGCGTGCCTCGACCAGCGACCCAACCGACGACACCGCCAGGACGTCGGTCACCCCGAGCCGCTTCAGCCCGTCGATGTTTGCGCGCGCATTGAGGTCTGAGGGCGCAATGCGATGCCCTCGCCCGTGTCGTGGAAGGAATGCGACGTTCACGTGGCCGACGCGGCCGGTGAAAATCGCGTCGGAGGGCTCACCCCAGGGCGTCTCCACCGTTTGCCAGCGACCGTCCTCGATCCCGTCGACCGCGTACAACCCCGAGCCGCCGATGATCCCGATCGTCCAGCCGGTCATTCTGCGGCACTCATTCCGCGAGCGCTCGCGGCCGGGCGTAGATGAAGTAGATCACCAGCCCGAGCAGGTTCCACAGACCGAAATACAGCTGCGTCTTCGAGGGCAGGCTGACGAACAAGTACAGGCAGCCAAGGATGCCGATCGTGCCGACCAACGTCGCCGCCGGCGCGCGGAACGTCCGGACCGCATCGGGCGCACGGCGGCGCATCACCAGCATGCAGGCGCAGACCGCGACGAACGCCGCGAGCGTGCCGGCGTTAGCCAGCGCGGCGATCTCGGCGAGCGGCAACAGGCCGGCGATCACCGCGACGATCGCCGCGGTGATCCAGGTGATGCGGACGGGGGCGCCTCGCTTCGAAACCTTGGCAAGGCTCAACGGGAGCAGTCCGTCACGCGCCATCGTGAAGAAGATCCGGCTCTGCCCGAACAGGAAGGCGAGCAGCACCGTCGGCAACGCGATGACCGCGGACGCGCCGAGAAACGTCGCGAACCCGGGCCGGCCGATCTCGCGCAGGATCAGCGCGAGCGGCTCGGCGCTGCCGGCGAACCGGGTATAGGACAGCGCGCCGACCGCGGCGACCGCGACCAGGATGTAGATCGCGATGCACGCGACCATCGACCCGACGATGCCGATCGCGAGATCGCGGCCGGGGTTCTTGGTCTCCTCCGCCGCGGTCGAGATTGCGTCGAATCCGTAGAAGGCGAAGAAGATGATCGCCGCCGCCGCCATGACGCCGCGTTCGGCACCGTCGGGCTGGACCGCCTTGGGGAAGCCGTAGGGCATGAACGGATGCAGGTTGGCGCTATTGAAATACTTCAGCGCGATGAACACGAACACGGTCAGCGCGATCATCTTCACAGCCACCAGCACCGCGTTCAGCGTCGCACTCTCGCGCGTGCCGAACGACAGCACGCCAGCGACGACCGCGATGATGAAGATCGCCGGCACGTTTAGGATGCCGCCGAGTTCGGGGCTGAGCGTCAGCGCCTCGGGAAACCCGAACGCACCGCGCAGCAACGGCGCCGCGTACCCCGACCAGCCGACCGCGACGGTCGACACGACGAGCGAATATTCGAGGATCAGCGACCAGCCGATCACCCACGCGATCAGCTCGCCGAGCACCACATAGCTGTAGGTGTACGCACTGCCCGACGCCGGGATCATCGTCGCCATCTCGGCATAGGCGAGCGCCGCGCAGGCGCAGATCCCGCCGGCGATAACGAACGACAGGATCACGGCCGGCCCGGCGAGCCCTGCGCCAACGCCGATCAGCGTCAGGATACCGGTGCCGACGATCCCGCCGACGCCCATCGCGACGAGGTGCGGCCACGACAGGGTGCGCGCGAGCTGATGCTCGGGCGGCTGCTCGGTGACGATTTTTCGGCGAAACAGACTGGCCACGGATATCCCCTTTGTTGGCGCGGGGAGTGGCACAGGAGGGGCGCGGCGGGCAAGGCTAGCGGTCAGTTAGCGGGAACTGCCCCGTCCTCCGTCATGCCGGGTTCGTTCCGGCATCCACGGCTCCGCACATTCGAGAAATCTGAGTTCGCGGAACGGTGGCCCCCGGAACCAGTCCGGGGTGACGGAGGGAGTGGAACGCCGTCACCCGCACCTCCTTGTTCTCCCGCGAAGGCGGGGGCCCATTCTGGGTCCCCGCCTTCGCGGGGACACACGCTATTTTAAAGCGATTCTTAAACGGTGAAGCTTTCCCCACACCCGCACGCACCCTTGGCGTTCGGGTTCTGGAACACGAAGCCGGCGGTGAAGTCGTCCTCAACCCAATCCATCGTCGAGCCGATCAGATACAGGATCGACCCGCCATCAACGAACAGGATGCCGCCGGGCGTCTCGATTCGCTCGTCGAACGGCTTGGCCTCGCTCACGTAATCCACCGAATACGCCAGCCCCGAACACCCCCGCTTGGGCGTCGACAGCTTCACCCCGATAGCGTCCGCTGGCGCGCGCGCCATCAGATCCGCGATCCGCGCGTGGGCCGTCGCCGTAAGGTTCAGCGCCGCCGGCCGTGCTCGCAATGTCGTCGCCATCTCTTTTTCCTTCCCCCCCTCCCGCGAGCGGGAGGGGCCGGGGGTGGGCTCCCGGCCAGCCATTCGAACCGTAATCAACGACGTGAGCGCGAGCCCACCCCCTTCTCCTCCCGCATGCGGGAGGGGAAGCATAAGTCAGAGCATGCCCAGCTCTAGCTTCGCCTCATCCGACATCTTCTGCGGATCCCAAGGCGGATCCCAGACCAGGTTCACTTCCGCGAACCCGACCCCCGGCACCGACCCGACCCGCATCTCGACCTCCGCCGGCATCGACTCCGCGACCGGACAGTTCGGCGTGGTCAGCGTCATCGCCACCACCGCATGCCCGTCCTCAGTCACCTCGACGCCGTAGATCAGCCCCAGATCGTAGATGTTCACCGGGATCTCGGGATCGTAGATCTCCTTCAACGCATCGATGATCGCATCGTACACCGCGCCGCCGGGCTCGCCGGGCGAGTCCACCTGCGGTTTCTGCGCGAGGAAACCGGCAAGATAATCCCGCTTCCGCTCCGCGTCGGAGTCCGTCTCCATGACGACACGCGCCTTGGGCGGCGAGGCTACAGCCTCCACTTCCTCGATCTCGAACCGATCGCTCATCCAAAAATCCTCGTTACTCGCTCGATACCGCGCACCAGCGCCTCGACGTCCGCCGGCCCGTTATACACGCCGAAGCTCGCGCGGGCCGTCGCCTCGACGCCCAGCGCCTCCATCAGCGGCTGTGCGCAGTGATGGCCGGCACGGATCGCGACGCGCTCCTCGTCCAATATGGTGCCGATGTCGTGCGGATGAACCCCCTCGATGGTGAAGGAGACGATCCCCGCGGAGTCCGCCGGGCCGTAGAGGCGCACCGAATTGATCCCCGACAACGCCTCGCGCGTGGCGGTAACCAGCGCGGTTTCATGCGCGTGGATCGCGTCGAGCCCGATGCTCTCGACATAGTCGATCGCGGCATGCAGCCCGAGCGCACCGACGATATGCGGCGTCCCGGCCTCAAACCGGCCCGGCGGCGGCGCGTAGGTGGTCTTGACGAACGACACCTTGTCGATCATCGACCCACCACCCTGGTACGGCGGCATCGCGTCGAGCAGTTCCGGCTTGGCCCAGAGCACACCGATCCCGGTCGGCCCGTACAGCTTGTGCCCGGACAGCACGTAGAAATCGCAGCCGATCGCCTTCACGTCGACCGAAATCCGCGGCACCGACTGGCAGCCGTCGAGCAGGATCTTCGCCCCGACCGAATGCGCGATCTCCGTAGCGCGCTTGGCATCGAGCACCGAGCCGAGCACGTTCGAGACATGCCCGAGCGCAACCAGCTTGTGCGCCGGCGTGATCATCCGCTCCATCGCGTCGAGATCGATACGGTGATCGGGGGTGAGCGGGATGACATCGATCGCCGCGCCGACGCGTTCGGCGATCATCTGCCATGGCACGATGTTCGAATGGTGTTCCAGCAACGACAGCAGGATGCGATCGCCCGCCTTCAACTGCTCGCCGGCCCAGCATTGGGCGACGAGGTTGATCCCCTCGGTCGCGCCGCGGACGAACACGATCTCGTCAGGCGAACCCGCACCGATAAACCGCGCGACGGCCTTCCGCGCCGCCTCGTAAGCAACCGTCATATCGGCCGAACGCTGGTAAACCCCCCGGTGCACGGTCGCATAGGTTTCGCCATACGCACGCGTAATCGCATCGACCACGACTTGCGGCTTCTGTGCGGTAGCGGCTGTGTCGAGATAGGCCCAGCCCTCGGGGATCGCAGGGAAGTCCGACAGCCGGTCGAGTGCATCCTCCCCGGCACGGGGAGGGGGACCGCGACGCGAAGCGGCGGGGTGGAGGGGGGCTTCCACAGACGCTACGCCTCGTGGAGCCCCCCCTCCACCAGCCACGCTGGTCCCCCTCCCCGTGCCGGGGAGGATTTCTGTCCCGTCATTCACAGCGCCCGCTCCAGCCACGCATCCGCATCCGCCACGAAAGCCTCCCGCACCGCCTCGTCCGCGATCTGCACGAACGCATCCCCCACGAACGCGCGCGTGAGCAGCGCTTGCGCCTTGGCATGCGGGATGCCACGGCTCTGCATGTAGAACAGCGCGCGCTGGTCGAGTTCGCCGACCGTCGCGCCATGCGCGCACTTCACGTCGTCCGCGAAGATCTCCAGCTCGGGCTTCAGGTTGACCGTCGCGGTCCGCTGCAAAAGCAGCCCGCGCAACGACTGCACCCCGTCGGTCTTCTGGGCATCGCGCGCCACCTCGACCCGCGCGGCAAGGCTCGCGGTGGACTTGTCCGCCGCGACCGCGCGCCAGATCTGCTTGCTCTGCCCGTTCAGCGCCGCATGCCGCACCGACACCGCGCACTCCTGCCGCTGATCGTTCCGCGTCAGCAACGCGCCGCCATATTCGGCGAACGCATCGTCGCCCGAGACGATGATCGACCCGTCGATCCGCGTGCCCGCATCGCCCGCGCCGAGCACCGTCGCGATCAGGCTCGCACCCGCATGGATGTCCACCTCGTCGCGCAACGACACGAAGCCATCGCCCTGCAACAACCGCACCGCCCGCGTAAGCTTGGCGCCCCTGCCGAGCGTCATCCGCGTCGACCGGTTCGACCAGCCAGCCCCGATATACGTCTCGACCACCGACGCGCTCGCGCCATCGGCGAGCAGGATCTCAGCGGGAAGTTGGTTCTCGCCACCGGTCGCGATGTGGACGATCTGGAGAAGCTCTGCCGCAGCATCCGTCTCGACCCGGATCGACCAGCCGGTCCCGGTCGTACGGCAGCCAAGCACATGCGCGCCGCCATCGACGTGCACGATCGCGACATGCCGCAGATCGCTCCGAGCCTCGTCGAGCACGCCATCGACGAACACCGCCCGCGCACCCGGCAAGTCCAAAAACCACTCGCCAGCATCTGACGCAACGCCGCGTGGCAGTTCAGCCGCCGCCACAATCGCTGCCGGATCACCCCAGCGCCACGCTTCTTCGCGCGTGGAGGGAAGTTCGGCCTTCAAATCCTCCCCGGCACGGGGAGGGGGACCGCGACGCGTAGCGGCGGGGTGGAGGGGGGCTTCCACGGGCGCTACGTCCAGTGGAGAACCCCCTCCACCAGCTTCGCTGGTCCCCCTCCCCGTGCCGGGGAGGATTTGCGACAGCACGCTCATGCGGCGATCCCCACATAGCCTTCGCTCTCCAGCTGCTGCGCCAGTTCCTTGCCGCCCGAGCGCACGATCCGCCCGTCCGCCAGCACGTGCACGAAGTCCGGCTCCACATAATCGAGCAACCGCTGGTAGTGCGTGATCAGCAGCACCGCCTTGTCGGGCGCGCGCATGATGCGGTTGATGCCGTCGCCGACGACGCGCAGCGCATCGATGTCGAGCCCCGAATCGGTCTCGTCGAGGATCGCGAACTTTGGGTTGACGATGCCCATCTGGACCATCTCGTTGCGCTTCTTCTCGCCGCCCGAAAAGCCGACGTTCACCGGCCGCTTGAGCATGTCGTAATCCATGCCGAGCAGATCCGCCTGCCCGCGCGCGAGCTTCAGGAATTCGCCCCCCGACAACGGCTTCTCGTCCCGCGTGGCGCGCTGGGCGTTGAGCGCCTCGCGCAAAAACTGGACGTTCGACACGCCGGGGATCTCGACCGGATACTGGAAGCCGAGGAACACGCCCGCCGCGGCGCGCTCGTGCGCCTCCAGTTCGAGCAGGTCGACGCCGTCGAACGTGACCGAGCCCGCGGTGACCTCATAGCCGGGCCGCCCGCCGAGCACATAGCCCAGCGTCGACTTGCCCGCCCCGTTCGGCCCCATGATCGCGTGCACCTCGCCCGCGTTCACGGTGAGCGACAGGCCCTTGAGGATTTCCTTGCCGTCGATCTCGGCGTGAAGGTTTTCAATTTTAAGCATTTTGAAATTCCGTAACTTTTTTCGCGGCAACGCCGTCGATGAAATGCCGAAACCGGGTCAGCAACTCGGAAAGATTTTCGGGACCACAGCGACCCTCGAATTTGACGTCCTCTTTCCAGTAATGGAGCCAGTCGTCCTCTGATCGCTCTTCTTTGCAACGATCCAAGAGATGCGATTGAAAATCGGTATCCGTCAGATCAAACGTCAGGGTCCAACCTGGATTATCCACGTTTCCAATGTCGCAGCCGAAGGAATGCTCCCAATCTCCGTCACAAAGACTTCGATAGAAACTTTGAAGCCAAGAGAGCGGATCGTCAGCCAACACTACCCTCCAGCGAAATCCCCAGTAGCTTCTGCGCTTCGACCGCGAACTCCATCGGCAGCTGCTGCAGCACTTCCCTCGCGAAGCCATTGACAATCAACGCGACCGCCGCCTCCTGGTCCAGCCCGCGCGACATCGCGTAGAACAGCTGGTCCTCGGAGATCTTCGATGTCGTCGCCTCATGCTCGATCTGCGCGGACGGGTTGCGGACCTCGATGTACGGCACGGTATGCGCGCCGCACTGGTCGCCGAGCAGCAGGCTGTCGCACTGCGTGAAATTCCGCACGCCCTCCGCGGTCGGCGCGACGCGCACCAGCCCGCGGTACGTGTTGTCCGATCGCCCGGCCGAAATCCCCTTCGACACGATCGTCGATCGCGTATTCTTGCCGAGGTGGATCATCTTCGTGCCGGTATCGGCCTGCTGGCGATTGTTCGTCACCGCGACCGAATAGAACTCGCCGACCGATCCATCGCCGAGCAGCACGCACGAGGGGTATTTCCACGTGATCGCGCTGCCGGTCTCGACCTGCGTCCAGCTGACCTTCGAGTTCTTGCCCTGGCAAAGCGCGCGCTTGGTGACGAAATTGTAGATCCCGCCAACGCCGTTCTCGTCGCCCGGATACCAGTTCTGCACGGTCGAATATTTGATCTCGGCATCGTCGAGCACGACCAACTCGACCACGGCCGCATGCAACTGGTTCTCATCGCGCATCGGCGCGGTGCAGCCTTCGAGGTACGAGACGTACGAGCCCTTGTCCGCCACGATCAGCGTGCGCTCGAACTGCCCGGTATTCTCCGCGTTGATACGGAAGTACGTCGACAGCTCCATCGGGCAACGCACACCCTCCGGGATGTAGACGAACGTGCCGTCGGAGAAGACTGCCGAGTTCAACGTCGCAAAGTAATTGTCGCGCTGCGGCACGACCTTGCCGAGCCATTTCCGGACGAGCTCGGGATATTCCTTGATCGCCTCGGAGATCGACCGGAAGATCACGCCCGCAGCCTCAAGCTCCTTGCGGAACGTCGTCGCGACCGAGACGCTGTCGAACACCGCATCCACCGCGACGCGGCGCTTGGGCGTGCCGTCCTCGTTCAGCGGATCCTCGACCACGCCTGCCAGCATTTTCTGCTCACCGATCGGAATGCCGAGCTTTTCGTAGACGCGCAGGATCTCAGGATCGACCTCGTCGAGCGACCCGAGCTTCGGCTTCGCCTTGGGCTCCGCGTAATAATACGCATCCTGGTAATCGATCGGCGGCACGTTGAGCTTCGACCAGTCGGGCGCCTCCATCGTCTGCCACAAGGCGAACGCCTTCAGCCGCCAGTCGAGCATCCACTGCGGCTCGCCCTTCTTGGCGGAAATGAAGCGCACCGTGTCTTCAGACAGGCCCTTGGGCGCGAATTCCTGTTCGATGTCCGAGGAGAAGCCCCACTCGTACGTCTTGTTCGCGGCGGCGTAAGCCTCTGCGTTCCGGGTAGCCATCATTCCATCTCCGCCGCAACGCGGCTCTCAAAAAACTCGGCGATCTCTGCGCCTCTGCGCGAACAAGAAATTTTGCGCGCAGAGGCGCAGAGATCGCTGAGGAAGGGGTAGGGCGCTACGCGCGTCATGCGGGCACCTGCGAAAGGGGGGCTTGCGAAAGACTAGCGAGCGACACGCCGGCGAGCGCTCCGCGGACCGCCCCGTTGACCGCGTTCCAGTGCGGTTTCACGCGACAGCTCTGGTCGATACAGCAATCCTGCGAGGCGCCGTCGACGCAGGCGGTCAGCGCGATCGGCCCCTCGACCGCCTCGATGATGTCGGCGAGCGAGATCATAGCGGGCGGGCGGGACAGGCGAAAGCCACCACCAGTACCGCGTGTGCTCTCGATCAGCCCCGCGGCGGACAGACGGCTCACCAGCTTCTGCACGGTCGGCAACGGCACGCCGGTCTCCTCGCTGAGCAGCGTCGCGTTCAGCCGCGCGATACCGCCGCAATGACGCGCCGCGGCGCTCATCATCACGACCGCATAGTCGGCTAGGCTGGAGAGACGCATAGTGGCTTAGAGTCCAATCGGACCGATATGATCCGATTGATCAAATGGGCTTTGTGCAGTGCATCGTCAACCCGGCGGGCGGTGCTAACGACTCGCAACTGGATCGCGTCGTCACCCCAGCGAAAGCTGGGGTCTCCCGGTTCGGGTCGAGTGGCTTGAACGGGGAGACCCCAGCTTTCGCGGGGGTGACGGGTTGGGAGGTCGGACAATGTAGATTTACGGAGCAAGACATGCCCGGCGGTCCAAGGCTTGACGCTCCCCCCGCGGAACGCAAGGACGAGCCATGGCCTTCTACCACCCGATCCTGTTCCGCCTCGACGCCGAGCGCGCGCATAGCCTGACCATCGCCGCGCTCGCCGCATGGGGCCGCACCGGCACGCCCCTAGCTCCGAACGTACCGCGGCTCGCGACGACGGTTGCGGGGATCACCTTCCCCAACCCCGTCGGCCTTGCAGCTGGCGTCGACAAGGACGGCCGCGCGATCGACGGCTTCTTCGGGCTCGGCCTCGGCAGCGTCGAGATCGGCACGCTCACGCCGCTCGCGCAGCCAGGCAACCCGAAGCCCCGCATCTTCCGCCTCCCCGAAGACCGCGCCGTCATCAACCGCCTGGGCTTCAACAACGGCGGCCTCGATGGCGCGCTTCCCCGTGCACAGAGCGCAAAGCGCAACGGCATCCTCGGCATCAACGTCGGCGCGAACAAGAACGCGACCGACCGCACCGCCGACTATGTCCACGGCGTCACCCGTGCCGCACCCCACGCCGACTACATCACCATAAACATCAGCTCCCCCAACACCCCCGGCCTCCGCGACCTCCAGCACGGCGCCGCACTCCGCGAGCTGCTCGCCGCCTGCACCGCTGCCAAGGGCACCACGCCGATCTTCCTCAAGGTCGCCCCCGATCTCGACCCCACCGACATCGACGACATCGCCCGCGCCGCCCTCGACAACCGCATCGACGCGCTGATCGTCAACAACACGACGATCTCCCGCCCCGGCCTGCGCTCGGCCAACGCCAAGGAAACCGGCGGCCTCTCCGGCGCGCCACTAGCTTCGCTAGCCCGCCAACGCCTGGCCGACTTCCGCAAGGCCACCGGCGCAGCGATCCCCCTGATCTCGGTCGGCGGCATCGACAGCGGCGCCGAAGCCTATGCCCGCCTCCGCGCCGGCGCGAGCCTCGTCCAGCTCTACACCGCTTTGGTGTACGAAGGCCCCGGCCTCCCCGCCCGCATCCTCCGCGAGCTGGACGAACTGCTGACGCGCGACGGGTTTGCGAAGATCGCCGACGCGGTGGGGGTCGACGCTTAACGATCCTCCCCCGCTAGGGGGAGGTGGCAGGCGCTTGCCTGACGGAGGGGGAGGTTAGAATTACCGCGGTTGCGAGTTCCTCGCGGTTGCGAGTTCCTCCCCCTCCGTCGCCTTCGGCGCCACCTCCCCTTGGCGGGGGAGGATCGCAACGGAGCAAGACGACTTGCCTCATACCCGAACCGCGCTACGCTCGCCGGCGATGAAGACCTCTCTCCTTGCGCTCGCCCTCCTCGTCCCCGTCGCCACCGCAGACGCGCGCCAACCCGCCCCCGCTCCCAAAGACCAAGGCATGGTCAGCGCCGCCGACCCCCGCGCAGCCGCCGCCGGCGTCGAGATCCTCCGCGCCGGCGGCAGCGCCACCGACGCGGCGATCGCGACGATGCTCGCGCTCAACGTCGTCGAGCCGCAGAGCTCGGGGATCGGCGGCGGCAGCTTCTGGGTCAGCCATGCGGCCGGCGGCGCGCTCAGCACGATCGACGCACGCGAGACCGCGCCGGCCGCCGCCGATGCGCGCTGGTTCTACGCCCCCGACGGTACCCCGCTGAGCCACCGCGACGCGGTTCCCGGCGGCCGCAGCGTCGGCATCCCCGGCGCGCTCCGCGGCATGGCGCTCGCGCACCGCGCGTCGGGCAAGCTCCCCTGGGCGCGGCTGTTCGCCCCTGCGATCCGGATCGCGACCAACGGGTTCCAGGTTACGCCGCGTCTCGTCAACGGCATGGCGGCATATGGCGGCCATGTGACGCCCGAGACGCGTGCGCTGTTCTCGAAAGCAGACGGCACGCCTGTCGCCGTCGGTGACACGGTGAAGAACCCCGCGCAGGCCGCGCTGCTCCAACGCATCGCCACACAAGGCCCCGACAGCTTCTACGTCGGGCCCGAGGCGCAGAAGATCGTCACCGCAGTCAACACCGCCGCGCGCAACCCCTCGAAGATGACGACCGGCGATCTCGCGAGCTACGACGCGAAGAACCGCCCGCCGGTCTGCATCAAATACCGCGTCTACCAGGTCTGCGGGATGGGCCCCCCGTCGTCCGGTGGCCTGACCGTGCTGATGATCCTGAAACAGCTCGAACGCTTCGACATGGGGAAACTCGGCAAGGACAGCGCGCAGGCCTGGCATGTGTTCGCCGAATCCTCGCGCCTCGCTTATGCCGACCGCGACCTTTACGTCGGGGATCCCGATTTCGTCCGCGTGCCGATCAAGGGCATGCTCGACCCCGTCTATCTAGCGGCACGCTCGGCGTTGATTTCGCCCGCGACGACCATGGCGACCGTCGCGCCCGGCACGCCTCCCGGCGCCCCCGCCCGCGCCCCCGCGCCGGTCAGCGAAGTTCCTGGCACGACGGATCTCGCGGTGGCCGACGCACGCGGCAACGTCGTCGAGGTAACCACCACCGTCGAGGGCTATTTCGGGTCCGGCATCACCGTCGACGGCACCGTGCTCAACAACCAGTTGACCGATTTCGATATCGTCCCCGAAAAGAACGGCGCGCTCGTCGCCAACCGCGTCGAGGGCGGCAAGCGTCCGCGCAGCTCGATGGCGCCGACGATCGTCTACGGCCCCGACGGCAAGGTCCGGCTCGCAGTCGGCGCGGCAGGCGGCTCGACGATCATCGCGCAGGTGGCCAAGGCGATCATCGGCGTGGTCGACTGGAAATTGTCCGCGCAGGACTCGATCGCGCTGGGGTTGCTCTACGCCCCCGGCCACGTCGCCGCGGCGGAAAAGGGTACGCAGATCGAGGCGATGATCCCCGCCCTGGAGGCGCTCGGCGAAACAGTGCGAGTGACGCCGCTGGGCCTGAAAGCGAACGCGATCGAGCGCGTCGGCGGCAAATGGATCGGCGCCGCGGACCCGCGCAGCGAAGGCGTCGCGATGAGTCAGGACGGCACGATATCCCGGATCCGGCGCGTCGGCGTCCTGCAGCGCGCGCCGGAATAAGACGGAAAACAGCCAATGGGCGGGAGCATCGCCTGGGACACGGACGGCATCGCCCGCTAAAGGGAGGGCATGTCTATTCTCCTAACAGGTTCGAGCCGCGGCATAGGCGCCGCCATCCATTCTGCGCTGACCGACGCTGGCGCAGCCGTCATTGGGCATGGGACCGCCAGCGGCATCCCGGCCGACTTCGCCGACCCTGCGGCGCCGACTGCGTTGTGGAACGCCGCGCTGGAGCAGGCTGGCGGTACGATCGACGTGCTGATCAACAATGCGGGGGTGTTCGAGGCTAGCCCGCTGGGCGCGGACGACTGGACCGCGCAATGGGAGCGGACGATGCGGGTCAACCTGACCGCGTCGGCCGAATTGTGCCGGTTGGCAGTGCTGCATTGGCAATCGAGGGGCGTCGGTGGGCGGATCGTCAATATCGCGAGCCGGGCGGCGTATCGCGGGGACTCGCCCGCGCACTGGCATTATGCCGCGTCGAAGGCGGGGATGGTGGCGATGACCAAGACCATCGCTCGAGGGTATGCGCGCGAAGGCATCCTGGCGTTCGCGGTGTGTCCGGGCTTCACGATGACCGGGATGGCGGAGGAGTATCTGGCGAGCCGCGGGGGCGATGCGTTGCTGGCGGATATTCCGCTCGGCAAGGTCGCGGAGCCCGCCGAGATCGCGTCGGTCGCCCGCTATTGCGCGCTGGAGGCGCCGGCCTCGATGACCGGGTCCGTGATCGATGTGAATGGGGCCAGCTATGTCCGATAGTTGGAAGCTCACCCTCCCCTGCACGCGAGCGGAGGCGGAGGCGATCGATGCGAGTGGCGATCTGGGTAACGCGATTCCGGGCGACGCGGTGCTGATGACCACCGAGGAGATCGAGGACGACGTCGAATCGTGGCGGCTCGATGCGTATTTCGAACATGAGCCGGCCGCCGACACGGTCGCAGCGGTACGCGCGCTGGTGCCGAGTGCGGCCGGGGCCGAGATCGCGGTCGAGCGGTTGGGCGATGCGGATTGGGTGACGATGAGCCAGGCTGGGCTGGAGCCTTTGTCGGTGGGGCGGTTCTTCGTGCATACCGGGGCGCATGCGGGCGCGGTGCCGGCGGACAAGCGGGCTTTTCTGATCGAAGCCAGCCGCGCGTTCGGGACGGGGCATCACGAGACGACCAGCGGGTGTCTGGCGATGCTCGACGGGTTGGCGGACGAGAACTTTGCGAACGTCATCGATATCGGGACGGGGACGGGTTTGCTCGCGTTTGCGGCGGCGCATCTTTGGCCTGGGGCCAAGGTGATGGGGACGGATATCGATCCGGTCTCGATCGACGTTACGTGCGAGAATGCGGCGTTGAATAGGGTCTCGGGGATCGATCTGGTGGTCGCTGACGGCACGTTGGACGAGGCGATCGTGACGCGCGCGCCGTATGATCTGGTGATCGCGAATATTCTGGCTGGGCCGTTGGTGTCGATGGCGCCGGAAATCGCGTCGATTGCGGATGCGCGAGCAACGATCGTTCTAGCCGGGTTGCTGGAGACCCAGCGTGCCGGAGTCGTGGCGGCGTATGAGGCTTGCGGCTGCTCGCTCGAGGCGGTCGACCGGCGGGGGGATTGGAGTGTGCTTCGGTTAAAGGCTGGGGTTGAGCGGTTCGTGGCCGATGGGCCGTTCGATCCCAAGGGTCGCGATGGGTGGGCACTCGATATTTGAGGGGTGCGGAAATCTGAGAGCTGCCCTTCCCTCAGAAGAACGTTCCCCCGCGAAGGCGGGGGTCCAGTCTGGGCCCCCGCCTTCGCGGGGGAACAAGTTTGCAAAGGTTGCCCTTACCCCATCTCTGACACCACCCCGGCGAAGGCCGGGGCCCAGTTGGGTGAAGCCTTGAGATAGAACCGCACCGCTATCCCAACTGGGCCCCGGCCTCCGCCGGGGTAGTGGCCTCTGTGAGGGAGGCTTTTATGCGGTCTCCGCGGCCACCTTTGCGTTCGCGTAGTCTTGCGTACCCTCAGTGATGACCACATCCCCCGGCTCGATCCGCGCCACCGGGATATCCGGCAGCGCCTTCAGCTCCTCATACAATGGCGCGAAATCCGTCTCTACCGTCAGCCGCAGCAACTCGTCGAAGCTCGGAATCACGAAGTAGTTCTGCTGGAAATCGTCGATCCGGTATTCGGTCCGCATCACCCGGGCGAGATCGAGCGCGATCCGGTTGGGGCTCGGATCGTCGAGCGCGAAGCGGGTTTCGGCGTAGCTGGAGACGATGCCCGAGCCGTAGATGCGCAGGCCCTCGGGCTCCGCGATCAGGCCGAACTCGACCGTGTACCAATAGAGCCGCCCGAGATATTTCAGCGCATCGAGGCCGAGCGCGCGCTGACCGCCGCGACCGTAGGCGGCGAGGTAATCCGCGAACACCGGATCGGCGAGCATCGGCACGTGGCCGAACACGTCGTGAAACACGTCGGGCTCCTGGAGGTAGTCGAGCTGGTTGGGCCGACGAATGAAGTTGCCGGCCACGAACCGCCGGTTGGCCATGTGGTCGAAGAACACGTCGTCGGGGACGAGCCCGGGCACCGCGACGACCGACCAGCCCGTGAGCTTCGTCAGGCGCTCGGACAGTTCCTCGAAATCGGGGATGCCGGGCTTCGACAGCTTCAATACATCGAGCCCGCGCAGCCACGCGTTCGAGGCGCGGCCGGGGAGCAGCTTCGACTGGCGCGCGAACAGCGTGTCCCAGGTCGCGTGATCCTCGGCGGTATAGGCCGCCCAGTTCTGCGGGATCGTCCAGTCGGGGGCGCCTTCGGGCGGAGTGCTCAGTACGTGCGTGTCATTGGCCATGGGCTTGGTCTAGCATGACGGAATGAAGACGGAAACGCGTTGGGTTAAGTGGATTTCATGGGCGATCGCCGCCGTGTTCGGGGTGGTCGCGAGCTATGCGGTGGCGGGGCTGGTCGGCGGGTCGATCCCCAGCAATCGCGATTGGCGGCCCCCTGCCGAGGGGGTGCACATCTTCGTCGAGAGCAACGGCGTGCATACCGGGATCATCGTGCCGAAAATGGCCGCCGGGGTCGATTGGCGCGGGGTGGCTCGGGCGGAGGATCTGCGCGATCCTCGCTATGGCGCGTTTGATCATGTGTCGTTCGGGTGGGGAGAGAAGAGCTTCTACCTGGAGACACCGACCTGGGCGGACGTGAAGCTGCGGACGGTGGTTGCTTCGGCGGTCGGGAGTGATCGGACGTTGGTGCATGTCGATCATCTGCCGAGGCCACGGGCGGGGGATGGGGCTCGGGAGATCGTGGTGACGCCGGCGCAGTATCGGCGGCTGGCGGCGTATATCCGCGCGAGCTTTCGCGACGGGGGTGCGCGGTATCCTGGGTATGCGGGTTATGACGCGTTTTACGAGGCTAACGGGCGGTATAGCGCGGTTCGGACGTGTAACAGCTGGACGGGGGATGCCCTGCGATTTGCGGGGGTGCGGGTTGGGTGGTGGACGCCGTTTCCGGTTACTGTGATGGAGTGGTTTTAGGGGCTGTCCTGCCCGCTAGATTGTTCTCCCGCGAAGGCGGGAGTCCAGGCTGGGCTCCCGCCTTCGCGGGAGAACAAGGAGGGGGCGGAGCAGTTGCTCGGGCCACCACCCCGGCGGAGGCCGGGGCCCAATTGGGAAACAGCGGTAACCGCGCGCAGTGCGTCGTCAGCAACGTCCCCCAATTGGGCCCCGGCCTCCGCCGGGGTGGTTTTTGGGGTTAGGGACCGGTCAATTCCCTGCGCGGTAGCCCTGGTACTGGCCGCATTCCGAGCGCTGGGGGTCCTTCTTGCAGCGTTTCGCCAGTTCCTTGCGCTGTTTGCCCTCTTCGGCTTCCTGCTTGCGCATCTTCTTGCCGTAGTTGCGGTCCGATTCTTCCTGGCTGGTGGTGGTCCAGTCGACCGCCTTGCCGGCGACCTGGAACGGCGCCTTCACGATCGAGGCCGCGGTGCTGATGCAGCCGCTTACGAGGAACGGCAGCAGCGCCAGCACGGGAAGACATTTACGCATTTACTTCACTCCTGCGCGTGCGGTTCCCGGGCTCGGTCGCGCGCTTGGGCACCGTATAGCGGAAAATCGGTGAAGAATCCGTCGATACCTTGCGCGAGGCCGGCGTCGATCTCGGCTGCGATGTCGCCGTGCGCCGCGGGGTCGGTGCCGCGGCGGAAGCGGGTCGGTTCGAAGTAGTTTTCGGCGCGGTAGGTCCAGGGGTGAACGCGCAGTCCGGCGGCGTGCGCGTCGGCGACCAGCGTCGTTGGGGTAGCGTCGGTCCAGAGCATCGCCTTGTCGGGGCCGATCCCATACGCATAGGCCGCGACCGCCTTGAGGCCGGCTGGCGTGATCATCGCCGCATAGCTCGGCTGCGCGCCATCGGCGGGGGCGCCCTCCCGGGCCATCAGCTGGATCAGGCGGACCTTGGTCATCGTGTGGAGGCGCTGGAGGTTGGCGACTTCGAACGACTGGATGAAGACCGGTGCCTTCGCTGAATCCCAGCCCGCCTCGCGGAGTTCGGCGACCAGCTTCGCGTCGGTCGGGTGGCCGATCTTCGCGAAATAGGTCGGATGCTTGGTCTCGGGATAGATGCCGATCGTCCGGCCCGTCTCGGTCGAGCGGCGCTTGGCGAGCGCGATGATCTCGGCGAGCGTCGGAATCTGGAACTGGCCATCATAGGCGGTGTTGGCCGGGCGGAGCTTGGGCAGGCGTTCCTTCGCGCGCAGCGTCTTCAGTTCGGCGAGCGTGAAGTCCTCGACGAACCAGCCGGTCATCGTCTGGCCGTCGATCGTCTTCGTGGTTTTGCGCGCGGCGAACTCGGGGTGGTCGGCGACGTCGGTCGTGTCGGCGATGTTATTCTCGTGCCGCGCGACGAGCACGTCGTCCTTGGTCGGCACCAGATCGGGCTCGATGAAGTCCGCGCCCTGGTCGATCGCGAGCGAATAGGCCGCCAGCGTATGCTCGGGCCGGAGCCCGCTCGCGCCTCGGTGCGCAATGACGATCGGAGGCGATAATCGGGGAGAAGCTGGCGTCATCGCGGCAGCTTGCCCGCTTGCTGCGACGAGCGCCAGCGCACCGATGTGTGAGAGCCTGTCGCAATAGGAAACGATTGAGCGCATCGGCGTTGAGTCCTCGAAATCCGTACATTCCCGGCACATTCAACCAGGGGCACCGCCATGCATTTCACGATCAATGGTCAATCATATGACGCCGAGCCCGATATTCGTACGTCGGTACTCGACCTTTGCCGCGAGCATCTCGGGCTGACGGGCTCGAAGAAGGGCTGCGATCATGGCCAGTGCGGGGCGTGCACGGTGCTGATCAACGGCCGTCGCGTCAATTCCTGCCTGACGCTCGCGGTAATGCATCAGGACGACGAGATCACGACGATCGAAGGGATCGGCCAGCCCGGCAACCTCCACGCGTTGCAGGACGCGTTCGTGCGGCATGACGGCTATCAGTGCGGCTATTGCACGCCGGGGCAGATCTGTTCGGCGGTCGGCATGCTCGACGAGGTCAAGAAGGGCTGGGCAAGCCATGCGTCGGGCGACCTGACCGATCCGAAGTTCGACGATGCCGAGATTTCGGAGCGGATGAGCGGCAATCTGTGCCGTTGCGCCGCGTACCCGAACATCGTCGATGCGATCCGTGAAGTCGGTGGTGCCGAGCCCGCAGGCCGGACCGCGGACGAGAAGGACGCCGCGATGGAAGCCAACGCACGCGGGGAGCTGGTGGCATGAAGACCTTCACCTATGAAAAGCCCGCGACGCCGGAAGCGGCCGTCAAGGACATCGATACCAATGGCGCGAAGTTCATCGCGGGCGGCACGAACCTGCTCGACCTGATGAAGCTGCAGGTCGAGACGCCGGACAAGCTCGTTGATATCTCGCGGCTCGATCTCGCGAAGATCGAGGAGCGTGAGGATGGCGGGCTGACGATCGGTGCGCTGGTGCCGAACAGCGATCTCGCCGCCGACCGTCGCGTCGTCGCCAAGTACGAAGTGCTGAGCCGGGCATTGCTGGCGGGTGCCTCGGGCCAGTTGCGTAACAAGGCGTCGACCGGGGGCAATCTGCTCCAGCGGACGCGGTGCTATTATTTCTACGACACGGCCGCGGCGTGCAACAAGCGCGAGCCGGGCAGCGGCTGTTCGGCGATCGGTGGCTATAACCGTATCCTCGCGATCTTGGGGACGAGCGAGCATTGCATCGCGACACATCCGAGCGATATGGCGGTGGCGATGCGTGCGCTCGACGCGACGATCGTGACGCTGAAGGCGGATGGCGACCGTCGGCGGATTTCGATCCACGATTTCTATCGCCTGCCGGGCGATACGCCGCAGATCGAGAACGCGCTCGAAGCGGGTGAACTGATCACGCACATCGAACTGCCAGCGCCGCCCAAGGGCAAGCAGGAATACCGCAAGGTGCGCGATCGTGCCTCGTACGCGTTCGCGCTGGTCTCGGTGGCGGCGATCGTCGATGTGCAAGACGGCGTGATCGCGTCGGCCTCGCTCGCGTTCGGCGGCCTCGGGCCGATGCCGTGGCGCAACCCGGCGGTCGAGGCCGCTCTGGTCGGCAAGGCGCCGTCCGATGCCGTGTTCGAAGCTGCCGCAACCGCGCTGCTTGCCGATGCCAAAGGCTATGGCTCGAATGACTTCAAGATCCCCCTCGCCCGTCGCACGCTGATTGCGACGTTGCGCAACGTCACGGGAGCATAAGCATGTTCGGTTTTGGCACTACGAATAGCCTGACGATGGACAAGCCACATCCGGACTCGTTGCTGGATACGGGCGTACAGGGCGTCATCGGCAAGCCGCTCGACCGGATCGACGGGCCGCTGAAGGTCACCGGCACGGCGACCTATGCGGCGGAATACCAGTTCGACAACATGGCGTACGGCGTGCTGGTCGGCACGAAGATCTCGGCGGGCAAGGTGGTCTCGATCGACGTCGATGCGGTCAAGGCGATCCCCGGCGTGATCGACGTCGTCACCGACTTCGACCAGTTCATCCGCGTCTCGGCGCAGGGCGGCGCGACCGATGCACCGACGCAGGGCGTGAAGGACATCGCGTTCTTCGGCCAGATCGTGGCGATCGTGCTCGCCGAAAGCTTCGAGGTCGCGCGCGATGCGGCGGCGCGGCTGCCGATCGAGTATGACGAGGCGGAGGGGCAGTATGACTTCGCCGCGCACCGCGACGAGACGCGGACCCCGCCCGACGATGCTGCGCCTGCGCATTTCAAGCAGGGCGATGTCGACACGGCGATGGCCAATGCGGCGGTGACGATCGATTCGACCTATGTCACGCCGAGCCAGAATTCGGCAGCGATGGAGCCGCATGCCTCGACCGCGGTGTGGGAAGAGGACGGCTCGCTGACGCTGTACGGTGCGTACCAGATGCCGACGTCGGACGCGCAGCAACTCGCCAAGTCGCTCGGCATTTCGGAGAAGAAATGCCGGATCGTCGCGCGCTATATCGGCGGCGGGTTCGGGTCGAAGCTCGGCATTGCCCCCGAGAGCGTCGCGGCGGCGATCGCGGCCAAGCAGGTTGGCCGTCCGGTCAAGGCGGTCATGTCGCGTCCGCAGGTGTTCGAGGCGACCGTCCGTCGCTCGAATACCGAGCAGCGCGTCCGGCTCGCGTCCGATGCCGAGGGCAAGCTGTCGGCGATCGGCCACGAGACGCTCGCATCGAATCAGTCGACCGAGGATTATTTCGAGCCTGCGGGCATCGGCACGCATCTGTTGTACGGCGGCGAGAACCGGCTGATCACGCATGATCTCGTCGACGTGAACCTGGTCCTGTCGGGCTCGATGCGCGCGCCGGGCGAAGCGGTCGGGATGCTCGCGCTCGAGGGTGCGATGGACGAGCTGGCGGAAAAGCTCGGCATGGATCCGATCGAGCTGCGCAAGCGCAACGATCCGAAAATCGACCCCGAGAAGGACGTGCCCTATTCGTCGCGCAACCTGACGCGTGCGCTCGACGAGGGTGCGAAGAAGTTCGGCTGGGACAAGCGCCAGAAGGCCGGCACGCACCGCGAGGGAGAGTGGCTGATCGGCATGGGCGTCGCCTCGGCGGTGCGCGGCAACATGATGATGGAATCGTCCGCCAAGGTCGAGATCCACCCGGACGGCTCGGCGACGGTGTCGTCGGCGATGACCGATATCGGCACCGGAAGCTATACGATCCTGGCACAGATCGCGTCGGAGATCCTGGGCATTCCGGTCGAGAACATCACGATGTCGCTGGGTGATACCAACGATCCTCCAGCGGCGGGCTCGGGCGGGTCCTGGGGTGCGGCGTCTTCGGGGACCGCCGTGTATCTCGCATGCGAGATGCTGCGCGAGAAGCTGGCCAAGGCGGCTGGCGTCGACGAGGACGGCCTGACGCTGAAGGACGGCAAGGCCATCGGTGACAACCGCTCGACGCCGATCGGCGAGCTGGTCGGCAAGGGGCTCGAGGCTACCGGGCACATCAAGCCGGGCAAGCAGGAGAAGGAGACGTCGCAGGCCGGGTTCGGCGCGCATTTCGCCGAGGTCGCGGTCAACGTGATCACGGGCGAGACGCGGGTGCGGCGGATGCTCGGATCGTTCGCGGCGGGGCGCGTGCTCAACGCGAAGACCGCGCGGTCGCAGTGCCTCGGCGGGATGACGTTCGGGATCGGCACCGCGCTGACCGAGGACCTGATCCACGACACCCGGACCGGCAAGCTGGTGAACCACGATCTCGGCGAATATCACGTGCCGGCCAATGCGGACGTGCCGCAGATGGACGTCCACTTCGTCGACGAGCGCGACATCCATGCGAACCCGATCCACGCGAAGGGGATCGGCGAGCTGGGGATTTCGGGCGCGGGGGCTGCGGTGGCGAACGCGGTGTATAATGCAACGGGGATACGGGTGCGCGAGTTCCCGATCACGCTCGACAAGCTGCTGGATCAGTTGCCGGCTGTTTGAGGCCGGAGCTGAGTAAAGCTTACCTCATGTAACAGTACCCCCCCGGCGGAGGCCGGGGCCCAATTGGGAAGGCTTTGATAACGGAGGATTGTCCTCCGTTACTCTCGTTCCCCAATTGGGCCCCGGCCTTCGCCGGGGTGGTGTTGGGGGGATGCGTAGCGCCCTCGTCAAACGTCCCCGCCCTACCCATATCTCACCCTCCACCCGAGGACCGACAAATGAACGAACACGTAATGGATGTAGCGTGTCGGCCGGCTGGTCTCGACCGCGCGAAGCAGGGCGTTCTCGGACTCGGGCTCGACAGGATCGAGGGGCCGGCGAAGGTCACCGGTGTGGCGGACTATGCGTATGAGGCCACGCCCGACGGAATCGCCTATGCCGCGATCGTCGGCACGCCGGTTGGCAGCGGGCGCATCCTCGGTATCGACGTGCGCGCCGCGGAAGCGTTGCCCGGCGTCATCGCCGTCATTCACGGCGACCCGCGCATGCCTGCCGGCGAGTCCAATTCCCGTGCGTTGCCGAAGTTCGATACCGACGTCATCCTTCACCTCGGCCAACCGGTCGCGATCGTCGTCGCGGAGGACCAGGCGATCGCGCGCGATGCCGCGGCGCTGGTCGTTGTCCGTACCGAGGCGGGCGAGGATCGGTTCGACGTCGAGGCGCAGCCGGTCGATACCAAGCCCGAGATCGGCTTCCTGCCGCCGGTCGACAAGGGCGATCTCGACGCGGTGATGGCGGATGCGGCGGTGACGTTGGACCGGACCTATACGACGCCGGTGCATTTCCCCGCCGCGCTGGAGCCGCACGCGACCACTGCGTGGTGGGAGGGCGACAGGCTTACCGTACGTACCAGCAATCAGGTGATCGGCGGCGCGCGTAAGACGATCGCCAAGGCGCTCAAGATCGATGCGGACAAGGTGCGTGCGCTCGCCCCGTATGTCGGCGGCGGGTTCGGGGGGAAGACGGGAGTCGGCGCGGAGGCGATCCTGGCGGCGATAGCGGCGGAGGTCGTCGGGCGACCGGTGAAGATCGCCCTGCCCCGTCGCCAGACCGCGTATATGGTGCATCACCGCTCGCACACGATTCAGCGTGTCCGGATCGCCGCCGACGAGCACGGCGTGATCCTCGGCATGGGGCATGAGAGCGTCGTCGCGCAGAACGACGATGGCGAATTTCTGGAGCCGGTGCCCTTCGGGACGTTGCCGCTGTACCGGGGCGACGCGCGGCGGTTCAAGACCGACCTCGTGCGCGTTGACCTGCCCGCGAGCGGTGCCGTACGTGCGCCGGGCGAAGCGGTCGGGACGTTCGGCGTCGAGTGCGCAATGGACGAACTGGCCGAGCAGCTCGGGATCGATCCGATCGAACTGCGGCGGCGCAACGAGCCCGAGACCGATCCGGTGAGCGGCAAGCCGTTCTCCACGCGGCGGATGCTCGATTGCTATACGCAGGGCGCCGAGCGATTTGGCTGGCCTGCGAGCGTGCCGGCGCCGGGGTCGGTGCGCGAGGGCGAGTGGCTGGTCGGGATCGGCATGGCGGCGAGCTTGCGCGGCAACTTCACCGTCGAGGCGCAGGCGCGCGTACGGTTGGAGGCGGACGGGCGCGCGACGGTCGAGTGCGATATGACCGATATCGGCACGGGGACGTACACCATTCTCGCGCAGACCGCGGGTGAGATGTTGGGCCTGCCGGTGTCGGACGTGACCGTGCGGCTCGGCGACAGCGACTTGCCGGCGAGCGCGGGGTCGGGTGGATCATTCGGGGCTGGCAGCGCGTGTTCGGCGGTTGTGCTGGCGTGTGAGGATATCCTTGGCGAACTAGCGCTGCGGATGAACGCTGCACCCGAGGATCTGAGCCTGCACGACGGCTGCGTGAGCGCTGGCGGGCGGTCGGTAACGCTTGCCGATCTCGTTCGCGGCGAACCAATCGTGGCGATGGGCAAGACCGGGCCGGGTGCCGAGAGCAAACGCACCAGCCAGGTGAGCCACGGTGCGCACTTCGTCGAGGTCGCGGTGAACGCGGTGACGGGCGAGACGCGGGTGCGGCGGATGCTGGGGGTGTTCGATGTCGGGCGGGTGCTCAACCGCAAGACCGCGACGAGCCAGATCACCGGCGGGATGGCGTGGGGGATCGCTTATGCGCTGAGCGAGGAGGGCATCGTCGACACGCGGACCGGGGCGTTCGTGAACCCCGATTTCGGCGAATATCATGTCGCGGTGAATGCCGACATTCCTCAGCTTGAGGTGCATTTCATCGAGGAGATCGACACGTCCGCGAACCCGGTGGGTGCTAAGGGCGTTGGGGAGCTTGGGATTTCTGGCGCGGGCGCGGCGGTGGCGAATGCTATCTATAACGCGACGGGCGTCAGAGTCCGGGACTTTCCGGTGACGCTCGACAAGCTGTTGGCGGGGTTGCCGGCCGTCTGATCCTCCCCGGCACGGGGAGGGGGACCGCGCCGCTTGGCGTGGTGGAGGGGGTTTCCCCCGAAGCGTAACGTTTGCGGCTGGCCCCCTCCACCAGCTGCGCTGGTCCCCCTCCCCGCGTGCGGGGAGGATTAGAAGAGAGACAACATGGCCGAAAACGATAGCGTGATTGCCGCCGCGAAGAGCTGGAAGGGCGAGAAGATGGCGATCGCCACGGTCGTCTCGACCTGGGGCTCCGCGCCGCGGCCCAAGGGAAGCCATATGCTCGTCCATGCCGATGGGCGGTTCGAGGGATCGGTGTCCGGCGGGTGCGTCGAGAGCGACATCCTGGCCACCGCCGCCGAGGTGATCGCGGGCGCGCCGTTCCAGGTGCGCAACTACGGCGTGGCGGATGCGGCGGCTTGGGAAGTCGGACTGCCGTGCGGCGGCGAGATCGCGGTGATGGTGCAGCCGGTGTCGGCGGAGGGATTCGATCCCGAGCTGTTCGACCGGATCGCGGATGCGCGTGACCAGGGCGATGCGCTGACCGTGACGACCGATCTCAAGACCGGGCATAGCGATGCGCGGCCGCTGGAAACGGGAGAGATGTTCGTCAACCGTTACGATCCACCGCGGCGGTTGCTGATCGTCGGGGCGGTGCAGATCGCGCAGGCGTTGGCGGGTCTCGCACGCGAACTCGGGATCGAGACGGTGGTAATCGACCCGCGCGCGCGCTTCCTGACGGAGGAGCGGTTTCCGGGCGTGACGCTCGACGATCGCTGGCCGGACGAGGCGATCGCCGCCTATCGCCCGGGGCCGTCGACTGCGGTCGTGACGCTGAGCCATGACATCAAGATCGACGACCCCGCGCTGATCGCCGCACTCGCGTCCGATGCCGCCTATGTCGGTGCGCTGGGCAGCCGCAAGAGCCACGCGGCGCGGCGGGAGCGTCTTGCCGCGGCAGGCGTTTCGCCCGAGAATATCGACAGGATCGATGCGCCGGTCGGGCTCGACATCGGCGCGATCGGGCCGTCGGAGATTGCGCTGTCGGTCGCGGCGGCGATGATAGGAGCGTTCAATGATCGCCGCTGAAGACGTCTTCCTCATCCTGCTCGCCGCCGGTCGCTCGGAGCGGTTCGGCATTCCCAACAAGCTCGAGGTGCCGTTCCTCAACAAGCCGCTTGGGATGCACGTCGTCACCGCGTTCGAGAACATTCCGTTCAAGCGACGGCTGGTGGTCACCGACGGCTGCAAGCTCGACTTCCTCAGCCATCATTTCGAGGTGGTGCATAACGAAGACCCGTCGTCGGGGATGTCGCAGTCGGTGAAGCTCGGCGTGCAGCGCGCGAAGGACGAGGGTGCGGAGGCGGTGCTGATCGCGCTCGCCGACATGCCGCGCGTGACCGCGGCGCATATCTACCGGATGCTCGATGCCGCCGACAGTGCGGACGCCGTCGTTGCGTCGAGCGATGGCGAGAAGCCGAGCCCCCCTGCCCTGTTCGGGCGCGATCGGTTCGATTTCCTGCTGACGCTGGACGGCGATGCGGGTGCGCGTGACCTGGTGAAGGCGGGGCGGCACGTCGTTACCGCGCCCGCCGAGCTGATCGATATCGACACGCCCGAGGATCTGGACCGGCTGCAGGCGCTGGTCCACGATCCCAAGGCGGCGATCACTCGTGCCTTAACGCGTCGATAGGGTTCATCGCGGCAGCGCGGCGGGCGGGGAAATAGCCGAATACGACGCCGATCACCGCCGAGATGACGAACGCGAAGATGTTGATCTCGGGCACGAAGATCCACTGAACCTTGATCAGCGGGGCGATGATCGCGATCGCCAACTGCGCAATGACGAGGCCGATGACGCCGCCGAGGCACGACAGTGCGATCGCCTCGACGAGGAACTGCATCAGCACCTCGCGCGCGACCGCACCGATCGCAAGGCGGATGCCGATCTCGCGCGTGCGCTCGGTCACCGACACCAGCATGATGTTCATGATGCCGATCCCGCCGACCACCAGGCTGATCCCGGCGACCGCGGCGACGATGCCGGTGAGCAACGTCGTGGTTCCGGTCAGCGTGTCCGAAATCTGCTTCGTGTCGAAGATGTTGAAGTCGTCTTCCTTGCCCGCCGTGATCGTACGGCGTTCGCGGAGCAGGTCGGTGATCGAGGCCTGGACGGTCGCGGTCGAGAATTTCTGGTCGACGCCGACGAGCATCAGGCGGATGTCGCGGCTGCCGGTGAAGCGGCGCTGGACCGCCTTGATCGGCATGATCACGACATCGTCCTGATCGCCGCCGAACCCGGCCTGGCCGCGGGCGGAGAGTATTCCGACAACATCGCAACTGATCGCGCCGATCCGCATCCGCAGGCCGACCGCGTCGCCGCCGCGGAAAAGGTTGGTGCGGACCGTGTTGCCGATGATGCACACTGCCTTGCCCGCGGCTTCCTCGGCGGGCGAGAAGATGCGCCCCGCGGCGAGCGGCCAGGGCTGGACCTGGAAATAGGCGGAAGTGGTGCCGTTGATCGTGGTCGACCAGTTCGCGCCCTCGTAGATCGCGGTGGCGGTGGCCTGCGCCTGCGGGGCGACCGCGGTGACGCCGGCGATCTGGTTGGCGATCGCGTCGACGTCCTCGGGCTTGAAGTCGGGCGGACGCGGGCCGCCACCGCCGCGGCCGAAGCCTTGGCCGGGGCGGATCTGCAGGATGTTGGTGCCAAGTGCGGAGATCGACTGCTGGACGGCGGCGGTGGTCGCCTTGCCGAGCGTGACCATCGTCACGACCGCGCCGACACCGATGACGATGCCGAGGATGGTGAGGAACGACCGCAGGAGGTGGCGGCGGATCGAGCGGAGCGCGAGGGATAGGGTGGTGCCGAACATTACTGCGTCGCTCCGCTATCGAGGGCGCTGCAATGCTGCTCCCCTTCCGCTTGCGGGAGGGGTCGGGGGAGGGGTTCGTTCCACCGACCGGACGCCAGTACGTACGTCGCGCCCTCCCCTGCCCCCTCCCGCAAGCGGGAGGGGAATGCGCTGCCGGCGGCGCTCACGATTCCACACTTTCGCCTTGGCGGTGCTGGCTTTCGATGCGTTCTACCAAGCCGTCCTTGAAGTGAACCACCGTCCTCGCGAACGCGGCCATGTCGGGTTCGTGCGTGACCATCAGAACCGTGATGTTCTTCTCCGCGTTCAACCGGGTGAGCAGCTGCATGATCTCCACGGAGCGTTCGCTGTCGAGGTTGCCGGTCGGTTCGTCGGCAAGCAACACGTCGGGGCTGGTCACCAGCGCGCGGGCGATCGCGACGCGTTGTTGCTGACCGCCTGAGAGTTCGGCGGGGGTGTGGTCCCACCAGTCCGCGAGGCCGACCGTCTCAAGGCTCGCCATCGCCGCATCGCGACGCGCGCGCTTTTCGTCGCCGCGGTAGAGCAAGGGGAGTTCGACATTCTCCAGTGCGGACGTGCGCGAGAGGAGGTTGAAGCCCTGGAACACGAAGCCGAGATATTTGCGACGGAGCAGCGCGCGCTGGTCGCGGTCGAGTGTCTCGACATGATACCCGCGGAACAGGAAGGTCCCGTCGGTCGGCACGTCGAGGCAGCCGAGGATGTTCATCGTCGTCGACTTGCCCGACCCCGACGGCCCCATCACCGCGACGAAATCGCCCGCCGCGATGTCGAGGTCGACGCCCTTGAGCGCCTGGAACATCGTCGCGCCCTGCCCATACGTCTTGGTGACGCCGCGCAGGGAGATCAGCGGTTCTGCCGGGGGCGAATTACTGGCCACCGCCCCCACCCTTGCTCGCGCCGCCCGAGCGACGGGCGCCGCCGCCGCTGCGCTTGGTGTCGTCCGACCCGCTGGCCAACTGCCCGGTGATGACCTGCGCGCCGGGCTGGAGGTTGCCCGACAGGACTTCGGTCATCGTGCCGTTGGTGTCGCCGGTGGTGATCTGCACGGCTTGCGGCGTGCCGTCCGCACCCTTGACGTAGATCGTCTGCTGCGCGCCGCGGCCGAGTGTCGCGGTCCGCTCGGCGCCGCCGCCGCCACGACGCGGACGGAAGGTCAGCGAGCCGGCGATGCCGCCGCCCGCGTCGCCCGTTGCGGCGGTCGGCTTGAAGCGCAGCGCGGCGTTGGGGACGAGCATCACGTTGCGCTTGTCCGAGGTGACGATGTCCGCGGTCGCGGTCATGCCGGGGCGCAGCGTCAGCGACGGGTTCGCGACGGTGAGGTCGGCCGCGTAGGACACGACCTGGCCGGTGGTCGACGTCGTGGTCGTGGTGCTCGACGAGGTCGCCGAGCTGACCGTCAGGTTCGAGCCGAGATCGACGCGGCTGATCGTCGCGGGGAAGGTCTGGCCGGGGAACGCGTCGACCGTGAAGCTGGCCTTCTGGCCGATCTTGACCTCGCCGACGTCAGCCTCGTCGATCGCGACCTCGAGCTTCATCTTGGTGAGGTCTTCGGCGATCACAAACAGCGTCGGCGTGTTGAACGACGACGCGACGGTCTGGCCGGGGTCGATCTGTCGCGCCAGCACCACCCCGGTAACAGGCGAGCGGATGATCGCCCGCGCACGCTGCGTCTGGTTCTGCGCAAGGAGGGCGCGGCTGGCGGCGACGTTCGCTTCGGCGACCTTCTGCGCTGCGACGGCGCGCGCGTAATCGGCGCGGCCGGTCTGGAGCTCGGTCTTCGACGGAACGCGGCCACCCGACAGGCGCGAGACTTCCTCGAGGCGGTTCAACTGCGCGCGGGCTTCGGCGACGGTGGCCTGCGCCTGCGCGACCTGCGCCTGGTTGGCGGCGAGCTGGGCGCTGGTCTGGCGGATCTGGTCGTCGAGCTGTTCGGGATCGATCAGCGCGAGCGGCTGGCCCGCGACGACGCGGTCGTTGACGTCTACGACGACCTTGGTGACGAGGCCCGACAGCTGCGAGCCGACCGTGACCTGAGTCGTCGGTGCGAGCTTGCCGGTGGCCGAGACCGTGACCGTCAGGTTGCCGCGTTGCGCCGCTTGCGTCGAATATTGCGTCTGTTCCTTCGCGCCGAAGCACTTGGCGAGCAGCAGGCAGAGCAGGACCACGCCGACCGCGATCACGACCCACTTTATGTAGCGTTTCCAGGGGGCCTGCGGCTTTACGCCGAGGAAGTCGTCGATCGATGCGTCGGCCATCAGCGTGCCTCTGGATTGGATTGGGGCGCTTCGGGGATCACGGTGGAGTCCCAGCCGCCGCCGAGTGCGGCATAGAGTGCGATCAACGCGGTCGCGGCATCGGCGCGCGCTTGCGTCGCGCCGTTGCGCGCGGACAGGAGCGCGGTTTCCTGCTGGTTGAGCGTGGTGAAATCGGTGAGGCCGGTGCGGTATTGGCTGCGGCTGAGGATCGCGGAGTTGTTCGACGCGTCGAGCGCGATCGCGAATTGCCGCTCGCGTTCCTGCGCGGTCTGGAGCGCGACGACGGCGTTCTCGACGTCCTCCAGCGCGGTGAGGATGGTGGACTTGTAGAGCGCGAACGCACCGTCGGCGGCGGCTTCGCTGGTGCGGACCTGGCTTCGCAACCGGCCCCCGTTGAAGATCGCCTGCGTCAGGCCGGCGAACAGGCTGCCGGTAATCGCGTCGCCGATGTTGCCGATCGAGGTCGCGTTGGTGTTGAGGTTACCGGTGATCGCGAGCGCGGGATAGAGCTGCGCCTTGGCGACGCCGATCCGCGCGGTGGCGGCGGCGAGCGCGCGTTCGGCGGAGCGGATGTCGGGGCGCTGGCGGAGCGTGTCGCCGGGGATGCCGACGCCGACCGCGGCGGGGCCGGTCGGGATCGCCTTGACCGGTGCCATCATCGTGCGGAGCGTGCCGGGCGCCTGGCCGGTCAGCACGCCGATCCGCGCGACGGCGGCGGCATATTGCTGGTCTAGGCTGGGGATCGTCGCGGCGGTCTGCGCGCGCTGGGCGCGGGCCTGTTCTGCGTCGACGCTGGAGACGAGCCCGGCCTGGACGCGGAAACCGGCGATTTCGAGGTTGTCGTCCTGGATCGCGAGCGAGGCGCGGGCGTTGGCGAGCTGCTGCTGGTAGAGGCGGGCGAGGACGTAGTTGCGCGCGACCTCGCTCTCGACCGAGATCAGGACGGTGGCGTAGTCGAAGCCTGACGCGGCGTAATCGGCGCGGCTCGCCTCGACGGTGCGGCGGATTTCGCCGAAGACGCCGACCTGGTAGCTGGCGCTGGCGCCGAGCGTGAAGCTGTTGGCGCCGCCGCCGCCGGTATCGACGACGGTGCCGTCGGGGAGCGTGAACGACCGCCCGCCGCCGCGGACATTCTCGTTGCGCTGATAGCCAGCCGACCCGCTGAGCGTGGGAAGCAGCGACGCGCGGTTCTGGATCAGGCTCTCGCGGGCCTGGCGGAGGCGCGCGACGGATTGCGCGATGTCGAGGTTGGCGGCGGCGGCCTGCTCGACGAGCTGGCCGAGGACGGGGTCGTCGAACTTCTGCCACCAGCGGGTCAGGTCTTCGGGCCTGGTTTCAGGGGTGATCGAATAGGCGTCGGGGACGCCGAGCTCGGCCGCCGCCTTTGGGTGGTAGTCCGGGCCGACGGTGCAGCCGGCGAGTAGGACGCCTGCCGATAGGACGGGTGCGAAGAGAAGAGCGCGGACGCGGGACATGGGCGGAGGAATGGCCGCCGTCCCTGCCCTAGTCCAGCGGTTTTGTGTCGCGAGGTGTCGCAGGCGGGGTGGATGCTCTGGAGGTGCAGGGCGCCAAGCGATGCGGCGGCGTCATTGGTTACTATCCTATCGCTGGGGTTGGAAGACGGGATCGGGGGAAGACGGGGCCCGTCTTTCTCCCCTCCCTGGAAGGGAGGGGCTGGGGGTGGGTCGGCCCGCTCGTGCCACTGGCGTTCCGTGATGCGGAAGCCGACCCACCCCCTACCCCTCCCTTTCAGGGAGGGGAGAAGATTCCCGAAGGTGGGCCGGCGCCGGATGTCGCTCCGCCCCAGTCATCCCGTCTACAGCCACCCCGGCGAAGGTCGGGGTCCAGTTGGAACGTCTGGTGCAACGGGGCGCAGCGTGGATCATTGCCGTCCCCCCAACTGGGCCCCGGCCTTCGCCGGGGGGGGGTGCCAGTGAGGTTGGTGGGGTTGGTGAGGCTATTATGCCGTTCATCTCATACACCGTTCTCCCGCGAAAGCGGGAGCCCAGGGTTAGGGGGGTATCGCTGCTTGATCCTGGGCTCCCGCCTTCGCTGGAGAACGGTAGAGGTGCGAGCCACGCCCTTTCCCTTTCCCGTCCCTCTTCTCCCCAAAACCCCGACCAAAATTAATCGAACCGCCTCCGTTACAATTTTGCAGTGCAGCGGAACGGAGCGGCACCTCTGCGGGTTGGGGGATCATGCTAGCCGAACGCCAGCCCGCGACTGATGTCCTCGCGCCGCCGCTTGCCGTGCTCGATCCGCCACTCGTGGCCCTCGACAATGTCAGTCTGTTCTTCGATTTCGACGGGACGCTCGTCGATCTCGCGCCAACCCCCGATGCCGTCCTGGTCGATCAGCGCCTGCTCGACCGGCTCGATACGCTCGCCGAGCGCTTCCCCGGACGCGTCGCGATCATCAGCGGGCGGTCGATCACGCAGCTCGATGCGATGCTCGGCCGCCACGCACAGCTGTTCGCGGTCGCCGGCAGCCACGGCGCGGAACGTCGCACTCCCCAAGACGGTCACGTCGCTGCCGACCGCCCCGCCTCGCTCGAAGTCGCCGCCGAGGCGTTGCGTGCCTTCGCCGATGCCAACGGGCTCGTCTACGAAGCCAAGAGCCTCGGTGCCGGGCTGCACTACCGGATGGCGCCGGACTTCGAACCCGAGGCCGTCCGCCTCGCCGAGGATCTCGCCGCCACCCACGGCCTCACGCTCCAGCGCGGCAAGATGATGGTCGAGCTGCGGACCCCCGGCGACAAGGGCGCGGCCTTGCGCGAACTGATCGCAGCGCCGACAATGGCAGGAAGCATGCCGTACTTCTTCGGCGACGACGTCACCGACGAAGACGGCTTCGAGGCCGCGCGTGCCCTTGGTGGCGCGGGCATTCTCATCGGCGAGCCGCGCCCGACCGCAGCCGCCTACCGCCTGAACGACGTTGCCGCGCTCCGTGACTGGATCGCCGCCATATTGGAAACACGATGACCGCACCTACCCAAAAAGCCGACATGAACCTCTGGCCGATCGGCAATTGTCAGGTCTCCGCGCTGATCGACAAGACCGGCACGTTCGTCTGGGGCTGCGTGCCGCGCGTCGATGGCGACCCGGCATTCTGCGCGCTGCTCGGCGGCGATGCGCCCAAGACCGGGTTCTGGGCGATCGAACTCGAAGGCGGCGCGAAGACCACGCAGGCCTATATCCGCAACACGCCGATCCTGGTGACGCGGCACGAGGACGAGGCCGGCAACGCAGTCGAGGTGATCGATTTCTGCCCGCGCTTCGTCCGCGAAGGCCGGACCTATCGCCCGACCAGCTTCGTGCGGATCGTCAAGCCGGTCGCCGGCTCGCCGCGGATCCGTATCCGCATGCGCGTCGCGACGAACTGGGGCAAGCCGACCGAGCATACGCAGGGGTCGAACCACATCCGGTTCCTGATGGACGACCAGACGCTGCGCCTGACCACCGACGCGCCGGTCGGGCATATCGTCGGCGAGAACTGGTTCCGACTCGAGCGCCAGATGCACCTGTTCCTCGGCCCCGACGAGAGTTTCGCGGGCGTGCTGCACGAGGCGGCGGAGGCGATGCTGTCGCGGACCAAGGACGAGTGGCGCCACTGGGTGCGTGGGCTCGCGACGCCGGTCGAATGGCAGGACGTCGTCATCCGCGCGGCGATCACGCTGAAGCTGTGCCAGCACGAGGAGACCGGCGCGATCGTCGCCGCGCTCACCACCTCGATCCCCGAGCATGAGGGGTCGGAGCGCAATTGGGACTATCGCTACTGCTGGATTCGCGACGCCTATTATACCGTTCAGGCGCTCAACCGGCTGGGTGCGCTCGACGTGCTCGAAGGCTATCTCGAATATCTGCGCAACATCGTCGATGCGTCGAAGGGCGGCCATGTCCAGCCGCTCTACGGCGTCGGCGGCGAGTCGACGCTGATCGAGCGGATCGAGGCGGATCTGCCCGGCTATCGCGGGATGGGTCCGGTCCGCGCCGGCAACCAGGCGTACGAGCAGATCCAGCACGACGCGTACGGCCAGATCATCCTGTCCGACGTGCAGGCGTTCTTCGATCGCCGGCTGTTCCGGATGTCGAGCGTCGAAGATTTCAAGAGCCTCGAACTGGTCGGCGACCGCGCGTGGGAGACGTACGACAAGCCCGACGCGGGGCTGTGGGAGCTGCGGACCAAGGCGCACGTCCATACCTATTCCGCCGCCATGTGCTGGGCGGCGTGCGATCGGTTGGCCAATGCGGCTGGGGTGCTCGGGCTGGAGGATCGCCGCACCTTTTGGAACGCACGCGCGGACACGATCCGCACGACGATCGAGCAATCGGCATGGCGCGAGGATACGCAGCGTATCTCCGCGACGTTCGGTGGCGACGATCTCGATGCGAGCCTGATCCAGCTGCTCGACCTGCGCTTCTTCGCGCCCGACGATCCGCGGTTCCAGTCGACGCTCAAAGCCGTCGAGGATGGGCTGCGACGGGGGAGCCATATGCTGCGCTATGCGACCGAGGATGATTTCGGCCTGCCGCATACCGCGTTCAATGTCTGCACCTTCTGGCTGATCGAGGCGTTGCACGCGACTGGCCGGACGGCCGATGCGCGCGAGCTGTTCGACGAGATGGTCGCGCGGCGGACGCCGGCTGGCCTGCTATCGGAGGATATCGATCCGAACACCGGCGAGCTGTGGGGCAATTATCCGCAGACCTATTCGCTGGTCGGGCTGATCAACTGCGCGGTCCTGCTTAGCAAGCCGTGGAGTGCCGTCCGATGAGCCGCCTTGTCGTCATCTCGAACCGCGTCCAGTCGGTCGATGCGCCTTCGGGGAACCAGGGCGGCCTCGCCGTCGCGCTGCTCGCCGCACTTCGCGAGAAGGGGGGCGTGTGGTTCGGCTGGTCGGGCGAGACCACCGAGACCTTCACTGGGCACATCAATTTCCAGCAGGGCAAGGGCGTCACGACCGCGACGATCGACCTCGAAGAGCAGGATTTCGACGAATATTATAACGGCTATGCGAACCGGACGCTGTGGCCGCTGTTCCATTACCGGATCGACCTGACCGAGTTCGAGCGCGACTTCTCCAGCGGCTACGCGCGCGTCAACAAGCGGTTCGCGGAGACGGTGTTACCGCTGATCGAACCCGACGATCTGGTCTGGGTGCACGATTATCACCACGTCCCGCTCGGTCGCGAATTGCGCAAGCTGGGCGTCGAGAACAAGATCGGCTTCTTCCTGCACATCCCGTGGCCGCCGATGGCGATGCTGCTGTCGCTGCCCAGCCACCGTGCGCTGGTCGAATCGATGTTCGCGTACGACGTGGTCGGGTTCCAGACGCAGGACTGGCTCGACAGCTTCCTGCACTACGTCACCAGCCAGCTCGACGGCGTGGTCGGCGAGGATGGCTGGGTGACGGTCGGCGATCGTACGATCAAGGCGATCACCACGCCGATCGGGATCGAGACGGCGGACTTCGAGAAGTCGGCGAACAGCGACGCGGCGCGGCATTCGAAAGAGCGGATGTATATGTCCGCGACCGGGCGCAGCCTGATCGTGGGCGTCGACCGGCTCGATTATTCGAAGGGTCTGGCCGAGCGGTTCGCGGGCTACGAGCGCTTCCTCGGGTCGCATCCGGATCGGCGCGGGCTGGTCTACATGCTGCAGATCGCGCCGCCTTCGCGCGAGAAGGTCGACACGTATCAGGAGATTCGCGCGAACCTGGATTCGATGTCGGGACGGATCAACGGCGAATATTCGGATATCGACTGGACGCCGATTCGGTACGTGAACCAGGGCTTCCCGCGGGATGTGTTGGCGGGAATCTATCGCGCGGCTCGCGTCGGGTTGGTGACGCCGCTGCGGGACGGGATGAACCTGGTCGCGAAGGAATATGTCGCGGCGCAGGACCCCGAAGATCCGGGCGTGTTGGTGCTGTCGCACTTCGCGGGCGCGGCGACACAGTTGAAGGACGCGGTGCTGGTCAATCCGTACAGCCCCGAGGAGATGTCCGACGCGATCGACCGGGCGCTCAAGATGCCGCTGGCGGAACGGAAGGCGCGCTGGGAGAAGCTGATCGACAACGTCCGGAAAGAGGACGTGATGTGGTGGTGCGAGTTGTTCATCACCGCGCTCGAGGCGGTGCCGGAGCACGTCGAGGCTTAGGACCGTTCCCACACCCACTCCGTCATCCTGACGAAAGTCAGGACCCAGGGTCACGAGCGCTATCGTTTTTGGCTCTGGGTCCTGACTTTTGTCAGGATGACGTGGCGTGTGTGGAAAGGTTAGGCGCCATCAGCAGGCGGTTGCGCGGGATCGCTTCAGGCATTTCCTCGCGGATATACTTCAGCAACGCTTCCCGCACATCACACCGCAGATCGAACGCGATCGCCGCATCCTTGGCGGTCATCAGCCCGCGCAGTTCGATACAGTCGGTCTTCACGTCCGTCACCTGAAGGTTGTAGAACCGCTTGTCCCAGCGCGGGTTGGACGTGATGATCTCCCCCAGTTTCTCGCGCAGCCGCGGCACGTCCGCCGACGGATCGAGATACCAGAACACCGACCCCATCAGCTGGCTCGTCTCGCGCGTCCAGTTCTGAAAGCTCTGTTCGAGGAACTTCGAGACCGGCACGACGAGCCGGCGTTCGTCCCAGATCTTGATGACCACGAACGTCAGGTTGATCTGCTCGACCCGCCCCCATTCGCCGTCGACGATCAGCACGTCGTCGATCCGGATCGGCTCGGTGAAGGCCATCTGCACGCCAGCGATCAGGTTCTTCAGTGCCGGCTGCGCAGCGGCACCGACGACCAGGCCCGCGATACCCGCCGATGCCATCAGCGTGACGCCGATCGAGCGGATGCCGGGAACGCTCAGCAGCATCAGGCAGACGCTGATGAAGATGATGAAGAACGTGCCGATGCGTCCAAGGATCGCGGCGCGCGTGCGCTTGCGGCGGGCGCGGAGATTGTCCTCGACCGAGATGTCGGCGCGGATTTCGATCACGTCCTGGAACGCACGGAGAGCCGCGACCGCGAGCCAGCCGAGCAAGGCGGGGACGAGGAAGCCGAGCAGCTGCTTCCACAGATCCTCGATGTCGTTGTCCATCGGCAGGATCCGCGCGACGAATGCGACCGATACCGACACGAACACCGCGCGCAGCGGGCGGCGGACGCGGGCGAGGACAAGGCCGTCGGTCTTGGCGGTCGAGCGGCGCTGCGCATGGCCGGCGATCCGCATCGTCAGCCAATGCGCGACCAGCGCGACGAGGACGGCCGCCGAGACGACGGCGACACTCTCCAGCCAGACCCATTCGGGGGGTATGTGGAGCGATCTAAACATGCGCATTGTGGCGCAACTCTCGGGGGAACGGTGATGTTCCGCTGCAGTGCAGCATTTTGGTTGGGGGCGGGCTTCGGGTTGATCGGGCAAGGCTTCATTCGCTGCAGCCACTGCCCGGCGCAGGTCACCACCCCGGCGAAGGCCGGGGCCCAATTTGGGGACGGCTGTAACGATGCGTAGTCCACCGTTACTGTGACCCTTCCAATTGGGCCCCGGCCTTCGCCGGGGAGGTAGCGGTCAGATAGTTTGCCTCGTCGTCACAAGCGATCCGGGATGACGCCCCGCCCCGATCATGCCAGAACCACCCGACCATGATCGCCCAGAGAATCAGACACTTCCTGAGCGAAGAGAACTGGCAGTTCGCCGAACACGAACGCCCCATCCTCCCCGGCTCCCCAGGCTCGCCGCTCCACCCGAGACACCGCCAGATCGCCTATGCGCTGATCGGCATCCTGCTCGGGCTGACGGTCGGGTTCGGCAACGCGTTAATCAGCGCCAACACCTACACGCTCCAAGGTGCGCTCGGGCTCGATCCGGCGGAGATCGCGTGGCTGCCGACCGTCTACGTCATGACCAACGTCAGCATAAACCTGCTGATGATCAAATTCCGCGCGCAGTTCGGGCTGCGGCCGTTCGCGATGATCTTCCTGATCCTCTACGTGCTGATCACGCTCGCGCATCTGTTCGTCCACGGCTTCGCGACCGCGATCGCGGTGCGCGCGATCAGCGGGATGGCGGGCGCGGCGCTGAGCAGCCTGTGCCTCTATTACGTGATGCAGTCGCTGCCCGCGAAATGGCGGCTGAAGGCGGTCGTGCTCGGCATCGGCATCCCGCAATGCGCGACGCCGCTCGCCCGCCTCTTCTCGCCCGACCTGCTCGCGATGTCGCAGTGGCGGACGCTGTATTTGTTCGAACTCGGGCTCGCGTTGCTCTCGCTCGCCGCGGTCGCCGCGCTGCGCCTGCCGCCCACGACGCGGAGCAAGGCGTTCGAGCCGCTCGACTTCCTGACCTTCGTGCTGTTCGCTGGCTCCACCGCGCTGTTCGCCGCCGTCCTCGGGCTCGGGCGGATCGTATGGTGGACCAACGCGCCGTGGATCGGCTGGGCGCTGATCGTCGCGATCCCGATGTTCGCCGCTGCGATCGTCGTCGAGCACCACCGCGCCAACCCGCTGCTCAACACACGCTGGCTCGGCAGCGCCGACATCGTCCGCTTCACGATCGTCATCGTGATGGCGCGGATCGTGCTGTCGGAGCAGACCTATGCGTCGGTCGGGCTGCTGACCGTGCTGGGCCAGAACAACGACCAGCTCGTGCCGTTCTTCCTGATCATCTTCGTCGCATCGGTCTGCGGCTTGATCGCGAGCGCGGTGACGCTCGACGTCGAGCGGCTCGGCCACCCGATCATGCTCGCGATCGGCCTGGTCGCGGTGGCGGCATGGTTCGATTCCTACGCGACCAGCCTGACGCGCGCGCCGCAGATGTACGTGACGCAGGCGATCATCGGCTTCTCCGCGACGTTCTTCCTCGGGCCGGCGTTGCTGTTCGGGATGACCCGCGCGCTGAAGGAAGGCGCCGGCCATATCATCAGCTTCATCGCGCTGTTCGGGATCATCAATTCGCTCGGCGGGCTCGGCGGCACGGCGTTGCTCGGCAGCTATCAGGTGATCCGCGAGAAGGCGAACAGCGCGGCGCTCGTCCAGCAGATCTCGCCGACCGACCCGATCGTCACGCAGCGCATCGCCGCCGGTGGTGCCGCGGTCGGCCGGGTGATCGTCGACCCGACGCTGCGCAATGCCGAGGGCGCGGCGATCCTCTCGCAAACCACGACGCGGGAGGCGAACGTGCTTGCGTATGCCGACGTCTTCCGGTTGATCGCCGTTCTTGCTGGCGCGACGTTCGGGTATCTGCTGTTCCTGCTGGCGAGACGGGCGCGACGCGAGCGACGGGCGCGGCTTGAGGGCCCGGTTGAGGGGACGACATGAGCGACGCACGCAGCCCGGTGGCCGAGGGGCCGGCGACCGAAGAGAAGCAGGCGGAGGCGACCGCTGTACCGGTCACGCCGGTCGGCTCTGGCTGGCGTCCACAACCGCCGAGCCGCAACGTCATCATCGTTATCGTCCTGCTCGTGATCGCTGGCGTGTGCGCGGTGCTGGCGGCGTGGCGCCTGCCCCCGTTCGCGACGAGCTATCAGTCGACCGACAACGCCTATGTGCGCGGGCGGACAACGGTGATCAGCCCGCAGGTCAGCGGCTATGTGACGCAGGTGCTGGTGCGCGACTTCGCCGATGTGAAGCAGGGCGATCCGCTCGTGAAGATCGACGACCGCATCTATCGCCAGCGCGTCGATCAGGCGCAGGCGCAGGTCGACGCGCAGGCTGCCACACTCGCGAACAGCCGGCAGACGGCGGCCAGCCGCGAGGCGACGTTCGCGGCGCAGGACGCCGCGGTCGCCAATGCCTCGGCGCAGCTGATGCGCGCGCAGGCGGACATGGCGCGCGTCAACGACCTCGTGACGGACGGCTCGGTGTCGCTGCGCGAACGCGACCAGACGCTGGCGGCGTTGCGGCAAGCGCAGGCGCAGGTCCAGCAGGCGAAAGCCGCGCGGGAGATTGCGCGACAGGATATCCGCACGGTCGAGGTCGGTCGTGGTGGCCAGCAGGCGGGGGTGTCCGGTGCCGAGGCTGCACGACAGCTTGCCCGGATAGACCTCGCCAACACCGTGATCCGCGCGCCGGAGACGGGGCGATTGAGCGAGGTCGGCGTGCGGCTCGGGCAATATGTGACGGCGGGATCGCAGTTGATGTTCCTGGTGCCGCCGGAGACGTGGGTGATCGCCAACTTCAAGGAAGCGCAGACCGCGCGGATGGTGGTCGGTCAGCCGGCGTCGTTCACGGTGGACGGGTTGGCGAACGCGCGGCTGACCGGGCGGGTCGAGCGGATCTCGCCCGCGGCGGGGTCGGAGTTCGCGGTGCTGAAGGCGGACAATGCGACGGGCAACTTCACCAAGGTGCCGCAGCGGATCGCGGTGCGGATCCGGGTGGATGCGGGACAACCGCTCAGCGCACGGTTGCGGCCGGGGATGTCGGTGCAGGCACGCGTGGACACGGCCGGCGGGCCGGGTGTTCGGTGATGGGCCACCGTAACCGCGGACTTCCCCCCTCCCTGGAAGGGAGGGGTTGGGGGTGGGTCGCTCTCGAGGGAGTGCTGTCTCCAGCCCCAGGCCTCCCCACCCCCGCCCCCTCCCTTCCAGGGAGGGGGGAAGTCCAGCAGATCGTGCACGCGAGCGCTCCGGCAAAAGCGTCCACGGTCGCAAATGGCGGTAGGCCGTTAGAAAACGGTACGCTTGCAAACCGGTCCACCCCGGCGAAGGCCGGGGCCCAATTGGGCAACGGTGGTAATGAAGCGCAATCCACAGTTACTCCCACCTTCCCAATTGGACCCCGGCCTTCGCCGGGGGGGAAGCGGTTTGCGCGATCGTACTCGCTCAGGTCGCATCAGCCGTTAAAAGCGAAATCGGCGAGAACGGCCCTCACCCTCACCCTCGCCGTCCTCGCCACCGGATGCATAGGCCCCCGCCCTGAGCCCCCCGCGACAACCGCCGCCGCCCCGCCCCCAGCCTGGCGCACGGCGCTTGGCACCGGCGCGCCGATCCGGGCGGACTGGTGGAGCGCGTTCGGCGATCCGGTCCTCACCGGTCTCGTCGCCCGAGCGCTCGCTAACAGCCCCGACCTCGGCTCAGCCGCCGCGCGGATCGACGAAGCGCGCGCCGCGGCCCGCCTGGCGCGCGCGCAACAGACGCCTCTCGTCAGCGGCTCGGCGCCCAGCACCACCGGCCAGACCGTCAGCCCGTTCGGCACACCCTCCGACGCGATCGGCGCGCAGCCGGCGGTGTCGATCAGCTACGACCTCGACCTCTTCGGCCGCCTCCGCCTCGCGAGCCAAGCCGCCCGCGCGCAACTGCTCGCCAGCGAAGCGGCACGCGACACGGTAAGGCTCGGCATCGCGAGCAGCGTCGCGACCGGCTACATCACGCTCCGCGCGCTCGATCAGCGCCTCGCCGTCGCGCGCCAGACGCTGGCGGCCCGCGCGGAAGGCCTGCGGATCGCGCGGCGGCGCGCCGAGACCGGCTACACCTCTAACCTCGAACTGCGGCAATCGGAGGCGGAATTCCACGCCACCGAACAGCTCGTCCCTGCGGCGCAGCTCGCGATCAGCCGGCAGGAGAATGCGCTGAGCCTGTTGCTCGGCGACAATCCCGGCCCGATCCCGCGCGGGCGGACGCTCGACCAGTTGGCCGCACCGGCGATCCCCGATGGCCTCCCCGCCGACCTGCTCCGCCGCCGCCCCGATCTCTTCCAGGCCGAGCAGACACTCGTCGCGACCGACCGCTCGCTCGACAGCGCGCGTGCGGCGATGTTGCCGAACCTCGCCCTGACCGGCTCGGCGGGCGTGGTGCTGTCGACCGCGCTGGCGAACCCGATCGCGGTGTTCTCGATCGGCGCGAGCGTGCTCAGCCCGATCTTCGACGGCGGCCGGCTGGGGGCACAGGCCGATGCCGCCACTGCGCGCCGCGACCAGGCCGCGTTCGCGTATCGCCGGACTGCGCTCCAGGCGTTCCGCGAGGTCGACGACAGCCTGGCGGGGGTGCAGCGCTCGGGCCAGCAGGCGGTCGCGCTCGCCGGGCAGCGCGATGCGCTGGCGGGGGCGTTGCGCAATGCGTCGAACCGGTACCGCGCGGGATATTCGGCGTATATCGACCAGCTCGATGCGCAGCGCGGGTTGCTGACCGCGGAGCTGTCGCTGGTGCAGGCGCGGGCGGATCGGCTGACCGCGTATGTGACGCTGTACCAGGCGATGGGCGGGGGCTGGTCTCGTGCGGATGCCGAGGCGGTTCGGCGATAGTCGCGACCCGCACGCTCGTCACCCCGGACCTGTTCCGGGGTCCACCGTTCCGCAAACTCGATGGTGGAGAGCATGCGGAACGGTGGATGCCGGAACGAGCCCGGCATGACGGAGTGGATTACGCAGTGTTGCGCCTCCCAACCCTCTACCGCATGCATTTTCCTGCCACACTTAGCCCCTACAGCCTCACCCCATGAAGGCCATCATCCTTGCCGCGGGTCACGGATCGCGGTTGCTGCCGCTGACGCTCACCACGCCGAAATGCCTGGTCGAGGTGGGCGGTCGCGCGATCCTCGATCACCAGCTCGACGCGGTCGCCGCGGCCGGGTTCGAGAGTGCGGTGGTGGTCGGCGGCTACCGGATCGACCAGATCGCCAAACATCTGAGCGCCCGCGACGGCGGTCTGCCAACCGAGCTCGTCTTCAACCCGTTCTGGTCAATCGCCAACAGCATCGGCAGCGTCTGGGCGGCGCGCGCGTATCTCGACGCGCCGTTCGCGCTGATGAACGGCGACACGCTGTTCGACGCGGCGATCTTGCGCGCGGCGCTGGCCGATCGGGGCGCGGATACGGGATCGGCCGTAAAGCTGGTGATCGAGCCGCTGGTGACGCCGGGGCTCGACGACATGCTGGTCGAGGCGGACGGCGACGCTGTCGTCGCGGTCGGCAAGCATCTCGTCGGGCACCAGGCCACCGATCGCTCGCTTGGGCTGATCGTGTCGACCGGCGGCAGCGCCTATGCCGACGCGTTGCGCGCGGTGATCGGCGAGGAGGACGGCATCCATGCCTATCACCACGCCGTCGTCCGCCGCGCCGCGGAGACCGTCGGCGTCCGCGCGGTGCGGATCGCGGGCGACGTCCGCTGGCAGGAGATCGACCGCCCGGAGGACATCGCGCTTTGGCAGCGCGACCATGATGCGCAGGCGGACGGCACTTTGGGATCATGACGCGGAAGGTCGCGTTCCTGTTTCTTGGCGAGACGCTGCTGATCCCGCATCTCTACCCGATCGTCGAGGCGCTGGCCGCGACGTCCGACGTGCCGATCGAATTGTGGGTGAGCACGTCGGTGCACGAGACGTTGCTGGCGCGGTGGACCGCCCCTTTCCCGACCGTCCGGATTCGCCGCGCGCCCGGATTTCGCGCGGTCGAGGATGACGGCAGCGGGCGCAATCCGGTGCTGCCGGCGAAGATGCCGATGCTGCTCCGGCTGCTGCCGTATCTCCGCAGCGCCGCAGTGGTGGTGTGCGCGGAGCAGACGAGTCTGTGGCTGCCGCGGTTGTTTCCGATGCGGTCGAAGTTCGTGAAGACCTCGCACGGTGTGGGCTCGATGAGTGCGCGCGACGACCCGCGCCGGCGTGCGGCGGCGTTGACGCTGGTGCCAAGCGAGCTGGAGCGACGGACGTATCTCGACCGTGGGTTCGCGCCCGAGAAGTTCGTCGCGACGGGCTATGTGAAGGCCGATTTTACGCACCGCACGCATGCCGCGCCGCCGTTCGCGGATACGCGGCCCGTGGTGCTGTATACGCCGCATTGGCAGCAGCATCGCTCGTCGTGGTGGCGCTGGGGGGCGGACGTGGTGCGGCGGATCGTCGCGGACAGGCGCTACAACCTGATCTTCGCGCCGCATCAGCGTCTGATCGAGCGCGCGCCCGAGGTGGCGGATTTGATGCGCGAGATCGGAGATCTGCCGCATGTCCACTGCGACATCGACGGGTTCGCGATGGTCGACGGGAGCTATACCGGCGTGGCGGACGTGTATCTCGGCGACACGTCGAGCCAGGTGATCGAGTTCCTGATGCGCCCGCGGCCCTGCGTGTTCCTCAATGCGGGGGCGGCGGCGTGGGAGGGGGATCCGAACTACGCGATGTGGGTTTGCGGGGAGGTCGTGGACGACGTCGCGGATGTGATTGCTGCACTAGACCGCGCGGCGTTGGCGCATGCGGACTATGCGGCGGTTCAGGCGGAGTTTGCCGGGCAGTCGCTCGGGGCGGTCGAGAGGGGCGCGGCGCGCGGCGCTGCGGAGATCCTTCGACTACTGGAAGCCACGCCGGCCCGTTAATTCTCCACCACCCCGGCGAAGGCCGGGGCCCAATTGGGGGCGTTGCCAACGAAGGACTGCGCGAGGTTACTCCGGTCATTCCAACTGGGCCCCGGCCTTCGCCGGGGTGGTTGCGGTCGGGGTGGTGGTTCGGGAGGTATGTGCCTCCACCCACTCTCCCCCTCTCGCTTTCACGACCAGATCGGGTAACGGGTGCGGGATGGTAGATTCGACAGCCCCTACGCCAGCGCTCCGGACCGTCCGGGCGAACGACACGCTGCTCTGGGGCATGACCAATGCCGAGCGGATCCGGCGGATCGGCGTCGCGCAGGGGTTGGCCCCGGATACCGACGACAGCACCGGCCCCGTCATCCTCGCCAACCTCGCCTACGCCTTCGATCCGGTCTGGATCGCGCATCTGAAGTCACGCCCCGGGACCGTCGTCACGCGCACCGGCGTGCCCGTGCTAGCGCATGTCCGCGACGCCGGCGAACGCGATCGCATGACTGCGGCGATGCTCGGCGAAGCGCCGCTGGTGACCGGGCTGACCGTAATCGCCGCCGAGGCCGAGGAGGGCATTCTCAACGAAGCGCTCCGGAAACGCGAACGGCCATTCGCGGAACTGCTCACCCCCGCCGCGGTGCCGGCGATCGAGCGGGCGAGCTATGTCGGCGCGTACAAGGGCGTCACCGACCTGCTGACCAAATATCTGTGGCCCGAATGGGCGCTGGCGATCACGCGGATCTGCGCACGCGCCGGGATCACGCCGAACCAGGTGACCGCGCTCGGCTCGGTGCTGTGCATCGTCGCCACCGTGGCGTTCTGGTATGGCTGGTTCTGGACGGGGCTCGCCACGGGCCTGTTCTTCATGGTGCTCGATACCGTCGACGGGAAGCTGGCCAGGTGCACGATTACTTCCTCGAAGCTGGGGAATGCGTGGGATCACGGCGTCGACCTGGTCCATCCGCCGTTCTGGTGGTGGGCCTGGGCCGCCGGCTGTGCGCCGTACGGGCGGCCGCTCGAGGACGGCGTGTTCTGGGCGGTGATCGGGACGATGCTGTTCGGCTATGTCGCGCAACGGCTGATCGAGGGGGCGTTCATCGTCCGGTTCGGGATGCACATCCATGTCTGGGAGCGGTTCGACAGCTGGTTCCGGCTGATCACCGCGCGGCGGAACCCGAACATGGTGATCTTGTTCGCGGGGTTGTTGGTGACGCGGCCCGATTGGGGGATCATCGGGGTCGCCGCGTGGACCGCGATCTCGCTGGTGGTGCATCTGGTGCGGCTGGTGCAGGCGATGCTGCGCAAGGCCAGGGGCGAGACGTTGGTGAGTTGGCTGGCGTAAAGCTTCGTCGAGCCGCCCCCCTTTTTACGCCGCCACTACCCCTTCCGTTCGTCCTGAGTAGCCGTCGAGTAGTCGCCGAAGGCGGCGTATCGAGAGGGCGTATCGAAGGACAGGTTGCCGCGCGGAACCCATGCTTCGATACGAGCCCTCGGTACGCTCCTGACGGAGCTACTCGGTCTCTACTCAGCACGAACGGAGATGGGGGATGCGGGAAGCTCTATCCCTCAACCAGGACTTTCGGCCGCCCGATCCACCACAGGCAATAGATCGCCAGAGCATACAGGAACCGGCTGTAGTCCCGCCTCCCCGCGCGGTGATCGGCGAACACCTTGTCGACCGCGCCCGTACGCCACATCCCCTGCTCCCGCACGCCGCTGTCGCGCCAGAGCTGCTCCGCATAGGCCCCGAAATCGCCGGCGAACCACGCCGCCAGCGGCATCTGGAAGCCCTGTTTCCGCCGGTCGAGAATCCCCTCCGGCAGCCACGGTGCGATGGCCTGCCGGATGACGTATTTACCGATCTTGCCGTGCAGCTTCATGTCCGCGGGCATCGACAGCGCGAGGTCGACCATCCCCTGCCCCAGCATCGGCACGCGCACCTCTAGCGAATGCGCCATGCTCGCGCGGTCGACCTTGGTCAGCATCGCGCCGGGCAGGTTCAGCGCGAGGTCGGCGAGCCCGAACTGCTCAAGCGTGTCGGTCGAGATCGCGTCGGGATCGGGGAAATATTCCGCGACCAGCGCGGCGATCCCGCCCTCCTCCTCGGCGATGAACTCGGCCGAGAAGATTTCGCGGCGGAAGGCTTCGTTCGTGATCTGCGTCTTGGCGAAGAACCGCGCGATGCCGTTCGGAAGCGCGGCGCTGCCGGTGGTCTTCCGCCAGCGCTGCAACACCGCGTTCGCATGGCGTGAGGGCAACGTCGGCACCGCATCCAGCGCCCGCGCCAAGCGACGCAACGGCGCCGGCAGCGCCCCGATCCGCCGCTCGGTCGCATGGCGCTTATACCCGAAGAACAGCTCGTCGCCGCCATCGCCCGACAGCGCGACCTTCACCTCCTGCGCGGCGATCTGGCTGACGTACCAGGTCGGCACCGCCGACGGATCGGCGAACGGCTCGTCGTAACAATGCTGGACCTCGGGGAGCATCGCCTGCGCATCGGCCAGCTCTAGCGTGCGCGTGACATGGTGGCAGCCGAGATGCCGCGCGATCGCCTCGGCATGCGGCGACTCGTCGAAGCGCGGGTCGGGGAAGCCGATCGTGAAGGTGCGGACCGGGCGGTCCGACACCTGCGCCATCGCAGCGACCACCGCGGACGAGTCGACGCCGCCCGACAGGAACGCGCCGACATCGACGTCCGCGACCATCTGCTTGCCGATCGTGTCGAGCCATTCGTCGCGGAACCGCTCGATCCACTGCGCCTCGGACCGCGGCTCGGCGGGATGATAGGCCGGCGTCCAATAAGCGCGCATCGTCGGCGTACCGGTCGCCTCGACGGTCATCACGTGACCCGGTGGCAGCGTCCGAACCTGCGCGTAGATCGAGCGCGGGGTACGGACATGGCCGAAGCTGAAATAATCGTGGAGCGCACGACGATCGACGTCGAACGCCATGCCGGGCAGCAAGGTCAGCGTCTTCAGTTCAGAGCCGAACGCGAAGCCGGCGCTCTGGTCGGTATAATATAGCGGTTTGATCCCGATCGGATCGCGCGCGAGGATCAGGCGTCGGGCGTGCGTATCCCACACCGCGACCGCGAACATCCCGTCGAGTTTCGCCCACACCTCGTCGCCCCAGCGTTCGTAGCCCGCCAGGATGACCTCGGTATCGCCCGCGCTCTCGAAGATGCGCCCCAACGCCTGCAACTCGCGCCGCAACTCGCGAAAATTGTAGATTTCGCCATTGAACACAAGCGCATAGCGGCCGTCAGGCGAGTGGAACGGCTGGTGCCCGCCCTCGATGTCGATGATGCTCAACCGGCGCATCCCGAAACCGAAATCGCCATCGGTCATCACGCCCTGGTCGTCGGGCCCGCGGTGCAGGATCGCGTCGCACTGCGCGGTCACGAGGCGGGGCGAAACCGCACCGCTACCCCGTGCGTAAAGGCCGGCAATTCCGCAGATGACGAACGATCCCTCGCATGACGGCAGCACCGCCGCCCGAACGCGCGCGGTCTAGGAGCCGCCCGCCGCTTTGTCACCTTTGGGCGCCCCGACCCCTTCTTCACACCTCGCAGCCCCCGAAACCTTGCCGCACCCGCCGTCGCACTCTAGGGGCCGGTCGCAGATGGTTCAGGACCCCGCTCCTTCTCCGGCCCCGGCGGATGCGCCGGCACGTGCCGGCACGACCGGGATTTTCCGGGCGGCGGCGCGCAACCTCGGCTGGCTGCTCGCCAGTCGCAGCGTGCTGGCAATCCTGTCGCTCTTCTATCTCGGGTTCGCGACGCGCACGCTGGGCGTGGTGGACTTCGGCCGGTTCGCGCTGATCTCGGGTGCGGCACAGGCACTGGCGACCTTCGTCGGCTTCCAGACGTGGCAGATCATCGTCCAATATGGTGTCGAGCCGATCCAGCAGGGCGACACGCCGCGGCTCGCGCGCCTGCTCCGGTTGTCGGCGATCCTCGACATCTGCAGTGCGCTGGTCGGTGCCGTGCTGACCGTGGCGATCCTTTTCGCGTGGAGCGACGGCTTCGGCATCCCGCCCGACCTGATGCGCGACACGCTGATGTTCGCGGTGGTGCAGCTGATCACGATCCGCTCCACCCCGCTCGGCATCCTGCGGCTGCGCGACAAATTCTCGCTGTCGGCGGTGGCGGACAGCATGACGCCGATCATGCGCTTCGTCGGCGCGGGCGCGGCGATGATCTTCGAACCGACGATCCGCGGCTTCATGCTCGCCTGGGCGATCGCCGAGATCGTCACCGCCGCGACCTATTGGATCATGGTCGCGCGCAGTGGCGACCTGCGCCTGCTCGCGAGCGGCCGTGGCACGTGGCAGCAGGTCCGCGACGAGAATCCCGGCATCGTCCGCTTCTCGCTCAGCACCAACGCCAGCGCGACGCTGGGCCTGTCGAGCAAGCAGATCCCGCTGCTGCTGGTCGGTGCGTCGATCGGCCCGGCAGCGGCGGGTGCGTTCCGGCTGGCGACCCAGCTGGCACAGGCGCTGGCGAAACTGTCGCAGATGCTGTCGCGCGCCGCCTTCCCCGAGATCGTCCGCGCGGTGCGGACCGCCGAGCCGTCGCGCCTGCGCCGCATCCTGGTGCGGACGATGCTCGCCAGCACGGCGGCGGCGCTCGTCATCCTCGCGATCGTCGCGCTGGTCGGCGAGCCGATCCTGAAGCTGGTCGGTGGCAAGTCGTTCGGCGGCGCGTATCCGGTACTGTTGTGGCTCGCCGCCGCCGGGTGTTTCGACCTCGCCACGGTCAGCCTCGACACGGTGATGACCGCGCTGCACCGCGCCGGCACGGTGTTCGCGATCCGCGCGGTCGGAGTCGGCCTGCTGTTCGTCGCGGCATTCGTGCTGATGCCCGCCTATGGATCGGCGGGGATCGCCGCGGCGGTCGCCACCGGATCGGTCGCGGTGGCGATCCTGCTGGGGTTCGCAGCGGCCCGGATGACCCGCACGCCGGACGAAGCGCAGCCCGCATAGAGCCCCGGGCGCTTGCGATAAACGCCCTGTTCACGTCGCAAATGTCATCTGCGCGCCGCTCTATCGCCACTATTTTCGGGTCTTAGTCTGCCAATGAACCATGTAATTCTTATGGCGCTGGGTGCGGCCGCCGTGCTCGCGCCGGTCCAGGCGCGCGCCGCCGAGACCTGCGAGGGCACACCGGGCAATGGCAACGCCAAGCTGATCGTCGAGGCGACGACGATGCACAACCATGTCGGCGAAGTCGCCTTCACGGTCTATCCTGACGACAAGAAGCGGTTCCTGGCGAAGGGCGCGAAGCTGGCGCGCGCGCGCGTGTCGGCGGCGAACCCGCGTGCCTGTTTCTGGCTCAAGCCCGGCTATTACGCGATCGCGCAATATCACGACGAGAACAGCGATCATGATTTCAACCGGACGCTGTTCATGCCGAAGGAAGGCTTCGGCTTCTCCAACGACGCGCCGACCTCGATCGGGCTTCCGTCCTTCGAATCGGCCCGTACGGCCCTGCCTGCCTCCGGCACCGTCGTACGGATGAAGATGCGGTATCGCCGATAATATGCTGCCGGACTGCGCCTGACGCGGAACGGAAATCTTGCTGACACAAATTTGTAGCGGTTCTGTACCGTGACGGGTATCTCTATATCGTGGCTGATGCTGTTTCGAACTTCGACGCCTTTGGCAGGCAATCGCTCTCCCCTCCAGTCGCGCCCGCGTGGCTGCCTGAGGGGATGTTCGATTCGGCCGCGTCCGAACGCGCCAGCGTGAACCCCCGCGAGGCAGCCGCGAAGATTCGCACCGGCATCATCTGCAACCCGAAGAGCCATCGCAACCGCAGCAGCGTCGAAGCGACCAAGCCGTTCCTGTCGGGCACGGTGCTGGCCGTTACCCCGCGCACCCAGGCCGAACTGGCCGAGGTGCTGACCGATTTCGCGCGCCACGGCATCGAACTGCTCGTGATCGACGGTGGCGACGGCACGATCCGCGACGTGATGACCGCCGCCGCGCGCGTCTGGACCGGCGCCGCACCGCGCGTCGCGATCGTCCCCTCGGGCAAGACCAATGCGCTCGCGCTCGATCTCGGCATCCCCGATAGCTGGACGCTCGATCAGGCGCTGACCGCGGCGCGGCACGGTCGCGTCAAGCTGCGCAGCCCGGTCGAGGTGATACGCAAGGACAGCGGCGCGAAACTGTGTGGCTTTCTGTTCGGCGCCGGCGCGTTCGTCGATGCCACCGCGCTGGCGCAACGCACCCACCGCGCCGGCGCCTTCAACGGTGTCGCAGTCGGGCTCGCGCTGTGCTGGGCGATCCTGCAGACGCTGTTCGGCGGCGCCAACAGCGCGTGGCGCGCCGGCAACCGGATGCGGATCCGCTTCCAGTCGCGCGGTGACGAGGGCGCGCACGCCGCCGGCAAGCATGCCGACACCGATCGCGCACGCTACATCCTGCTCGCCTCGACGCTGAAGCGCATGCCGATCGGCATCCGTCCGTTCGGCATACCGCGCGCCGGGCTGAAGACTTTGCTGGTCGACGCGCCGCCGCGCTGGCTCGCCGCCGCGACGCCGCTGATCGTCGCCGGTTCGCCCGCCGCCTGGCTCGACCGCGCGGGCTATCACCGGATCGATACACCGAGCTTCGACCTGTCGATCGACTCGGGTTTCATCCTCGATGGCGAAGTCTATCCCGGCGGCGACCTGACCGTCCGCGAAGCGCGCGCGCTCAGTTTCGTCGTCCCGTGATCACGCTCGGCGACGTCGTCCGCCGCCAGTTGCACGTCCCCACCATCCCCGCGGTCCGCGACATCTCTGCGATACTCGCCGAGAGCGCGCCCGGGACCGTGGCGGTGCTGTTCTACGGCTCGAACCTGCGCACCGGCGCGACCGAGGGCGTGCTCGATTTCTACGTGCTGACCGCAGGCCCGCCCGAGCGCGGCATGTGGCCGACCGTCAGCTACCGTGAATTCGACCTGCGCGGCGAGACGTTGCGCGCCAAGATCGCCACCATGCGGCTGGCGACCTTTGCCAAGGCGGCGGCGGCGCGGACGCTCGACACGACGATCTGGACCCGGTTCGTGCAACCCTCCGCACTCGTCTGGGTGCGCGATCCGGACACCGCGGGGCAGGTTGCCGAGGCCATCGCCGACGCGGCCAAGTCCGCCGCGCGCTTTGCCGCCGCGCTCGGCCCCGAGACGGGCACCGCCGACGAGTATTGGCGCGCGCTGTTCCGCCAGACCTATGCCGCCGAACTTCGCGTCGAACGCAAGGGGCGTGAGGGGCAGATCCTCGGCTTCGATCCAGCGCGCTATGCCGAACTCCTCCCGCTCGCCTGGACCGCCGACGGCATCGCCTTCCGCGACGAGGCCGGCATGTTGAAGCCCGACCTGGCGCCGGCACGACGTCGCGCACTGCTCCAGGCCTGGGCGCGCCGCCGCCGCGCCGGAAAGCCGATCAACATCGCCCGCTTGGTGCGCGCCGCCTTCACCTTCGAGGGCGCCGCCCGCTACGGCATCTGGAAGGTCGAGCGCCACACCGGTGTCACCGTGCCGCTGACCCCGTGGCGCGAGAAACATCCGATCCTCGCGGCGCCCGGCGTGTTCTGGCGGGTCTGGCGCGCGCGGGCGCAGACCGGAGCCAAGACGGTATGAGCGCCACTGCTGACCAAGGTTTTAGCGCGCTGATCCTTGCCGGATCGCGCGGCGGCGTCGACCCCGTCGCGGCCTATGCCGGCGTCTCACACAAGGCGCTGATCGAACTCGACGGCCAGACCCTGCTCGCGCGCGTCGCCCAGGCGTTGCGCGAGGCGGGTGCAACGCAGATCGCAGTCTCGGTGTCCGACGATGCCGTCCGCGCCGCCGCCATCGCGCTCGGCCTCACCGTCCTGACCGCCGCTTCAGGCCCCAGCCGCAGCGTCCGCGACGGCATCGAGGCACTCGGCACGCCGCTGCTGGTGACTACCGCGGATCACGCGCTGCTCCAGCCCGAATGGATCACGCGCTTCCTTGCCGACGCACCCGCGCACGCGGACGTCGCCGCGCTGCTCGCCCGCCAGGACGTGATCGAGGCCGCCGCGCCGGGCACGCGCCGCACCTATCTCCGCTTCGCCGATGGCGCCTGGTCGGGCTGCAACCTGTTTCACTTCGCCACGCCCCGGTCCGTCGCCGCACTCGATCTGTGGGCGCAGGTCGAGGCGGATCGCAAGCGGCCGTGGCGAATCGTCCGCCGGCTCGGGATCGGCACGCTCGTCCGGTACATGTCCGGTCGCCTGACGCTGGTCGCCGCACTCGCGCATCTGGGACGTCTCGCCGGCCTGAACGCCGCGGCGATCGCCAGCCCGTTCGGCCTGGCGGCAGTCGATGTCGACAAGCCGGCCGACCTCGACCTTGTCCGAGACCTGATCGCCCGCCGCTGAGGTCCGTACACCGCGAACGGCAGCGCCGTCTTTCGCGGAGAAATTGCCTCAGGCTACCGCTCCCCCCTGTCCCCGAACCGCCGCTTGGTGCAAAGCGCGACGCATGCAGACGCTCGCGCCCCACCCCGCCCCGACCGCCACCAGTTCGCCCGCGATCGGCATCTACGGCAGCGCCGGCCGCATGGGCCGCGCGATCGTCGATGCGATCGAGGCGGCGGGCGCGTCGCTCGCCGGCGGCGTCGATGCCGGCGAAGACCCCGCCCCGCTCGCTCGGACCGCCAACGTGCTGGTCGATTTCTCGACGCCCTCCGCGGTCGAGGCACATCTCGCCGCTGCGCGCGCCGCTGGTACCGCTATCGTGATCGGCACGACCGGCCTGTCGCCGCAGCACCAGTCGATGATCGACGCGGCCGCCGCCGACATCGCGATCCTCCAGACCGGCAACACCTCGCTCGGCGTCACCCTGCTCGGCATCCTGGTGCGCGAGGCCGCCGCGCGGCTCGGCGCCGACTGGGACGTCGAGATCGTCGAGATGCACCACAAGCACAAGGTCGACGCACCGTCGGGCACCGCGCTCCTGCTCGGCGACGCCGCCGCCAAGGGCCGCGGCTCGTCGCTCGCCGAGCTCCGCGTCGACAGCCGCGCAGGCCTGGTCGGCGCGCGCACCGAAGGCACGATCGGCTTCGCCAGCTTGCGTGGCGGATCGGTGATCGGCGACCACAGCGTGATCTTCGCAGGCGAAGGCGAGCGGATCGAACTCAACCACCGCGGCGACGACCGCTCGATCTTCGCACGCGGCGCGGTCCGCGCGGCGATCTGGCTCGCCGGCCAGCCCGCCGGCCGCTACCGGATGGGCGACGTGCTCGGGCTGTAACGCGGTGAAAAAGGCCGACGTCATCGAGTTCTACGCGCGCCTGGCCGAGGCCGACCCGCACCCCGAGACCGAACTCGAATTCGTCAATCCGTACACGCTCGTCGTGGCGGTCGCGCTGTCCGCTCAAGCCACCGACATCGGCGTCAACAAGGCGACGCGCGCCCTCTTCCGCGAGGTCGACACGCCCGAGAAGATGGTCGCGCTCGGGATCGACGAGCTGAAGCGCCACATCAAGACGATCGGGCTGTTCAACACCAAGGCGAAGAACGTCATCGCGCTCTCGCAGATGCTGATCGACGATTACGGCGGCGAAGTCCCGAACGACCGCGCTGCCTTGGAGCGCCTGCCCGGCGTCGGCCGCAAGACCGCCAACGTCGTCCTCAACGTCGCGTTCGGCGCAGAGACCTTCGCGGTCGACACGCACATCTTCCGCGTCGGCAACCGCACCGGCCTCGCCCGCGGCAAGACCCCGCTCGCAGTCGAACTGAAACTCGACAAGGCCACCCCCCAGCCGTTTCGCCTGCACGCGCATCACTGGCTGATCCTGCACGGCCGCTATGTCTGCAAGGCGCGGACGCCCGAATGCTGGCGCTGCATCGTCAGCGATCTGTGCGCCTACAAACCCAAATCCCCGCCACCGAAGAGCAAATCGACAGCGCCTGCATCACCGGAAGCGCTTACCGATCCGACACCCGGGGAGCCGTGAACACGAAAACGTCTGGCGCACCCCGTTTCGCTTTGCTAGGCGAGCCATCCGGCACCCGTAGCTCAGCTGGATAGAGCGCTGCCCTCCGAAGGCAGAGGCCACTGGTTCGAATCCAGTCGGGTGCACCAAACATCACTTATTTTCCCCTGATTTCAATGCCTTAGCGGCATCTTTGGCTAACCTTTCCGCAAGGTTAGCCAAAAGCTTGTCGGCGGCGGTGTCTGAAAGCGTGCGCTGGTCGGCCGCTGCGGTGTAGCGCGCGACCTCGCTATCGGTCGTGTGACCGGTCCAGGCTTTGATCTCTTGGTTCGAGCAACCTGCCTCGGCGAATCGCCGCGCAGCGGCCTTACGAAGGCCGTGCGCCGAGCAGTTCGGCAAGCCGGCCTCGTCACACCATTGACGAAATTTGTTGCCGAAACCCTTTACCGAGAATTGCTTGCCGAACTCGGTGACGACAAAGAACGCGCCCACAGTTGGTGTCGCCAGGATCGATTCCGCCAAGCCGGGCATGATCGGCAGCGACACAAAGACTTTCGTCTTTTCCTGAGTCAGTTCGAGCCGGGTGTCATGGACGCTGGCCGGACCCATCTTGCGCGCGTCACCGCCGCGCTGGCCCGTCCAGATCATCAGGTCGAACGCAAGGCGCGCGACCGTACCGATCGGGTGGCGCCGTTCGTAAGCCGCGATCTCTTCCTCGGTCCAACTGTGAAACCCTCCGCCGCTAACCTTGAAGGGGCGCGTGACTATGACCGGGTTCGTACCGGCCATGCCGATCCGCATTGCGAACTTCATAAGCGCCGACAGTCGCTTGCGGAGCATGTTCGCCGAGGTCCGGTGCGGTAGCAGCTCGGCGAGCATGGCCTCGACGTGCCGCGGCTGCAGCTCGCGCACCATAATCTCGCCGTAGCGCCGCCCCTTGCGCGTTCGCGAACGCCAGCGCTCGAGCGTTCCCCGATAGACGACGCGCGTACGCTCACCCGGATCGAGGAAATCCGGCGAGCGATAGTAGCGGGAAAGCAGGTCGTCGAACGTGCCGACTGCAGCACGGTTGGCGCCGACTTCAATCTCGGGAGCACTGACGCCGTCGTTGCAGGCGCGCAGCTCCGCAAGAAACGCGTCAGTCCCCGGCTCGTTCTTGAAATAGTAGGTAAAGAAGCCGGTGCGGCGATACCGGTAATGAGCCTTCCCATGCCGATCGCGAAACGTGCTGACATGCTTCGGTAGCCAACGCCGCTTCATGCAAACATCTCGTCTAAGCTGTTGCCGCCGGCGGGCACGATATCCCTACCCGTCGTGACAACGATCCGGCCGGGCTCGATCTCAACTCGAACGGGGATGCCGACTTTTTCCGCAGCGCGAAGAACACGTGCGAGGTCAGCTTGCCGGATCAGGGCGCGTGCGCTCATTCAACCGTTCCCAAGCATTCAGTTTGAAGTCCGATCTCGTCACGTAGCTTGCGGGCATGATCGAGCATCTTCTTGCCGCGTGTTTCGAGCGTGTTTGCACCCAACGCCAGGTCCAGGTTTGACACGCCACGCTCAGCGTTTAATTTGTAGTTTAGCGAGCGGACGGTGATGCCTAGAGCGCTCGCCAGCCTGTCGTTACCGCCGAGGATTTCGAACGCGGTTTGCATGCCCACCATCCTCCGTATCTCGATCGGATAGCCCCGCTGTTCCTGCTTTTGGGAACAGTTGACTGGCTGTGGCGACAACGGTGTCTGGCGAGGTTCGTTGGGCGCAGCGGTGATCATCATGAAAGACCCTGCTTTTGGATGCGTTGATGACGACTGCCATTCGTCGAAAGGTGTGAAATGCCGTTCGACACTTGCAGCGGTCGTTCGATCTCGCCGAGGGCTAGCCTGGCGATGCGCGGCCACTGCGGAATTAGGCTGTTGGCAATGGCGCCAACCGCGGTCGCACCGGAGGCGACGAACAGTCCGACACCGATGTCGTGAAACAGGGCAACCGACATTACGTGCGCCGATCCGGCATACCCGCGACGACCATCATGATCGCGACCGGGATCCACACGAAAGCGAACGCAATCAGCAGGACCATCTTTGCGATGCGGCGGCGACGCATGCAACGTTCGACCTGGCGCGGCGCCGTCGAAGCGGTGGCGACGTTCACTGGTACACCGTGAGCGGAAAGGCCGCACCGCTGCAGCGCGTGCAGGTCTTTTCGTCCGCGAATGTGCAAGTGCCGAAGTCATCGGGCGCGACGCACGGATCCCAATGACTGCATCCGCAACCGGCGCAAATTCGCGGATGCGTGGCGGCTGGGCCGTCCCGCAGCTGGAGGTAGACATCGGCGTCGACAGGGTATGCGTCGCGGAGTGAGTGGATCGTTTCGACATACCGGGCAGCGGCACCTTCGGTTTCAAGCAGGCGGATTAACGCAGCGCCTTCAGCCCGATTGTTCGGTGCGATGACTTTGGCGGCGTCTGCTATCGAAACGCCAGCGGCGTTTCGGCGGAGACGAAGGTACCCTGCCGGAGTGACCGGCGCGATCGGCGCAGTCTTGAGCGCCAAACAGCGGTGGGTCGACGATGATACATGAAGCATGGTTCAATCCTCTTCAGGCAAAGGTGTGGCGTCGCCGAAAGCGGGGAGCTTGCGGCCGGGTGTTCAGTCAGCGGGGATGACGGGCGCGGCGTTACCGCGCGGGTTCAGCTGGGCGCGGGTCCGATCGCGGCCGGCGACGTCGCGACGTCGTCGTTGGCCGGTGTGCGGGTGTCGTCATTCGCCGGTACCGGTCGGGTCCGACCGACGTTCGGGTTCGAAAAAGGGAGGCGGACCTCCGGGTTCGGACGGGCGCTCGGCACGATCGTACGGATAACCTGCAGCTCGGCGACGAAGACATGTCCGCAATCGTCGTTCTCGCAGCGATAGCGGATGTGCCGCACCGTCGCGGTCAGCGCCGCGCTGTTCCGGATTCCGGCCGGGCCGCTGCAATGCGGGCACGAGATGCCGGGAATCCGGTGTTTGGTAGGCTTCGATACGGTCATTGGGCTCCCCCTGCTAACCCCGCCCGCGACGCCACGCCTAGGGGGAGGAAACTCTTGAGGCGACGCAGCAGCCGACCGGTGCGGCTATACGCCTCTTCGGTCTCGGCCAGGGCGCGCAGCATTGATGTGATCTCTGAACCGTCGCAGACGATCGCCTTCGCGGCGCGATGCAGGCACGCGATGGCAGGCAGTTTGATAAGCGTCTTCTTCGTCACTGGTGATTCCCGAGATTTACCGTCGCTTGCACCGTGCCGGCGGAGAGAATGCTGGATAGGCGGCGCAGCAGCCCGTCGATCGCGGCGTCCGCCTCCTGCGCGTCGGCGAACGCCCGGTGTGCGTCGCGCGGCGACGCCTCGGGATCCGCGAGGCGGAGAGCGGAGGCGCACGCCTCGCCGAATTCGCGAACGACGAGCGCCACATCGGCGGTCAACGCTCGGCGACATGGGTTGCACTCGACCGTCTTGGCGTTGAGCTGGAACGCGAACGCTTCCAGAAACGGCGCATCTTCGCCCCCGGCAATTGTATAGGCGGCGGACAGCGCCAGCGCCTGATCGAGCGACGGCAGCCTAGGATCATCGGGATCGGACCAAGCGCGCACGAGACGTTCGCACTTGCCCACGGCAGCGGCAGCGGCAACATCGTCAACGCGGTCGAGAATGCGGGTTACGGCGTCGGCCCAACTATGCGGCACGCGAATCTTCGTCATTGCGTCTTACCCGTCGCGATTGGCGAGCCGCCTCCGCGCTGAGCGATATCGTTAAGCTCGCCGTCCTTGAGCCCGAGCAGGATGGCGATACGATGCGATTGGCCGCGCGCGCAACGGCGGCGACCCTGCAGAATCGCGTGGACGAGCTTCGGCGAAAAGCCGTGGCGGTTCGCCCATTCGCTGATGTTGGTGCCTGACCTGTCCAGCGTGCGGCGGGCAGCCGCGATACGCGCGGAATCGATGCCCAATCCGAGCGCTTGCGCGGTAAGCGTCGGCGACTGGGAGCGCACGCGATCATGCACCCCGCCCCGCGCTCAGATCGCACGGTACCATCGACGTGTCGGACGGCACGCGACCGGCATGTGCGGCCGTGGCATCGTCTGCGGCGGGCGATGATGAAAGCGAGACTTGGGGGTCGATCATGTGCAATGCATCGCCTTTGTAGAAACCGATAGCATCACTCGTTGAAAAGCAATGGGTCGTCAATAGGGAATCGTTGAAAAGCGATGAGTTCAGGTGTGCGCCTTCGCGAGGAGAGGAAACGGCTGGGGCTGACCCAGGCCGAATTGGCGGAGCGGGCTGGAACCGATACCCAGAAGCAAAGCCTGTATGAGACTTCGAAGCGCAAATTAGTCGGCGACTATCTGGCGAATCTGGCTCGGCTCGGCATTGACACGCAATACGTACTGACGGGCCAACGGTCTGGCGGTGAGGCCCTTACGAGCGAAGAGGGATCGATCGTGCATAACGCCCGGCAGTTGCGCGACGCAGATCGCCAAGCCCTTGTTCGGCTTACGGCACTTATGTCTGGGCACCCTCTCCCGGCGAAATCTTATCCGACGCTGCCTAGTGAAGATGCGCTTGCGCGAATGTTCGAGGGTATCCTGGCGGGCGAGGACCTGTCGGCCGACCCGAGCGATGTCGCGCGAATGCTCGCTCGGCATCTGCCAGACGCGCTCGAGCAGACGCGAGATGTCGCTCCCGATCAACCCCCGGCCGCATCGCCTTCTGCCGATACGCTTCCTCCACCTCCCGCCAGGCCACGTCGCGCTTCCCCGCGATCACCGCGCACATAACCTCGCACCGCGGGCACGACAGCTCGCAGCCAGGCGCAGTTCGGTAGATCGGACGGTTGGACATGACGGCTCACTTGTTCTTATTTTGTTCTCCTATCACACGGCTGGATGCGTGTAGGAAACCCACTTCGGGGTCATTGTCGCAAATCCGTTCATATCGATCGAAGGGTTCGTTGCACGCTGAGCTGGCGCTGTTCCGGAGAGCAAATTACGATGCGCTCTCCAGCGTTAGCGCCGTAGTAAATCCGCGACTGGCGAGCAGTTCGTGCGAAACGTCGGCGACCAGCCACTTCACCGCATCAATCTCGGCTTTGAACCCGGCAACCGTCACCGGGCGGTCAGGGTAAATCTCCAACCGACCGAGTGCGAGGCCGAGATCCAGCGTGCGCGGCTCGCGCGCGGCGCGTCCCTGCTCAGCAGTCGCGGCGCGGCGGGCGGCATCTTCGGACGAATAGGTCCGGGCCAAGCGCTTCGTCTCGCCGGTACCGCTGCCGACCGTGACGGTCTTTTTCTTAGCGCCTTTGCGGTCGTGCCAGTCGGCGGACACGCTGCTGGCCTCGTCGCGTTTCTTAATCCGAAAGCTATGTCGATCGCCGTCGCCGCGCCGGATCGTGAGCGCAGGAATCGCCGCGCCGGTCGCGGTCGTGGCGGCGCCGTTCGGCGCGAGGATCAATGCGCCGGCCTTCACCGTCGCCGTGGCGTCGTTCTCCCGCCCCAGCCGGCGCAGCAGGGCGATATCGCTCTCGCGAGTCTGTGCCATCGCCTTGACTGCAATCGCCGCCAGCGCGGGCGCGCATCGGGGCGTCAGCTTGTTGCGGCCGGCGATTTCCTTGACGATCGCGCCGAGCGTCGTGTCGTGCCAGCTCTTCTCGCGCCGCGTAGCGATGGCACTGGTGAAGTCGGCCGCACGCGCGCGGATCGTGATCTGGTCGGGTGGGCCGCTATGTTCGACCTCGTCCACCGTGAACTTGCCCTTGTCGACCAGCCCGATCGTCACGTCGGCGCCGGCCGACCAGCCAAGCTGTACCGTCAGCGTTGCGCCGGCGCGCGGCACCGCGAGCTTGCCATCCGAATCGTCGACCGTGATCTCGAGCTGGTCGGCATCGCCGCCCCGTTTTTCGCTCAGGCACAGCGAGATAAGGCGCGGACGAATGCGATCAGTCAGATCGGTGCCATCGAGCGCAACCTTGAAGTCGGGAACGTTGTTGACCGCGGTCATGCCGCACCCGCCGCTGCGTCGGCGATCTCGAGCAGGTCGACGGTGAAATCGATCTTGCGCGGCGTACCGTCGGCGAAGAACTCCCTCATGCCGTCGTCGATGCCGGTGATGACGAAGGCGCCGTAGACCCGCCCGGTGCCGTCGATCAGCGGCCACGCCTCGCCCTTGGCCGCCATGTCGCGCAGCTCGTCAATCGACACGCGCCCCGCCATCAGCTCGGCATAGGCCGTGCCTGACAGGGTGATCGTATCGTTCTCGCGGCCGACGAACTGCGTCGCGTCGATCGCGCCGATCCGGCCGCTCCTCGCGTGCCGCCAGGCGCTTTTGCGCTGCATCTCCTGATATGCCAGCGTCGGCAGCGAGAAGACGAACATGCCGAGTGCCATCATGTTCACAGGTCGGCTCCATCAGGTGTGTCGGAAAAGGACGATCGCGACATGGCGCGCTGGCGGTTCAGTAGGCGTTCCAGTGCACGCTCGATCTTCTCGGCAAGAGCCTGCTCGCTTTGGCCTGGCGCACCGTAGACGTTGATCGTGATCGGTGCCGGCGCCGGGGCCGCACGACCATAGGCTGCGGATACGCCAGGCGTGGCCGCGGTTGCGGGCGTCAGCGCGGGCAAAGCCGAACCGATCGCCAGTGCGGCGGTGAGACGGCGCGACAGGCCGTCGATACGGCGCGCCGGCGCATCCTCGTCGGTCATCATACCAAGCGGCCGTAGCGAGGCGGCGGACATGGCACCGGTCAGGTTGCGCGACAGCCGGTCGATCCGCCGCACCGGTTCGCGAGCGCCACCAGCTATGCCGTTGCTGAGGCCCTGCATCATGAACCCGCCGAAACCGGCGAACACCCGCGACGGCGAGCGGATGCCGAGTTTCTGTTTGAACCAGTTCGCGGCCGACGATGCCGCCCCGACGATCGTCGCCTTCAGTGCCCCCAGCATGCCGGTGATGCCGTTGATCATCCCTATGATCATGTTGCGGCCGAACTCGCCGAAGCGGTCAGGGAGAGCGCCAAACCAGCCGAGGACGCCGGTCACGACGCCGACGATCCCCTGCCACAACGAACTGAACCAGGCGGTGATCGGCCCCCAGTTGGCGTAGATCAGGTACACCGCGCCCGCGAGCAACGCGATCACCGCGACGATCGCGAGAACGGCGCCGAGGATCGGCAGCAGCCCGATAGACGCGGTTCCGCCCGCAACGCCCATGGCGATCAGGCCGGCGTTGAGGATCGCGATCGGTCCCATGATCGCGGCGATGACGATCGCAGCACCGCCGAGGACGATGAAAAGCAAGGCGAGTACCGCCGCACTGATCGCGATCGCCTTCGCCAGCGCGGGATGGCGTTCGGTCCACCGCGCCAGGCCGCTGGCAAGAGCCGAGGCACGTTTCGTGATCGCGTTGACCGCTGGCAACAGCATCGAGCCTAACGACACCGATAGCACCTGCGCGTTGATCTTGAGCTGCTTGGTCTGCTCGGCCGAGTCCTTCATGCGCTCGGCGAAATCGGTATCGGTCGTCCCCTTCGCGCCAGCCGCGGTTGCGCGGATCCGGCGATATTCCTCCATGTTCTGGATCAGCGGACGCAGGCCCTGCTGCACCTGGGCGTCCTCGAACAGGAAGCCGATCTTGCCGAGGTCGCCACCCGTTGCCTTCCTGGTCAGCTCGGCAATCGCCTCGAGTGGCGTCTTGCCCTCGGCATACGCCTTTTTCAGCGCGTTCGGCAGATCGATGCCGAACTTCGAAAACGCCTTGATCGTGGCCGGCGAGGCGATCTTCTGGATGATGTTCGCGACGTTCGAGGCAGCGGTCGACGAGTCGCCCGCACCTTTGCGCGCGATCTGCAGCGCCGCGGCAAGATCGGCGACCGCGCCGGTGCCGGTCTGGCCAAGTGCCTGATAGCCGGCCGTCAGCGCCGGGAACGCGCCCGCCATATCCTTGATCTCGAACGCGCCGCTTTTGCCGGCCTGCGCCATGATGTCGATGACGCGCCCGGTCTGCTCGATGGGCACCTTCAGATTGTCGTTGGCGGCAAACGCCGCGGCGGATAGATCGGCGATCTCGGCCTTGTAGGCGGTCGCCGCGCGCCCGATCGGCTTCATCATCGCAACCGCCTTGGTCGGATCGAGGCCGAAGCCTGCCAGCGTATCCACACCCTTTTGCAGTTCGTCCGGCATCTGGTTGGCGGCGCGCGCAGCCGCGAGCAGGTTGCGGCCCATGCGGTCAGCACGGTCGCGGCCGAGATCCGCCTTCTGGGCGATGTCGGTCATGACGGACTGATATGCCTGCGCGTCCTCGACCGCGCCAAGGATCGGTCGTGCGAGCGTCCGGCCCGTGGCGATGCCAGCCGCGCCGCCTGCAGCGATGCCGGTCGCCATGTTCTGCGTCCGCGCGAACCCGGCGCGCGCGCTCGCGAAGCGAGTCTGCCGCTCGTCCAGGCGATCGAACTCGGCACGCTGCTGGCCCATCGTGGCGGTGGTCGCGGCGATGTTGTCGCGCAGGCGCTGCTCATGGGCGCCGAGGTTGCGGACATCGACGCCAGCCGAGGTCAGCGCCGACCGCATGCGCGTCAGCTCCGCGCTGTGCTCCTCGCTGGCGTGGACGAGCTTGCGCTCCGCCGCCTCGGCCGACGCGAGGGCGTTGGTCATGCGCTTGGTTGGCGTCTCGGTTCGCGCGATATCGTCGCGCAGGGCTCGGATGCGCCGGCGGGCATCGTCGATCTTCCCGAACATCTCCCCGCCCTTGGCCTGGCCGAGCCGAAACTCGCCGATGGCGCGGGCCTGCGCGCTCAGATCCTTCAGCCCCTGCCGGGTGACCTTCAGTGCCGCAGCCGCCTTGGCAGATCCGCCGACGATATCGCGCAAGGGCTTGGTGACCTTGTCGCTCGCCTCGAGCAGCATGCGGATCCGAAGATTGCGGTCCATGGCGTCAGCTTTCCGGGTTGTGCCGCTCCGCTGCACGCGTGCGCCAGCGCATCAGGTCGGCGATCGTCATCTCGTCCATGGCGGCGGGCGGCCAATGGAAGACGATCGCGAGATCCGCCATCGCGTCGTCGACTAGCCCTGGGAGTCCTGTTCCTTCGCTGCTTTCGGCAACAAAAAATCCTGAATTTCCATGCCGAACTGGGTCAGGTCGGCGGGATCGAGATTGTTGATCTCGGCATCGGTCAGCGGCGGCATGGTGATACGCGGCAGCAGCTTGGCGGTCGCGGCGACATTCATCTGCACCAGGTCGGCGATGTTGAGACCGCGCAGCTCGCTCGAGCGCGGCCGGCGCACCTGGACCTTCTCGATCTGCTGGTCGCCGCGAGCGAACGGGAAGTCGAGCTTGACGGTGGCGAATTCGGTCTTGGTGTCGGTCATACAAAATTCCTTGGATCGAGACGGGGATGGTCATGGAGCGGGCGCTGGCGCCGGGGCGTCCTCACAGGATGATGTCGCGCATGTCCGCGAGACGATCGACGCCACCGACGATGTGAACCATGTTGAGGACGTCGATCTCGATCAGGACGGCGCCGTTCCACTCGAGGCGGTAGTAGACGAGCGCCATCTTGACCTTGAACTCGCCGCCCTCGCCGACCTTCTGCTCGCCCATGTCGATCTCTTCGTGGCGGCCGCGCACCGTCACCTCGACGGCATCGGACGTGCCGGCGGAATCGTTCTGGTACTGGCCGGCAAAGCGCAGGAAGATCCCGCCGATCGTCGGCGCGGTGGCCTGCAGCAGCACGTCGCGCAGCGGACCGCCGGCGGTGAATTCCAGCTCCATGGCTTCCGCGCCCATGTCGAGCTTGACAGTGCCGTCCATTCCCCCGCCGCGATACTCCTCGAGCTTGCGGGTGAGCTTGGGCAGCGTGACCGAGGGGACCTCGGCCAGATAGCTCTGGCCTTCGTTGAACAGATTCATGTTCTTCAGTTTGCGCGGCAATGCCATGATCGGCTCCTAAGTTCGGGTCGGGTAAGCGGGGGCGATCAGGCGACGGAGAAGTCGGCGAGATAGCTGTCGGTGATGCGCTGGTTGAGCATCAGGTTTTCGAGCGGCGGGACCGGCGTGTAGTCGTAATCGATCGTCACTTTGCCGGTCTTGAGCGTCGCCGCGGTGTTCTTGGCCGCGTCGAACCACGCGTTGCCGTCGATGATCTGGCCGGCGGTCTTCATCCCGCGTAGCGTGCCGTTGATCGTCTCGACGATGTCCTTCACCAGGCTCGGGCGAAGCGGCTTGTCGATCGCCCACATCATGCCGCCCGCGATCGTATCCATGAGGACCTGCGCGGTGCGGGTGGCGGACTCGAAGGTGAACGGCGAGGTCGGGTCGATCGTCGTGCGCGAGCCCCAGAACCGGAAGCCCCCGCCGCTGCGGATCAGTGCCGTTACCTGCTGCGCGTTGAGCAGGTTGGCCTCGCAGTTCGGATCCTGCACGTCGAACTGGATATCCTTGGTCAGCCCGACGACGCCGACGACGGGGACATTCGACAGCGTCTTGTGCCAGCCCTCGTCGGAATCGATGCGGGCACGCATGCCAAGCGCGCGGGCAACCGCAAAGCTGGTCGCGTTGGCGCTGGCGACGGTGTCGAAGGCGATGAAGTCGGGACAGATCAGCATCAGCTCGCGTGCGCTGAAGCTTCCCCGGTAGGCGGTCGCGGCAGCGATGTCGGCGCCGATCGCGGACGCATAGGCCATGCCGCGCAGCTTCTGCGCGACGACGACCAGCGCGGTGGTGACCGCCTGGGTGTCGAGGCCGGGGCAGCCGAGGATCCGCGGCTTGATCCCGAGCTGCGCTTCAGCCGCGAGCAGCGCCTGCATGCCAGTCTTGAGCCCGTTGACCGTCCCGCCGATCACGGCAGTGTTGGTGGCGGCAGCATCGGCCCCCGCGGCGACGCGAACGACGACGACGGGTGCACGCGCCTGGTCGGAGATGGCCTGCAGCGCGAGGCGCAGCGTGCCGGTCGTGCCGGCGATGCCGATCGCGGCAGCGATGTCGGTCACCAGCGCCGGCCGGTTGAGCGGGAACGCTGCATCGAGCGCGGCGGTCGGAGCACCCGCCGGAGCTGTCGCGGTTGCGACCAGGCCGATGACGGCGGTGGCGACATCGACGAGCGTTCGAGCGCCCGCGGTAACTTCGGTGACGGTAATTCCGTGCTGGTAGGCCATCGAAACAGATCCTTTCAGGACTATGCGGGCAGCGCGCCGGCAAGCGGGATGGAGAGACGCGTGCGGGCGGCGAGCGCCGGGACGTCGGTGCGCTTGCCGTCGAGGACGAGCGCGAAGCTGGCGGGGCCGATCTGGCCCAGCGCGACGTTGGTCAGCATGATGCGTGGTTCCCAGCGCAGCAGCGCGAGCGCGGTCGCCGCGAGCAGGCGCATGCGGCCGGCGGGGTTCATCGCCTGGTCGATCAGGTCGGGCAGCAGCGAGCCATAGTCGCGCCGAGCAACGCGCGAGCCGATGGGCGTCGACAGGATATCGGCGATCGACTGGGTGAGGTGGTCGCCGCCGTCGAGCGGCGCGCCGGTGCGGGCGTTCATGCCGTTCACTGCGGCAACCCCGACACGCCGCCACCGGCGGTGACGCCGAGATGCTTGTGGCTCTTGAGGCTCTTGCCCGCGCCGATCACGTCATCGCTCGCGGTCGCCTTGCCCGCGATATCGACGTCGCCGGTGATAGTGACGGCACCGGTAATGGAAACCGGACCGGTGATGGTCACGCCGCCCGGCGCATCGATCTGCACCCTGCCGCCCGCCGGGAGATGCGCGACGAGAAGGTGCGCGGTGGTGTCATAAGACAGGATCGCGCCGTCGCCGAAGCGGATCAGATCGATGTCGTCGCTCGACGGCGCGGGCATCGCATCGGAGAACAGGCCGAGGATGGCGACGCCACCATCGGTGTCGCCTTCGGGGCAGATCAGGAGGCATTGCTCGCCGACCGTGGGCGGCGACCAGATCCGCGTATTGCCGGCGCGCTGGACGATCCAGCAGACGTCACCGGTGACGATCTCGCCGACACGCACGCGGCACGTCGCATCGGCAAGATCGACGGATTCGATCGTGCCGATGCGGACGATGTTGCCGATAATGCGGCGAGGATCGGGAAGCGCGTTCATGACGCGGGACAGTGGCGCGGCGATCCGGACAGCGCGCGGTCGTGCGGGTGTGGAATGCGATCCCACACCCGAAGGGATCAGGCGGGGTCCGGCTCGGCGTCGGGTGCGTTGGCGATCACGCCGAGGCCGATCTTCACCGCGACGCCGCGGCCGACTTCCTCGACACGTTCAGCGGTGGCGTCGGCGTCATACACGCCGCTCGCGTCGTAGCAGGCGTTGACGCTACGCTCGTGAACGACGTCGCCGCTGGTGAAGGTGGCGGCGACGGTGCGGGTCGCGGGGTCGTGTTCGCCGATGGTGATCTTCATTGCGTCGGGTCCTTCCGGTGGGTGGTTGTGATTGCGGGGGCGTCAGCCGTGCTGAACGTCGATCCATGCGCGGCCGTCGCGCACGGCCCAGACCTTGCCGATCCGGGCGCGATACTGGTCGAAGCTGATCGTCGCGGCACCGACAGCGACCGCCTTGATCGCGTCGTCATCCGGCGCGGCGACGATGTAATCGCCGACCGCGAACGCACCGCTGACCGCCACCGGGACCTGACCGCAAAAGGCGATCCGGTCGACGTTCGCGCGTGCCGCTTCGAGGGCGGTTTCAAACGTCGCAAGATCCGCCACGTACGCGGCGTGCGCGGTATCCCAATCGTCGGCGGTTTCGTCGGTAGGCTCGATCGGTCTTTCGCCCAGATGCGCGCCATAGGTGTCGTTGCCGACGAACCCCGGCTGGTCCGACTTCACGACGAAGCTCCGGGCATCCGCCCAGCGCGTCACGAGCTCGCCGTTGATATCGACGCCGCAGACGTCGCCGGCCACGATCGGGCCGCAGCCGTCCGCCTTTTGCATATACTCGGCATAGTCGGCGCCGCTGGCGTTGATCGTGCCGGCCGCGTTGATCGACCGACCCGTGCTGCTGTTCTTCGACAGGTAGAAGGCCGACGCAGCCGAACTCTGCCCCGATGAATTCGCGATGTTGAAGGTCGCGACATAGCCGTTCGGTCCGAGGAAGCCGGTGTGTTGCGCGTTCTCCACACCGCCCTTGGCGAGGACATGCGCGCTGCCGCTGGTGACGCCGACGAGCAGATTGGCGTTGGCGTCGCAGGTAACGCTGCCGATCGTGCCGGAGGGCGCCGATACCGCCCCGGAGAATGCCGCGCCTGCGATCAGCGCGAACTCGCTGCCCTGGCGACCGTCGAGCAGGTCGGCGTCGAGCCCCGACCCTGCACCGTCGACCGTCAGCAGGCGCGATATGATGTTGGCGCCGGTGAAGGTCGTGGCGTTGACCGGCGTGTATCCCAGCCGGGCGACGATGTCGGTGTACCAAGCGCCTTGCTGCCCATCGAGCAGGTCCGCGTCGAGCCCCGAACCCGCGCCATCGTTCGCGGCCGTCCACATCAGCGACCCGTTGAACGCGACCGTCGTCTGCGTGACGCGCAACCGCAGCGCGCCCGATCCGAACGGCCCCTGGTAGATGCTGTACGCGTTGTCAGCGGACGAACCCATGTACCAGTTGAGCGATACGTTGGCATCGGACGCTTCGCCGAACTGCAGGAAGCCGTAACCGTTCGTGCCGTCCGATATCCGCAGGCCCGCCGCCAGTCCGGCATGACGGATGCCGACCGGCCCCGTAAAGTTGCCACCGGACCACAGGGCGAACTCCGCGCCCTGACGGCCATCGAGCAGATCGGCGTCGAGCCCCGAACCCGCGCCATCAACCGACAGCAGGCGCGACAGGACGTTTGCCGCGGTGAAGATCGCCGCCATGTTCTTCGGGGTGAGCGCGCGGACCGCGTCGGCCAGCGCGATGGCTTCGGCATCGGTCGCCAGCTCGACCACGCCGGGGGTCGCGGAGGTCGCGGCCGGATTAAGGAAGTTGGCGTTGCCGAACGTGATCTGGCTGGCGGCGACGTCGAGCAGCGTGGCGTCGATCGCGAGCAGCAGCAGCGCGCCGGCCGACTTCTCGATGATCGGCGCGGCCTGGCCGTAGGCGGCGAAGAGCGTACCGTCTGCCAGGTACAGCGCGAGGCTGCGGACCGTGTAGGTGTCCGCGGTCTCGTCGCGCACGACCAGATGGATGACGTCGGCCGCGACGCCGGCACCCGAGACCGTCGCGATGCGCTTTACCTCGCCGGGCAGCGCAGCAGTGTTCGCCGCGGCGACGATCGCGGTCGGCGACACGCCGACTGTCGCGATCCGCACGGCGTTGGTGCCGTCGCGGGCGGCGTTGACGAGCGCGGCGCGGCCGGCGTCGGTGATGCATAAGACGAGCGACATGGTCTCTCCGGGTCAGGCCGCTGGTGCGGTCATGGTGAGGCGGGTGAAAACGGCGGGGCGCGCGGCGCTGACCGGCACGATGCCGGCGGTGGCGTTGAGCGCCTGGCTGAAGGTGAAGTGCGAGCGGACCGGCTTGGTGCGGTAGACCTCGGCGATGACGGCATCGACGAACGCGGCATCGACAGGCGCACCGCTCTGGTCGGTGATGTTGAGCAGCAGATTGAAGGTGTGCGGATCGCCGGGCGGCGTAGTCTGCCACCATTCGCGAAGCGCCACGGATCCGCCGAACGAGGCGACGACGTCGCGGACGGACAATGCCGTGCCCTTGCGGCGCTGAATCGCCAGCGCCTGGCGGACGCGCGCGCGTTTGATCGTTTCCGGCCACGCGCTCGACCAGCTGTCGAGCGACAGCGCCCATGCGAGATACGGGAGCAGGTCGACCGGGCAGGTATCGGGGTTCCAGAGCGAGCGCAGCGGTACAGGCACGTCCGCGAGGCGCGCCATGCTGGCCTCGACCGCGCGCTCGAGCGCGGTGGCATTGGGCGGGAGCAGCGTCACTCGCCGAGCCCGGCGTGGACGACGTTGGAAGCGGTGCACCAGCTGGCCTGCGTGCGATCCAGAACGACGTCGGCCGCGGGACTGGTGAGGACGACGTTCTGCACGCCCTCGACATGGAGCGCGGCGAAGATCCCCGACCGGGTGATGTCGCGACCGAGGCGGTGCGAGTTGGCAATGTAGGCGGCGAGACGCGCACGCGCTTCGGCGATGACGATCGAGCCATCCGGGCCGGCAAACGTCGTGATCGAGGCGGCGACCGCGTATGGCACGATCTGCGCCGACTGGATCGTCACGTAATCGGTCAGCGGGCGGCGGGTCTCGGCCGAGACGTAGGCGAGGACCGCGGCGAGCAGCGCTGCCGAAGCGACGCCAGTGCCGTCACGCGCAAGGACGGTGACGCAGACCTCGCCGGTCGTCGGGCTGGTCGCGCTGGCGTCGAGGACGTCCGCCGATGCCGACAGCGCGTGGAAGATATAGGCGCCTTCGGGGCCGGCAACCGAATAGCCCTCTGGCGCGAGGACGAGGCGGCGCCGGAAGTCCTGGTCGCTTTCGAGGACCGCTGCGGCGCCGGTCTGTGCATCGGCCGGGGTGATGAGCAGGCGAACCACGCCCATGAGGGCGGCAAGGTTGTCGAGATCCGCGCCGATCGCATAGGCTGGCATGACCGCGCGGGCGGCGTCGTTCACGCGGGAGCGCAGCAGCATCTCGCGGTAGGCTGCGACCTGCAGCAGTTTGACGGCGGGATCGGATTCGACGGTCGCATCGAAGTCGGGGAGCAGTGCGACAAGCTGCGCCAACATCTGACCGTAGATCGTTTCGAAATCGAGGGTCTCGACGATCATCGGCGCCGGCAGGCGGGAAAGATCGACAGCGGTGAAGGTAGACGGCTCGGCCATCGGGCCATGTCGTCGGTCAGGTCACCGGTGCGCCATCATGTTCGGGTGTGAGATGCCTTTTCACACTCGCGCTTAATGGCGGGTATGGAGAGGATTGCGGACCGTCCGCTTTGGAGCATAGTCGTTCGTTTAAGACCAAGCGATCCACTGTTGAACGTTTGCCCCGCCCTCGTTCGTGCTAACCGAGCAGCCGGGCTTTGCCGTCCTCATAAGGCCCGAGCATCTCGAGCGCCTCCGCGATCTGGATAGCTACCAGTGATAGGTCTAAGGCATCTGCCTGCGCCAAGGCATCCTCCAGGTCTTCGCGCAGGCGCTGAACGGGCGAGAGGGCGACTCGTGGCATGCCGATGACTTAAACTAGATCAAGATTTATGCTATCCCCGCCTTCATTGTTTACTTTCCTCGCCCCGCGTAGCTGAGACTGTCCGATCACGCGGTAAACCCGACCGGATGTCGCTTCATAAAAAGTGCCGGTTGGGAGAGGAAAGCTGTCAGGCTGCTTTGGATGAAAACTGACGCATATTGACGTTTTAGCGTTCAGTCTCAGCTTTACGCATCCGTTGGATAAGTGCGGCGATCCCACACAGCAGCCAGAAGCTGCCTCCCAGCAGCATTACTGTGCTGGGCGTTGGATCATCCCACCACAGCCACAAATGACTGGCGCCAATTAAGGCAGGTAGCCAGATGTAAACAGCGTACCGATCGGTATGGCGAGCCCGCATGCGGCCCTTCTACAGCCAATGGGAACGGACGCAAATACGTGGTCGGGAATGGCCAGTAAGGAAAGGAACGCAAACTGTCTGCTTACGGTATCAGGGATGGAGGGGTAGGCGATAATAGCCGACATGGAACCGCTTAGCATTTAACGTTAGATGTCGAGGTATACACGCAGCAATAATTATTCAAAAAAATCATCGACTGTAATAAACCGTTCTGAAAATTGACCAGCTTGCCTAAATCCTTTGATATCAACTATTTTGTATTCTCTGTTTGTATGATTGATTAACTCGCTTTCAACTAAAGACCTGATAGCCCTATTAACGTGAACAGGTGTAATTCCGACGGCGTCCCCAATCTGCTCCTGCGAGATAGGCAGGTAAAACCGCAAACCATCATTCAAGCCGCGTAGCCGAGTTCTGGCAGCAAATTCGTTCAAGAAATGAGCTACGCGAGTTCTTGCGGAGCGCCCGCCTATATTTAACAGCCACTCCCGTAATTGGCGTGATTCTGCAGTAGTGATTAAATCTAAGGCCAGCCGAATGTATGAATGGGAATCCATTAATGACTCAAACTCGGATTTTTGCACATACCCGATGCTAGATTTTTCCGCACAAACCACGTCATGGTCCAGATTATTCACAAATCTGATTTCTGGATTAACTATGTCTCCAGGAATTATTAATGATACAATTTGCCGGTGACCGTCCGATGTCTGCTTTTGACGGAATAAATACCCCGATATTACAAATGCATATTCTGAAATTGGCAAGCCTTCCCTGAATACGTAGCTTCCCGAATCGAAGGTTCTTGTTCGAGCTTTCAAACGGCCCAAAGCTCCGTCGTCAAAAACCTGTATCTGCGATTGCGCTAAGAGATTTTTTGCAAACAAACCGCGAGGGTCAATTTCTGAGATCAAAACGCAGTTCCCGTAATATCGGCGGGAGCATTGAGTCTCTCAGTTGCCAAGGGCCGTGCTCGATCAGCAATTTATAATTCATACCATAGGTTGCCGGATAATACTCGATTGAAGTTAATCTTCACGGCGCCTTTACGGTGCGGCGGCAGGTAAGGGTCGCAGTTCGGAGCAGATGGGGCAAATTTAAACCGGGAAAGATGCGCTGAACGAATGGCCGTTATCGGGAGTCATGATTTGTGACCGAAGCGTCCGGAATTGGGCGAAACTGCCCGGCAGCGCGGGGCCGATAGGACCCAGTAGCGGACGTTCGTCGGGGGTTATCCGCTTCCCAACTTCAGCCGTTGGTTCATTTTGCCGAATGTTTGGCGACCAGCCATCTAAATTCAGGCTTGCGATGAACCGCTAGCTAGAGTTGGGCGTCGGTGGAGCGCAGCTGCCTCACACGTGCCTCCGCATCACGTCTCCGCGGGGAAAAAGACTCGCTTATATTATACCACCGGACACATGCGTAACGGCATCCTGTTCAAGGCTGGTCTGTCTAAAGCCGGCAGCGCACCATTGTGAGACGCTTAATGCTCGGAAGCGAGAATATGCGGATCATCTCTGGTTCGGTAGGCTGCGCCTGCGCAAAGACCAATACTAGGACCGCATTACGTCTTAATCTGTGACGCAATTGCGTGAGCCGTCGCGGCTGCACCGATACGGGTCGGATGGAAGGGCGCAATATTGCCGTTCATCCAGCCACGGACCCATGGTTCCGATGAGCAGGCGTTATGGGTCGTCCCGAGCGTGTGCATGTCGACCAGGATTGCGCCGCCTGCCTCGGCCGCCGATCGCGTGACGGCTGCGAGCGTATCGCTAACCTGACGCATCGTGCCGGCTTCGGCAGCAGTCAGACCTAACACTGGGCACGTGCCTGAGGGCGGCAGGATGGTTGGGTAGGTCGCTATCACCACGATAGCCTGTGGAGCCGCGGCATGGATCGCTTGGAGTGTCGCGATCAGATCAATACGCAGTTGATCATAGCCACGCGCGTCGGGTCGCCGTGGCCCGTCCCAGAACCATCGGACGAAGCGGCCGAACACCGTGTTTGTATGCCGTGCCGCCAGCATCGACAGGTCGGCAACATAGCCGACATCGTTGCCGCCGATTGTCAGCGTCACGAGCCGCGTGGCGCGCGTGATCGTCCGGACCTGCCGCCCCTGGAAATACTGACCGCCGTTTAGCAGATGGCGGGTCACGGCACCGCCGCAACTCATATCGACGAGCGCAACTGCACGCAGCCGGGCGAGTTGCTGCGGGTAGCCTTCGACGCTACGCGCGCACAGCGTTGGGCTACCGGGTTCGAGGGCGCCTAGTCCCGCTCCCGCTGCGAACGAGCTGCCCAGCGCGATATAGTCCGGCCGGCCGCTCGGGGTCCGTCGACCTTGGGCAACGACAATCATCAGGCCGATGCCGGTGATCGCCAGCAGTCCCCCCAGTAACCAAAGCCCGACTTTCCGCCTGCGTCCACGCATCACGTCTCTCCCCTGCCGTAAGACCGCCATCGGCGCAGGTCGGCGCGCGGCGGGCAATGCTCCGGCTGCATGCGCACCGCATGGGCACACCCTGCGAGCGATGCCGCATAGTAACCGGATGTTCTGGCGAGACGCGGACGGTGTACATCGACACGATGTCAATCAGTGAACATCTCGATCCGATCGTCCACGTCACCGCCGGTGCGGTCCAAGGGCGTACGACTGGGGGCGTCCAGCGCTTTATAGGCATTCCCTATGCAGCGCCGCCCGTTGGCGCCTCGCGGTTTGCGCCGCCTTCGCCGCCACCGTCGTGGACGGGCGTGCGCGCTGTCACTGACGCTGGGCCGAACGCGCCGCAGCGGATCAGGCCCGTGCCGGGCCTCAATGTCGAGGCGCTGATCGGTAGCGGCTGGATACCGGGCGACGACTATTTGACGCTCAATGTCTGGCGCCCCGACGACGACCGCACCGGGCTGCCGGTCATGGTGTTCGTCCATGGTGGCGGCTTCGTGATCGGCAGCAAGGACGCGCCGGTGCAGGATGGGACGACCTTCGCGCGCGACGGCGTAGTTTGCGTTGCTATCAACTATCGCATGGGGATCGACGGCTTTCTGCCGATCCCGGGTGTCCCGACCAATCTCGGCCTGCGCGACGTCGTCGCCGCGCTCGAATGGGTCCGCGCGGAGATCGACCGCTTCGGAGGCGATACTGGCAACGTCACTATATTCGGTGAATCGGCGGGCGCAATGGCGATCGCCGACCTCGTCACGTCCCCTGCCGCCAAGGGCCTGTTTTCCCGCGCGATCATCCAAAGCGGACATGGCGGCATGACGCGTGACGTGAGCGTCATGCAGCGGCTGGTGACTAAGCTTGCCAAACTGCTCGGCGTTTCGCCGACCCGTGATGGGTTCGCCAGCGTTGCGGCCGAGCCGATGCTCAACGCTGTGGAAAAGGTGTCGTTACCGACCACGCGGATCGACCTGCGCGGGGCGGACGGCCGCGAGCCGGTGTTCGGGATCAGCCGCTTCGTACCCGTCCATGGCGACGACATGCTGCCGGTGCCGCCGCTGGATGCGCTCCGCGGTGGCGCGGGTGCGGACGTCGATGTGCTGATCGGTACGAACGCCGAGGAAATGAACCTGTACCTGGTCTCGTCTGGGGTCCGCGACAAGATCGGGCGGTTGCTGGCGTGGTTCGTGCTGCGAAAGTCGCAGCCTCGAGCGTGGTCGGTGCTGAACGCCTATGGGGCTGGCAAGCGTCCCGGCGGGCGTGCGCTGTCCGATGCGATGACGGACCTTGTCTTTCGCTGGCCCGCCAGGCGGTTCGCCGAGGAACATCGCGGCCGCACGCATGTCTACGAACTCGAATGGCGCTCGCCCGCGTTCGGCGGCGAGCTTGGCGCGGCGCATGCGATCGACGTGCCGTTCGTTTTCGATGCACTCGCGTGCGCGACCGGTCCCGATGGATTGCTCGGTGAAGCGCCGCCGCAGGATGTCGCGACCCGCATGCACCGGCTGTGGGTCGATTTCGCCCGCGACGGGTCCCTCCCCTGGGCGCCGTTCGATCGTGATACGCGTCAGGTCTATCGCATCGTCGCCGGGGAGGCGACGTTCGAGCCCGTCATGCCCGCCGCGCCGTTCCTACCCTGAAGGACAAGACCATGTACGCCAATCGTCTGCGCCTCGACGGTCGCAAAGCCTTCGTCACCGGCGGCGCACAAGGCATCGGCTGGGCCTGCGCGGACGCGCTCGCCGAGTTCGGCGCCGTGGTGACAATCGCCGATCGCGATCCGGATCTGCTCGCGCGCGGTCTTGAAACCCTGCACGACAGAGGTCACCGCGTCACCGGCGCCATACTTGATGTGACAGACTCAGCAGCGGTCACTGCCGCGGCTGACGCGGGGCGCGGCACGGACATCCTCGTCAACAACGCTGGCATCGCCCGCAGTGAAACCGCGGCGGAGGATGTCGCCGACGAGCATTGGCTGAACGTCCTCGACGTCAATCTCAACGGCACGTTCTGGTGCGCACGCGCCTTCGGACGCAACATGCTGGCGCGGGGTAGCGGATCGATTGTCAACATCGGGTCGATGTCGGGCTTCGTCGTCAACCGGCCGCAGCCGCAGAGCTATTACAACGCGTCGAAGGCGGCGGTGCACCAACTGACAAAAAGCCTGGCCGCTGAATGGGCCGACCGCGGCGTTCGCGTCAATGCGGTCGCGCCGACCTATATAGCGACCCCGCTCAACGCCTTTGCAGACAAGACCAGCGAGATGTACCGTCGATGGATCGACGGCACGCCGCAGGGGCGACTTGGGGAGGCGTACGAAGTCGCCTCGGTCGTACAGTTCCTTGCGAGCGATGCAGCAAGCCTGATGACCGGCAGCATCGTGGCGGTCGATGGCGGCTACTCCTGCTGGTAGGCGAAGTGCCGGAGCCGATCGGCATAGCCATGACACCTTTCGGACACCTCTGAAAAACGGCACACCTCTCTGACAGGTAGACGACTCGATCTACCGATATCCGGAGAGGTTTTTATGCGTCGTCGCTCGCTGCTCGCCCTATCTTCCGCGCTTACCCTCGCATGGCCCGCGCTCGCCGCGGCGCAGACTGTCGACCCGCAGGGCGCGCAGACTAGCGATCAGGGTACCCCCGCCGACCCGCAGGTCGATACGCGTGCCGGCAAAGACCCCGCAGCCTCCGATATCGTCGTTACCGCACGCCGTCGTGAAGAGCGGTTGCAAGATGTGCCGATCGCCGTCACCGCAATTTCAGGTGACGCGATCAAGCAGCAGCAGCTCGTCGTCGTCCGCGACGTGGCCGCCTATACGCCGGGTCTCAACATCAATTCGGATTCGGTCGGTCGCGCGTTCGTATCGATCCGCGGCGTCGGGACCACGCTGATCGACACGGTGCAGCCAGGTGTCGGTATCTTCATCGACGGCATCTACCAGCCGAACACGACATATCTCAATTCGCCGCTGGTCGATGTCGCCCGCGTCGAAGTGCTGCGCGGGCCACAGGGGACGCTGTTTGGCAACAACACGCTGGGCGGCGCGATCAACGTCGTCACCCGCCAGCCGTCGAACGACTGGCAGGGTCGTGTCGACGGCGCGCTGGCCACCGGCGACAATTACGCCTCCGCGTCGGGCAGCATATCAGGGCCGATCGTCAAGGACGTCCTCCAGTTCCGCATCGGAGCGGCCTATCACAAGGAAGACGGCTTCCAGCGCAACCTGCTCGCAGGCGGCGATCAGAACCCACTCGAGACGAAGAGCATAAACGGCACGATCCGCTTCGTACCCACCAACTGGGCGCGCTTCACAGTGAACGGCGGATACGACCGTGTGTTTGGCGGCTCCACGCCCTATTTCAACGTGCGTGGCCCTCGCGACTATTCGCTCGACGGCAGCAGCAACCAGCGCAGCCTGGGCACGATCGAGTACTACGCCGCCAATGTGAAGGGCGAGTTCGACGTCGACAGCATCAATACGACGATCACCGCGATCGGCGCATACAATCAGAGTGATACGAAGGGCGCGGGTGATGCCGACTATAGCCCGATCGACTTTTTCCGTTCGACCGTCAGCCGCACGCTAAAGACCCGTACCGGCGAGGTCCGCTTCGATACGAAGTGGAGCGAGAATTTCTCGACGCTGGTCGGTGCCTTTTATGCGCGCTCGACGACAGATGCCACGACAACGACGACCGTGGTGCCAGCCAACCTGACCGTACCCGGCACCGCGACATCAGAGAATGAGAATATCGCGGGTTTCGCCACCGGCTTCCTGAAGCTCGGCGATGGCCTCGATCTGACGGTCGGGATCCGCTACGACCACCAGAAGCTCGATGCATCGACCGCTGGACTTGCCGCCGCCTACAAGGCGAACGAGTGGCAACCTCGTGCGACGCTATCGAAGCGCTGGAATCCCCAGTTCATGACCTATGCCTCAGTCGCACGCGGCGTTCGGGGCGGTGGTCAGAACGGTCCCGGCGCGCCCAACCTGACCTATCGCGGTGACAGCGTCTGGACTTACGAAGTCGGTTCGAAGGCAAGCGCGTTTAACGGTCGACTGACGGCCAACGTCGCGGCATTCTACAACGACTACAAGAACTTCATCGGGGCCAATGCCCTCGCCCCTTCGACCATCCTCAATCCCGCCACCGGCCAGCCCGTCGGCTTCGTCGCGATCAACCTCAACTCGGGCAACGTCGAAAGCTACGGTGCGGAGGCCGAATTGTCGTTCGATGTCAGCGACGCCTGGCGCGTCTATGCCAATGCGACGCTGCTCCATGCCCGCGTGACCGATTCCAGCCAGTTCACCGCGGTGACCGGCTATGCTTATCCGGGCGATCGCATCCTGTTCGTTCCCGACGCGAACTATTCGATCGGCACCAATCTGCGGGTGCCATTCCACCGCGACCAGGCGATCGTTTTTGACGCGAACGTCGTTGCGAAGGGTGAGCGCACTGGCGGCTCGCTCGACGCTGCCTCGGTGCCGGTGCTGGAGGCCTATCACCTCGTGAACGGATCGGTGTCGTGGCAGGCCGGACCGCTCGAAGTCGCAGCCTTCGCGACTAACCTGTTCAACGAGAAGTACATCGAGACCTATCTCGATGCTTCGCTGCTGCGGCGCGCCGGGTTGCCGGCGCCTCTTGTGTCGAACCTCGCGATCCAATCGCCACGTCGGCGTATCGGCATCCGTGGCACGGTACGATTCTGATGAAGCACATGCCCACGCCCCCCCGCCCGCTGCTCGATGAGGCGTTCGTCGCGGCACTTCGTCAGCGTTTTGGCGACGCCCTGGCAATGGGCGAGGGCATCCGTCGCCAACACGGCACGAGTGAGGCCCATTTTGCCGAGGCCTTGCCTGACGCGGTCGTCTTTGCCGCGTCGACGGAGGAAGTCGCTGACTGCGTACGGCTGTGTACCGCGGCGGGCGTGCCGGTCGTACCGTTCGGCGCGGGTACGTCGATCGAGGGCAATGCGCTTGCGGTTCTCGGCGGGGTCAGCGTGAACCTTTCGCGGATGGACGCGATCCTCGCGATTAATGCGGAGGATTTCGATTGCGTCGTCCAGGCGGGAGTACGGCGCGAGGAACTGAATGCGCACCTGCGTGACACCGGGCTGTTCTTTCCGATCGATCCCGGTGCCAACGCGACGATCGGCGGGATGGCCTCAACCCGCGCAAGCGGCACAAACGCGGTCCGCTACGGCACAATGCGCGAAGCAGTGCTCGCACTGACCGTCGTGACGGCGGACGGCAACGTCATCCGCACCGCGACGCGGGCGCGCAAGTCGGCTGCGGGCTATGACCTCACCCGCTTGTTCGTCGGTGCGGAGGGCACGCTAGGCATCATCACTGAGATCAGCCTGCGTCTCCATCCGATACCCGAACAGATCATGTCTGCGGTCTGCGGGTTCGAGTCCTTGCAAGGCGCGGTCGATACCGTCGTCCAGTCGATCCAGTGCGGCGTACCGCTCGCTCGCGTCGAAATCCTCGACGACAAGCAGATGGCGGCGGTCAATCGCTGGTCAAAACTCGATTACCCCGAAGTGACGACGTTGTTCTTCGAATTCCACGGCTCGCCCGCGGGCGTGGCCGAACAGGTCGAAACCGTAGCCGCACTCGCTGACGCGAACGGCGGCGGGGCATTCAAATGGTCGAACCAGCCCGAGGAACGCGCCAGGCTTTGGAAGGCACGACACGAGGCCTATTACGCCGCGGTCAACGTGCGGGCGGGCGCGGTCGGCTGGACCACCGACGTGTGCGTGCCGATCAGCCGCCTGCCCGAGTGCATCCTGGCGACGCGTGCCGACATCGATGCAGGCACTGTTCCCGCCGCGATCCTGGGTCATGTCGGCGACGGCAATTTTCACGTGATCTTCTCGATCGACCCCACCGCCCCGCACGAGTTCGAGGAAGTGGAAGCGATCAACCGTCGCCTCGTCGAACGTGCGATCGCGATGGACGGCACCTGCACCGGCGAGCACGGCATTGGCATCGGCAAGCAGGACTGGCTCGTCGCTGAGCTGGGCGATGCTGTCGACCTGATGCGGACGATCAAACGCGCACTCGACCCGCTGAACCTCATGAACCCGGGCAAGATCTTTACCCTGTGAGCAGTGGCGCACGTCTCCAAGGGAGTATTCGATGACCAGCCTGCCCCTAGTCGATCCCGAGCTTCGTCCGCTACTCGATGCGTGGCCGACCGTAACGCTCACGTCGGAGACCCTGGCGGCCCTCCGCGGGCGCGAATTGCCCCTCCCGCCTGCCCCGAATGGCGGTGTCGATCTGGAGCGGCACCGGATTGCCGGGCCCGTTGGCGCGCCTGACGTCTCGCTGCATATCTACCGCCCCCGTGACGCTAGCGGTCCGCTCGGCTGCATCTATCATATCCATGGCGGCGGCTATGTCGGTGGCGGCGCCAAGGAGCTGGAGTCCATCCACCGTCCGCTCGCCACCGCACTGAACTGTGTCATCGTGTCGGTCGACTACCGGCTCGCACCCGAGACAGTCTTCCCCGGTGCGATCGAGGATTGTTATGCAGGCTTAACCTGGACCGTCACGAACGCCGACGACCTCGGTATCGACGTTGCGCGGATCGGCGTGATGGGCGAGAGCGCGGGCGGCGGCCTCGCCGCGGCACTTGCGCTCATGTCGCGCGACCGGGGTGGACCCGCTCTCGCCTTCCAGCATCTGACGTATCCCATGATCGACGATCGCACCTGCGTGGGCGAACCGCATGCGCATGCCGGCAAGTTCATCTGGACACCGCACAACAACCGGTTCGGCTGGACCGCGCTACTCGGCCAGGAGCCAGGGGGCGACGGCGTCTCCCCCTACGCCGCAGCCGCGCGCGCGACCGACCTCGCTGGACTACCGCCGACGTTCATCATGACCGGCGCGCTCGATCTCTTCGTCGATGAGGATATCGACTACGCGCGTCGCTTGATCGCCGCCGGCGTCCCGACCGAGCTTCACGTCCACCCCGGTGCGTTCCATGGCTTTGACCTGCTACCAGGTCCCGGCGTCGCCGACCGCGCGCAGGCGATGCGGATCGACGCGCTACGCCGGGGGCTACGCTGATGGCGACGCCAATCACTGCCCCCCCAGCGATAGGTTTCGGCCGTGCCCTGCCGTCGCTGCTCGCGCTGACCCTCGCGATGACGATCGGCTTTGCCATGATGGGGTCGTTCGCGACGGTGCAAGAAAGCGTCAAAGCCGAGTTGCGGCTGACCGACACGATGCTGGGGCTGATCCAGGGAGCAAGTGCTGCGCTGGCGCTGGTCGTGTGCTCGATCCCCGTCGGTATCCTGGTCGATCGCGTCAATCGTGTCCGGCTGATGATCGGGCTGGCGCTGGTCTGGACGCTTGGCACAGCGCTGACCGCAGTGGCGACAGGCACCGTGATGCTGTTTGCCGCTCGCGTTTTGACCGCGACCGGCACGACAGGCGCACTGACCGCGGCGTTGTCGCTGACGGCCGATCTGTGTGCCCCTGCCCAACGTGGCCGCGCAATGCTGATCGTCAACCTCGGCAAGACCGCAGGCATTGCCGGCGCATTTGCGCTCGGCGGCTGGCTGTTCGGGCGTTTTGCCAGCGGTATGATGCCACTGTTCTCCGGGTTATCCCCTTGGCGTGGCACGCATGCTGTACTTGCCATTCTCAGCCTTGTGATGATCGTGCCACTGCTGCTGCTCCGTGAACCCGCACGTCGCGAAGTCGCCGAGAGCATTCGGGCACCGTTCGCGGTGCTGGTCGGCGAACTCTGGTCCCGCCGAAGGTTCCTGATCCCGCTTTTCATCGGTCAGGTTGCGGTTGTGATGGCTGACAACGCTGCGCTCGTCTGGGCTGCACCGGTGCTCTCGCGTCATTTTGGCCTCCAACCGGGCGATTTTGCCGGATGGATGGGAGCCTTGATCCTGGTCAGCGGGCTCGCTGGCACAGTGCTAGGTGGGTTTGCTGCTGATATCGGGCAGAAGAGCGAGGTCCGAGGCGGGTTGCTGATCGGCGCGCTGGCTGCCGCCGCGCTTGGTGTCCCCGCCGCGCTGTTTCCGGTCGGCCCGACAGTCACTTGGTTTGCGATAGCGCTCGGTACGCTAACGCTGTGTGGTGCGGTGACGGGGCTGATTACATCGGTCGCGTTGACCGTCCTCATCCCCAACGAACTGCGCGGGTTGTGCATCGGTGCCTTCATAGCGATCGCTGGCCTGATCGGTTTCGGCATCGCCCCGTCACTCGTGACGTGGACTAGCAGCTTGCTTGGCGGCGAGGCACATCTCGGCAACGCGCTTGCCATCGTCGGAGTCGCGACGAGTCTGTTGTCGGTCGTTGCCTTCCTGATCGCAATTCGTACCGCGCCACTGTCTGCAATTGCGGACCTATCAGATAGCAATTGACGACGTTTCGGAAAGGTGCATTGTGCTCGCAACCTCAACGGAGGAGAGGATCATGACAATCACCCCGAAACGGCGGATCGACGTTTCACCGGAAATGCTGGCGTTCATAGGACGGGGTCCTATCGAGGACGATGCATGGAGCGACGACGCAGTCGTCCTTCGCTTCTGTCTGGGCGTTGACGGGACGGCCGCTACGATGAGCCACGCTACCGGGTCGGATCTTGATGCGGTCGTCGTACTCGCGGTCGCTGCGACTGCGTGCGAGCGTATCTTCGGCGCGCTTCCCGGTCCTTGCGCTATATGGCATCTGCCGACTGAGTTGCGCACGCTGGTCCTTTCCCTACGCGATTGTCCGTTGCCCGAGCCGGCTCGGAATACGCTGCGCCTCGCCAAGAGCATTGAACTGCTCTGCGCGAGCTTTTCCTGCCTCCACGAGGGCGCGTTGATATCGGCTGATGGTGTCGGCGACCTGTCGGAACGCGACACGCGCCGTCTCGCGGCGGCGCGGCAGCTGATCGACGATCGTTGGCAGGAGAAACTGACGCTCGATACGGTCGCGCGCGCCTGTGGCCTGAATCGCGCAAAGCTCACCCGTGGCTTTCGCCAGATGTTTGGCTCAAGCGTAGCTGACGCGATCGCTGACAAGCGTTTGTCCGGCGCGCGCGGCCTGCTGCTGGCGACCGACCTTCCTGTATCTGCGATCGGCTATCGCTGCGGGTATCGGAATAATGCAAGCTTCACCCGAGCATTCGCGCGCCGCTTCGGCGTGCCGCCCACACGTCTCCGCGCGTCGCAGCTAGCGGCATGAAGACGATGGATCGTCTGGAGGAAGGCGGCTCGCTGGTCGATCGCGCGGTACGCCGCGTACGTAATTACATGCGCGAACAAGATATGAAGGTCGGTGACACGCTGCCTGGCGAGGGCCAGTTTGCGACCGAGCTTGGTGTCAGCCGCGCAGTGATGCGCGAGGCGTTCGGCGCATTGGCTGCCCTTCGTCTGATCGACGTAGCCAACGGGCGACGCGCGCGGGTGGGGGCGATCGACGGATCGGTGATGGGAACCTCGATCGACCATGCGGTCGCGACAGCGCAGGTGTCGGTAGCCGAGGTTTGGGACGTCCGCCGCACGCTCGAGCTACGCACTGCCGAACTCGCCGCTCGCGGCCGCAGCGATGCCGACGCTGCCATCATACGAACTGCCGCGCAAGCGATGGCCACCGCAACCAATATCGCTGACATAACCCGCCATGACATCGTCTTTCATCAGGCGATCGCCCGCGCCAGCGGCAACGCGTTGTTTCTCCAGGTCGTCCGATCGTTCGAGCCGATGATGACCGTTGCGATACCGGCAGCTTGGGAAACCCGCCACACGGAAGAGGCGCGATCGATTGTACTAAGGCGCCACGTGGACATCGCGCTCGCTATCGGCGACCGCGACGCTATCGCGGCAAACGCGCTGATGGATGCACATTTCGACCAGTCGATCGGCGCCGTACTATAGCGGCCGCACCGCGGCGACAGGTCGATTTTTCTGCCCTTCCCCCCGTTTGAACCCAGTGTTCTTCGGCTTGGCCGCATTCGGTGGTGAGCGCCAAGATCGATCCGTTAGGCGGCGCGGGAAACACCGATGAAGATCAATTCCGGCAAGACCGCATTGCCCGACATAGCCATCCGGCTGCGTGGACACGTTCCGCTCGGCGCTGGCGACTTCAGGCTTACTCCGTTCAGGGTTAGACATGACGCGATTAGACCGTGCAAACAACGTAGCCGACCTGCGCCTGATGGCTCGCCGTCGACTGCCGAGGCCGATCTTCGACTATATCGATGGCGGCGCGGACGATGAGATATCGCTGCGCCGGAACGCCACGGCCTTCGCGGACTACGAGCTGGTTCCTGACGTCCTCAATGACGTGTCGGAGATCCGAACGAAAACCAAGATCTTTGGGCAGCCTTCGCAATGGCCGCTCATGCTTTCGCCCACTGGCCTGACGCGCATGTTTCATGGGCATGCCGAGCTTGCTGTGGCGCGCGCGGCGGCACGGCACGGCCTTCTCTACAGCCTCTCGACGATGGGCACGACGCGACTGGAGGATCTCGCGCAAGCCTTCGCCGGGCCGAAGGTTTTTCAAATCTACATCTTCAAGGATCGCGGGCTGACCGCCGAGTTCGTGGCACGCTGTCGCGATGCGGGCTTCCAAGGACTTACCCTGACGGTCGACACGCCGGTCGCCGGCAATCGGGAACGCGACCGGGTCAGCGGCCTTTCGCTGCCGCCAAAGCTGACACTCCGGTCGTTGCTCAGCTTCGCACTCCACCCCTCGTGGTCGATTCCAGCGCTCACCGGATCGAAGTTCGACCTCGCGAACGTCAGCCACAAGGTCGATGCGCTGTCATCGGGGCCGATGAGTTTGTTCGACTATATCGGCGGCCAGTTCGATCGCTCGGTTGGCTGGCGCGAGGTCGAATGGCTTGCCCGCGAATGGAACGGGCCGCTCGCGATCAAGGGTGTAATGACTCCCGAGGACGCACGTCGCTCGATTACCTCGGGGGCAACCGGCGTCATGATCTCCAACCACGGCGGGCGTCAGTTGGACGGTGCACCCGCCCCAATCGATCAGATCCAGGCGGTGCGAAACGCCATTGGCGACGCACCGGACGTGATCTGCGACGGTGGTATCAGGCGGGGCTCGGACGTGGTCAAGGCGCTTGCCCTGGGGGCGACTGCCTGCTCGATCGGGCGCCCGTATCTTTATGGCTTGGCCGCTGGCGGTGAACAGGGCGTCGATCGCTTGCTGACGTTGCTAACCCAGGAGTTTGAGCGCACCCTGGCGCTAGCAGGGATCAACGACATCGCCTCCTTATCCCCCCGCCATATCCGCCATCGACGGAACGAGAGAGTTTAAGCACGTCGAACATCACCAGATCGCCGATGGCGTAATCTAATGCCGCTGCCGCCTCACAAAATATCGGCCCTAGTCGTGAAGGGGCGTCCACCGCTAGAAGGCTCTCGGCGGGTAGGACCCAGAACGCGACATTCACGGCCATTCGCACACGACCCAAGAACGGACATCCGTTCATTTCGGTAGCTCACAGGCGTCATCACTAGGATCGGCATGTGCAATCCTATCAAACCAGAAACGGCATCCAACGCCGCTCGGCCCACTGGGCAGCGAGCGACGGTGGTTGATCAAGCGTCAGCGAGCGCCGAAAAGTCCATCGCGGCGAGGTCCGTGAGGAGATCAGGCCCCGTCGGCTCCCATCCAAGACGCGCACGCGTCCAGTCACTCGATGCGATCATGTCGAGCGCGGCGAACGGCGCCATCCAGCCGAAAGGTGCTGTCAGTCTAACGCGAACCGCTCTCCACAGGATGCATCTCGGGCTTTGAGCGCAGCGGCCTAGCTCGCGAGGATCTGCCACTCCGCCAGGGCGGCGGAGCGTCGTTCCTTGTAGGTCTGGCGGTCGACGAGGTGGCGTTCGAGATTGAAGTGGTTGTGAACGTTGGCATGGACCGAAGCGAACTTTTGCAGGGTCTTCATTCGCCTGAAACGCAACATCGCGCGCTCCCTTCGCCGGAACGACAGGTGGCTGTTCTCGACCCGGTTGTTGGCCCAGCGTCCAGTCTCCTGCTTATCGGTATTGCCCAGTTCTTTCATCGCGGCACCGTACGAGCGCAGTCCGTCAGTGGTGATCGTCTCGGGCCTGCCATGACGCTTTAGCGCCTTTTTCATGAAGGTAAGCGCTGCATCCTTGTCCCTGGTTTTGGTAATGTAGCTTTCGAGAATCTCGCCTTCGTGATCGACAGCCCGCCACAGGTACACCATCTCGCCGTTCAGCTTCACGTACATCTCGTCCAGGTGCCAGCGCCAGTGGCGGAAGCCCCGCATCGCGCTTACCCGCTGCCGGCGGATATCGCCGGCGAACATCGGGCCGAACCTGTTCCACCACATGCGCACCGTCTCGTGACAGACGTCGATACCGCGCTCGAACAGAAGGTCCTCGACATTGCGCAGCGAAAGCGGAAAGCAGACGTACATCATAACCACGAGCCGGATCACCTCCGGCGACGAGTTGAAACGACGGAACGGGCTAGGCGGCAGTGCCCTCGATTTTCGGCTCATCCCGGGCCGGTATCATCCCCCCGCCCCGCCTGCCACGTTGGTCTGACAAAACCCGTCGCCAAGCTCGGCGCCTTCCCCGCCTCGCCCGAACAGGCCGCCCTAAAGGACTGGGAACTGGACCCGGATCAGGATGAAGACGGCTTCCGTCATGCCGCCGTCCGCTATTCCGGCGAACACGACGCGGTCTTCGAACTGCGCGTACAGCTCTGGGCCGACGCCGAGACGCAGCCGATCGAGGACACCTCGGTCGACTGGCCCGAGGAGGACAGCCGTTACCTGACGGTCGGAACGATCCGCATCCCGCGACAGGAAGCCTATAGCGCCTCCCGCGTCCAGTATTTCGACGACGTGATGACCTTCCGCCCGGCACGCAGTCTGGCCGCGCATCGTCCGCTGGGATCGGTGATGCGCGCCCGGCTGCAGGTCTATCGCGCGCTGTCTGCTTTGCGCCACCGCGATAACGGTGTGGCCGAGCAGAACACCGCCAGCATCGATCAGATTCCCGCCTGAGCCTATGCGCCTGACTTGGTCGGACACGCTGTTGACGACACCGGGCTGATTGCGGTCGTTGGTTTATCGTTCGTGTCCATTCAAGCAGGTCGGGCGTATAAACTGGTCGGTGGTTATTTCTTCGGGGTTAGCTGAACTTTAGCAATCAGATGTGTCGCCAATCTTGAACTGTGAAAACGGTCTGGTTTTCCAAGATTTGAGGGTTCTCACTAACTTGTTGTTTGATTTGGATTAAGTATCCCTGTTTGGATGGTGCGTGAGCGGAACGAACGGTTGATGCCGATGTTGAAGCCCCGGGCAGAAACAGGGTGAAAATTTCATGACGATGAAGCTTTTTGTAGCGGCGGTGCTAATAGGAACCTCCGGTGCCGCGATTGCGCAATCCACTACGTCGACGAACGCACCGCCACCGCCAGTACCATCGCGCGTTGCCGTGCAACCGCCGGCTGCCGCAGCTGATATGCAGGTGGTCCTCGACCAGCTGCCCCGCCTCGGTGCGAAGCCGATCGAGACGCTGACGCCGGTCAAGGCACGGATACAGCCAAGCGCTGCCGATGCCGCACACACAGCAATGCGTCTGAAGGGCCTGTCGACTGCGCCCGATCCCGCCGTAACGACGCAGGACCTGCCCTATGGCAGAGATCCGATGCAGTTCGCGCGCATCTACAAGCCTGCCGGCGCAACCGGCGCACCGATGCCGGTAATCGTGTATTATCACGGCGGGGGCTGGGTCATCGCCGACGTCAACATCTATGACGCGGCGCCGCGGCTTCTGTCGAAGCAGTTGAACGCCATCGTCGTGTCGGTCGAATATCGCCATGCGCCCGAGTTCAAGTTCCCGGCACAGCATGACGATGCGTTCGCGGCCTATCGCTGGGTCCTGCAGAACGCGGCAAGCTGGGGCGGCGACACCGCCAAGCTGGCTCTTGCGGGCGAGAGCGCCGGCGGCAATCTCGCGGTCGCGACCGCGATCTATGCGCGCGACAACAACCTGGCCAAGCCGCTGCACATCCTGTCGGTCTATCCAATTGCGAACAGCAGCATGGACCTGCCGTCGCGCAAGGATTCGGCAAATGCGAAGCCGCTCAATACGGCGATGCTGAAGTGGTTCGGCCATTACTACACGACGTCGATAGCGGACATACAGGACCCGCGCCTGAACCTGGTCGGCGCGAACCTGCGCGGCCTGCCGCCAACGACGATTGTCAACGCTCAGATCGATCCTTTGCGCTCGGACGGCGAGACTCTGGCCGCCGCGATGAAGTCGGCGGGCGACAAGGTCGAGCAGCGTACCTTCCCGGGCGTCACGCACGAGATGTTCGGCATGGGGGCGGTCGTGCGCGGTGCATACGACGCAAACATGTATGCAATCGGCCGGCTCAAGGTCGCTTTCGGCATCCGAAATTAATCTCAGATCAAGGATCATTCCGATGAAGATAATGATGATGTCGGCCGCATTCGGTGCGGTCCTGCTCGCGGCGCCGGCCTCGGCACAGGTCATGACGCCGACCGAGTATGTGACGACCGCGGGGGCAAGCGATCTGTACGAGATCACGTCGAGCCAGGTCGTTCTCGAGACGACGCAGAACCCGCAGCTGCGCGACTTCGCCCAGATGATGATCACGCAGCACGCCCAGAGCACGGCGGACGTCAAGGCTGCCGCGATGCAATCGCGCGTTCGTGTCGCACCGCCGAAGCTGATGCCGTTGCAGCAGGAACTGATCACGGAGCTGCGTGCCGAGACTGGGCCGGCACGCGACGCAGCCTATGTGGCGCAGCAGAAGGCGTCGCACGGCCAGGCTCTCGCCGTGCAGAAGGCCTATGCGATGGACGGCACCGCGCCTGCGCTCAAGACGACTGCCGCGGCGATCGTCCCCGTCGTCGAGCATCACATCATGATGCTGAAGGCCATGTAATCCGCTGGGGTATCCGGTCGGTGCAGGACGCGCCGACAGGATACCCGCGGACATCCCGGGCAACGATTTCGATCCAGGACAGGAGAACCGACATGACCGACAAAACCTCCGAACACCGGGACGATGCACCGCCATCGACCTGGAAGAAGGGTGATGCTTCCGCGGCGATCGGTTCCCTTGGTGAAGGCAGCGACGGCTCGATCGTCGCTCGCGCCGTGACGATCAACCGTCCGGTCAGGGAAGTCTTCGCGTATTTCCGCGATTTCGCCAATTTGCCGACGTTCATGGAGAACGTCGAACGGATCGACATACTGAGCGACACGCGATCCCACTGGGTCGTGCGGGCTCCCGCCGGCAAGACGGTCGAATGGGACGCGGTCGTTACCGAAGAGGTGAAGGACCGGCTGATCGCCTGGACGTCCGAGCCCGGCGCTGATGTCGCGCATAGCGGCCGGGTCGAGTTTCGCGATGCTGGCGCGCGCGGCACGGTCGTCACCGCGACGATCGCCTATGATCCTCCCGCGGGCATCGTCGGCAAGCTAATCGCCAAGATGTTCCAGCGCGAGCCCGCGATCCAGGCACGGCGCGACCTGCGTCGGTTCAAGCAGTTGATGGAAACCGGCGAGATCGCGACCGCGGCGATGAACCGCAAACAGCATGAAGAGGAACTCGCCTGATGCGCGCTCTGGCATGGCACGGTAAGCACGACGTCCGCGTCGACACCGTCGACGACCCTGAGATCGTAAATCCCCGCGACTGCATCATCAAGGTCACCGCGACCGCGATCTGCGGCTCCGACCTGCATTTGTACGACGGCTACATCCCAACGATGCAGGCGGGCGACATCCTCGGCCATGAATTCATGGGCGAAGTCGTCGAGGTCGGTGCCAAGTCGATGCTGAAGAAGGGCCAGAAGGTCGTCGTCCCGTTCACAATCGCGTGCGGCAGCTGCTATCACTGCGGCAAGCATCAGTATTCGGCGTGCGACAACGGCCTCCCCGCCGACAATCAGGATATCGCGCAGGAGCTGTACGGACAGCCGATGTCGGGGCTGTTCGGCTACAGCCACATGACCGGCGGCTATGCTGGCGGCCAGGCGGAATATGTCCGCGTACCGTTCAGCGATGTGGGGCCGATCGTCATTCCCGACGGTGTCGAGGACGAGAAAGTGCTGTTCCTGTCGGACATCCTGCCGACCGGCTGGATGGCGGCGGAGAATGCGCAGATCGAGCCCGGCGACACGGTCGCGGTCTGGGGCTGCGGTCCGGTCGGGCTGTTCGCGGTGCAGTCGGCGTTCCTGATGGGTGCCGAGCGCGTCATCGCGATCGACCATTTCCCGCACCGTCTCGAGCTGGCGAAGAAATTCGGCGCCGAAACGATCAATTACGAGGAAAGCGCGGTCTACGAGGCGTTGATGGTGATGACCGGCGGGATCGGTCCCGATGCGGTGATCGATAGCGTCGGCCTCGAGGCACACGGCTTCTTCGTCGACAACGTGCTCGACCAGATCAAGGCGTCGACCTTCCTCGGCACGGATCGTGCGCATTCGATCCGACAGGCGATTATCGCCTGTCGCAAGGGCGGGCGCGTGTCGATGCCGGCGGTCTATGGCGGCTTCATCGACAAGTTCCCACTTGGTGCGCTGATGGAGAAGGGGCTGACGCTCAAGACCGGCCAGACGCACGTCCAGCATTACATGCCCGCGCTGCTTAACGCGATCATGGAGGGCAAGATCGACACCACCTTCCTGATCTCGCACCGCATGGACCTGGAGGACGCGCCGAAGGGCTACGACATGTTCAAGAACAACCAGAACGAAGTGACCAAGGTCGTGCTCAAGCCCGGCTTCAACTGAGAGGATTTGACGACATGGCCGATAAATTCGCAATCATCACCGGCGCCTCGACGGGCATCGGCTTCGAACTTGCCACGCTTGCCGCCAAGGACGGCTACGACATCCTCGTCGTCGCCAACGAAGCGCTGATTCAGTCCGCCGCCGCCGACTTCAAGCAGTTCGGCACCAACGTCGCCGCGATCGAGGCCGATCTGTCGACGATCGAGGGCGTCGATGCGCTGCTCGCTGCGACCAACGGACGGAAGGTCGACATATTGTGCGCCAATGCCGGCCATGGTCTCGGCCATGGCTTTCTCGACCAGAATGTCACTGACTGGCGCAACGTGATCGACACCAACATCACCGGCACGCTGTACCTTCTTCAGAAAGTGATGCCGGCGATGGTTGCGCGCAATGACGGCAAGGTGCTCGTGACCGGGTCGGTCGCCGGCTACATTCCCGGTGCGTTCCAGGCGGTCTACAACGGCTCGAAGGCGTTCATCGACAGCTTCACCGAGGCCCTGCGCAACGAAATCAAGGACGCGGACGGCGTCACGCTGACCACGCTAATGCCGGGGCCAGTCGATACCGAATTCTTCGACCGGGCCGACATGAACGACACGTCGGTCGGCACGGATCCGAACAAGCGCGATCCGGCCGATGTCGCCAAGGACGGCTGGGACGCGCTAATGAGCGGGAAGGCGTCGGTATTCTCGGGCTTTATGACGAAGGTCCAGGGCGTGCTCGCCAACGTCATCCCGGGTTCGGTGCTCGCCGAACAGCATCGCAAGATGGCCGAGCCGGGCAGCGCGAAGGACTAAATAGCGGAGCGTCAACCAAATTGCGTGACGATGCCTGGCCTCATGGGACCAGGAATCATCTCATAGTTGTGTCACGCAAGCGAGGGTTGGAAGAGTGTTGGTAAAGGGGGAGGGTCATAGATGGCGGCACCATTGACGGCTCGGCGGTCGGTCATCGTCATCAGCGACTTCGTCGATGGCCAGCATCCCGGACACGACCGCCCTTCACCCGCCCCGCTCCCAGCCCATGCGACCGATCCGGCGAGCTATCCCTGGATCGGCGATCTTGCCCCCGTGGACGTGACGGGCGGATATTTGGAGCGGCTACCGCTCGCGCTCGTCGCCGCCGGCATCGTCGATCAGGCCGAAATCTGGCATCATTGGCGCAGCGACGATGAGCCGCCGTTCCGCAAGGACAATGCGGTTCTCGTGCGTCGCGCATTTCGGATCGACGACGAGCATCCGCGGTTCACCTCGTCGCAGATGAATGCGTTCGTCGAAACGTTCGGCGCGCCGCATATCCTTGTCGTGCTGGGCTTGGGCGTCGCGCCCGACTTGCTGGCGCTGTGTGCTAACAGCATCATCCTCTACAATTCGATCGACGCGCCCTCGCTACGCGTACCACCGGACGTCAGCGAGCATTTCGATCTCGTCATTACCGGCGCGCAGTGGCAGTCGGACGAAGTCGAGGCGCGCCACCCCGGCATGCGCACCGCGATCCTGCCGGTCGGGCCTGAGTTCGCCGCGATCGACCAGTTCCGCCCGCTCGGCACGCCCAAGGATGTCGACCTGATCTACGTGGCCGCCGCGCAACCCTATAAGCGGCACGACATATTGTTCGACTCGCTTGCGCAACTGCCTCGCGACGTCCGTGCGATCTGCGTTTTCGGTTATGGCGAAGATGCCGACGCACTGCGGGAACGCGCGCGCGACCAGGCCCTATCGATAGAGTTCGTCGGTCCACCGGGCGTTCCAATAGATGAAGTGAACCGCCTAATGAACCGCGCTAGGTTCGGCGTCGTCTGCGGGATCGACGACGGCGCGCCTGCGATCCTCACGGAATACATGCTCGCCGGCCTGCCGGTGCTCGCCAACGCGGGATTACGCTGCGGATTGCAGTTCATCCTGCCCGAGACTGGGATGACCGCTTCGACGACCGGGTTTGCAGATGCGATCCTTACAATGCGCGAAACCTACGCCGATTTCCGGCCCCGCGACGCCGTATTGGCGTGCTGGACATGGACGCATAGCGTTGTGCGTTTGGCTGTTATTATCCAGCAAATACATGATGCAAAGCAATTACATTTGCATAGTCAGGTCTGAAGCGTGGGCTTAGGTTCGATCAACAACGCGGATGACCGCGGATTCGCGGATTGGAAGAGCGTGCACGGTATCGGACCTACTCCAACCCTCTCCACGACCGACGATACGAGCCCGCCGCCGCCGCTGATCTGCTTCTCGCATCTCCGCTGGGATTTCGTCACGCAACGTCCACAGCATCTGATGAAGCGGTTCGCGCAATCCCAGAGCGTGTTCGTCTGGGAAGAACACATCCCCTGTGACCATCCGCTGCCATTCCTCGAACATCACCCGTTTCCCGCCGACAACGTGATCGCGCTCCGCCCGCGCCTGCCGCACTGGTGGAACGCGGAACAGGCCGAGGCGGGCTTGCGGCAACTCCTCGACATGCTTGTCGCGACGAGCATTCGCGCCAAACCCGTTCTCTGGTTCTATACCCCAATGATGCTAACGTTCGCCGAGCATCTCGATGCCGCTGCGGTCGTGTACGACTGCATGGACGAACTGTCCGCGTTCCGCTTCGCCGACCCCGCCCTGCTCGACCGCGAAGCCCGCTTGCTTGGGCGCGCCGACCTCGTCTTCACCGGTGGCTACAGCCTGTACGAAACCAAGCGCGGTCGCCACCGCGACGTCCATGCCTTCCCCTCGGCGGTCGACGTCGCGCATTTCGCTCAAGCCCTCACCGCTAATGTCGAACCCGAGGACCAGCGCCATATCCCCGGCCCAAAGCTCGGTTTCTTCGGCGTCATCGACGAACGCATCGATCTCGCACTGCTCGACGCGGTCGCCGCGCAGCGCCCAGACTGGTCGTTCATCATGATCGGCCCGGTCGTGAAGATCGACCCCGAACACCTCCCACGCCGCGCCAACATCCACTGGCTCGGCGGACGCGGCTACAATGAACTCCCGGCGTACCTTTCCGGCTGGAACGTCGCGCTGATGCCGTTCGCGATCAACGCTGCGACACGCTTCATCAGCCCGACCAAGACGCCCGAATATCTCGCCGGCGGCTTGCCTGTCGTCTCGACCCCGATCGTCGACGTGATCCGCCACTACGGCGACGCAGCGGCGGTAACGATCGCGTCCGACGCAACCGCGTTCGTCACCGCCTGCGAGGCCGCGCTCGCCCTCCCCCGCGAAGGCGCCTGGCGCGACGAAGCCGACCGCCAGCTCGCCACGCAATCCTGGGACCGCACGCAAACCGCCATGGCCACCGAGATCAACCGCGTCCTCCAGGCGAAACGAACCTTCCGCCCCGCACCGGAACGCGAACGCTACGACACGCTGATCGTCGGCGCAGGGTTCGCTGGCGCGGTACTCGCCGAACGTCTGGCCAGCGACAGCGGCCAGCGCGTCCTCGTCGTCGACCGCCGCTCGCACATCGGCGGCAACGCGTATGACGAACACGACGCGGCGGGCGTGCTGGTCCACCGCTACGGCCCGCACATCTTCCACACAAATTCCGCCGACGTATTCGACTACCTCTCGCGCTTCACCGAGTGGCGCCCGTACGAACATCGCGTCCTCGCCAGCGTCGTCGACAAGCTTGTGCCGATGCCGATCAACCGCACCACATTGAACGAACTCTACGGCCTGTCGCTCGAGAACGACGCGGAAGCCGCCGCCTTCCTCGCCAGCCGCGCGGAATCGGTCGAGGACATCCGCACCTCCGAAGACGTCGTCGTCGCCGCAGTCGGCCGCGAGCTCTACGAGACGTTCTTCCGCGGCTACACACGGAAGCAATGGGGCCTCGACCCGTCCGAGCTCGACCGCGCCGTCACCGCGCGCGTGCCGACCCGCACCTCGACCGATGACCGCTATTTCGCCGATAAGTTCCAGGCGATGCCCGCCAATGGCTACACCCGGATGTTCGAGACGATGCTCGATCATCCCGGCATCACGCTGGATCTCGGCGTCGAATACCGCGACGTTATCGATCGCGTCGACGTCGACCACATCGTCTTCACCGGCCCGATCGACGAATATTTCGACTTCCGCTTCGGCAAGCTGCCCTATCGCAGCCTCCAGTTCCGACACGAGACGCACGACGTTGCGCAGTACCAGCCGGTCGCGGTCGTCAACTATCCCGACGAAACCGTGCCGCAAACGCGCATTACGGAGTACAAGCATCTGACCGGCCAGCTCCACACAAAGACGAGCATCAGCTACGAATTCCCGAGCGCGGAGGGTGACCCGTATTACCCGATCCCCCGTCCCGAAAACCAGGCGCTGTTCAAACGCTACGAAGCGCTCGCCGATGCGGAGGAAGGCGTGACCTTCGTCGGCCGGCTCGCGACCTATCGCTATTACAATATGGACCAGGTCGTGGGACAAGCGCTCGCCACCTATCGCCGGATGGCCGCGAAGATTACTATGGAACCAGCCACGTCGCAGGCCCCTATTTTATCGGCAGCAGAATGACCCGTATCTGCCTGCTGACTGACAGCCTGGCCCCGTCGGGCGTCGGTGCGCACATGATGATGCTCGCGGAAGGCCTTGCCGGCGACGAAATCGTCTTTGCGGGACGTCCTGCTACCGGATTGCTCGAACGCGCCGCCGCCAAGGGCTTTGGGGTCAAGATGCTCGACGACGACGACGACGACGCGTTGACGCGCTGGATGAAGCGGTCGGCACCGGATATCGTCCATGTCCATGCCGGGATCGGCTGGGAAGGCCATGCCGCGGTCCGTGCCGCGCAGGCTGCGGGCGTGCCCGTTGTCCGCACCGAGCATCTTCCTTATCTGCTGACCGATGCGGCGCAGTGCGACGAGCACCGCGATACAGCAGCGGCGCTCGCACGGCTGATCTGCGTTTCCGATGCCGTCGGCGACAGCTACCGCGCGGCCGGCGTCGATCCTGCGCTGGTCGAGACGATCCACAACGGCGTCGGCCCGCACCGGCCGTCACGGTCGCGAGCGGCGCTACGCGGCGAATGGGGCGTCGGTGACGTGCCGGTATTGCTGATGGTGGCGCGCCTTGCCGAACAAAAGGGTCACGCGCTCCTGCTCGACGCGCTGCCCGCAATCCGCGCCGCGCACCCGGACGTGATCGTGCTGCTCGCCGGCGAGGGTCCCCTCCTCACCCGGACCGCGCGCGCGATCGCTGCCAAGGGCCTCGCCGGCACGGTCCGCATGCTCGGGACTCGTAGCGACGTCGCCGACCTGATGACGCTCGCCGACCTGCTCGTCCTGCCGTCCGCGTTCGAGGGCCTGCCGCTGGTCGCGCTCGAAGCAATGGCCGCCGGGCTCCCCGTCGTCGCCACCGTCGCACCCGGCAATGCCGAAGCGATCGACGACGGCGTCTCCGGTCGCCTGACCGCCGCGGACCCGGCGAGTTTCGCCGATGCGGTCATCACTTTGTTAGCCGACCGCGAGAGCCTCAAGGCGATGGCCAGCGCGTCAATCGAACGTCAGCAAGACCTCTTCTCGGCCGATCGCATGATCGCCGACACGCGCGCGGTCTACGACGCCGTGCAAGACCAGACCAAACACACAAAGGGAGACGGCGTGGAGCGGACACGGATCGGGTTCATCGGCGCAGGCGGCATCGCCAACCGCCACTTCGGCGTGCTGGAGCAGTTCGACGACGTCGCGATCGTCGCGGTCGCCGACGTCGACATGGCCCGCGCGACCGAGGCCGCCGCCCGCTTCGGCGCGCGCGCGTTCGACGATGCCTCCGCGATGCTGGCCGCGGTGGAACTCGACGCGCTCTACATCTGCGTGCCGCCATTTGCGCACGGCGAACCCGAACGCCTCGCGATCGACCACAAGCTGCCGTTCTTCGTCGAAAAGCCCGTCGCGCTTGATCTCGGCACCGCGGAGGACGTCGCGGCGTCGGTTGATCGGCTCGGCCTTGTCACTGCGGTTGGCTATCACTGGCGCTATCTCGACACCGTGGACGAGGTGAAGGCGCTCCTCTCGGCAACCCCCGCCCGCCTCCTGTCCGGCTATTGGCTCGATTCCACCCCGCCGCCGCGCTGGTGGTGGAAGAAGGACGCATCGGGCGGCCAGATGCTCGAACAGACGACGCATCTCGTCGATCTCGCGCGCTATCTCGTCGGCGATGTAGTCCGCGTCTACGGCCAGTCGGGCCATATCGACCGCGCGGCCTTCCCCGGCCTCGACGTCGCCACTACCAGCACCGCGATGCTCACCTTCGCGAGCGGTGCGATCGCCAATTTCGCCTCGACCTGCCTCCTGAACTGGAACCACCGCGTCGGCCTGCACCTGTTCGGCGAAGGACTTGCCATTGAACTCACCGACCGCGATGTCATGATCGATATCGGCCGTGGACGGCCGGTGCGCGGCACCGGCAGCGATCCGGTCGTGCTGGAGGATCGCGACTTTATCGACGCGGTCCGCGGGGCTGAGAACCGTATCCGTTGCCCCTACCCCGCCGCCCTCGAAACGCTCCGCCTCGCGCTGGCGATCGAACGTTCCGCCATCGAAGGCCGCGCGGTCGACGTCCGCGATCGGGAGGTTGTCCATGTCTGAGTGGCGCCACGTCCGTTCGCTCGGCGTCGAACGTCCCGGCCAGGCCTATTTCTTCGGCTATGACGAAGCGCCTCCGGGTGACGGCCAGGTCCGCCTCGACCTGCTCTATACCGGCTTCTCCGCCGGAACCGAACTCACCTTCGTCAAGAACAGCAACCCGTATCTCCACTCGCGGTGGGACGCAGGGCGCGGCGTGTTCGTCCCCGGCGAACCGAGCGCACACTATCCCGTGCCGTTCCTCGGCTACATGGAATGCGCGCGCGTCAGCGACAGCCGGGTCGACGATTTCACCAACGGCGACGTCGTCGGAACCGTCTTCGGCCACAAGACCGGCCACACCGCGGACCCGTTCAACGACCTGCTGACCAAACTCCCGCTTGAGCTCGATCCGATCCTCGGCATCTATATCGGCCAGATGGGTCCGATCGCCGCCAACGGCATTCTCCACGCGGACGCGGAGCTGCTGGGACCCAACGTCGTCAACCTCGGTGACGGCATCCGCGGCCGCCCCGCACTGGTGATCGGCGCGGGCATCGTCGGCATGCTGACGGCCCTGTTCGCGCAAGCCGCCGGCGCGAGCGAAGTCGTGATCGCCGACCCCTCCCCCTTCCGCCGCCTGCGTGCCGAATGTCTCGGCATCACCGCGATGACCGAGGACCAGGCGTGGGCGTACGCCAAGGCTCGCTGGCTCCACGGCGACGACGATCGCGGCGCGGACGTCGTGTTCCAGACCCGCGCCGACGCCGCGAGCCTCCACGCCGCGATGCGCGCGCTGAGGCCGCAGGGCACGGTGATCGACCTCGCCTTCTACCAGGGCGGCGCGGACCGGCTCCGGCTCGGCGAGGAATTCCACCACAACGGACTCAACCTCCGTTGCGCGCAGATCAACCGCGTCCCCCGTGGGCTCGGCTTCCAATGGGACCGCCGCCGCCTCGCCAACGAGACGGTGAAGCTGCTGCTCGCCCGCGGCCCGGAGATCCGGGCGCAGCTGATCACGCACGTCGTGCCCTATGACGACGCCCCCAAGTTCATCGCAAAGCTGGTCGGCGAGCGGCCCGAATTCCTCCAGATCGTCTTCAAGGTCGGCGATTGAGCACCGCACTTACCGCTGACGCCCGACCGATCCGCATCCTGTTCGTCTTCGCCTGGCTCGTCGTCGGCGGCGAGGAAACCGAGGTGCGGCTGCTCGCCCAAGCGCTCGACCCGACGCGCTACCGGATCGAGGTCGTCGCCTGCTTCCGAAAAGACGGCATGCCCGAGCAGACTCACGCGCAATTGGAAGCGATCGGCGTCCCCGTCGACCGCACGCCCTACGCGCTCGGTTTCGACGAGACCGTCGCCTACCTCGCGAGCAAGCTGCCCGCGTACGACGTCGTCGTCTCGTGCCAGAACGTCGCGGACATCTATCCCGCGCTCGAACGCATGCACCTCCGGCCGCCGCTGATCGAGCATGGCGGCCTCGTCTCCGAAGCGCTCGCCGGCCCCAAGCATTTCACCGCGCGCTATGTCGGCGTCTGCGCCTCGATCCGCGACGCCGCCGCCGGCCGCATGCCCGGCCGCGAACACCGCGCGATCGAGATCCCATCGATGGTCGACACGCGCGCCTTCGATCCCGCGCGCCGCGTGCCCGTGCGTACGACACTCGGCATCACCGAAGACGTACCGCTGATCGGTTGGCTAGGCCGTCTCGACCCGAAGAAACGCGTCGAGGACTTCATTGAAGCCGCCGCACTTATCCACGCCAGCCACCCACGCGCGCGCCTCGTCGTCATCGGCGGACCGGACGCCTTCATCCCCGAATACGCCGCAGCACTCCGCAATCGCGCGCACGCGCTCGGCCTCGACACCGCCCTCACCTTCCTCGGCGACCGCGACGACGTACCCGACCTGCTTGCCGCACTCGACATCTTCGTCTGGCTCTCGCGCGGCGAAGGCATGCCGCACGTCATTGCCGAAGCCGGCGCCGCACGCCTCCCCGTCATAGCAACGCGAGACAACGGCTCCGAACAACAGATCGTCGACGGGGTCAGCGGCCTGTTCGTCCCGCATGAAGATCCACCAGCAGTCGCCGCCGCGATCACCAAACTGCTCGAAGACCCGACACTCCGGACCCGTCTCGGTACCGCCCTCCGCGCCAAGGTCGACACTCACTACGCCATCGCCGCCGTCGTCCCCCGCTGGGAAGCCCTGTTCGCCGAAGTCCTGTCGAACCGGCCGCCCCTGCCCCGCCCAACCGGACTCTTCCGAAGCGTACTGCAAGGCGGCTTCGAATCCTCCACCCACCGCCGCGCGCATGACCGGAAGCGCGTCGACGTCATCGCCGCCAGCCATCACGACACCCTCGCCACGCACGATTACAGGGAACTCGCCAAACTCGGCATCCTGACGGTCCGCGATGGCCTGCGCTGGCATTTGATCGAACGTGAACCCGGCCGCTACGACTGGTCCAGCCTTGATCGCCAGCTAGAAGCCGCCGAGACGATTGGCACCGAAGTCATCTGGGACCTGCTCCATTATGGCTTGCCCGACGACATCGACATTTGGGCACCCACGTTCGTCACCCGCTTCGCCGCCTTCGCCGCCGCCGCCGCGCGTCATATCGGTCCCGCGGGGCCCGGCGAAACCCGCTTCTATGCCCCGGTCAACGAAATCTCATTCTTCGCCTGGGGCGGTGGCGATGCAGCCTATCTCAACCCGTTCGCCCACAACCGCGGCTATGAACTCAAAGTCCAACTCGCCCGTGCCTCGATCGCCGCGATGGAAGCGATCCTGGCGATCGATCCCGCCGCAAGGTTCGTCCATGCCGACCCGGTCATTAACGTCATCACCGACCCCGCCCGCCCCAACGACGCCCCCGCCGCCGAAGGCCACCGCCTCGCGCAATACCAGGCCTGGGACATGATAGCCGGAACGGCGTGGCCGCAGATCGGCGGCCGCCCGGCATTGCTCGATATCGTCGGCGTCAATTTCTACCACAACAACCAATGGATCCACGGCGGTCCCCCACTAGCCTACGACCACCCACTCAGCCGCCCCCTCCACGCGATCCTCGCCGACGCCTACGCCCGCTACGGCCGCCCGATCTTCATCGCCGAGACCGGGATCGAGGGCAGCGCCCGCCCGGCGTGGCTCCGCATGATCCTGCGCGAGGTGAAGATCGCGCAATCGCTCGGCGTGCCGGTCGAGGGGACATGTCTCTACCCGATCCTCGACCATCCCGGCTGGGACGACGACCGCTACTGCCCCAACGGCCTACTCGCCTGCTCGCCGACCGTGGGCAACCGGATCCCACATGCCGCGCTCGCAGACGTCATTCGGGCTCAGCCACTTTAAGTATAACCTATAGAGCGCCTGAACTAATGCACGCCTGTATTTGCACGGCAGACCGTCAGCATAGCATTTGGTCAGTTTTGACAGCAATTAGTCAAGTATGGTGTATCAGACTGCTGTCATTTTCTCTCCATTATTTCAGATATCATAATATTCTCTAACGCGACGCTAGGGCGACTCGTTACTACTGATCATGCCGCAGATTGTGAGGTTGTTCCTTATATCTTTTGACGTTGCGCGTGCGGGAGCCGCGCCAGTGACGAGACGACAAACTTCGCCTACGTACTCTCAGCCGACGACCGTTGCTGATAGGGTTGTTTGACCCGGTTCTCGGCATTCGCCTGCGCCAGACGCTCAGTCAGTTCGCCCTGACTGGCCATCGCATCCCACGCCTTTGCCGATCGCAGATGACGCTGTCGTACAAGCGGAAGGGTGGACCGCTCGGCTTCCGAACATTCTTGGGCAGCAGCGTTACGGTGGGCCTTGGTCTGAGAAAGGTTCATACAAAGCCTTCAACCGACACTTCGGAAACTGAAACCCACCAAGCTCGAGATCACGTGGTGTTCTGGTTCGACTGAAACTGTCCGATCGCAAACCGAGAGGTGCACGCAACGGTGCGCCTCTCGGATCAGAAGATTATTGCCTAAGGCCAGATTTCACGACTTGAGCGATTTCGCCATGTTCAGATGCGCTGCAACGGTAGGTGCCAATCCCGACGCGAAAGTCTTCAACTGCGGCACGTCGCCGGTGGCAGCATATCCCTTGAGCGTATCGAGCGTCTGCTGATGCCCGGCGACCTGGGCCGCTGCGTAAGCGGTGTCAAAATCAGTGCCCTGCTTGGTCTTCAGATCGGCAAGCTTCTGCTGCTGCTCAGCACTCAGCGCCGGGTTGGGCGTCAACGCTGGCGACAGCGTTGCCGTCAGCGCCTTCAGCTTCGCAGTCGAACCCTCATGGGCGGTGATCATCTGGCCAGCGAACTTCTTTACCGCAGCAGATGCGCCGTTGGTTATAGCGAGCTTCGAGGTCTCGATCTCGAACGCATCGCTTGCAGCCGCCATGTTGACGAAGGCCTGTCCACCTGAGGCGGGTACTGCCATCGCATCATTGGAACCAGCTGCGTTCACGTCCGTGACGGACGTATTGGCGTAGGTGCTGTTATCGACGGCGGTCGTATCGTCGGCCTTCTTTCCGCATGCGGCCAATGACAGGGCCGCTGCCGATACCAGTGTCAGGGCTTTAAAGTTCATCATACTCTCCATCTGCTCGCATATTACCGCTGTCTGCTCAACGCGTGCTTCGCGAGGACCGTTCCGCACCAGCAACGAACCCCGGACCAATCGTGAGGCAAGTTCGTTCTACCTGTCTGCCGGCACAGCTGCCGGCCTTATCGGGACACGGCTATGAGCATCTTCAGCACGATCATGAACAAGGTTTTCCACCACAAAGCCGCACCAGCCACGGCACCGGCTCAAGCTCCTGCCGCTGCGCCTCAAGCTGCGCCACGGGCCGCGCCGACCGCTACCGCCCAGCCCGCCCCCGCAGCGGCTCAGCAGTCCGTCGATGTCGGTGCGGTCCTCAGCGAGATGGCATCAATGAAGGATGGCGGGGGCAACTACCAGAGCTCGATCGTCGATCTTCTGAAGCTGCTGGACCTGGATTCCAGTCTGACGGCTCGCAAGGAACTCGCTAGCGAACTGAACGTCCATGCAGCAGCCGACGGCTCGGCCGAGCAGAACATCGCCCTTCATAAGGCTGTGATGCAGAAGCTTGCCGATAACGGCGGTATCGTTCCAGATAGCCTGCGCAACTAACGCGCCCGATTCAGAGGGGACCGCATCCTATGCGGTCCCCTCCGGCCTTAGATTGCTGGCTTAACCGTCCTCAATTTAGCGAGCTGGACTAGCGTTCGGAGGCGTCGCAGTCACGGTCCGCTGCGCTGCTTGCGCGGGCAGCGTTTGACTACCACGCGGTGGTCCATTCGGCTCCTTCTGAAAGCCTTGCGCCGCGAGCCAACATATCGTGACGACGAGCGCCCCGATCATCACGAAGATGACAATAGCCACAGGACCGGCTCGCTTGTTTCCTCGTCTCCGCATCACATGCGCTCCCTAGTCATGCCGTCGATGGTATTGTCATGCCGTAGACCCATGGCGACGAGATTTTCCTGGACCTCAAATCCGCAGGTTTGATCGAGCAGGACGGTCTTATGTCCGGACGGCTCTATCGCCGCTCGCCGAAGACCGAACCAAGAATGCCCCCCAGTCCGCCGCCAAGACCGCCGCCGGGCGCGGCGCCCGCGACTCCAGCGCCACCCAGGCTGCCGAGTACAGATCCCAGGATCCCGCCAAGGCCACCTTGCTGCCCGGCTGAGCGCCCTGTCAGATGGCCTGCTACCAGCATGACCAGGATCGGCAGCATCTGCTTCAGAAGCTCAGGCGCTAGGCCGCTGCTTTGCGCCGCGTTGTCGGCGACCTCACGACTGCCGTCCTTCGACCCGAAGATACCGCCGAGGATCTGATTACCGCGATTGATCTGCGTCGGCTCGTTGCCCAACACGTTCGAAGCAAGGTCTGCGCCGCCCAGCGTGTTCACATGGGCGTCTAACTGCGTCGCGTTATTTCCCATGCCGCCCAGAACCGACGGCAGCAGCGCTTCTGCGCCGCGCTGGGCTTGGTCACGCGGTATGCCTAGCTGGGCGGCGAGTGCATCAATGCCACCATCAGGCAGCAGGTCATTGAGATTCATGTCGGCTTCCTTGTTGTGACGGGTACCAACTGACGCTGGGACCTATAGGTCCGGTCACCTTCGATCGAGTTAGGACCTTGGATCAGCAGGCAGGCGCTGTCTGCGCAATATTAGTCAGGAAGTTCGGGCGTACCTGAGCCAATGGGTCGGCCGGATAGCCAACTAAGCCCTCCCCCGATAACAAGCAGTCCTGCCCCCATAAGTGCCTTGTCACGGCGTCGGAGGAGAACAAGCCCGCCAGTAACGATGACGGAAGGTACCATGCCGACTTTACCCAGGCCGGTTACGCGTGCTGCACGCACGACCATGCGACCGGCAGCGTACTCACGCAAAGGTGAAGGCGTAGACGGTGCGGCTCGGGATACAGCCTGGTCACCATTTGAGGGCTGCGGTCGTGGTCCTGGCTGCGGCGCTATCTCTGGTCCGGAAGCTACCGTGTCGGCTGCGTACGCTCCGCGATCGCCGAGCGATTTAATAGGCCCCTTGGTCGTGTCTTGTGTGGTCTGTCGCTCCAGCTCGCAATTGAACTCGGCGCCGAGCAGTAGAATGTAGGCGGACAAGTAGAGCCAGGTCAGCAATACGATCGCGGCTCCCAACGAGCCGTAGGTCGCGTCGTAGCTGCCAAAGTTTGCCACGTAGAACCCGAAGCCAAGGGTAACGAGCAGCCACAACACGGTCGTCAGGACCGATCCAGGCGTCAACCACGTCCACTTCGCCTCATCGCGATTGGGCGCATAGCGGTAGAGCGTTGCCGCTGCTGCCGCTCCCATGCCGGCCATGATCACGTAGGAAACGATTTTGCCCGCTGTGAGAACGATGGCAGGGGCCGCGGGGAACAGCGTGTCCAGACTGCCCATTGCCGCGATCGCGATAATAGCAACGATGGCGATGAGAACTGCCCCGGCGGTGATGGCTAACGCGATGAGGTTCAGGCGAACAAAGCTCCGCGTTTCCTCTTCGTCATACGCGATATTCAACGAGGTAATGAGCGCGGTTGCGCCTTTCATCGCGCCGTACAACGCGATGCCGAGCGCAAGCAGAAGGCCGAACCCCTTCTTACCGTCCGATGTCGTCACAACGTTGGCCAGTTGCTCGCCGATGAGCTTGGCCGCATCCGTCGGCATGACTGAGGTCAGCGACTGGACGTTCTTCATCACCGTAGCGGGCGTAGTGACGAGCCCATAGCTCAGCACCACGGCACCCAGCATAGGCACCATGGCGAGGACGCCGCAGAAAGCCACGCCGGAGGCTACCAGGCTGATGTTATCCTGGCCTGCTTCCTTCCATGCTCGCAGAGCAATGTCCTTCCAGCCTTTTGCAGGGATAGCCCAGGGACTGCCAGCGTCGTGCCCTCTCGCATCCCTCTTGTTCGTCTCGGTCATGCCTCGTCCTTTTACGCGTCTCTTGCATCTGGCATGCGATCGCCGTTCTCGCGCTACACACCAATTTTGATACGATCTCTGATTCAGAGTTGCCTCAAGCTCCCACGGCGGGGCGCGCATCCTTGTCTGGATCTCGCCCGTGTTGCTGATCGAGCAAACGCATGATTGGCGTCACGGTGAAGCCGTGCAGAACGATCGAAAACAGCACGACCAGTCCGAGAAGGCCCCACAGGCGTTCGGCCGCATCGACGTGAATGTGGTTCAAACCATAGGCGAGATAATAGATCGATCCGACGCCGCGGATGCCGAAGAAGGCGAGTGTCAGTTTTTCCGAGCGGTCAGCCCGGTGGCCGACCAAGCCGATCAGGCCGGAAATTGGGCGAATGATCAGCAGGATCACCAGCGCAATCAGCGCGTCCGTCAACGATACCGAATTCAGGAGCCCGCTGACCAACGCGCCGCCAAACAGCAGCAGCAACACCATCATTGCGAGCCGTTCGATCTGCTCGGTGACGTCGTGCATGTCGTGATGAAAGTCGTGCGTTCGATGCGCCCCTCTAAACGTCAGTGCCGTGACGAACACGGCAAGGAAGCCGTAGCAGTGGATGATCTCGGTAAAGCCGTAGGAGATGCAGGTCGCAGCCAGCGCGATCAGGCCGTCACCGGTCTGCGCTAGCTTGGTTTGTGCGGGTACGTGGAAGGTCAGCCAGCCAAAGGCGCGGCCAATCAGCCAGCCGGCGCCGACGCCGGCGCCAACCTCCCATAAGCATCGGTACGTCAGCCACTCACCCAGCCACGGCTTGCTGCTCCCGGCTGCGGCTGCCAGCATGATGGCAAGATGGACGAACGGAAACGCGAAGCCATCATTGAGGCCGGCTTCGGACGTCAGCCCAAACCGTACCTCGTCTTCGTCTTCGCTCTTGGGCGGCCCGACCTGAATGTCGGCTGCCAGGACAGGATCCGTGGGGGCCAGGCTGGCAGCAAGCAGCAATGCGATCGCCCATGGCAGTCCCATTCCCCATGCCGTCACCGCCGTGATAGCTAGAATGCCCAGCGGCATCGTGATCGCCAACAGCCGCCAGGTAACCGCCCATTCCCGCCACCTGAACACCCGGTCGATCTTCAGGCCAGCCCCCATCAGCGCGATGATCACGACAAACTCGGTGAAGCGTTCAGTGATCTCGGGGTAAAGAAGTGGCAGCGGCCTGAGCGTGACCTGCGGCAACGAGAACAGCGCAGCGCCAAGCGCGATACAAACGATCGGCAACGACAGCGGTAGCTTACGAAGCGCCAGCGGTAACCAGACAACCAGCGCGGTAAGCAGGCCAAAGCCGGTGAGAATGAGGATGTAGGGATCGGGCAATGCAGATGTCATGACGGTCTATCCAGAAAGGAACGAGACTTCGTCACAGGAAGGCACGCATAGTGGTTCGAAGAGGCTTACGAGCATGAGAGATCAACGCATTTCGCGATGCGAGCGGAACTCACCGATAAGGTGAGATCTCAATCAGCTGACGGCGTAAGACGCGATCATTGCCCGCCGACATTGTGCCAGCGGGCAACCACGATCATTCGTCTTCGGCGTCAATGTTTACAGTCGTCTCGGCAAGCTTCGTCATATATTCGTCGCCGCCATATATGTCCTTGGTGGCAGCGGTCAGCGCCTTGGTATCATCCTTGAGGCCAAGCGCCTTGGCATAGGCAGCGGCCGTACCGAAACCGGCGATGCCGTAATGCGTCATCCGCTGATATTGCGCGATGATCATGACATCGAGCAGCGGACCCTTCTCAGGTCCCTCTTCGAGGACATGCTTGGTTACTTCGGCGACGAGGCCCTCCATGCCCTTGCAATGCTCCTTCGAAACCTTCTCGTCGTTCGACGCGATCAGGTCCTTGAGCAGGTCGGTATGCTTCTCGATATCCGCCTGCGACTTGGTCAGCATCTCCTTCAGCAATGCGTCGCTCGCCTTGGTCGTGATCTTCTTCAAAACCTTCTTCATCTGGTCGTTTGCGGACCATAGGTCCTTCAGCTCGTCGGTGTAGATTTCCTGAAGATCTTCGGGTGCAGACATGAGAACGTCCTTATGGTTCACCGAGCGGGATGCGCGGCGTTTGGTTGAAAACTTGACCAAGGAGTGCGCGATTGGCCAACCTCAGCCGGCCCCGGGCTGCTTCTCCTCCTCCTCGTAATCGGCATCGGTACCGACCTTCCCACTAGCCTCGGCTTCGGCGATGCCTGACGTCTCGACAACGTTGATCCTGCTACCTTCGGCTGCGATTTCGTGGGGTACGCGGTCCGCATCCGGGTCCGCAGCGATAGTGGTGCCGTCACCGCCGCCCGAGCCTGCAACGCCGTTACCGGCATTTCCACCGTCTTCGCCCGTCTGCCCACCGCCGTGATAGGCAATGTTGGTCTGGCCACCGTGCGCCATAAAGCCTGTGTTCGTCTCGGTCTTGCCGGCATGGGGATTGGGATAAGCCCCACCGCCACTTTCGCCTCCCTCGCTGCGACCGTGGATCTCGGTGCCACCGTTGCCGCGCGGCGAGTCCGATACGCCGTCCGGGGCGCCCTTGGTCGCGGGATTGCCGGGTACGGGGGCCTGAACCTTGTCACTCATCAGTATGTCCTTTTGAATGTGACGGAATACCCAACCCATCCGTTCAATTGGACCGGACCGGATGGGAACGGAAGTTACGGACGCAGCACCGCCTTGATGACAGTTTAGAGCTTCTCGCAGCCATCATACCGCCCGATTTCCTCAGCCCGAACTTTCGCTGTTAGTGGGAGCATAGCGATCCGGGGAACAACATCGTTCCTACGGAAGCGCGGTCCCGGAGCGCTTATATTTTGTATTGATGCCTGTTAATGTAACTCCAGAGAGAGCCGCCGTGTTTGAAGGCAACAACACACCGTATTGGATCGAGTTGTCACCTCTAATCCGCGATCATGATATTAGGATTCTCGCGTCGGGCTATGCCCCGATCGCTAAATATGCGTCGATTGGTCGACGATCACACCGTAATCTCACACGTCGACGGTGCCGAACCGAACGATGATCCGTTGGGGCCCCATCGCACCTGCGCGGATCACTGGAATATGGCGGTTTTGCCGGCACGTGAGTGCTCTGACGCGCGTATGCACGAGATCAGTTCCGGGGTATCATTATGCAGATCAAAGCCATTCTCTTCGATATCGACGGTACGCTGGTCGACACCAACGACATGCACGTCCTCGCCTGGGAGGAGGCGTTCGCCACCGTCGGCGCGTTGTTCGACCGCCAAGTGATCCACGACCAGATCGGCAAGGGGACCGACATGCTCGTGCCGGCGCTGATGCCCGACGCGGACGAGGATCAGCAGGAAAAGCTCGGCGACACACACGGCGCGATCTTCAAGGCGAAGTACCTAGATACAGCCAAGCCGTTCGCGCAAGCGCACGACCTGCTGGCCCACGCACATGGTCTCGGGCAGCAGGTCGTACTGGCCTCTTCCGCCTCCGAGGCAGAACTCGACCATTACATAGACCTGCTCGACGCCCGCGCCCTGATCACCGCGACGACGAGCAGCGACGACGTCGAGAAGACCAAGCCCGCACCCGACATCTTCGCGACCGCGCTCAAGAAGCTGCCGGGAATCGATCCCGGCGAGGTGATTGTCATCGGCGATACGCCCTATGACATCGAGGCTGCGGCCAAGTGCGGGATCGCCGCGGTCGCGGTCCGATCGGGCAAGTTCAAGGACGAGCAACTTCAGTCGGCAGGCGCGATCGCGATCTACGACGACGTGGCGGCCTTGCTCGCCGACTACGCAACCTCACCACTGGGACGCTGATCGACATGGCCATCACATTGAAATCCCTGCGCGATCAGGTCATCGTCGTCACCGGCGCCACCAGCGGCAACGGTCTCGCCATAGTCGAGGAAGCCGTGCGCCGCGGCGCGGCCGTCGTCGCGACCGCGCGTAACGAGGCAGCACTGGAGGCGCTCCGCGATCGCCTGTCGGCCGACGGCAGACGCATCGCGATCTGCGTGGCGGACGTAAGCGACATGGCGGCGGTCGAGCGTGTTGCCGCTGTTGCAGTCGAGTCGTTCGGTCGGTTCGACAGCTGGGTCAACAATGCGGGCACGGGCACGTACGGTACGCTTGAGCAGGTACCGGTCGCCGATCACCGCCGTGTTTTCGACGTCAATTATTTCGGCGTTCTGCACGGGTCGCTGGTCGCCGCGCGGCATCTGCGCCAACGCGGCGGGGCCATAATCAACGTCGGCTCGATCCTCAGCGACCGCGCGATCGTCGAACAGGGGCCGTATTGCGCAACGAAGCACGCGGTTCAGGCGCTGACCGATACGCTACGGATGGAGCTCGAGCAGGAGAAGGCCGGCATTTCGGTTACGCTGATCAAGCCCGCCGCGATCGACACGCCATTCCCAGAGCATGCGCGCAACTTCATGGATCATCCACCACGTCTGCCACCGCCACTTTATGCGCCCTCAGTCGTCGCCGACGCGGTGCTGTTCGTGTGCGGGACCCCGCGGCGCACGCTGTATGCGGGCGGCGGGGGCCTGCTGTCGTCACTCCTCGCGCGCGCCGCACCGCGGTTGAGCGACAGGATCATGGAACTGGTCGGCACGGTCGCACAGCAGAAGCCGGAAGATCCTGGCGACCCGACCCGCCACGACAACCTCTATGAGCCGCGCGTCGATGCATTGCGCGGAAGCCAGGACGTCCACGCACGCAAATCGAGCACCGTGTTGCAGGCGCAGAAATTCCACCCCGCCCTTCTGTTGCTTGGGCTCGTCGGTGCCGGGATCGCGGTTGCCCGCAGCCGGCCGAAGGAAACTGGCCGGTGACACCGGACGCGGAGCGGGCAGGAGCCGCGCGCGACTTCGACGTTGTGCTCGTCCTCAGCGGAGGCAACGCACTCGGCGGATTCGAAGCCGGCGTCTACGAAGCGCTGCACGAGCACGGCCTCCAACTTGACTGGATTATCGGCGCATCGATCGGTGCGATCAATGGCGCGTTGATCGCCGGGTCCGCTCCTGATTGCCGGATCGAGACACTGCGAACGTTCTGGCGACCCGCCCCATCCGGTGCCATGACGCCCCCGCTGCTGAGCGTACTCGAAACCAGCCGACGGACGAGTGCGGTAGGCTGGGCCGCAACGCTCGGTCGGCCCGGCATCTTCGGCCCCATGCTCTCCGCCTTGACACCGTGGACCGACAACCAGCCGTCGATCTTCGAAACCAGCCAGCTCGCTACCACGCTGGAAACGCTGGTCGACTTTGATCGCCTTAACGCCGGCCCATGCCGCTACACCGCGACCGCGGTCGACCTCGAAACCGGCGACGACGTCTTGTTCGACAGCGCCGCGATGCAGGTCGGACCCGAACATATCCGTGCCAGCGCTGCGCTACCGGTTGCGTTTCCGCCGGTCGAGATCGATGGCCGTTGGCTCGTCGATGGGGGCCTGTCTGCGAACCTGCCTAGCTTGTAGTGTGTTCCCCGGCGCTCGTCTGTGATGCTGGACCATGTGAACGGTCGCCCCGGCATCAGCGGCATAGTCGGTGATGACGACCGCCCCTACAAGAAGGCCACCTTACCCTCTCAGCTTCCGCTCGAAGCGCTTCCATTGGCGTTCGTCCCGACCGTAACCGGGAAAGGACGGCGGTAGTGGCGTCGGTGCGATCCTGTTTGGCCTACTGCCGCAAGCCGAACATCGCAGATATCCGGAGAGGCATTCGACCGACATGTTCTTGCGTTTGAGGTAACACCACCTCGCTAGAACCAGGCGGTGCACGACGCCCTTACGCCCGCATTTGGAGCATACGCACCCCACATTAGCTTCGTGCTTCGTGAAATCCCCCAGCGTCCCAAACCGCGTGTTGCCCACAGGATCACCAGGGCAAAGCCATCTGCGCCGTTTCAGCGTCTACAGGCTGATATAGAGTGCCGTAGACATGCCTTGCCACTTCCAAGCGTGCGTCTGCTCTCAGTCCATCGCGCGGGGCGGTAAGGCCGATCAAAGCCCATGCAGGCGCGTCCTCAATAATGGCCGCAACCCGCTCCGGCGAAATAACGCTAGCCATCAGAAGCAATCGGTCGAGAACTTGCCGTACGGCGACAGCCCACGCCGCGCGAACTCTGCTTCAATCGGCGCCAGGAGGGTCTCAGGACCGTCTTCGAAGCATTGGAAAAAGATGTTCTGCATCTCGCAAGGCCGAAGCTCTGGCAAGATCTCGGCAATCAGAGTGTGAGTCTGACTGAGGGGCTGTGCGCCGTCGCGCATCGACTCGAGTGCGTGTTCCATACCCGGATCATAGCGGAACATAAAAAGAACGCTAGTGTGATCCTAGCTTTTCAACCCGGAGGTTTAATCAGCCTTTTTAACTGCTTTTGCAGCGTCGCGATTCGTTAGAAGGATATTTGCATCACGAATGCGGTCATTCTATCGCTGTGGAAACGACGCAATTTCTGAAATTTGTACGAAAAAGGCGCTGGCGATTTGATCCAGTGAACCTGCGCCCAATCTGCGAATTAGACCGTTGCGTTCATAACGTCCCGGAGCAGTATTGGAGAAGTGAAATGGCACTAGAAAACATTGTTAACGCGGCCAAGTCTGCTTTGAAGGATGTCGTCTCGTCGCCATCCGCTGACCCAATTTCCGACCGCGACGAGGTTTTGCAGGATTTACATCTGGCCGAAAAGGCATGGGCGACCGACGGTGTTCACTCAGGAACATGGTTCGTCCGTGACGGCGAGCATGTTGCCTTCACGCCCACGACGCGAAATGGTGCGACGCTGACGATCGGTGGTCAAACGACGAACTTCATTCCCGCTAACCGCTTTGCCGATTACCTGGTGAACATGCGAGCGGCTATCGAAGCAGGCGAATTTGATCGCGAGATAGCAGGTGCGCTCCATGGTTCGGCTAACGTCGGGGGAATTGCCGAGGTTGCGCTTCCGCCGGCTAGAGAAGGCAGTCCGCAAGATATCCAACAAGTGCAACAGGATGCTGTACTTATTCGTGAGGGGCGCAATCCGGACGGATCGTTATCTGCAGTCGTGAGCAGTGGTTCGTAGCAACTACTGCGAACAGAGTGGCTCGGCAGAACTGGGGAGCCTTTGACCTGCTCCCCGTTTTCAGGCCGCTGATAACTTAGCTTCGGTTTCCATATGCCCCTGGCGGGGGCGGTTCGTAAACTCGGCGGGAGCCATCCCGCCAAGACTGCTGTGCGGACGCACGGTGTTGTAGTCCGTCCGCCATGCCTCGATGATCCGTCTCGCCGCAGCCAGCGAGGGGAACAGGTGTTCGTTCAGACACTCGTCGCGCAAGCGACCATTGAACGATTCCACAAAGCCATTCTGCTGCGGCTTCCCCGGGGCGATGTAGTGCCACTCGACCCCGGTGTCCTGACACCAGGCGAGGACGGCATGACTGGTCAGCTCGGTGCCCCCTTCGGCTTCGCTCAGGACAGGATTGTCGCTGACCACCATGCACGGTAGCCCGCGACGCTCGGCGATGGCGCTCAGCTCGCGAACGACCCGCCGACCCGACAGCGAGGTGTCGACGATGCATCCCAGGCATTCCCGGCTGTAGTCGTCGATGACGTTGAGCATGCGGAACCGCCGGCCGCAGGCCAACGAGTCCGATACGAAGTCGAGCGACCAGCGCTGGTTGGGTTCTTGCGGGATCGCCATCGGCAAGCTGGTCCAGGGGGACCTGAACGATGCAGACTCCCTGCGTACGGCGCTTGACGGTGCGCACGGCGTGCTATCGGTGCAGACGCCGATGGGACAAGGCCCTGAAGGCGAGGCGCGGCAGGGCATGCAGCTCGCGACGCTGGCAGCCGAAGCGGGCGTCCGCCACTTTATTCAATGCTCGGCTGCGGGCGTCGACCGGGACAGCGGCGTCCCACATTTCGAGAGCAAGCGCGCGATCGAAGCGCATATCGCCACGCTCGGCCTGCCCGCGACCTCGTTGCGGCCCGCAGCGTTCATGGAGAACTTCACGAGCTTCGCGTTTCGCACCACGATGCTGTCGATGATGAAAACCTATCTTGCCGACGGCCAGGCGATGCAACTCGCGTCAGCGCGCGACGTCGGCTGGTTCGCCGCAGAGGCGTTCGAGCGGCCCGACGCCTATATCGGGCAGGCAGTCGAGATCGCGGGCGACAGCGTGAGTCGGGCCGAGGCGGTCCGGACGCTACGCACGACGGGGCATCGACCGGTTGCGCTGTTCACCATTCCCGGCGTCCTCCGCGACCGTCTGCCTGAAGATTTCCGCCTGATGTTCGAATGGATCGCGCGCGAAGGCTTCGCGGCCAACGTTACTGAGCTACGCCGGCTCCATCCGAGGCTTCTAACGTTGTCCGCGTGGGCAACACGTTCCGCGACCTGAAAGGAAGACCTGATGACTGACATGACTTTGCAGGATCTCGCCAAGGCGATGGGCAAGATCGACTTTGCGATGCTGACGACGCGGACCGAAGGCGGCCAGCTCGCGACCCGTCCGATGAGCAACAACGGCGAAGTCGAATGGCAAGGCGATAGCTACTACTTCAGCTATGACGATGCGCGCACCGTTTCCGACATCCTGAGCGACCCGCATGTCGCCTTGTCGTTCCAGGGAAGCAGCGGGCTGCTGGGCAAGCCTCCGCTGTTCGTCGCAGTCGAGGGCGCAGGCAAGATCGTGCGCGACAAGCAGGCGTTTGCCGAACACTGGACGCCCGATCTCGAGCGCTGGTTTCCGCAAGGCGTTGATACGCCGGGCCTCGTGATGATCGAGGTCAACGCGGTGCGGGTGCATTATTGGGATGGCACCGACGAAGCCGAGGTCGCGGTTTGACCGACGCGACGGCGCCCATCGTTCTGGCCGGAGCGACGGGCGATCTCGGCGGCCGGATCGCGCACGCGCTGGCCGCGCGCGGCGCGACGGTCCGCGCGTTGGTCCGGACGGGAGCGCGGCACGATACGCTTCCGCCCGGCGTCACAGTCGTCGCCGTCGATTTCGCCGACCCCCCGCGTCTCGCCGCAGCGTGTGCCGGAGCGGCGTGTGTGGTGTCGGCGGTCAACGGGCTGGCGGAGGTCGTGCTCGGGCTGCAGACCCGGTTGCTTGACGCAGCGGTTGCCAGCGGAGTGCCGCGCTTCATCCCGTCCGACTATTCGCTCGATTTCACTAGAACGACGCCGGGGCGCAACCGCAATCTTGATCTACGGCGCGCGTTCATGGCGCGGATCGATGCCGCGCCGATCCGTGCAACTTCGATCCTCAACGGTGCCTTCGCCGACCTGCTCGCCGGGCAGGCGCCGATCGTGCTGCCGCGGATCCGCCGAATCCTGCATTGGGGCAGCGCGGAACAGGCGTATGATTTTACCATCAAGGACGACGTTGCCGTCTTCACCGCCGCAGCGGCGATGGACGACGCGTCACCGCGGCTCTTGCGGATCGCTGGGGACAGCGTGAGCCCACGCGATCTTACCGCAATCATGACCGGGGTCACGGGGCAGCGTTTCGGACTACTGCGGGCGGGTGGCGTCTCCGCCCTTAGTGCACTTATTGGGCTTTCCCGCGTCGTTGCGCCGCAGCGGGAGGCGTTATTCCCGGCGTGGCAGGGCATGCAATATCTGCGCGACATGGCGAGCGGACAGGGAAAGCTGTTACCGCTCGACAACTGCCGCTATCCTGATGTCGCTTTCACCTCGGCGCAGACCGTCTTGAGTTCGGCGTACACGAGGGCATAGTTTAAACGACCCACAACACGACATTCAGCGGTCGTTTCGCGCCCCCCAACTTCGGACACCCATTCATGTTTGCCCGACGCCTCGAACAGCGATGGCGGAAATTGTCAAAAGTGGGACTTTGCCGCCGTTCGCACCCAACATGCCGAACGGCAGCTCTCGTCAGAAGCCGACTTTCAGCGGTCGCCCGGCCGCCATCGAAAAACAACCGAAACTGGGCCGGTTGGGGGACTGTCCGCATTTAGCGTCGAGAGCTAGAATAGCCGACGCCCCTAGCCTTAGCTCGAAGCAATGCTGTAACCTTGAACTCGGTGGAACCTATCTCGACGGAAGACTGAAGATAGGGCCAGGCCAAAAGCAATTCGCGATCGGCGCTCGGGAAGGCTAAAGGTCATGTCATGAGATTTATTGCTGAAGGCCCCGATCTTCCCGACGATTTGCTCGACGCGAGGGACGAAGGCCAGGTTATCTTCTTTTGCGGGGCAGGCGTCTCGCGAGCCGAGGCGGGCGGTCCGAGCTTTCGGGAACTCGCTGACCGCGTCGTCACGTCACTGGGCTCGTCGCGGCATTCGCCTGCCCGCCAATTACTTGAGCTCTCGGAAAAAATCGTTCCGATTCCTGGTGTCGGGGGCATTCCGCCCGCCGATCGCATCTTCGCACTGCTGGAGCAGGAATTTCCCGTTGCCGATGTGCGCCGCGCGGTCGCGGCTGCATTACGGCCCAAGCCCAATGCCGGGCTTGGACCGCATGCCTCGCTCGTTGACCTGTCGCGTGGGCCAGATGGGTTGGTGCGCCTCGTCACCACCAACTTCGACCGCGTCTTCGAGCAGGTCGACCCGACCCTTGCTGCGATTGCCCCGCCCGAACTTCCTGATCCCGCGCGGGCAGGTGTGCTACGCGGGATCATCCATCTCCACGGCAAGGTATCGCACGACTATACCGTCCAGGAGGGACCTGAGTTCGTCCTGTCGTCGGCTGATTTCGGGCGTGCCTATCTGGCAGATGGCTGGGCCACCACATTCATGCGCGCGCTGATGAACCGCTATCGCATCGTCTTCGTCGGCTATTCGGCGGACGATCCGCCTATCCAGTATCTGCTCGAGGCGTTGCAGCCGAGCATTGCGCCTGGTCAGCTCTACGCCTTTCAGGAGGGCGAGGCGTCTTACGCGACAGGTCTATGGCGCCACAAGGGCGTCACCGCGATACCCTTCAATGGTTTCGGAACACTATGGGAGACCCTTGCAGCCTGGGCCGAACGCGCTCGCGAACCGGATAGCTGGCGCAAGCGTATCGCCGGGATGGCATTGCGCGGGCCCCGCGATCTCCATCCATACGAGCGCGGTCAGGTCGCGCATCTGGTGAGCTCTCCAATTGGCGCGACGATATTTGCGGAACATGATCCCGCGCCGCCGGCGGAATGGCTCTGCGCTTTCGACCCCTATGTCCGGTTCGACCGGCGCCGCGCCAAAAGCTGGCGTGATCCCAAGCCTGACCGCTTCGACCCCTTCGTCAGCTATGGTCTCGATGGCGAGACCCCGCCGAGCCGCGAAGGGGAAGATCAGCGTCACAGCCAGACAGCAGTTCCGGTCGAGAGCTGGTCAGCGTTCGAGGCTGCGCCGGGCGAGCATCCCGGCGGGCGAAACCAGCTCCGGCGCTCCCTGCGTGGTCCAGGCGCCGTCACGGCCGCGCCCCTGCCCGTTAGGCTTTCACGGCTCGCAGGGTGGATCGGCAAGGTTGCTGCGGATCCGATCGCGATCTGGTGGGCGTCGGGCCAGAACGCGTTGCATTCGGATATCAGGTTTCCGGTGCGCCAGTCGCTGAATAAGGACGGCGTCGCACCCGACATCCGTGCGGCCTGGCGCCTCATCTTCGCAGCGCTCGACGAGCCGGGCGAAGACGCTAGGGACCGCTACGAACTCGAGCAGTTGATTGGAGTCCAGGGCTGGTCGCGCCTCAGCGTGATCCAGTTGGTCGACGTTGAACGGCCCCGCCTGACGGTTCGGCGCCCGATGACCGCGCCGATCTCGGGGCGCACCGACGAGCTTCACCTTGTCGATGCCGATGTCAGCTATGAGGGTCAGAGTTCCGATCTTGAAGTGCCCGACGAACATCTCCTCGACTATATCGACGGAACGCGCCGCAACCTTGTGCTTGCGACGCGGCTCGAGGAAACGGTCGGCGGCTTTGCGCTGACCCATCTCGACCCTCTCAATCCGTTCGAACGTGGTCCCAACGAATTTACGGCGAGTTCGCCCGATATCTCTTCGTTGATGGCACATCTGAAGAATCTGGTTCAGCGTCTCCATCGGATCAGCCCGGACCTTGCCGTGGCGGAGGCCGCGACCTTGCGGGGCGAGTTAGGTGTCCCGTTTCGCAATCTGCGTCTGTGGGCGGCGAGCACGCCCGGTCTCACCAGCCCCGAGGCGGCGGCAGCCATCGTTCTGTCGCTCGATGAAGACGCCTGGGAGTCCCGGCTGGAACGCGATTTGCTGACGGCAATCGGTGCGCGATGGGTGGAGCTCCCGGAAGAGGCAAAGCAGCGCATCGAAGCGATGATCCTTGCCGGACCCCAACCCTGGGAGGGCGTCGATCCCAAGCAATTCGAGCCCTATCGTGTCGATGGCATTATGCGGCGGCTGTTCTGGATGAAGCGCAGCGAGCTGGTCCCCAGCTTCGATCTGGACGCGGAAATTGCCCGGCTCAAGAATCGGAATCCGGACTGGGATGCGCAGATCGCCGCCGAGCAGCTCGACCGAAGTCCATCGCGTGGTGGCTGGGTCGGAACGGACAAAAGCCATTCGGCGCTGCTCGGAACATCGCTGGACGCGCTGCTTCCCGACGCACAGGCCGCCTCAGGCCGCGGCCGCGACTTCCTGATGGAATCGCGTCCGTTCCGCGGGCTGGTCGAGACGCGGCCGGTGAAGGCGCTCGCCGCCCTGCGCCGGGCCGCAGCGAAGGGCGAAGAATGGGTCTGGGCTTGGAATGACTTCCTCTGGTCCGAAGCCAGAGGCAATGACTCCCCTCGCTTCCGCTGCTATCTCGCCCGGTGTATCGGCGCGCTGCCTGAGCCCGTGCTGGTCGCGAACCTGCGTGCCGCGGTGCAGTGGTTTACCGGTCATGCCAAGCCGGTCTGGAGCGCAGATCGCGACCTCTACCTAGCGACGTGGACGCTTTTCGCTGGCGCCATTGCCAACCATCCCGCAGCCGCCAACTCCGCGATCGTCGTTCAGGGACGGCATGACTGGATCAGCGAAGCGATTAACGCTCCTGCCGGGCGCCTGGCCGACCAACTGTTCGACGAACTGGGTTGGGAGGAAGGGACCGAGGGTCTCACGGAATCGTTGCGGCAGCGCGCGCAGAAGCTGCTCGCGCTGCCGCCCGAACCCCAGGCCCATGCCGCCGCGCAGTTGGCGATGCGGACCAACTGGTTTTACCTGCACGAGCCCGATTGGACGGTGAAGCATCTCGTCCCTCTTATCGAACAGGGGACCGCGACCGATGCGGGCGATGCGGCGATCGCCGGCTTTTTGCGGCAGTCTAACTTCCCGCCCAATGAACTCTTGCTACGCATCAAACCGGTCATGCTGGCGCTGTTCGCTGACCAGCAATCTACCGCGCGTCGGCACGACAATCTGCAGTCGCTCATTCTTGCGAGCTGGTTCCGCAAGGATGCAGAGGGCAATCGCTTGCTGGCCTCGGACGATCTGCGCGAGACGCTGATAACGACCAGCGAGCCCAATCGACTGGGGATCCTCCGCCTCATCGCCGCTTGGGCCGAGGAAGATGAGGGTAGCGCCACTCAGACGGTCGAGTTCCTGCACTGGGTATGGCCGCGCCAGCTCGCAGTCAGGAGCCCCGCGGCTTCGACCGCGCTCGCAGAGATCGCGTTGCGCGCGGGCGATCGCATGCCCGAGACGACCGCAGCGGTCCTGTCCGTGCTGGAAACCACGGCGGAGCCGATCAATGCGATGCCGTACGTTCGCCGGACCAAGGACGATCAAATCTGCAAATTCCCCGAGGAGCATCTCGCGCTGTTCTTCGCGATTCTTCCGGAGGACACGGCATTGTGGCCTTGGGGAACGGGACAGGTGATCGAGCGGTTGTCGGAGTTCCCTGCTTTAAAGAATGATCCGCGCCTTTCCGATCTGCGTCGACGTCTCGCCCGCATATAGCTGCCTGCGCGCCATAGCGACGCGGGTAGCCGTCAACCGGGCGGGATGAGCTATCGCCATGCCGCTCGATCCGGACTGGCATTTCTAGCTATCGCGCTGAACACTGAACGGCCATCTTGAGGGCGCACAGCAGCCGGGTCGCTCTATGAAGCGGGATTGGTCGATTCTGGCAGCAGCGGCGATTTGCGCGCGCGTCAGGGAATGACTTGAGTTGATCGGAAGCTGTTGGGCAGGCCGGACCCAGAAGCGGACGCTCACGCTCCTTCCCCCGCTTACCAACTTTGGACGCTGGTTCATCTTTGCGAATGACCTATTTTGAGCCCGGCTATCCGCTCGCGAATGTCGTGATGGGGAAGGAAAGCGGACAGGCTGCTTTTTGCAGCGCGATTGCGATAGCCGACATTCGATCTCGTGATAAAAGGGAGGATGTTCATGATCGTTCTCATCCTTATCTCGGCATCGGCTGATCAAAGCGGGCCCAGCAAGGAGTACCTAGCCGCCTACGACATGGCGTTCCGGAGTTCCTTTCGCAGCCGCTCAATTGAACAGTGCCGGGCCTCGGCAAAGAACGCGGCAGCAGCCCAGATTGATGTGACCCCGATCTGCGCGTGCGTCACGGATCGATTACTTGCCACAAAGTCCGTCGATGAGTTGAAGGCTCAACCTCCGGCCGCCGAGCTACAGTCGCTCTCAACTGAGTGCATTGCGGCAAATCCGCCCGCTACAAAATCATAAGAGCCGTAACGTCGTCTTCCGGGGGCACGGGGATAGCTCGGGAATGACTAAGTTTGGGCGGTTCCGGCCAACCAGCCTTTCCCATCAGGATGGTAATATGGGAAAGGCGATCTGCGCGGCTGGAACACAGATCGCCTATCGGAGCCGTCTTGTGGGCCGCACCGGCCCGAGAATCCTCTATCGGACAAGTCCGAAGGATTCTCGGGCTTCACATTGCCTAGATTATTGATGCAACCAGTCGATTTAGTGCTCGACCTTTGGACCAACCCGCTCGGCGCCATCCTGCACGCCACCCTTGCGTGGTACGGGATCGGCCCGCAGCCCCAGCGTGATCAGCAGCGATGACGACACGTAGATGGACGAATACGTTCCCACGACGATCCCCAAGATCATCGCGGCGGTGAAGCCGCGCAGCACATGGCCGCCCAAAATCAGCATCGCGAACAGGGCAAGCAGTATGGTCACAGAGGTCATTACGGTACGAGGTAGAGTTTCGTTCACGGACAGGTCGATGATATCGCGCATGTCCATCTTCCGATAGCGGCGCATGTTTTCTCGGATACGATCGTCGATCACGATCTTGTCGTTGATCGAGTACGAGATGATCGTCAGCACCGCCGCGACGATGTTGAGGTCGACCTCGAAATCATTCCGCATGAGCGCGAAGAAGCCGAGCGTCATCAATAGATCGTGGACGATCGCGACGACGGTCGAGACACCGAATTGCCACTCGAACCGCACCACCGTGAACAGCGCGATGCCTAGGATCGCAAGACCAACGGCCAGAACACCTCGGGTAATCAACTCATCGGAAACCTTGCCTGTAATCGTGTCATATTTGGAGAATGTCGCACCAGGAAATTTGATCGCCAGATCGTCTGACACCTTCTTTACGAGCCGGTTTGTCGCTTCCTCCTCGCCGCTATTCGGTAGCGGCAGACGGATCGAAAGCGTTTTGGGATCACTGAACGACTGGATCGATGCTTCGCCAACCCCAAGGCTGTCGACTTCGGAACGGACGGCCTCGATCGATGGTGCAGTCTTGAAGTTCTGCTCCATCAGGACGCCCCCGACGAAATCGACGCCCATGTTAAGGCCCCGAAAGGTGACGAGGCCGACAGCGATAAGCGACAGCATGAGCGTTAATCCGAACGCCCATTTACGGAGCGAGACGAACTTCAGGTTGGTGTTGTCAGGTACAAGTTTCAGTAGGCGCATGATATTCTCCCGCCTCAGATATTGATTGTGGTGGGGCGGTTCTTCCGCAGCCACAGCGCGACCATCATCCGCGTGAACGTGACGGCAGTGAACACCGACGAGCAGATGCCGATCAGCAGCACGACCGCGAAGCCCTTCACCGGACCCGAGCCGAGTAGCAGCATGATCACGCCGGTAATGGCATGCGTCACGTTCGCCTCGAAGATGGTCCGGCTTGCCTCCTTGTAGCCCAGCTCGACCGACTGGATTACGCTACGCCCGCGTCGCCGCTCTTCACGAATGCGTTCGTTGATCAGCACGTTTGCATCAACCGCAGTGCCGATCGTCAGCACAAAGCCAGCGATGCCGGGCAAGGTCAGCGTCGCTCTTAGAAATGCCATTACCGCCAGGATAACGAAGACGTTGATGACTACGGCAATGTTCGCATACAAACCAAACCGACCGTACGTAGCGAGCATAAACAGGATTACGGCAACCGCCGCAACAACGCTTGCGATTACGCCTGCACGGACCGAGTCATGTCCAAGGTCGGGACTAACAGTGCTTTCAGCGACGATCTTCAAGTTCACTGCAAGTTTGCCAGATCGCAGCGCGATCGCGAGGTCGTTTGCAGTCTGAACCGTGTAGTTGCCCGCGATCGATGCCCGGCCACCAAGAATCGGCTCGTTGATGTTGGCAACCGAGATTACCTTGTTATCGAGGATGATCGCGAACGGCTTGTTGACGTTTTCGGATGTCACCTTCGCAAATCGCCGGCCTCCCTCCGCGTCGAACGTGATCGCAATGTTGGGGGCATTGGTCTGTGGATCGAACTCCTGTCTCGCATCCGCAACCTGCTCGCCTGAGATCACCACCGGGCGCTTCAACGCTACAAAGGGCACACCTTGCGGATTGTCGGGATATGGCAGAACCTGGCTACCAACCGGGGCGATGCCCTTAGCGAGATCAGCGGGGTTCGCAGTTTGGTCGACCAGCTTGAACTCAAGCTTGGCAGTTGTCCCGACAAGCTTCTTTAGCGCCGGTGGGTCCTCCAAACCCGGAACCTGAACGACAATTCGTGTCGCGCCTTGGCGGACGATCGTCGGTTCCTTGGTCCCTAATTCATCGATGCGGCGACGAACGACTTCGGTCGCATCCTTCATGGCCGTGTCGATGGCCTGGGTTAGTCCGGCCTCGGTCGGCTTGAGCGAGAAGCGGTTTGTGCCGAGCACATTGACGTCCCACTGACTTTGACCGGTTATTCCAACCGCAAAGCCGGTAATCGTCGACAGACGCTGGCGAGCGAGGGCAATCTGAGATGGCTTGCTGACAGCGAAGGTGAGTTGGCCCCCACGCGTCGAAATGTCGCCGATTTCAATACGCGGCGTTCCGTTGCGCATTGCGCCCGATACGCTGTCACGCATCGCCTCGATCCGCGTCTTCGCCAAATCAGCGGTATCACCTTCGAGGAGTAGATAACTCCCACCATTGAGATCAAGCCCGAGATTCACATGGGATTGCGGATACCAGGCTGGCAGATGACCAGTTGGAATAAGGCTGGGGATCCCGAGCATGATGCCAATAAGGCACACGCACAGGACCGCCCCCGCCTTCAGACGGGAGAAATTGAGCATTTTCGACCCTCGTTCGTAGTCGTGAAGAGACAAGTGCGCCGGCACAGGCACACTATCCGGCCGCGCGCTTCAGGCGCGGCAAGGCATCTTCAGGTTGTGGGAGGGCCTGTAGCGGGGTGAGCGCGGACCGAACGTTCAGCGAAGGCTAGTACAGCGAGCTGAATGGGGGAAAGGCGCGACGGTGTTGGATTTGCGGCACGCGCCAGCTCGGCGGGCGGTAATGCGTTACCACCGCTCTGCCGGGGGTCAGGGCGATCGGCTTCTTCGTTGAGGGCGATCGCGCGGTCACTGAGCGTGAAAGGCCGCGCTGCAGCCTCGCGGACGGCCAAACCCTGCCCGCGCCCGTGAGTCGAGCCAGGATCTCCGAACGAGCTTAAGCTCAGCAACGCTGCGAATAGCGTTTGCAAAACAGCTACGAAGACGGACGGCGAGATCAGATCGGGACACCCCTGTACGTGCGCTGACGTTATTACGGCGCACACCCGTCCGGAAAGATTTAAGCTATAGCCGGATCTCGCCGAAAACAAGAAGAACGTGTCAGACTTTTGATTGCTGGATGCCAGTTTAGCGTCTGAATTCATGTTGGACGCAACTGTGTCGTTGGATGGTTCCGATTGAACGACGGCCAGGGCTATCAGGGCTATGCCGGTATCGAACCTGTAGCGGTATAGCCGCCAGGGCGCTCGCACCGAGATCCGTCCCAGGCAGGCACCCCCTTTCGCAAAATCTTTCTCCGGCTCCTCTCTCCGGATATGGCCTGTCTAAGACGGAGAGACGGGAAAACTCGCGCTTACCATCGCAGTCAGTGGGCGCTCAAAACGTCACCCTAGACGTCAGAGATTGTGTCTTTGAACGCGCCTCGCGCTACGGCTTCCGGGCAGACCCACATCCGGGCATTCAGGTGCCCTTCCCCGTCGCCCAACTTCAGCCATTCGTTCATCGGGCTGAGCGGTAGCGCTTGGCGGACGATCCATTGCCTCGACGGCTTGAAAGGGGAAAGAAAGCGGGCTGGCGACCTTCGGTTGGCAGCCTGCGGTAGCAAGCCGTATGCCGCCTGCACGCAGGCGTGGGCTATCTGCTCTCGCACGTCGCCTGATAAGGCGCCTCACAGTGCAAGACTATCTCGTGAATAGGAAACCCACGCCAACGAGAAATAATGCACCCTCAAACATTCCGATAGCCACGTTACCTGTGGCACGCAGATAGCCAGTTCCAAGCACCTTCGCGAACCTACCGGTCACCACGAGCCAGTAGTTCAAAGTGCTAAGACCCATCAACCAGTGGCCAATCTTAGGCATCAGATCGTTATTATCATCAATCAGGACGGCGCTGAGGCTTATCCCGAGCGCGAATACCGCGGCCGGATAACATTGCACATAGAAGGGCTGTCGCAGGGAGGCGCGGTCTAACTTGGCCCCGCGGCAACGCACAATTCGAGCGGCAAGAAAAAGAGGAAATGCCGCAAATATTACAGCCCGGAAGGCCAGCGCCGTCGTATTATCGTTTACAAGTCCGGCAAGCCCATGGGTGTTAGCGATGATTTCGTCGGTCTGCCCAAGTGCTGCGCTGACTGTATGCGCTAGCAACAACGCCAGTGCTAGGAAAAGCGGCGGCCGAACTAGGGCAGCATATTGCTGATCATCCGGAAGTGCCGCTTCTCGTTCGACCTGCTCCATCACGGCGATGGGTTGGAAGACCGCACGCCATAGCGTCAACGGGAAGAAGATTAGCCAGCTCATGACCTCGTAGAGGAGTTCGTCGAGCGAACTGAGCCACTTCATGAAATCCATGCTGCATCATGTTCGATTCCAACTTCGATCGCAACGGCTCGCTTCCTTCAAAGTCAGGCCTTAATGGTTGGTAAAGATAGAATGTAACGGACGCGGCAGGGTGTGCTGCAAACCATCGCCGGCCGTGCGCCACTTTGGCCGGACGGACGATCTTGATTTACCCAATTCCCGGTGGTGACCAGAGCCTGAAGGCTGTCGACGGCTATGGACGCCATCGTTCCTAATTTATAAACTCGCTATGGTAATGAAGAGCTGATTCCGCCCGAACAGGAGAGTCGCGATGCGTTGTCCAGCAGGTCTGTTGAAGATTACGGCTATATTTCTCTTAGGATCCGCACTTCCGGCGGTTGCCCAGGCGCAATCTACCGGTCTTGAAGACATGGTTGGTGCCCGTGCCGGTCAGGGCGAGATGGAACTGCAACGGCGCGGCTATGTTAACATCCGCGGCGAGCAAGGTGACGATCGCGCCTATACCTATTGGTGGAACGCCGACCGGCGCCAGTGTGTCAGCATCGCCACGATGGAAGGCCGCTACAATTCCATTCAACCAACCACGGCGCCCGACTGCCGAAAACCCGCAAATCTTCGTCCTGACCCCAACTACGGTCGTCAGCCTGCGTCACGGCCGCGCCCTGACTATGAACCGGATCCTGCATATGGACGCGCGCCAACGGGTGCCGGTAGCGGACAAGCCGGCTATCCGTCGGTTGGCCCGGTCGTTGATGGAAGAAACGTGGAGCTAGGTCTCGTTTGTTTTGGAGACGGATCGAAGACCGGTTTCGCCAGCGGTACCACGTGGAATTGGAACCGTGATCGTGATCGATACGAGTCTGGCAACTACACCGAAACCAGAAAAGAGGTCTTCGACGCCTCGCTCACGGTGCAGACTTGGGCCGGTGGTGGACGTATACGACTGCCCAAATCGCTGATCCCGCCAATCAATTCTCGTGGGGATCAGGGATGGTGGGACTTGTACGACGTGTCCGTAAGCCCGGATACGATCCGGGCTAGCTATCGCCTGAACGGTTTGAATAAGCCAAAGATTGTGATCGATCGGCGTAGCGGTCGCATCACGGTCCAAGGCATGAGCAATTATGGCTTTCGTGGCACTTGCGACGCCATCGGGCACGAACCTCGCCGCTTCTAGAGTAGAGCGGCGACGGCGCGCTTCCGACGCAACGATCGGCGATCGCTAGGCCCTCGACATCGATGGTTTGGGGGGAGCAGAAGTTGGTAACTTTCTGCGACGAGACGCTGCCGCTGGTAATTCGGACCTGGAATGACTGACCGCTATCCGGAAGCGCAGAAGCTCAGCGAACGGCGAGAAGTGGGCGAACGCGCCTTGCCCCACGGCTTCCTGGTAGACCCAGATGCGGTCGCTCACCCTGTCCTAGCAGCTTCCTTAAACCCGCCGCTCGTTCAGCTTGGCTTGCCGACGTCATGCATCGTCGGATGGGTGCTGTCTGACCTAGTTGCTTGCCGCCCCAGTCAGTCGTTCCCAGTTTGCACCAGCGAGCCCGCGCCGCGACGCGTCGTCGAGGTCAACAGTGTCGATGAACCGCCGCGGTTCGCCGCCTGGACGATACTGGTAGGGAAAGTCGGTCGAGAAGAGCAGGCGATCAGGCCCAACGATCTCCAAGCAACGACGCAGGTACGGCTCGCTCCACATGCCGCTACCCGTCACGTAGAGGTTGCGACGCGCGTACTCGCCGAGTGTCCGGTCGAGCTCAAGGGCGCGGCTCAGGACGGCCGCGGTGCGCTCAAGATAAAACAGTACCACCTCGCCCCAGTGACCGAGGATGATCTGAAGGCCGGGAAACTCGTCGAAAATCCCTGCCGCCGCGAGCCGCACCCATTCTAGTCCAGCCTCGTAATGCCAACCTAGGCCGAAGGCGGCGAGAGCGATATCCGCCCGCTCACTGATCCCGGAGTAGCTGACCTCACGGACCGCCGGCGACGGGGTCTGGGGATGAATAAAGAGAGGGACGCCAAGCTCCGCCGCCTTGGCCAACATGGGCCTGAGGGCGGGATGGTCGAGATGTCGGTCGCGCGTGCGCCCGCACAGCAGTGCACCTTTCAGACCGAGATCGCGAACGGCACGCTCAAGCTCACGCGGCGCAGTCTCCGGATCAGAGGTCGGCAAGGCCGCGAAACCCTGGAAGCGGCTGGGATGCCGGGCGCACGTCTCCGCAATCAAATCGTTGACGCGGCGGGCCGCCTCTACGGCCGGCCCGGGTTCTAGATTGTGAAGTCCTGGCGTGGTGAGGGAGAGCACCTGTATATCCACGCCCTGCTCGTCCATTAGCGCCAAACGACCTTCGCCGAGATCGGCTAGGCGATCGCCAGTTTCGCCCCCGTCCGCGATGGCAGATACCGGGTCGTAGGGCGGCGGGGCAGACGCCCAAGCCTCCCGGACGTTCAGCGGGAGAATGTGTTCTTCGATCGCAATCAGGCGCATAAGTGTCTCGCAGTTAGTCCGCGAATAACTGACGTCCATAACGCAAGGTTTCCGAGGTTCGTGTTAGCATCGCGCGTCAGAAACGGTCAGTCATCCCCCACGGGATTACCGTCGAACCTGTCGGTCGTCCTGACCCAATTCCAGACACTCCGCGGCCCTCCCGGGCACCTCTAAAGTGGACATCCGTTAATGTGGCTAATCGTCCGTTTCATTCAGGCCCGCCTAGCAATCGGCGCGGCTGAGTTTACGACTCCTCTACTGATCTGGGCAACCAGTCGACGTTCGAAGGCGGCTGCAAGGATCAGTAGGCCAGAGGTATAGGAGACGCGGCTCACCGCCGGCTTCAGTCGTGGATTGACCGCACATTGGGACATCGTGCTCCAGAACGCCTCGCTCTCTCGCGAAGGGTCGGATGGTACGATGTTGAGCTGCATGACGACGCTTTGCCGGGGACATCGATATAAAAGCCCGCTAGCATTCGCGGTTACAGCGGCCGCATCATAGCGCCCTAAATACAGAGATGAAGCGAGAACGACGGTCGTATGACTCGGGAGGAATGGGAACGGAAAGCGGCGGCGCTTGCCGCAGAGCATGCCGAAAGGTCCGCTGCGACGCTCGACACCATCCGCCTTTCGCTGGTCGAGCTCGACCGACTTTTCAAGGAAGCGTCCACAGCAATCGAGCGCCGGTACAAGGAGATACCTGAGCGGCTGCTACGCGAGTTTACGGAAGAGGCCGAAGCGCTTATCGACGAAGGATCGCTCGCTTGGCTGCAGCGAGACGTGGTGGAGGCGGCGGCCGCGCAGGTCAGAGCGCTCGATCGGCACCTCTACCAGCATCGCGAAAGGCGCGGGAAACCAGACGACGTGAACACGGACTTCTTGTGCACAGAACACGAGACGCATGTGATCCCTCGTCCGTTGGCGAAGCCGCCCGAGGATCCCGCCGGGGTCTCGACGACGACCTATCGGCGACGGGGTTTGGTCCGGCATCGTCTGCTGCCGCGGGTGACGAGCGAAGGCTTCGAGGTGGTACTGCATTGGCATCGCGACCTGTCGCTGCAGTTCCGCACGGCCGAAGCGAAGGTCGTCTCCGCGGTCTTCCAGGACCTGACGCTGATCCCCGACCGCAGCTTCGAGAAGTTCGTGGCTAGCGAGGCGCCGTGCTTAGACGAGGACGGCGCGATCGATGCGCAGATCGCGGCGGTCTACGAGCCTGGGGTCGTGCTTGCGTTGTGGCCGGAGCTGACGATGCCAAAGGAGCGGCGAGCAAAGCTGGCGGGAGCACTGCTGGCGAAGTCGAAGGCCTCTCCCTTGGAGGTCAGGCCGGCGATCATTGCTGCCGGAAGCTGGCACGAGGTCGATGGAAGGCAGGTCCGCAACCGGATGCACGTGCTCTCCGGTTCGGGCAGGCACCGGTTCTATCACGACAAGTCGCTGCCGTTGGAGAGCACGACCTTGGGAGTGGAGGAACTGACGCCGTCCGATCAGGTCGCCGTGCTCGTGAACGACGACGTCCTCATCGCATTCGGCATCTGCAGAGACTTTTGCGAAGCCCAGATTTCCGATCTATACATCGAACTCGACGTCGATCTGGTGGTCGTACCTTCGTATGGGGACAGGAAGACGATTGAAGCCCATCGCGAGAAGGCCCGTCGTCTTTCGATCAAGTCCGCCGGCAGCACCTTCGTCGTGCAGCAGGTCGTGCCCGAGGAGGTCCTGACGTCCGGCAGCGCGTACGTGCTGCCACCGGGCGGCAAGCTCGACCATGCGGATGTGGGAAAGCTGGTCGTTAACGAGATCGCCAAGGCGCATCCGATTTCGTTCAAGAAAGTTTAACTCTGGACAGAATAATAAACGATCCTAAATTGTCTATCTCTGGAAAACGCCGGGAACCGCATGGTAACGCAACCGACATTCGCATCGATAAGACAAGCCGATATGGCGGCCTCCCAGGCCTGGGAGCTGCTTGTTCCGGTGTTGGAGACAAAGAGCGACGCTGTCGCGGGACAGGTGTGCGACGTGCTTCGCGCATGGACTTGGAAAGCCTTGGACCGGCGGCGTCGGGATCCCGATCTGAAGGAATGGGTCGAACTGCTGAACAGAGTTGAAGCGTTCTACGCGGACCGGTTCGCATCGCTCGCTTCCAAGCTCGAGGTCCTAGCGGATCTCCTCCACGAGTCCCTCGCGGTCTCCGAGCTCGCTTTGCCCGAGGACCTGCTGCGACGTAAGCACGTGCTTCCGATTCTAAATGCGCTGGATCACAGGAAGGGTAGCTGGGTCGAGCGCGCGCAGCTGATGGACAAACTCGGGCTCAAGGCCGCCAACATGACCAGACTGATGACGCTTCTGCTCGACATGGGCTGGGTGGAGCAGGAGACCGTGAACGGTCGCGAAGCGGCCTACCGCATATCGGCCGAGGGCGCTTCAAGAGCGACGTCGGCGGAGAGCAGTCTGGCGCAGACCCGGAGTGGATTGAGCTCTGCTCTTGGTCTTCTCCACACCAAGTTCAGGTCCGAAGCGATATCGGAACGCGTGTTCACCATGGGCATGTCGACTACGATGTTCGAACCGCACTCCGCGCTACACCGCGGGCACGTCGTGGACGAGTGGGAGCATTTCGTCATGGAGCCGCTGTCCGCGATACAGTCCGAGCAGGACGAGGACCACAGACTTGAGTTCGACGAGGGGGAGGACGTGGTCGCATTCCCGGTCGACATTTTCAGACAGACAGCGGTCGCGGGAGGCGCGCGATGGTGACCCGGCGATCGAATGCTCCGAAGACCGCGACGGCCCCGTCGATCGTAGGCCGACGGCTTCCATCCATTCCGTCTCCCCCAGAGGTGCGTGGGGTGACCGTGTCCGGCACCTTCACGGAAAAGCTCAGCGTGGTCTCACGCACGAGCGCGAGCCTGCATCTGCTGACTGCGAGAGTCGATGTGGGAGAAGACCAGCCGCCAGAGCGCGTTCTGCTGCCATTTGCCGAATTCCGGCTGGGCGGCGCAGCCATGGCAGATGCGAAAGACCTGAGCGAGGAAGACGATCCGCCGACCCTACTTGCGGGATACCTGACGCTTGAGAACCTGGCGTTCATGGTGCTCGATCTGACCCGAGACCTCAAGCGCGTCTGCAGCGAAGTGACTGCGCTCGGCAGCGGCGATCTCTCGGTCGATCCTCAGCGCATGGCGCATGTCCGCTACTTCGCCGCGCATATCGAACGCAACGCCCGCGCCTGTCGGCTCGGCCTTGATAAAGCATTCGGTGCTCCCGAGACAAATTCCGAGGAATGACGGGAAAAAGCGCAGTCACGGCATAAGTCCGGCATCGGTGATCAGTACGGCCGGCGTACCACTCCTGAAAACAGACGGGGTGACTAGCGAGGGTAAGGGTCATTCGGCAGCTGCCGACGCTAACCTTCAGCTCGTCGTCCGCGGTCATTGTCAAGAAGCCGGAATGGCTGTGCGGCGGACTATCTTCCAAGGCCCGTCCATCCGTAATCGCGCGAGGAAACTTGCCGCCATAATCTCGTCAGCTTTGGCCGCGGCGGACGCGTGGATGGTTTGACCGTCTCCGCATTCGACGAAGCCGGCCAGAATGCGAAGGCGTCCTTGAGGAGAAACCCGTCAGGTAAGCTGCTACTTCTCCTCCCACATTGCAGCCGACTTGCTCATTCCGTCTAGTCGTCCAATGGCTTTCGATGACGTCGATTACGGTGCTTATAGAAACGGACCGGACTTGGTCGGCTTCCGCTAGGCAGCTTCCAGCGCGGGGCGACCCACAAACTGACATTCGTTGCCGGTTTGCGCTCCCCAGCTTCGAATACTTGTTAATCTTGCCAAAGTCAGCGGCCGGCATCGTTCTGACCGGTCCAAACGGGTTTTGCTTGCGATCCCGATCAGCGCGTCGAACGGCAAGCCTCGTTCGTCGCTGACATCAGAAGGTTATTACACAGACACCAGAACAATTGGGACGCATCCCGTGACGTGACCCCCGCCTTTCATCCAGCTGCGACCAGAGACCGACCGTTGTTGTCGCGCAGGAGCGCGGGTGAAGCAACGGTCAGGTTTAAACCCGACCGTTGCTTTTCGAGTTCTGC